>NZ_SMKZ01000004.1 GCF_004349065.1 Jiangella asiatica
CACCGCGCCCCACCGCCCCCCATCCGGCCCTCGGGTCACCACGCCGGACGATCACAAGCCAACGAGGCGCTATGTCCGTAATGACTGATGCGCAGAGTCGGGAGTGGACATAGGCTCTGCGGGTAAGTGACAAGACCCGGCGCTGATCGGAACCTGAGCATCGAGTCGCACGTCGCACACTGCGAGACTGGTAGCGGGAATTCCGCGATCGGCCGAGGCACGTACGCCGACGAGGTCGGGGATCGAATGGAGGAAACGTGCCTGATTCGTTGACCCAGGGCAGGCATCCGCAGCCGGCCGACCACGTGTCGGAGCTCGCCCTGACCGACCTCGCCGACACCGCCGCCCGCATCCAGTCGGCCATCGGCTCGGTCGTGGAGGGCAAGCCGGAGGTCATCAAGCTCGCGCTGACCGTCCTGCTCGCCGAGGGCCACATCCTCATCGAGGACGTGCCCGGCGTCGGCAAGACCATGCTCGCCAAGTCCGTCGCGCGCGCCATCGACTGCACGGTGCGCCGCATCCAGTTCACGCCCGACCTGATGCCCAGCGACGTCACCGGTGTCTCCGTCTTCAACCAGGAGACCCGCGAGTTCGAGTTCAAGCCCGGCGGCGTCTTCGCCAACGTCGTCGTCGGCGACGAGATCAACCGCGCCTCGCCGAAGACGCAGTCCGCGCTGCTGGAGTGCATGGAGGAGCGGCAGGTCACCGTCGACGGCACCACCTACCAGCTCGAGGCGCCGTTCATGGTGGTGGCCACCCAGAACCCCATCGAGATGGAGGGCACCTACCCGCTGCCGGAGGCCCAGCGCGACCGCTTCATGATGCGGCTGTCCATGGGCTACCCCTCCACCCGCGACGAGATCGAGATGATCGACACGCACGGTGCCACGAGCGCGCTGGACCCGCTGGAGCCGGTCACCGACGCCGCGCACGTGCACAAGCTGGTCCGGCTGGTCCGCGGCGTCTACGTCGCCGATCCCATCAAGGAGTACGCCGTCGCCCTGACCAGCGCCACCCGCACCTCCCCCGACCTGCGCCTGGGCGCCTCGCCACGGGCGACGCTCCACCTCATCCGCGCGGCCAAGGCCTGGGCGGGTCTGGACGGGCGCGAGTACGTCCTGCCCGACGACCTCCAGGCGCTCGCCGTCCCGGTGCTCAGCCACCGGCTGCTGCCCACCGCCGAGGCGCAGATCGGCCGCCGTGACGCCGCCGGCATCGTGGCCGACCTCGTCCAGCGCGTGCCGCAGCCGGAACCGCGTCGATAGACCTACGGAGTCCTAGGTGAGCGATGCGCTGTCGGGCCTGACCCGCCGCGGCTGGGCCTTTCTGGCCGTCGGCGGCGGTGCGATCATCGCCGCCGTCCTGGCCGGACAGCGTGACGTGCTCCGTGCCGGCATCCTGCTGGTCGTGGTCCCGGCCATCAGCCTGGTGGTCGCACTGCGCAGCCGGGTGCGGCTGGCGGCGTCCCGGTCGATCGCGCCGCCTCGCGTATCGGTGGGCGAGCGGGCCACCGTCCACCTGGAGCTGGCCAACTCCGCCCGCATCCCCACCGGCGTCCTGCTGGTCGAGGACAGCATCCCGTTCACGCTCGGCGCACGGCCGCGGTTCGTGCTCGACCACGTGTGGTCGCGCTTCCGCCGCGACGTCACGTATGCCATCGACCCCGTCGTGCGCGGACGCTACAAGGTCGGCCCGCTCACGGTCCGGGTCACCGACCCGTTCGGCATGGTCGAGCTCAAACGCGCGTTCAGCGACGTCGGCACCCTGATCGTCACGCCGACGGTGCACCAGCTGCCCACGGTGCGGCTGGTCGGCGAGTGGAGCGGCAGCGGCGAGAGCCGGCCGCGGGCCATCGCCGCCGCCGGCGAGGAGGACGCCACCATCCGCGCCTACCGCATCGGCGACGACATGCGCCGCGTGCACTGGCGGGCCACCGCCCACCACGGCGACCTCATGGTCCGGCGCGAGGAGCAGCCCTGGCAGAGCCGGGCCACCATCCTCCTCGACACGCGCACCGCCGGCCACACCGGCGAGGGCATCGACTCCTCGCTGGAGTGGAGCGTCACGGCGGCGGCTTCCATCGGCGTCCACCTGGCCGAGCGCGGGTACGCCGTACGGCTGGCCACCGACCACGGCAGTTCGGTGTCCACGTCGTGGCACGACCCCGCCAGCGGTCCGGGCGACGCGAAGGTCTCGTTGCTGGACGCCCTGGCGGTGGTGCAGCCGCAGCGCGACGCCTCCGTCGGTCGCTGGCCGGACATCCTCAGTGGTGCGGAGTCGGCCACAGGGCTGCTGGTCGGCGTGTTCGGCCGGCTCGGCGAGCAGGAGGCGCGGGTCGTCGCGGCGCTGCGCCACGGCTCCACCGCCGCGCTCGCCGTCGTCCTCGACGTCGTGTCGTGGACCTCGCTCGGCGAGCACAGCCGCGAGCAGGTCCGTCTCGCCTCGAGCGTCCAGGTGCTGCGCAGCGCCGGCTGGAACGTCATCGTCGCCCGGCGTGGCGAGCACCTGTCCGCGCTGTGGGAGCGGCTGGGGCTGCAGCGGCCGGCAGCCGGCCCGGCGGCCGCCGCCGCCGACCCGACCGCGGGCGGCGGCTCGAAGGCGGGCGTGCCATGAGCGACGGGCGGACGCGGCGGTCCGTGGGGCGGGCCGGCGCCAGGGAGCGACCTGACAACCTGAACCGGGAAGGTGGGTAGCCGAATGTCGTCGCTGAGCTCGCGCGGGCGGTTGACGACCGTCGCCGCGGTCGCGTCCGTCCTATCGGTGCTGCCGCTGTTCGACATCACCGTCACTCGCGACTGGATCGTGGCCGCGACCATCGCCGTCGTCTTCGTCGCCGGCACCGGGTACATCCTGCGCAGGGTCGACGTGCCGGGTGTGCTCGTCCCGGTCGCGCAGCTCGCGGTCCTGGTGCTGTGGCTCGGCGTCCTCGTCGCCAGCGACGTCGCGATGCTCGGCTTCATACCCACCACCGACTGGGCCACCCGGCTCGTCGACGTGTTCCGCGAAGGCGTCGACGTCACCAACGCCTACGTCGCGCCGGTCCCGGTGCCGCGCGGCATCCTGCTCCTGCTGGTCGGCGGCGCCGGCCTGGTGGCCCTGCTGGTCGACGCCATCGCCGTCTGGCTGCGGCGGGTCCCGCTGGCCGGTGTGCCGTTGGCCGCGTGCTACGCCGTCACCGCGTCGGTCCTGGTCGACGGGCTCGACTGGTACTGGTTCATCCCGCCGGCCGCCGGCTTCCTGGCGCTGCTGGTCTCCGAGGGCCGTACCCGCGTGGCCGGGTGGGGCCGGTCCGCCACGCCGTCGGCGGCGCACAGCGGCATCCCCGAGACCGACTCGCTGGCCCGCAACGGCCGCCGGGTCGGCGCCGTCGCCCTTGCCGTCGCCGTCGCCGTACCGGGCCTCGCACCGGTGCTCACCGAAGGACTGCTCGGGCCCGGCCAAGGTGGCGGCAACGGCGGCGGGCAGACCATCCGCACCGACAACCCCATCGTCGACCTGCAGCGCAACCTGCAGCGCCGCGAGAACGTCGAGGTGCTCCGATACCGCAGCTCCGCCGACGAGCCCAACTACATCCGCATCGTCACGCTCGACGTGTTCGACGGCGAGGAGTGGAAGACCTCCGACCGGCCGGTGCCCGACTCCGTCGAGAACGGGCTGCCGTGGCCGCAGGGACTGCAGGAGGCCGAGTACCCCGTCGTCGACTACGACATCCGGGTCACCGAGAACCTCAGCTCCAGCTGGCTGCCGCTCCCCTACCCCACCCAGGCCATCGACATCGAGGGCGACTGGCGCTACCACGCGGAGACGCTTGACGTCGTCACCAACAGCGGCGACGTGCGGGCCCGCGAGTACTCCGCGCGCAGCCTGGCGCCCGAGCCCACCGTCGAGGCGCTGCGCTCGGCCGGCAGCCCCAACAGCGCGGTCGAGTCCTCTCTCGACCTGCCAGAGGAACTGCCCGAGATGGTCACCGACCTCGCCGACGAGGTCACCGAGGGCGCCACCGACGACTTCAGCCGCGCGGCCGCCCTGCAGGAGTGGTTCCGCGGCCCATCCGGCGGCTTCGTCTACGACATCGAGGCGCAGCCGGGACACTCGGCCACGGCGCTCGAGGACTTCCTGACCGAGCGGCGCGGCTACTGCGAGCAGTTCGCCGCGACCATGGCCATCATGGCCCGCTACCTCGGCATCCCGTCGCGGGTGGCGGTCGGCTTCACCCCTGGTGACTACCAGGGCGACGCCACCTGGCTGGTCCGCGCGCACGACATGCACGCCTGGCCGGAGCTGTACTTCGAGGGCCTGGGCTGGGTGCGTTTCGAGCCCACGCCCGCCTCGCGCTCCGGTGCGGCGCCGGACTGGACGGTCGTGCCGAGCGCCGACGACCCCAACACGCCGGCACCCGACCCGAGCCAGCCGTCGACGCAGCCGTCGCTGTCCGCGCCGGACGTGCCTCGCGAGGACGACACCGCCGGCGGCACCACGCTTCCCGGCGACGAGCCGCCGTCGCAGTGGCCGCTGGTACTCCTGGGTGTGCTGGCCGCGGCGGCGCTGATCGCCGCCCCGTCGCTGTACGCCAGGTTCGGCCGCGAGCTGCGCTGGCGCCAGGCCGGCGACGACCCCGCACTGACCGCCGAGGCCGCCTGGGCGGACCTGCGCGAGACCGTCCGTGAGGCCGGCCTGCCTTGGGACCCGGCCGCGACGCCTCGCGCCGCGGCCCGCGCCCTGGCCGAATCCGCATCGCTGGGGCAGGAGGACCGAGCGTTGCTGGACCACCTGGTCGGCGCGATCGAACAGGCCCGCTACGCCCGTCAGGCACAGCCGGTGGAGTCGCTGCGCGCGGACACCGCCCTGGTGCGACGCTCGATCACGCGCTCGGCGGATATGACCCAGCGAATCCGGGCACTCCTGGTACCGACCCGGTTGCGCGACGCGGCCGCGGCGGCCAACCAGACCCTGCTGGACGGCTTCGACTGGCTCGACGCCACCAGTGAGCGGCTGCGCGAGTCCGCACTGGCCGTCGGCCGCCGCCGCCCCTGACAGCTGTCGTAGTCGGCGCGCGCGGCGAGAGAGGTTGGGGCTTGGGGGTGCCGCGACATGCACGCGGGACGACCCGGACAGACGAAGTACGACTCCCCCGAAGCAGAAGGCCCCGGTGGTCGGGCCTTACTGGCCGAAGCCGCGCTCGCGGCGATTGCGCCAGCGCTGCTCCATGCGCTCCATGAAGGAACCGTTGTTCTTGGGCGCCTTGGGGCGCCGCTGCCGCCGGGGCGAACCGGGGCTGATATTGGGGACGTCGGGCGCGGCGTCGGCCGGCGGCACCCGCCGCCAGGATGTCACCGCGTAGAACGCCGAAGCGAGCATGACGAGGAATCCCGCCACGCCGAGTGCGATCACCTGGGTCACGGCGCCCGTCATGAGCATGACGACGCCAACCACGAAGACGAAGCCGGCCAGAACCGCGCGCCGCCGGTACCTACGCCGCAGATCCGCGCCGCGCATCGCGGTGGCGAACTTCGGATCCTCGGCGAGGAGCGCCTGCTCCATCTGCTCGAGCAGCCGCTGCTCATGATCGGAGAGTGGCACCGTTCCCCTCCAATGAACACGGAACTGTATGGGCACCTGCTGTAAGGACCAGCATATGCGGAGCAGGCCACGGACGAAAGCCAGGCGTTCGGCCGAAGCCGGGCGATGTCGTGCGCACCACACCGACCGCCAGATCGCTGCCCCGTTGGCTGGTCATCGACTCCTTACCCATCCCATCGAATCACAGACGGGGCCGGTTGGCCGGTGAGTTGGGCGAGGAGGTGTCACGAAGGGTCCAGCGGCTCGTCAGGCGGCCGGTTTCCGTGCCACGACGTGCAGGGCGGCGGCGACGGCGCGGAAGGCGGGGTGAGCGACGGCGGCCGCCTCGAGGTCGGCGAGGGCCGCGGCATCGGCCGGGTCGTCGACGACGGCGCCGGCGATGAGGTCGGTGAGGAATCGCACACCGTGCACGTCCAGCACCTCGAGCCCGCCGCCGGTGAGCAGCGCCGCGAGCCCAGGCTCGTCGAAGCGCCGCGGCAGCGGGTCGGAAGCGCCCCAGCGGCCGTCGGGGTCGTCGAGCAGCCGGCGGGCGTCGGCCAGATGGCCGGCCAGCGCCTTCGCGAGCACCGCCGCGTACCGCTGGGCGACGACGACGCTGGCCACGCCGCCCGGCCGGAGACAGGCCGCCAGACCCTCCACGGCGGCCGGTGGGTCATCGACGACCTCGAGGACGCCGTGGCAGACGACGACGTCGGCACTGGCCTGGCCGGCCACGGCCACCAGCCCGGCCGCGTCGCCCTGCAGGCCCGTGATCTGCACGCCCACCCCGGCGTCGGCGGCCCGGCGGGCCAGCGTGGCCAGCGCGTTCGGGCTGGGGTCGACGACGGTGACCCGGTGACCGATGCGGGCCAGCGGCACCGCGAACACACCGCTGCCGCCGCCGAGGTCGACGATGTCGAGCTCGCGCCGGCCGGTGGACGAGCTCAGCTCGGCCAGCGCCTGGTACAGCTGCGTCCAGATCGCCTCGGTGCGCGGGTTGCGCCGGACTCGCTCACTCACGCGTGGCTCGACCGGGCCCAGAGGTTGAGGCCGGCCTCGACGGCGTAGCGGTCGATCTCGGCGAGCTCGGACTCGGTGAAGTCGAGCCGCTCCAGCGAACCGAGGCTGTCCAGCAGCTGGTCGACGGTGCGGGCGCCGATGAGCACCGACGTCACCCGCTCGTCGCGCAGCGCCCACGACAGCGCCAGCTGCGCCAGAGTCTGCCCGCGCGCCTCGGCGATCGCGTTCAGCGCGCGCAGCCGCTGCACGACGTCGTCGGTGATGAGCTCCGGCGAGAACGAGCCGCCGCGCGCGGCCCGGGAGTCCTCGGGAACTCCGTCGATGTACTTGGCGGTGAGCAGCCCCTGCGCCAGCGGCGAGAAGGCGACGACACCCAGTCCGTGCTCGGCGACGGTGTCGAGCAGCCCGCCCTCGATCCAGCGGTTGAACATCGAGTACGAGGGCTGGTGGACGGCCAGCGGCGTGCCCAGCTGCTTCATGATCTGGACCGCCTCGGCCGTGCGCTCCGGCGAGTACGACGAGATGCCTGCGTACAGGGCCCGCCCGGAGCGCACGGCGGTGTCCAGCGCGCCCATCGTCTCCTCGAGCGGCGTGTCCGGGTCGAAGCGGTGGGAGTAGAAGATGTCGACGTAGTCCAGGCCCATGCGCTGCAGCGAGGCGTCCAGGCTGGCCAGCAGGTACTTGCGCGAGCCCCACTCGCCGTACGGGCCGGGCCACATGTCGTAGCCGGCCTTCGTGGAGACGATCAGCTCGTCGCGGTACGGCCGGAAGTCCTCGGTGAAGATGCGGCCGAAGTTCTTCTCCGCCGACCCCGGCGGCGGTCCGTAGTTGTTGGCCAGGTCGATGTGGGTGATCCCGCGGTCGAACGCGGTGCGCAGGATCGCCCGCTGGGTGGCCAGCGGCGACTCGTCGCCGAAGTTCTGCCACAGCCCCAGCGACACCGCCGGCAGCTTGAGCCCGGTCCGGCCGCTGCGGCGGTACGCGACGCCGTCGTACCGGCTCTCGTCGGCCAGGTACGGGGCACCGGCGTGGAGGTTCTTGGGAGGACGCTCAGCCATGCCGCGAACCTATCGCCTGCGGGCACCGGCTCCCACATCCGCCCGGGTGGGTGTGGGAGCCTGTCGGTCGTGCCCACCCCTCGACCCACCGGCAGACCGCGGCCCGAGCAGTACGCCGGCCAGCACGACATCGAGTCCGGCACCGCCGAGCTCGTCGCCGACCGGTCCGACCCCGGTGGCTGGTCGGTCCTGGTCAACGGCGCGAACAGCTCGTATGTCCACGTCGACGACCCCACCCGGCTGGACTTCGAGTACATGCAGTGGATCGGCACCGTCCTCGACGCCATCGGCGTGGACGGCGCGCCGATCAGCGCCGTCCAGGTCGGTGGCGCCGGCTGCACCCTGGCCCGATACGTCGCGGCGACCCGGCCCGGCTCCCGGCAGACGGTGTTCGAGGTCGACGCCGCGCTGGCGACGCTGATGCGGCAGGCGTTCGATCTCAAGTCCGTGCCAGGGCTGCGGCTGCGTGCCATGGACGGCCTGGTCGGGCTGCGCCGGCTGGACCCACGGCGCGCGGACGTGGTGATCCGGGACGCCTTCGACGGCGACCGGGTTCCGCCGCACCTGACGACGGTGCGCTTCTACCGGGAGGTGGCCCGGGTCCTGACCCCCGGCGGTGTCTACGTCGGCAACATCGCCGACACCGCCCAAGTCCGTGAGTCGCGGGTCGAGGCGGCGTCGGCGCTCGAGGTGTTCACGCACGTCGCGCTGGTGGCCGAGCCGACGCAGCTGCGCGGGCGCCGGTACGGCAACGTCGTCGTCGTGGCGTCGAACGCGCGGATCCCCGACGACGCCCTGGTGCGGCGCCTGGCCGGGGGCGCCGTGCGGGCCCGCTATGTGCCGACGGAGCGGGTCCGCGAGCTCGTCGCCGGTGTCAAACCCCGGCACGACGGGTCATGACGGCTCAGCGCAACGGGTCGAACGGCGCCAACGCCGCCGCGCGTTCACCGGTCGCCAAATACGACGCCAGCAGCATCCCGGTGGCCGGGCCGAGGGTGACGCCCCACATCCCGTGTCCGCCGGCGACGACGACCCGCGGGCTACGGGTGGGCCCGACGAGCGGCAACCCGTCGACGGTGCACGGGCGCGACCCGACCCACTCGTCGCGACGGTCGTCGAGCTCGACGCCGCGGACCAGCGGCCGGACGGCGTCGACGATGGAGGCGATGCGGCGCGGGTCGAGGGGGTCCTCGGGCCGGCGGAACTCCATCATCCCGGCCAGCCGCAGCCGTCCGGCCAGCGGCGTGCAGGCCACCCGCTGCGCCGGCAGGTACATCGGCCCGGTGGGCGCCCGCGAGACCGCGACGCTGAAGCTGTAGCCGCGTCCGGCCTGGACGACGGCCCGCACGCCGAACGGCCTGGCCAACGCACCGAGCCGGGCGCCGGTGGCCAGCACGACTGCATCGAACCGCTGCGGCCCGGCCGCGCCGGACACGACGACCCCGACGCCGTCCTCATGCACCCGCGTCACCTCGAGGCCGGTCAGGACGGTGCCCCCGCGGGCCCGTACGCTCTTGGCCAGCGCGGCGGTGAAGTGCGCCGGGTCGACGTAGCGCTGACCACCGATCAGGACCGCCGCGCCGATCGCATCGGACAGCAGCGGCACCCGTGCCGTCGCCTCGGCGCCGCTGACCATCGCGGCGGACACGTCGAGCCCATTCGCCCGCAGCGCGTCGACCTCGTGCAGCAAGGTCTGTGCTTCGGCCGGGGTCCGATAGGCGGCGACCAGCGGCGCGGCGTCCAGGACCGGCGAGTCCACGCCGCCCTTCATCAGCACGTCGTAGCCCTGGTACGCCGTGCGGCTCAGTTCGGCCAGCGACGACGCGGCCCGCCGCCAGCGCGCCGTCGTGCAGTTGCGCACGAACCGGGCAAGGAAGCGCAGCAACCCCAGATCGGCCCGCGGTGGCACATAGACCGGCGACGACGGCAGCAGCGCAGCACGCAGGCCGTACCGCAGCACCGCGGGCTCCGGCAGCGGCGCGGCCAGCCCCGGTGTCACCCACCCGGCGTTGCCCCAGGACGCCCCCGCGGCCACACCCGTGCTGTCGAGCACCGTCACCACGGCCCCGTGCTCCTGCAGGAACCACGCGGTGGACAGGCCGACTATGCCGGCGCCGACGACGGCGACCCGGTCCGGCCTCGTGCGACTCACCGGCCCTCCTCCGGTGTGAGCAGGTGGCATCGCGCGAACCCGTCGCCGACGGGGTACGCGGCAGGCTCCACCTCGTCGCAGACGGGGCCGATACGCACCGGGCAGCGGGTGTGGAACGGGCAGCCCGACGGCGGATCCTCCGGTCGCGGCGGGTCGCCCTGGAGCACGATCCGCGAGCGCCGCTCCGCCAGCCGGACCGCGGGGGCCGCGGACTCCAGCGCCTGCGCGTAGGGGTGTCGCGGCGTGGCGAACACGCGCTCGGTGGCACCTGACTCCATCACCTGGCCGAGGTAGAGCACGGCCACCCGCTCGCAGAAGAACCGGACAACGCCGAGGTCGTGGCTGATGAACAGGAACGCGGTGCCGAGCTCGTCGCGCAGGTCCTTCAGCAGGTTGAGGATCTGCGCCTGCACCGAGACGTCGAGGGCGCTGACCGGCTCGTCGGCGACGATGAGCCGAGGGCCGGCCGCGATGGCCCGAGCGATGCCGACGCGCTGGCACTGCCCGCCGGAGAGCTGGTGCGGGTACAGCTCGGCCACCCGGGCAGGCAGCCCGACGCGGTCGAGCAGGCGGGCCACCTCGGCGCGCCGGGCGGGCAGCCCATGGGTGCGCAGCGGCTCGGCGATGGTGCGGTGGATCGGCAGCCGCGGGTTCAGCGAGGCCCGCGGGTCCTGGAAGATCATTTGCACGTCCCGGGACAGCGCCCGGCGCCGCCGCTCGGAGGCGTCGGCGACCTCGCGGCCCAGCAGCCGCAGCGACCCGGCCGTCGGTCGGATCAGCCCGGCCACGATCCGGGCGAGGGTGGACTTGCCGCTGCCGCTCTCGCCGACGAGTCCGACCGAGGCGCCGGCGTCTACGGTGAGGTCGACGCCGCGCAGTGCCTGCACCTCGCCCTGTCCGCCGCGCAGCCGGAAGGTCCGGGTCAGCCCGGCCGCCGCCAGCACCGGTTCGGCCGGACCGGCCGAACCGGCCGAACCGGCTACCGCCGAGGCGCCCGCCGTCTCCCTCATCGTGTGCCCTCCGCCTGACCGGTCAGCCCGCTGCGCGCGTCCGGCAGCTCGCCGATCCGCAGGCAGGCCGCCTGCCCGCCGTCCGGGAGCGGTGCCAGCCGTGGATCGGTGGTACGACACGCGTCGACGGCGTACGGGCAACGAGGAGCGAAGCGGCAACCCGCCGGCATGGCGTCGGTTCCCGGCACGCTGCCCGGTACTGTTGCCAGCCGGTCCGCACCCTGGCCCATCGTGGCCAGGCAGTCGACCAGCGCCCGGGTGTAGGGGTGGTCGGGCCGCTCGAGCACCCGGCGCACCGTCCCGGTCTCCACGACTCGGCCGGCGTACATCACGTAGACGCGCTCGCAGAACTCCGCGACCAGACCGAGGTCGTGCGAGATGAACAGCATCGCCATGTCTTCGTCGTGGACCAGGTCACGCAACAGGTCCATGATCTGCGCCTGGACGGTGGTGTCGAGCGCGGTGGTGGGTTCGTCGGCCACCAGCAGCTTCGGCCGGCACGACAACGCCATCGCGATCAGCACCCGCTGGCGCATCCCGCCGGACAGCTCGAACGGGTAGGACCCGGCCACGCGGTCCGGCGCCGGGATGCCGACCCGCTCCAGCAGCTCCAGCACCCGCGAGCGCCGGCCCCGCCGGTGGAGGGCGGTGTGCACTCGCAGCACGTCCTCCAACTGCCGGCCGACCGGCATCACCGGGTTCAGGGCGGTCAGCGGGTCCTGGAAGATCATCGCGACGTCGCGGCCACGCAGTGGCCGCAACCGGTCGCCGTCGGCGAGGTCGTGCGCGGCGCCGTCCAGCGTGACCGTGCCGCGCGCGGCCAGCCCGGGCGCGAGCAGGCCGAGGAGCGAGTACGCCGTCACCGACTTGCCGCATCCGCTCTCCCCCACCAGTGCGACGGCCTCGCCGGGCGCCACCTCGACGTCGATGCCGTCGACGGCCCGCAGCGCGGGGTTCGAGCGGAGCGAGACGACAAGGTCGTCCAGCGCGAGCAGCGGTGCCGTCATCGCGACCTCCGCGGGTCGGCGACGTCGCGCAGCCCGTCGCCGGCGAACAGCAGCGCCATCAGCAACACCGCAATCGCCACGCCGGGCGCGATGGCCAGCATCGGTGCCTCCAGAGTGTAGTTCGCGCCCTCGGCGAGCATGTTGCCCAGGGACGCCGACGGCGGCTGGACGCCCAGCCCGACGAAGCTCAGCCCGGCCTCGCCGACGATCGCGAATGCGAAGATCAGCGTGAGCTGCACCGTCGTCGCGCCCAGCACGTTGGGCAGCACGTGCCGCAGCACGATGCGCCACGGCCGCACCCCGGTGACCCGGGCGCTCTCCACGTACTCCTCCTGCCGGACCTGCAGTACGACGCTGCGCACCACCCGAGCCAGGTACGGCGAGTACCCGACGATCAGCGCGATGACGGTGCTGCGCAGGCCCGCGCCCATTGCCGCGATCAGACCCAGCGCCAGGACCAGCGACGGCAGCGCGAGCCCGATGTCGATGGCGCGGGCGACGACGACGTCCAGGGCGCCGCGCGCGTACCCGGCCAGCAGGCCCACCGGCAGCCCGATGAGCGCCACCCCGAAAGTCGTCAGCACGCCGATCACCAGCGACGAGCGCAGCGCGTAGAACAGCCGGCTGAGCTGGTCGCGGCCGAAGTCGTCAGTGCCGAGCAGGTGGCCGCCGCCGGATGGCTGCAGCGTGTGGCGCAGGTCCTGCGCGTTCGGGTCGAACGGCGCGATCAGCGGTGCGGCCAGCGCCGCCAGCACGAACAGCGCGACGATCGTCCACGCGACCTTCTGACCGGTGGTCGCGAGCAGGCGGCGCTGGAACGACGCCCGCGGCGCGGCCACCGTCTCGGCGGCACCCGGCCCCGCGGTTTCAGGCCCTGCCACGCGATCGCCTCACTCTCGGGTCCACCAGCGCGTAGATGACGTCCATGAGCAGGTTGACCACCACGAAGATCACGACGATGACGAGGATGCAGGCCTGCACGACCGGGTAGTCCCGGGACAGCACGCCCTGCACGATCAGCCGGCCCATGCCGGGCAGCGCGAACGCGTTCTCGACCAGCAGCGCGCCGCTCATCAGGGCGCCGGCCTGGATGCCCATGATCGTCAGCGTCGGCAGGAACGCGTTGCGCAGTGCGTAGCGCCCGAACACTCGCCATTCCGGTATCCCGAATGCCCGCGCCGTGCGCACGTAGTCCGAGCCGAGGGTTTCGACCAGCCCGGCCCGGTTGGTCTCGAAGACCAGCGCGGCGAACCCGGCACCCAGCGCCACCGCGGGCAGGATCATGTGCACGACGTGGTCCACCAGGCTCTCCGACGCCGGCACGTAGCCGAAGATCGGCAGGTAGCCCTGGAACACGATGATCAGCAGCAGCGCCAGCCAGAAGCTCGGCACCGCGATGCCGGTCGAGCCGACCAGCCGGGCCGCCCGGTCCGCGGCCGCACCCTGCCAGCGGGCCGCGGCCACGCTGACCGGGATGGCCAGCGCGACGGCCAGCCAGAACGAGTACGCCGACAGCTGTGCGGTCACCACCAGCCGGTCACCCAGCAGGTCCGACACCGTTTCGCCGAGAACCAGGGAGGTGCCGAAGTCGCCGCGGGCTGCCGCGGTGATCCAGTCCCAGTACTGCACCGGCAGCGGGTCGTCCAGGCCAAGCTCCCGGCGCGTCATCGCTATCTGCTCCTCGGTGACGCTGCCCCCGGGACCGGCCAGGATGCGCGCCGGGTCGCCGGGGATCAGCCGCATCAGCAGGAAGACCGCCGACGTCGCGCCGACGGCGACCACCACGGCCTGCAGGAGGCTGAGCGCGACCCGGCCGGCCAACCGGCCGGACCGCGCCACCGGACCGTCTCGTCGCCGCGCGGCCCGCCGGCCACCATCGGCCGCCGGCACCGTCAGCTGGACAGCCAACACCCCTCCGCAGCGTGCGTGCCGCCTGCATAGAACGTCAGCCCCTTGACGTTCTGGCTGGCCGCGATGATCTCCTTCGGCCAGACGGTGAACGCGGCGTGGGCGTTCTCGGCGACGTTGCGGGCGATGTCGTGGTACATCTCGGCGCGGATGCCGGGGTCGGCCTCGACCCGGGCCTGGTCGAGCAGGGAGTCCAGCTCCGGGTCGGCCAAGCCGAAGACATTGAGGTCGCCGCCGGAGTGCACCATCGGGTAGATAACCTCGTCGGGGTCGACGGTGCGGGTGGTCTGCCCGCTGTTGAACATCGTGAAGTCCTTTGCCGTGTAGATGAGGTCGGCCCAGGATCCGAAGTCCTGCTTCTCCAACTGGACGTCGAGCCCGATCTCCTTCAGCTGCGCCGTCATGGCGTCGGCCTCCGAGCCCCAGGGGTCTTGCGTGAACGAGTCGAACCGCACGCCCGCGCCGAAGTCGAACCCGGCGCGCCGCAGCATCTCGCGCGCCTCGTCGGGCGAGTAGCTCTGCGCGACGACGTCGGACAGGTCCTCGTACGCCGCGCCGATGGCCGGCGAGAACGGGCCGCTGGCAGGCTCGGCGTAGCCGTTGTAGACACCCTGGGCGATGCCCTCCCGGTCCAGCGCCGCGGAGACGCCGCGGCGCACGTCGACGTTGTCGAACGGGGCCCGGCCCTGGTTGAACGTCAGGTAGTTGAACGTGTTGCCGACGAACTCGTGGATGACGACGCTCCGGTCGCGGGTGACCTGGTTGACCTGTGCCGGCACCACTCCGATGATGTCGAACTCGCCGTTCAGGAACGCCTGGATCTGGGTGCTGGTGGTGGGGATGATCGTGAACGTGATGGCGTCGAGGTAGTTGGTCTCGGCCCAGTAGCCGTCGAAGCGCTCCAGCACGATGCGATCGCCCGGCCGGTACTCGCGGAACACGTAGGGACCGGTGCCGACGGAGGCCTTGAACGGGTCGCTCTCCGCGTACTGCTCGACAGCGGTCGGCGACATCATCATCACCCGGCCACGGCGCAGCGAGGCGAGAAACGTCGCGGCCGGCTGCGCGAGCGTGAACTCCACCTGGTGGCTGCCGAGGACCGCCACCGACTCCAGGAACGGCGGCAGGTTGACCGCGGTGGAGTCCGGGGCCAGCAGCCGGTCGAAGTTGGCCTTGACCGCGGCGGCGTCGAACGGCGTGCCGTCGTGGAACTCCACGTCGCGGCGCAGCTCCAGCACGTACCGAGTGGGTCCGGACTGCTCCCACGACTCGGCCAGCTGCGGGACGATCTCGCCGTCGATCACCTCGACCAGCCCGTTGTAGGCCAGCGTCGAGATGCCCGCCGTGCCCACGGAGCCGGCCGCCTGGGTGCCCATGTCGAAGGCCGGCGCGATCGGTTCCTGGGTGAGCGGGATGCGCAGCTCGCCGCCGCGCTGCGGTGGGCCCTCGTCCGCGGGCACCCCGGACCTCGGCGAACCCGACTCGGCGCCCCGGCCGCACCCGGTCAGCGCGAGCGCGCCGGCGGCGGCCCCCGCGGCCAGGACCTGCCGTCTCGTGAGCGTGTGCTGGACCATCGGCGCCCCTCCTCGACACGTGCTCGACCCTTGCTCGGATGGGTTAGGTGTAATACCTTACGCCTAACATGTCAACGCCTTCACACAGGATTTACGGTGTACGCACCGGGACGGCCCCGGCGACGACCAGCGACTTCGGCAGAGGCGGTAGATGGCCACCGACACTCCTTCCCACGTGCACGTTCCGCAGTTCGACGTGCTACCGCGGACCAAGCTGCGCGACGCCGCAGCGGGCCAGATCAAGGCGCAGATCATCGCCGGCACCCTGGAGCCCGGGGAGCTCTACTCGATCAGCACCATCTCCGAGCAGCTGCGCGTGTCGGCGACTCCGGTCCGCGAGGCCGTGCTCGACCTGGCGAAGGACGGGCTGGTCGAGATGGTCCGCAACCGCGGCTTCCGGGTGCGGGTGCTCAGCGACAAGGACCTCGACGACATCGTCGAGCTGCGCCTGGTGCTCGAGATCCCGGCCATGGAGCGGCTGGCTGCGATGCGGCCGGCACCGCCGGTCGAGCCGCTGCGTCCGATGGCACGCGATCTGGTCCGCCTGGCAATCGAGGGCGACATGGTCGGCTTCGTCGCGGTGGACCGCCAGTTCCACCTCGCCGTCACCAGCCTGCTGGGAAACGAGCGCTACGTGAGCATGGTCGCCCTGCTGCGCGACCAGATGCGGCTGCTCGGCCTGTCAGGGCTCGAGGGCGACAGCGAGCTGGTCGCGTCCGCCCGCGAGCACGAGCAACTGCTCGACCTCATCGCCGCCGGCGACGTCCCCGGCACCCGGGCGCTGATGACGAAGCACCTGCAACACGCTCGAGGCCTGTGGGCCGGGCGCCCGGAGGACCCGGCCGATGCCTGACACCGTCGCCAGCACACGGCACCTCGATCCGCCGGCGGTGCGCGCCGGGCTGAGCATGGGCGAAGCCGTCGACGCCCTCGGCCCGGCCCTGGCGGCGGCCACGCGGGGCGAGATCGACCAGCCGCCGCGGCTAGTCCTCGACGACGGCAGGGTGCTGGTGATGGCCGCCACCCACGGCGGCACCGGCGACACCGTCGTCAAGACGGTCAGCGTCACGCTCGAGCACGGCGGCGCGGCTCCGGCCATCGTCGGCATCGTGCTCTGGCTGGACGGCGCCACCGGTCACGCCGCGTTCACCGCCGACGGCGCCGAGGTCACCGCGCTGCGCACCGGCGCGGTGTCCGGCCTGGCCACGTCACTGCTCGCGGCGGCCGACGCCCACCGGCTGACGGTGCTCGGCTCGGGGCGGCAGGCCGCCGCGCAGGTCGAGGCGATGCTGGCGGTCCGGCCCATCGACGACGTGACGGTGTTCAGCCGCACGCCGGCGCACGCCGTCGACTTCGCCGCCCGGCTGCTCCGACGCGCACCGCAGCTCACGGTGCGGACCGCCGACGACGCCGACACCGCGGTGGCCTCGGCCGACATCGTGTGCTGCGCCACCTCGTCGCGCGAGCCACTGTTCCGGACGTCGTCGCTGCCGGCCACCGTGCACGTCAACGCCGTCGGCTCCTTCCGCGCCGACATGAGCGAGCTGCCGCCGGACCTGCTGGCCGCCGCGTCCGCCGTCGTCGTCGACGACGTCGCCGGCTGCCTGGCGGAGTCCGGTGAGGTCGCCGCGGCGCTGCGTGACGGCCTGGACGCAGCCGCGCTACGCCCGCTGGGTGAGCTGGCGGCGGCCGGGTCGCCCGCCGGTGTGCCCCGGCGCACCGGGCGCACTGTGTTCAAGTCCGTCGGCTGTGCGGTCCTCGACTGGGCCATCGCCGCCCGACTGGCCGCCCGAACTCCCGCTCCGCTGTCCTGACCCCTGCCCCCGTACGGAGGTGTGCATGCCCGCGCGAGACCTGCACGACACCGCCGTCGTGGTCGACGGCACCTGTCCCGGCTATTACTGGATGCAGAACGTCGATGCGTGGCGCGCGGGAGGGGTCACCTGCTGCGTCGTCACCGTCGTCGCGTTCGAGGACGTCCGGCAGGCCGCCACCGCCATCGCCGGGCTCTTCCGGTTCCTGCGCGAGCGACGCGACCAGTTGGTGCTCGCCACCACCGTCGACGACATCCGTGCGGCCAAGGCGGCCGGCGAGCTGGCCGTCGTCCTGCAGTTCCAGGGCACCAGCGCGCTGGGCTACGAGGTCGACCTCGTCGAGTACTACTGGCGGCTGGGGGTGCGGGTCGTCCAGCTCACCTACAACCAGCGGGGACCGGTCGGCGACGGCTGCGAGGAACCCGGCGACGCTGGGCTGAGCGCGTTCGGCCGCAAAGTCGTGGCTGAGCTGAACCGGCTCGGCATGCTCGTGGACGTGTCGCACACCGGCGAGCGGACCAGCCTGGACGCCGTCGAGGTGTCGACCGCGCCGGTCGTGGCGTCGCACTCGAACCCGGCCGCGCTGCACCCGAGCGCACGCAACATCTCCGACGAGCTGATCGAGGCGCTGGCGGCCAGCGGCGGCCTGGTCGGCATCAACGGGTTCTCCGCGTTCCTCGGCGACGCCGACGGTGACGGCCCCGGCCTGGACAGGTTCGTCGACCACCTCGTCTACGTCGCGGACCTCGTCGGCATCGAGCACGTCGCTCTCGGGTTGGACTACACCATCCGCGACGCGCCGCGAGAGCTGTATGACCAGTACGTCCGCGACGGCATGTGGTCCGCCGACACCTATCCCCCGCCGCCATGGTCGTTCCCGAGCGGACTGGACACCGCCGCGGAGTTCCCCAAGCTCACCGAGCGCCTGCTCGAGCGCG
Organism: Jiangella asiatica; assembly: GCF_004349065.1. Lineage (GTDB taxonomy): Bacteria > Actinomycetota > Actinomycetes > Jiangellales > Jiangellaceae > Jiangella > Jiangella asiatica. The sequence continues at coordinate 18,041 of NZ_SMKZ01000004.1, forward strand.
GCTTCGGCGAGGCCGACGTCCGGGCGGTGCTCGGGGAGAACTGGTTGCGGGTGTTCGGCACGGTCTGGGGTTCCGGAGCCACTCAGGAGACACGATGAGCCACGTCATGAAGGAGATCGCGGCGGTGCTGGGCCGGGCCGGCACCAGCGCCGCGCTGCACGCGCGCCCGGTCGACGGGCCGGGCGAGGTGGCGCTGAACGCCGATTCCGTCAGCGTCGCCGCGTCCACCTACAAGATCTCCGTCCTGCTCGAGCTGGCCTGCCAAGCCGCCGAGGGCACGCTGTCGCTGACGTCGCGGCTGCGGGTACCGGCCGACCGGCGTAGCCTCGGCCCCACCGGCATCTCGGCCATGCTCGACGACGTCGAGCTCTCGCTGCGCGACCTGGCGCTGTTGATGATGCAGATCAGCGACAACACCGCCACGGACGTGGTCCAGGAGCTCGTCGGCACCGACCGGATCGCTGCCCGGCTGGCGGCACTCGGGCTGACGGGTACGTCGTTCCCGCACGACTGCGCCAGGCTCGTCGGCGACGTCCTGGACGACCTCGGCGCCTACCCGGACGAGCTGAGCCGCGACGAGTTGCGCCGCGCGCTCGACGCCAGCCCGTCCATCGCCGGCACAACCGGCAATATCACCACGCCGCGCGACATGACCACGCTCGTCAGCGCGATCTGGCGGGACGAGGCGGGCCCCGCCCAGGCGTGCGAGGAGGTCCGCCGGGTCATGCTCCAGCAGTACGCACCACACCGGCTGTCCACGGCGTACCGCGACGGGCCGGTGATCGCAGGAAAGACCGGGACGTTCCACGGCGGCATCCGCAACGAGGTCGGCGTCGTCGACTTCGGCGGCGGCGAGCGGTACGCCGTCGCCGTCTACCTGCGACAACACGAATACGATGTGCGTGACGGGCGCGCCGATGCCGCCATCGGCGAGGTCGCCCGGCTGGCCATCGACCACCTGCGAGGCGCGGCATGAGCGCGGAAGTGCTCCGGCTGGCCGAGCTGTCCTGGCCCCAGGTCCAGGCCGCGCTGGACGGCGGCTGCCGGACCGCGCTGTTCGCCGCCGGCTCGACCGAGCAGCACGGGCCGCACCTGCCGCTGCTGGCCGACACCCTGCTCGGCGACGCGCTCGTGCGGCGGCTGGCGCCACGGCTGGGCGACGTCGTCGTCGGGCCGACGGTGCCGTTCGGGGTCTCCATCCACCACATGGGCTTTCCCGGCACGGTGACGCTGGACACCGAGACATTCCAGGCGGTCGTGCTGCAGTACGTACGCAGCCTGGCCGCCCACGGGTTCGAGACGGTTCTGGTGGTGCCGAGCCATGGCGGCAACTTCAAGCCCTTGGCCCGGCTGCTGGAGTTCACCGGCGGTGTCGTCGACGGCGCCCGCTTCGTCCCGTACACCGACCTGCTCGCGTTCATCGCGGAGCTGGAGCGGGTCGGACGCGACGAGGGCATCCCGCCGGAGGTCAGCGGGTCGCACGCCGGCGAGTCCGAGACGTCGATCGTGCTGGCCGAGCGGCCGGAGCTGGTCGACATGAGCGTCGCCGCAGCCGGCTTCGACGGACTGTTCGACGACGAGACCGCTCGACGGCTGTTCGCCGGCGGCACCGCGGCACTGTCGGCGAACGGGATCCTCGGCGACGCCCGGCCCGCCGACCCCGCCCGCGGCGCCCGCTACCTCGACGCCCTGACCGACCTGCTGGAATCGTACTTCGCGCCGCTATTGGAGGGCCGACCGTGAAGACGACGTACGACCACATCGTCATCGGGGCCGGCGCGCTGGGCTCAGCCGCCGCCTACCGGCTGGCTCGCGGCGGGCATACGGACGTGCTCGTGCTGGAGCAGTACGAGCTCGGCCACACCCGCGGCGCCTCGGAGGACCACTCGCGGATCATCCGGCACACGTACCACTCCACCCTCTACACCGCGCTGACCCCGGCCGCGTACGACGCGTGGGACGAGGTCGAGGACGAGTCCGGCGTGCAGGTGGTGTTCCGGGTCGGCGGGCTGGACCTCGCCGTCATCGGCACCCCCGGCGAGAACGAGCTCGACGCGTACCGGGCGTCTCTCGAGCCGCTGGCCGACCGTGGCGTCACCTGGGAGGACCTCGACGCCACGGCGATCCGGACCCGCTGGCCGCAGTGGCGCATCGACGACGATGTCCGTGGCCTGTTCCAGCCCGACGGCGGCATCCTCGACGTCCGCAAGGCGACGGCCGCGCACATAGCGCTCGCCCGGGCCCGCGGCGTGGAGTTCAGCCCGGGCACGACGGTGCTGAAGCTTTCGACGTCGGACTCCCACGTCACCGTCTCGACCAGCCGGGGCGAGTTCACCGCCGGGTCGGTGGTGCTGTGCGCGGCGTCGTGGGCGCCGGTCCTGCTGTCGGGCCTCGACGTCGACTGGCCGATCACTCTCAGCCAGGAGCAGGTCAGCTACTTCGCCACCCCGAACCTGCGCGACTTCGCCGCGGACCGGTTCCCGATGTGGATCTGGCACGGCGACCCGTTCTTCTACGGCTTCCCCGTCTACGGCGAGGTCGCGGTGAAGGCCGCCCGCGACATGAGCGGCCGGTTCGTCACCCAGGAGACCCGCAGCTGGGACCCGTCACCGGAGGAGACGTCGCTGGTGGAGCGGTTCCTGAGCGAGAGGCTGCCCGGTGCCGTCGGTCCGGAGCTGCTCAGCAAGACGTGCGTCTACGACATGCCGCCGGACCGCGAGTTCATCCTGGACCGGGTGCCCGGCCACCCACGGATCGTCGCGGCCATCGGCGCCGGCCACGCCGCGAAGTTCGCCAGCCTGCTCGGCGAGATCCTGGCGTCGCTGGCCACGACCGGCAGCACCGAGCACCCGATCGAGGCGTTCCGCGCGGACCGGCCGGCCCTGACCGACCCGTCGTACGTGCCCTCCTTCCGGCTGGCCGGTGAGGCGTCGTGAGCGCCCGGTACGCGGCGCTGCTGCGCTGGGCGTACGACGGAGAGGTGTTCGGCGCGGGGTTCCTGCGGTCGCTGGTCGCCGGGCCCGCCCACGAGGCGAAGCGGGCGCAGCTCGAGGCGCTGCTGGAGCTGGAGACGCGGACGCTGGAGCTCGTGGCGCCGGTCGCGGTACGGACGCTGGGCGCGGTCGACGACACCGCGACGCTGGAACGCGCCTCGTCCTACGCCGCGCGGGTGGCGTCGGGGTCATGGGACGCGTTCCTCTCCGAGCTCGAGGACGGCGCCGACCGAACACTGCCGCGGTTCGAGGAACTGGTCGCGGTCAGCCCGGCCGTGGAGCGTGGGTTGTTCGAGCGGCTGGTCGAACACGAACGGGTGGTCGGCGAGTTCGCCAGGCTGGACCGGGCCGGCGCGACGGCGGCGGCGCTCGCGGTCGTCTCGGAGCACCTGGCATGACGGCGCCGGCACAGGCCGCGGGCGAGGCGGTGACCGGACCCCTGCGCTGTCACGCCCGGCCTCTCTCGGATCTGATCGCGTCACGCTGACGCCGACTGTTGCCACCAGCGTGACCCCGGTCCGACCTGGACTGACTCCCGCACCGCCCATCGGAACCCCTGGGTCCCGGCTGCCAGTCCAGCTCGCAGGCGGCGGGCGCCGCCGACCCTCCCCACCGTTCCGTCTCTTTCGATCTCGACGGGTAACGCTGCCGCAACAGTTGTCAGCAGCGTCACCCCAGCGCGCCGCGTGGCCCGCCCCAGCACCCACACCACATCGTCGCTCCCGAGCACCGACAACGCAGAACTTCTTGACAATTTTTCTTGTCGGTGACAGGCTCGTGCTCACCCACACCGGAACTCACGACAAGGACCACGGCCATGACCGCCTTCGCCGCCACCACCACCCACCCGACCGTCACGCCTCAGGCCGCGTCCGCCGGCCGTTCCCCGCGCCGGCTGCTCGCCGCCGGTGTCGTTGCGGGTCCGCTCTACGTCGCGACCGTGGCCGCTCAGTACTTCGTCCGCGACGGCTACGACCCGACGCGGCATGCGGCCAGCGTCCTGGCCAACGGCGAGCACGGCTGGGTGCAGATCGCGAACTTCGCGGTCGCCGCCCTCCTGACCATCGCGGCCGCGATCGGGATGCGCCGGTCCGGCCGAGCAGGCACATGGACGCCGCGGCTGGTGGGCGCGTTCGGCGCCTCGCTGGTGGGCGCCACGGTGTTCGTCGCCGACCCGGTCGAGGGCTTCCCGGCCGGCACCACAGCCGAGGCCGCGACGACGGTGAGCTGGCACGGCATGGCGCACCTGGGCGTCGGCACTGTCGGCTTCAGCTGCCTTGCCGTCGCCGCCATCGCCCTGGGCCGCCGGCTGCGCCGGAACGGTCAGCGCGCGGCCGGTACGTACGCCGTCGCCAGCGGCCTGCTGATCGTCGCCGGCTTCGTGGCGGTGTCGGGCAGCGGCGGCGCCAGCTGGGGCGTCGCCGCCTTCACCGCCGGCATTCTTGCCGGGTGGGCCTGGCTCGCCGTCACCTGCACCCGCCTCGCGCGGTGAGTGCACGTCCGAAGGCGCGACGCGGCCGCCGAGGATCGATCCCTCGGCGGCCGCGTCGTTGTCTGCGTGGTGTGGCGTCAGCTGCAGCCGCTGGTGGAGCCGCAGCCCTCGCAGACGTAGCAGCTACCCGCCGGGCGCATCTTCGTGCCGCAAGTGAAGCAGAGCGGCGCGTCGGTGCTGGTGCCCTGGATGACCTCGAGCAGCTCGGCCGAGGTGTGCGCCTCGACCGGGGCGGGGCGGGCCGAGGCGGCCGCCGCGGACTCCGTCGCCGCCGGCTTGGACGACTCCGGCTGCTGCACGACCGGGGCGGACTGCCGCAGCGTGTCGACGTCGACGTCGTCGTCCGGCGTGTACTCGCCGGTGTCGAGCTGGCGGGCCCGCTCCGTCGCCGTGTAGATGCCCAGCGCCGCGCGTGACTCGAACGGCAGGTGGTCCAGAGCGAGCCGGCGGAAGATGTAGTCGACCACGCTCTGCGCCATGCGCACGTCCGGGTCGTCGGTCATGCCCGACGGCTCGAACCGCATGTTGGTGAACTTCTCGACGTAGGTCTCCAGCGGCACGCCGTACTGCAGCGCGATGGAGATGGCGATCGAGAAGGCGTCCATGATGCCGGCCAGCGTGGAGCCCTGCTTGCCGAGCTTCAGGAAGACCTCGCCGAGGCCGTCGTCGGGGTAGGAACCGGCGGTCATGTAACCCTCGGCGCCGCCGACGGTGAACGACGTGGTGCGGCTCGGCCGGGTCTTCGGGAGCCGCTGACGGGTCGGCCGGTACTCGACGACGACCTCGCTGGCGGCCTTCTCCTTGTCCGCGGTCTTCGCCTTGGCGTCGGACAGCGGCTGGCCCACCTTGCAGTTGTCGCGGTAGACGGCCAGCGCCTTGAGGCCCAGCTTCCAGCCCTGGAGGTAGATCTCCTCGATCTCCTCGACGGTGGCCGACTCCGGCATGTTCACCGTCTTGGAGATGGCGCCGGACAGGAACGGCTGGACGGCGGCCATCATCCGCACGTGGCCCATCGGCTCGATGGCTCGCGGCTGCCCCGCGGCGCAGTCGAACACCTCGTAGTGCTCGGGCTTCAGGCCGGGTGCGTCGACGACGTTGCCGTGCTCGGCGATGTACTCGACGATCGCCTCGATGGTCTCGGTGGCGTAGCCGAGCTTCTCCAGCGCCCGCGGCACCGTCAGGTTGACGATCTGCATGGAGCCGCCGCCGACCAGCTTCTTGAACTTGACCAGCGAGAAGTCGGGCTCGATGCCGGTGGTGTCGCAGTCCATCATGAAGCCGATGGTGCCGGTGGGCGCCAGCAGCGAGGCCTGGGCGTTGCGCCAGCCGTTCCTCTCGCCGATCTTGTTGCCCTCGGCCCACACCTTCGTGGCCAGGCTGCGCACGTCGCCGTCGAGCGAGTGGACGGTGCGCAGGTCGTCGTTGGCGGCGGCGTGCTTGCGCATGACCCGGGCATGCGCCTCGGCGTTGCGCGCGAACCCGTCGTACGGCCCAACGACGCCGGCCAGCTCGGCCGAGCGCTTGTAGGCCGCACCGGTCATCAGGGAGGTGATGGCCGCGGCGAGCGCGCGCCCGCCCTCGGAGTCGTAAGCCAGGCCGGACGCCATCAGCAGCGCGCCGAGGTTGGCGTAGCCGATGCCCAGCTGCCGGTAGGCGCGGGTGGTCTCGGTGATCGCCTCGGTCGGGAAGTCGGCGAACGTGATCGAGATGTCCATCGCGGTGATGATCAGCTCGACCGCCTTGGCGAACGTGGCGCTGTCGAAGCTCCCGTCCTCCTTGAGGAACTTCATCAGGTTGAGGCTGGCCAGGTTGCAGCTGGAGTTGTCCAGGCTCATGTACTCCGAGCACGGGTTGGACGCGGTGATGCGGCCGGTCTCGGGGTTGGTGTGCCAGTCGTTGATGGTGCCGTCGTACTGGATGCCGGGGTCGGCGCACTCCCAGGCCGCCTGCGCCATGCCGCGGAACAGCTTGCGGGCGTCGATGGTCTCGATGACCTCGCCGGTCATGCGGGCACGCAGGCCGAACTCGCCGCCGGACTCGACCGCGCGCATGTACTCGTCGGAGACGCGCACGGAGTTGTTGGCGTTCTGGTACTGCACCGAGACGATGTCGGAGCCACCGAGGTCCATGTCGAAGCCGGCGTCACGCAGCGCGCGGATCTTGTCCTCCTCGCGCGCCTTCGTCTGGATGAACTCCTCGACGTCGGGGTGGTCGACATCCAGGACCACCATCTTCGCGGCACGCCGGGTGGCACCGCCGGACTTGATGGTTCCCGCCGAGGCGTCGGCGCCACGCATGAAGCTGACCGGGCCGGACGCCGTCCCGCCGGAGGAGAGCAGCTCCTTGCTGGAGCGGATGCGCGAGAGGTTCAGACCGGCGCCGGAGCCGCCCTTGAAGATCATGCCCTCTTCGCGGTACCAGTTCAGGATCGACTCCATGGAGTCGTCGACGGAGAGGATGAAGCAGGCCGACACCTGCTGCGGCGACTTCGTGCCGACGTTGAACCACACCGGGGAGTTGAAGCTGAACACCTGGTGCAGCAGCATCCAGGTGAGCTCGTGCTCGAAGACCTCGGCGTCCTCGGGGGTGGCGAAGTAGCCCTCGTCCTCGCCGGTGGTCCGGTACTTCCTCACCACCCGGTCGATGAGCTGGCGCAGGCTCCACTCGCGCACGTCGGTGCCCACAGCGCCGCGGAAGTACTTGGTGGTGACGATGGTGGACGCGTTGAGCGACCAGAAGTCGGGGAACTCCACGCCCTTCTGCTCGAAGACGGTCTCGCCCGTCTTCCAGTTCTGCTGGACGACGTCGCGCCGCTCCCAGGTGACCTCGTCGTACGGGTGCACGCCGGCAGTGGTGTAGATGCGCCCGACGCTCAGCCCTCGGGCCTTCTTCGACCTACCGGCCGGCTTGCTCCCGGCCCCTCGGCTCGGCCCGCTCACCGTCTCAGTCATGAACCTTCCTCACTTCCCCCGGCTTACCCGGCTCTCCCCCGGGCTGTCACTTCACTTCGTTCTGGCTGTACCTGTGATGCGTGGTGCGCGCGGTGGGCCGCGGCCCGTCACTGTCCGGCCTACGGTTCGGCGACGGTCAGCGTGGCGTCGGTCCGGTGCTCGCCGTCGCCGGCATCGGCGGGGTCCCGCCGGGCCTGCTCGCGATCGGCCCGCAGCGCGGCGATCTCGTTCTCGAAGTCGTCGAGGCTCTCGAAGTCGCGGTACACGCTGGCGAAGCGCAGGTACGCGACCTCGTCCAGCTCGCGCAGCGGGGTCAGGATGGCCAGACCCACCTCGCGGCTCGGGATCTCGGCACCTCCCGCCGCACGGAACTGCTCCTCGACCCGCTGGGCCAGCCGGGCCAGGGCGTCTTCACCGACACCTCGGCCCTGGCACGCCCGGCGCACCCCGGCGACGACCTTCTCGCGGCTGAACGGCTCGGTCACCCCTGAACGCTTCACTACCGCGAGCGTCAACTGCTCGACGGTGGTGAATCTGCGCTCACAGGCCAGGCACTGCCGCCGACGACGAATGACCGTGCCCTCGTCAGCGGTGCGGCTGTCCACCACACGACTGTCGGCGTGGCGGCAGAACGGACAGTGCACGCGCAGTCCCCCTTTCACGTGAGCCTGTGGACGAGATGGGGACAACCTGTGCACTCTCGACCACAACCTGTGGACAGCTTACAGCCGTGTAACTACTAGATATAGGGGTACGGTACGTCGGCCAACGGCGGTCCGCAACCGACATGACGACACTCGGTAAGGCCCGTTCCAAAGCCGCAGGTCACCACCCACGTCGATCACGGACGCCGGCGAGTCGCGAGAGGGTTTCGCGCAGAGCTGAACGCCGGGCCCGGCAGGCGGCGCGCCCTCGGAGTGCCCGCACGCGGCTCGACGGTGCCCGCACGTCACGAGAACCTTCCCGCTTCACCCACCGGGGCGCCGTCGCACTGCCCCTTGACGCGCGAAGCCACGCCATGAATCAAGACAACCGGACACGGCCGTACCTGCACATCACCAGGACTTCTAGCCCCTCACCAGGGACGCAAGCATGGTGACGCACCAGAAGTCCTAGTGATGTCGCCCATCGCATTTCTGCGACAGCATGCATCACGCCACCGAACCGCCGACCATTCCCGGCCGCCCCGATGGTCCTCCTCGAGGCGCAGGCGCGGGTCGCCCTGGTGCGTCCAGGTGCTCATGGCAAAAGCGCCGGGCACGGCGGTGTGTAAACGCCGGCAGCGGCGCGCTCGGCGCGACGCGCGGGCAACGCTCACCTGGGCCAACGGGCCCGCCCGGGGCTGACACAGGCAGGCAGCCCTCACTCGGGGCGATCCGCACTCGAGCACGGCGCTTGCTGGGCGGCGGAGGGACGCGGAGGCGGGGCGTCCCGGTATGCCCGGCAGGCCGCGGACGTCAGTGGGCGGCGGGCACGCGGAGGGTGTCGCCGGGGCGGATGTCGGTGGCCGAGCTGAGCCCGTTGAGCTCCATGATGGCCGCGACGGTCTCGCGCGGGTCGGCGGACGGGGCGATCTCGCTCGCGAGGGCCCATAGAGTGTCGCCGGCCTGGACGGCGACGGTGGTGGTGTCGGCGGCGGCCGGCGCCGCGCCGTCCCAGGGCCGGACGAACGCCATGGCGCCGGCGACGATCAGCACCAGCCAGGCCAGCCCCACCACGACGCGCCCGCGGCGGGTGAGCCGCGCACCATGCAGGCTCGGCTCGGACGAACCGGCGCACGCCGCCGGCACCGGGCGGTCCGTGGGCCGCCGGCGCGCGACGTGGCGCCTGGGCGCTTCGTCGACGCGCTCGGGCTCGATCACCACCCGCGCTCGCCCCTCGAACACCGGGATGTACGTCGTGCTCGCCATGTCAGCCTCCGGTCGAAGTCCGCACAACCGTTCGATAGAACGACTGTACGAATGGTTGTACACCCCGCCACTGACAAAGTCGAGACACGTTCGAACAGATGTTTGATCGTGTCGCTCCCGCCGGCTAGTCTGACCTCTGTAACCCGACCGTGCGGGGCGTTTTCGAACGAATGCCGGATCTCCCGCGCGTCATGACTCGACCTGGAGGTGGCGTGGTGGCCAATCAGGAGGACCCGGAGCGCGAAGGCGCGTCGGTCCATACGTTCCCGGAGACGCACGTGCATCCGGCCGACCTGACCGTGCGGCAGCGCAAGGTGCTGGAGGTCATCCGCGAGTCGGTCGGCCGCCGCGGCTACCCGCCCAGCATGCGCGAGATCGGCCAGGCCGCCGGCCTCTCCAGCCCATCCAGCGTGGCCCACCAGCTGGGCGTGCTCGAGGCCAAGGGCTACATCCGGCGCGACCCCCACCGCCCGCGCGCCCTCGAGGTGCTGCCCCCCGGCACCGCGCCCGGCGACTTCACCCGCGCGCACGAGCCGGAGGACGAGGCGTCGCTGCCCACGCCGTCGTACGTGCCGATGGTCGGGCGCATCGCCGCCGGCGGCCCGGTGCTCGCCGAGCAGGCGGTCGAGGACGTGTTCCCGCTCCCCCGCGAGCTCGTCGGCGAGGGGACGCTGTTCATGCTGCGGGTCGCCGGCGACTCCATGGTCGACGCCGCCATCTGCGACGGCGACTGGGTGGTCGTGCGCCAGCAGCCGGTGGCCGAGCAGGGCGAGATCGTCGCGGCCATGATCGACGGCGAGGCGACGGTCAAGACGTACAAGCAGCGCGACGGCCACATCTGGCTGCTCCCGCACAACCCCGCATACGAGCCCATCCCCGGCGACGACGCGGTCGTCCTCGGCCGCGTGGTCGCGGTCATGCGGCGCATCTAGCCCGACCCGGCCAGGCGCGTCAGCGCCCCGTTCACCACCGACCGGTCGGTGGTGAACCACATCGGCGGCAGCGACGCGCGCAGGTAGCTGCCGTACCGTGCGGTCACGAGGCGCGGGTCGAGAACGGCCACCACGCCGCGGTCGGTCGAGCGGCGGATCAGCCGGCCGGAGCCCTGCGCGAGCAGCAGCGCGGCGTGGTTGGCGGCCACCGTCATGAAGCCGTTGCCGCCGGCCTTCTCCACCGCTCGCTGCCGCGCCGAGGCCAGCGGCTCGTCCGGCCGCGGGAACGGGATGCGGTCGATCACCACCAGCTGGCAGGCCCCGCCCGGCACGTCGACGCCCTGCCACAGCGACAGCGTGCCGAAAAGGCTGGTCCGCTCGTCCGCGGCGAAATTGCGCAGCAGCGTCGCCACCACGTCGTCGCCCTGGCACAGCACCGGCATGGCGGGCAGCCGCTTGCGTACCGCCTCCGCGGCCTCGGTGGCCGCCCGCCGCGACGAGAACAACCCCAGCGTCCGGCCACCGGCCGCCGACATCAGCTCGACCAGCGCGTCCACCGCCTCCGGCCGCAGCCCGTCGCGGCCCGGCGTGGGCAGGTCGCGCGCGACGTAGAGGATGGCCTGCTTGCCGTAGTCGAACGGCGAGCCGACGTCCAGGGACCGCCACTGCGGCGCCTGCTCTCCCATCAGCCCGAACGCGCCGGCCGCGGCATCGAACGAGCCGCCGAGCTCCAGCGTCGCCGACGTCGCGACGACGGTGTTCTCGCCGAACAACCGCTCGCGCAGCAGCCCGGCCACCGACAGCGGGGCCACCCGCAGCGACCGGCCGCCGCGGTCGCGGTCCTCGACCCACACGACGTCGTGCTCGCTGCCAGCGACCATGCGCTCGGCCGTGCCGTACACGTCGTCGACCATGGTCTTGACTGCCCGGCGCGCGGCCTCGGCGTCGGCGGCGCGCTCCTCCCGCGCGCTGGCGGCGAACCCCGACTGCACCGCGCGGGCGGCGTCGCGCAGCTCGACCAGCGCCGTCAGCAGCCGCTCGGGCAGCGCGTCCAGCCGCCCGACCGGCGCGTCCAGCAGGGCCTGGCGCAGGTGCTCGCCCGCGGCGCGCAGCTCCTCGGCGTCGCCGTCGTCGACGTGCGAGCGCGACCGCACGGCCGTCCGGTCGACTACGCCCGGCCACAGGTCGGCGGTGGCGACGCTGGTGACCCGGGCGGCCAGCTCGTGCGCCTCGTCGACCACGACGACTTCGTGGTCGGGCAGCACCGGCAGGCCCTCGAGCGCATCGATGGCGAGCAGCGCGTGGTTGGTGACGACGACGTCCGCGCCGTCGGAGCGTGCCCTGGCCACCTCGGCGAAGCACTCCTGGCCGTACGGGCAGCGCGACGCACCCAGGCACTCGCGCGACGACACCGACACCTGCGCCCACGCGCGGTCGCTGACGCCGGGCTCGAGGCGGTCGCGGTCGCCGGAGCCACCGGAGGCGGCCTGCGACTCCGCCCACTCCCGCGCCCGCAGCACCTCCGCGCCCAGCGGCCCGGCCGACATCTCCTCCAGCGGCACCAGCTCGCCCTGGTCGTCCGGCGCGCCCTCACGGACCCGGTGCAGGCACGCGTAGTTGGCCCGGCCCTTGAGGGTGGCCCAGGTGGGCAGCCGGCGCAGCAGGGGTTCGGCGGCGCGGGCCAGCGCCGGCAGGTCGCGGTCGACCAGCTGCGCCTGCAGCGCGAGGGTGGCGGTGGCGATGATGACGGGTCCGTCGGTGGCGTCGGCGTGCAGCAGCGCGGGCACCAGATAGGCCAGCGACTTCCCGGTGCCGGTGCCGGCCTGGACCAGCAGGTGGTCGCCGTCGGCGACGGCTTGGGCGACGGCCTCGGCCATCTCGACCTGACCAGGGCGTTGGGTGCCGCCGACGGCCGCCACGGCTGCGCTGAGAAGCTTCTCCACCGTCACGTCGCCCTCGCCCACCGGCCCGAGACTACACGCATCGGAGATCGCCCGGCCCTTGTCCACAGGCCGCTGTTCGGGGATGTCCGGCCGCCATGATGGAATGCGGAGATGACGTATGCCGCCGTGCCGCTGATCCCCCGTGACGTGCTCTTCGGCAACCCCGAGCGCATGCTGCCCACGCTGTCGCCCGACGGTTCCCGTCTCGGGTTCGTCGCGCCGGACGAGGGCGTCCTCAACGTCTGGGTCGGCCCGGCCGACGACCCGTCCGCCGCCCGGCCCGTGACCCACGACCGGCACCGCGGCGTGCGCACGTTCATGTTCTGCCATGACGACCACACGCTGGTGTACCTGCAGGACACCGACGGCGACGAGGACTGGCGGCTCTACGCGCTGGACCTCGAGACCGCTGAGGTCACGTTGATCACGCCGCAGTCCGGCGTCACCGCGGGTGTCCTGGAGCACAACCGCTGGCACCCGACGTCCATGCTCGTCGCGCTCAACGCCGGCAACCCGCAGCTGCACGACGTGTACCGCCTCGACCTCGCCACGCGCGAGCTGGTGAAGGTCGAGACCAACCCCGGCTACGCGGGCTGGCTCGTGGACGCCGACCAGAACATCCGCGGCGGCGTCGCCATGACCGAGGAGGGTGGCGCGGTCATCTACCGACGCACCGACGGCGGTGCCGACGAGCCGTGGCTCGAGGTCGGCCCGGACGACGTGGTCACCACGGACGTCGCCGGGTTCAGCCGCGACGGCAAGACGGCGTACCTGCTCTCCAGCTCCGGCGTGAACGCGGCCCGGCTGCTGAAGGTCGACCTCGCCACCGGCGAGGAGACGGTCCTGGCCGAGGACTCCGAGTACGACGTCGCCGGCGTCGCCCGGCACCCGGAGACGCTCGAGCCCCAGGCCGTGACGTTCATCAAAGAGCGCAAGGTGTGGTCCTACCTCGACCCGGAATTCGGTGCCGAAGTCGACCGGTTGCGCGAGCGGCTGCACGGCGAGGTCGGCATCTCCCGCCCGGTCCGCGGCGACCGCACCTGGCTGGTCCACGACGTCCTGTCCGACGGCCCGATCCGCTACTACCGCTACGAGCGCGACTCCGGCGACCTCACGTTCCTCTTCTCGCACCGGCCGGACCTCGAGCAGTACGAGCTGGCCGAGATGGAGCCGTTCTCCTACACCGCGCGCGACGGCCTCACGGTCCACGGATACGTGACGTTCCCGCCCGGCGTCGCGCGCGAGTCGCTGCCGGCGGTGCTCAACGTCCACGGCGGCCCATGGGCCCGCGACACCTGGGGCTACGACCCCGAGGCACAGTGGTTCGCCAACCGCGGCTACGTCTGCGTGCAGGTCAACTTCCGCGGCTCCACCGGCTACGGCAAGGCGTTCGGCAACGCCGGCAACAAGCAGTGGGGCCGGGCCATGCACACCGACCTCCTCGACGCCGTCGACCACCTGGTCGGGCGCGGCCTGATCGACAAGGACCGCGTCGGCATCTACGGCGGGTCGTACGGCGGCTACGCGGCGCTGGCCGGCGCGGCCTTCACCCCGGACGTGTTCCGCTGTGCCGTCGACATCGTCGGGCCGTCGAACCTGCTCACGCTGCTGTCGTCGGTCCCGGAGTACTGGAAGCCGCAGATCGCGCTCATGCACACGCGGGTGGGCAACCCGGAGACCGAGCGCGACATGTTGTGGGAGCGCTCGCCGCTGTCGAAGGTCGACCAGATCACCATCCCGGTGCTGGTGGCGCAGGGCAAGAACGACCCCAGGGTCAAGATCGCCGAGGCTGAGCAGATCGTCGCCGCCCTGGTCGAGAAGGGCCTGGACCACGAGTACCTGCTGTTCGAGGACGAGGGCCACGGCCTGGCCAAGCCGGAGAACCGTGAGCGCTTCTACGCCGCCGCGGAGGCCTTCCTCGCCACCCACCTGGGAGGACGTACCCAGGCCTGAGCCGACGGCCCGTGACGTCGTTGCCGACTACTGGGTGGCGACGGCGTACGGCTCCAGCACCGCGGCCAGGCGCTCCGGCACGCGGGCGCGCACCCGGGTGCCGGCGGCCTCGTGCTCGATGGAGAGCACCTCGCCAACGGTGTGCACCCGCGCGACCAGCTCGCCGTGCTGGTACGGGACCAGGACGTCGACCTCGACCGGTGGCTGCGGCAGCTCGTTCTCGATGACCGACCGCAGCTTGTCGATGCCCTCGCCGGTGCGCGCGGACACCACGACGGCGTGCGGCTCGTTGCGCAGCAGGCGCGCCACCACGAGCGGGTCGGCGGCGTCGGCCTTGTTGACCGCGACGATCTCACGTACGCCACCGGCGCCGATGTCCGCCAGCACGGCTCGGACGGCGCTGAGCTGACCCTCGGGGTCGGGGTGCGAGCCGTCGACCACGTGCACGACGAGGTCGGCGTCGGCGACCTCCTCGAGGGTGGAGCGGAACGACTCGACCAGCTCGTGCGGCAGGTGCCGGACGAACCCGACGGTGTCGGCCAGCGTGTAGACGCGGCCCTCGGAGGTCTGTGCCCGCCGCACGGTCGGGTCCAGGGTGGCGAACAGGGCGTCCTCGACGAGTACGCCGGCACCGGTGAGCCGGTTGAGCAGCGACGACTTGCCCGCGTTGGTGTAGCCGGCGATGGAGACGGCCGGGACGGCGTTGCGCCGGCGGCCCGCGCGCTTGGTGTCGCGCGCGGTGCGCATGCCGGCGAGGTCGCGGCGGAGCTTGGCCATCCGGGTGCGGATGCGCCGCCGGTCGGTCTCGAGCTTCGTCTCACCGGGACCACGGGTGCCGACGCCGCCACCCGCGCCGCCGGCGCGACCGCCGGCCTGCCGGGACAGGCTCGCGCCCCACCCGCGCAGCCGCTGGGACAGGTACTCCAGCTGGGCCAGCTCGACTTGCGCCTTGCCCTCACGGCTCTTCGCGTGCTGGGCGAAGATGTCGAGGATCACCATGGTGCGGTCGACGACCTTGATGCCGACCTTGTCCTCCAGGTTGCGCAGCTGGGAGGCCGACAGCTCGCCGTCGACGACGACGGTGTCGGCGCCGGTGGTGAGCACGACATCGCGCAGCTCCTGGACCTTTCCGGAGCCGATGAACGTGGCGGGGTCTGGCTTCAGGCGGCGCTGTACCAGCCCTTCCAGCACCTGGGAGCCGGCCGTCTCGGCCAGCGCCGCCAGCTCGGCGAGGGAGTTCTCGGCGTCGACGAAGGACCCGCCGGGCCAGACGCCGACCAGCACGACCCGTTCGAGGCGCAGCCGCCGGTACTCGACCTCGGTGATGTCCTCGAGCTCGGTGGACAGCCCCGCGACCCGGCGCAGCGAGTGCCGATCATCCAGGTCGAAGTCCCCGGTCGTGGCGTCGTCGTCCACCAGGCCGTCGTGCTCCGGCAGGTCGTCCAGCCGGTCGGCGTCTTCGTAGGGGTTGTATGCGTGACCTGGACTGATGGTCGTCCTCCTGCCTTCACGGTGCGAATGTTCGCGTGCAGCCAGGATGACATGGATGCCGCTGTGCGGTCATCCGAGTTTCTGGTGCTCGCGAGCTCTACGATCGACCGTAGCTCGATCCGGTCGACGCTGCCCATCTGAGCTTCGCGGCCGCACGCAGCGTGGCCGCACGCCGGCCCGCCTTGCCGGTGGAGCGCACCTGCGCTCGCCGAGCTGCCTCCTGGAGCACGGCTTCGCGTCGTTGCCTCTGCGTTCCGCCCATCACACCGCCTCCCATCGGGGCGCGGCCGGCCTCGTTGCCGCCACGCTCACAACGTTAGGCCCCGCTCCCCGGCGATCGCGTCGACCGCGAGACTGACGTCGTGCTCGTCCTACTGAAGGAGACGTCCCCCAGAGGTGTCAGGATGCTGTGACGTGCGTCACACCGTCAACGTCGCCGGTCAGAGGTTCACCCGGCCACGCAGACCGAGCACGGCCGGGCCGGTGAGCAACAGCTCGCCGTCGGGGCGCTCGGTGACAGCGAGCTGCCCGCCGGGCACGTCGACGACGTAGCGCGCGCCGACGCCGGCCCCGTCGCGGCGCATCGCCACCCACGCCGCCGCGCAGACGCCGGTGCCGCAGGAGCGGGTCTCGCCGACCCCGCGCTCCCACACGCGCAGCGCGATGTGCTTGCGGCCGCGGTCGGCGACGAACTCGACGTTGGCCGACTCGGGGAACAGCGACGGCGGTCGCAGCTCCGGCGGCTCGACCAGGCGGCCGGGCTCGGCGAGGTCGTCGACGAAGACGACGGCATGCGGGTTCGGCACCCAGACCGGCGTGGCCTCCCACGTCCGGCCACCGGCGGCGACGAACGACAGCTGGCGGGTGGCCGCCGGCTTGGCGTGCCCCATCTCCACGGTGAGGGTGCCGTCGGGCTCGCCGTGGACGGTGCGCACCCCGCCGCGAGTGGCCAGCGCCAGCACCGGGCCCTCGACCAGGCGCTCCTCCCAGAGGTAGCGGGCCATGACGCGCACGCCGTTGCCGCACATCTCCGCGACGGACCCGTCGGCGTTGCGGTAGTCCATGAACCACTCGGCGTCGTCGGCGAGCCCACCGAACTCCGCCATCGTCTCGGTGCGGGTGACCCGGATGACGCCGTCGGCGCCGATCCCGGCGTGCCGGTCGGTCAGGCGGCGCACGACCTGCTCGTCGAGGCGGCCGGCGAGTGCGCCGTCGGCGTCGGGCACCAGCACGAAGTCGTTCTCGGTGCCGTGTCCCTTGATGAAGCTGATGCTCACGGGTGTCTCCGGGTCGGGCCGGCGGCTGTCGCGCCGGCGAGGTCACGACCGCCGATGGTAGGACAGCGCGCGATCGACCAGGTCGCCGGCATCGAACGGCAGCCACGCGACCCGCTCGTCCTTGCCGAACCAGGCGTGCTGGCGGCGCGCGAACCGCCGCGTGGCCTGCACCGTCTCCGTCCGGGCCGCCTCCTCGGTCGAGTCGCCGTCGAGAAAGGACAGCACCTGCGCGTAGCCCAGGGCCCGGCTGGCGGTGGGCCCGTCGCGCAGCCGCCCGCCTGCCAGTCGTCGCACCTCGTCGACCAGCCCGCGCTCCCACATGATGTCGACCCGGCGCTCGATGCGCGCGTCGAGCACGTCGCGCGGCACGTCCAGACCGAGCTGGAGGACGGGGTCGTAGGCGTAGCGCCGCGGCGGCAGCGTCGCGGCGAACGGCCGGCCGGTGAGCTCGATGACCTCCAGCGCCCGTACCACCCGCCGCCCGTTCGTCGGCAGGATGGCCGCGGCGGCGACGGGGTCGCGGACCGCCAGGCGGCTGTGCAGCTCGGGCGCGCCCACCTCGGCCAGCTCCGCCTCCAGCCGGCGGCGGACGACGGGGTCGGTGCCCGGGAACTCGAACTCGTCCAGCACCGCACGCACGTACAACGCGCTGCCGCCGACCAGCACCGGGACCACACCCCGTCGCCGGCAGTCGTCGATGGCGTCGCGGGCCAGCCGCTGGAACTCCGCGACGGTGGCCGGCTCGGTGACGTCGTAGATGTCGAGCAGGTGGTGCGGGACGCCGCGGCGCTCGGCGGGGGTGAGCTTCGCGGTGCCGATGTCCATGCCGCGGTAGAGCTGCATGGAGTCGGCGTTGACCACCTCGCCGCCCAGCCGCAGCGCCAGCTCGACGGCCAGGTCGCTCTTGCCGGCGGCCGTGGGCCCGACGACGGCGAGAACGGGGGTGTCACTGCCGGTCCGCACGGGTGCAAGTCTCCCACCGCCGCGGGAATGGGCACCGCGCGGCCCGCCGCCGCGCCGCCCTCAAGCCGCCGAACGTGCCGGGCCGAGGTCCAGACGGCCGACGATCTCGCGGGTCGCCGTGGACCGGTTCAGCGTGTAGAAGTGCACACCCGGCACGCCCTCGGCGAGCAGCCGTTCACAGGTCCGGGTCGTCATGTCCATGCCGGCTGCTCGGAACCCGGACGGGTCGTCGTCATACCGGGCGAGCCAGCCGGTCAGCTCCGGCGGCGCCGCCACTCCGGACAGCTCGACCGACTTCGTCAGCGTCCGCTTCGTCGTCAGGGGCATCACCCCTGGCAGCAGTGGCACGTCGCACCCACGCGCGGCGAGCCGGTCCCGCAGCCGCAGGAACTGCTCCGGCTCGAAGCAGATCTGCGCCACCGCGAACCTCGCCCCCGCCCGGATCTTCTCCACGAGCCGCTGGGTATCGGTGTCGAGGTCCGTGGAGTCCGGGTGTCCGTGCGGGAACGCCGCGACCCCGACGCAGAACGAGCCGAGCCCACCGACCAGGCGCACCATCTCCTCGGCATGGGTGATGCCGTCGGGGTGGGGTTCCCACACGCCGGCCGGTCCGCCCGGCGGGTCGCCCCGGATGGCCAGCACATTGCGGATGCCGTTCCCGGCGTACCAGCCGACCACGTTGCGTAGCTCCGCCCGCGAGTGGCCGACCCCGGTGAGGTGGGCGACCGGCACGAGGGTCGTCTCACCGGCGATGCGGGCGGTGGTCCGGATGGTTCGCCCCCGGCTGGAGCCCCCGGCGCCGTACGTCACCGACACGAAGGCCGGGTCCAGGGGTTCGAGCTGGCGGATCGCCGTCCACAACACCGCTTCTTCGGCGTCGTCGCGCGGCGGGAAGAACTCGACGGAGAAGACCGGCCGGCGTTCGGCGAGTCGGTCGAGCACGGTCGTCACGGCGTCACGTCCAGATCTCTCGGCGCCGCGGGTCAGTAGCGGTAGTGGTCGCTCTTGTACGGCCCCTCGACCGGCACGCCGAGGTAGTCCGCCTGGTCCTTGGTCATCTCGGTGAGCTTGCCGCCCAGCGCTTCCAGGTGGATGCGCGCGACCTTCTCGTCGAGGTGCTTGGGCAGCACGTACACCTGGCGTCCGTACTGCTCGGGCTTGGTGAACAGCTCGACCTGCGCGATGGTCTGGTCGGAGAACGAGTTGGACATGACGAACGACGGGTGCCCGGTCGCGTTGCCGAGGTTCAACAGCCGCCCCTCAGACAGGACGATGATCGAGTGCCCGTCGGGGAAGGTCCACTCGTCGACCTGCGGCTTGATGGTGGTGCGATCGACGCCGGGGTACCGCCCGAGCTCGGCCATCTGGATCTCGTTGTCGAAGTGACCGATGTTGCCGACGATCGCCTGGTGCTTCATCCGCGTCATGTGCCCGATCGTGATCACGTCCTTGTTGCCGGTGGTCGTGATGATGATGTCGGCGCGGTCGACGGCGTCGTCGAGGGTCGTGACCTCGTAGCCGTCCATGGCCGCCTGGAGGGCGCAGATGGGGTCGATCTCGGTGACGATCACCCGGGCGCCCTGGCCGCGCAGCGACTCCGCGCTGCCTTTGCCGACGTCACCGTAACCACACACGACGACGGTCTTGCCGCCGATCAGCACGTCGGTCGCGCGGTTGATGCCGTCGATCAGCGAGTGCCGGCACCCGTACTTGTTGTCGAACTTGGACTTGGTGACCGCGTCGTTGACGTTGATGGCCGGGAACAGCAGCTCGCCGGCCTCGGCGAGCTGGTAGAGGCGGTGCACGCCGGTGGTCGTCTCCTCGGTGACGCCACGGATGCCGGCCGCCACCATCGTCCACTTGGACGGGTCGGCCGCTACGGAGGTGCGCAACAGGTCGAGGACCACCGCCCACTCCGCCGAGTCCGTGTCGCTCGCCGACGGCACCGCGCCGGCCTTCTCGTACTCCGCCCCCTTGTGCACCAGCAGTGTCGCGTCACCACCGTCGTCGAGGATCATGTTCGGGCCCTCGAGCTCCGGCCACGTCAGCATTCGTTCGGTGCAGTGCCAGTACTCCTCCAGCGTCTCGCCCTTCCAGGCGAAGACGGGGACGCCCGCAGGAGCCGCCGGCGTGCCGGTGGGACCGACGACGACGGCCGCGGCGGCGTGGTCCTGGGTGGAGAAGATGTTGCACGACGCCCACCGCACCTCGGCGCCCAGCACGACCAGCGTCTCGATGAGCACCGCGGTCTGCACGGTCATGTGCAGCGAACCGGAGACCCGGGCACCCAGAAGGGGCTTGCTCTCGGCGTATTCGCGGCGCAACGCCATCAGGCCGGGCATCTCGTGCTCGGCCAGCCGGATCTCGTGCCGGCCGAACTCGGCGAGGCCCAGGTCGGCGACGGCGAAGTCGATGCCGTTGACGGTCTGGAAGTAGTTCGTGGTCATGTCCGCACCCACACTCCTCGTATCGATCAGGTGTTGAAGTAGCTGGCCTCGGGGTGGTGCACCACCAAGGCGTCGGTCGACTGTTCCGGGTGCAGTTGGTGTTCCTCCGACAGCCGGACCCCGATCCGGTCGGGCTCGAGCAGGGCGACGATCTTCTCCCGGTCGCTCAGGTCGGGGCAGGCCCCGTAGCCCAGCGAGTACCGCGCGCCCCGGTAGCCGAGCCGGAAGAAGTCCGTGACGTCGTCGGCGTCCTCGGCCGCGACCGCCACGCCACCGGCGAAGCGCAGCTCCTGGCGGACCCGCCGGTGCCAGTACTCGGCCAGCGCCTCGGTGAGCTGGACCCCCAGCCCGTGCACCTCCAGGTAGTCGCGGTACGAGTCCGCGGCGAACAGCTCGTTGGCGAAGTCGGCGATCGGCTGGCCCATCGTCACCAGCTGCAGCGGCAGGACGTCCACCGTGCTGTGCCGGACCGCGAGCTCGCGCGAACGGTAGTAGTCGGCCAGGCACAGCCGCCGGTCCCGCCGCTGCCGCGGGAAGCTGAAGCGGTAGCGCTCCCCCGCCTCCGGGGCCGGCGCGTCCAGCACGATCAGGTCGTCCCCGTCGGAGACGCAGGGGAAGTACCCGTACACGACCGCCGCGTGCGCGATCACGCCGCGAGTGGTCAGCTCGTCCAGCCAGTACCGCAGCCGCGGCCGGCCCTCGGTCTCGACGAGCTCCTCGTAGCTGGGCCCCTGACCGCCCTTCGCGCCGCGCAGCCCCCACTGCCCGAGGAAGGTCGCACGCTCGTCGAGCAGCGCAGCGTAATCGGCCAGCGCGACACCACGCACCACCTTCGTGCCCCAGAACGGCGGGGTGGGTACCGCGACGTCGGCGGCGACGTCGGACCTGCCGCCGGGCGGCGCGTCGCCGTCCCGCTGAGCTCGGCGGGCTTCGGCGAGCTTCTTCGACCGTTCCCGGCGGGCGCGTCGCTCGGCGCGTTTGGCCTCGGCGGCCGGATCGGCCTCGACGACCCCGCCCTGCTTGCGCTTCATGATGGAGTCCATGAGCCGCAGCCCTTCGAACGCGTCGCGAGCGTAGCTGACCTCCCCCTTGTAGACCTCGGCGAGATCGTCCTCGACGTACGTGCGGTTCAGCGCCGCGCCGCCCAGCAGCACCGGCCAGCTCTCGGCCACGCCGCGGGCGTTCATCTCCTCCAGGTTCTCCTTCATGATCACCGTGGACTTCACCAACAGCCCGGACATGCCGATGGCGTCGGCCCGGTGCTCGCCGGCCGCGTCGATGATCGCGCCGATCGGCTGCTTGATCCCGAGGTTGACCACCTGGTAACCGTTGTTCGACAGGATGATGTCGACGAGGTTCTTGCCGATGTCGTGGACGTCGCCCTTGACGGTGGCCAAGACGAGCTTGCCCTTGCCACCGGCATCGTCCTTGTCCATGTGTGGTTCCAGGTGCGCCACGGCGGCCTTCATCACCTCGGCCGACTGCAGGACGAAGGGCAGTTGCATCTGCCCGGACCCGAACAGCTCGCCGACGGTCTTCATGCCGGACAGCAACGTGTCGTTGATGATCTCGAGAGCAGGACGGGTCGACAACGCCTCGTCGAGGTCCGTTTCGAGCCCGTTGCGTTCCCCGTCGACGATGCGCCGCTCCAGCCGCTCTCCCAGTGGCAACGCGGCCAGCTCCTCGGCGCGGGTCTCCCGGTTCGACGACGCCGACGCGCCCTCGAACAGCTCCATGAACCGCTGCAGCGGGTCGTACCCGTCGCGGCGGCGGTCGTAGACGAGGTCCAGGGCCACCTCGCGCTGCTCGTCCGGGATCCGCGACATCGGCAGGATCTTCGAGGCGTGCACGATGGCCGTCGTCAGGCCGGCCCCGACGCATTCGTTCAGGAAGACGGAGTTGAGCACCTGCCGGGCGGCCGGGTTGAGCCCGAACGACACGTTCGACACCCCCAGCGTCGTCTGTACGGCCGGATATCGCGACGTCAGCTGCCGGATCGCCTCGATGGTCTCGACGGCGTCGCGGCGGACCTCCTCCTGCCCGGTCGAGATCGGGAACGTCAGGGTGTCGACGATGATGTCCTCGACACTCAGGCCCCAGTTCGTGGTGAGGTCGTTGATCAGGCGGACCGCGACCCGGACCTTCCAGTCGGCGGTGCGCGCCTGCCCCTCCTCGTCGATGCACAGCGCGACGACGGCGGCGCCGTGTTCGCCGGCGACGCGCATCGCCCGCTGGAACCTCGAGGCCGGCCCGTCGCCGTCCTCGTAGTTCACCGAGTTGATCACGCAACGGCCACCGATGCGCTCCAGTCCGGCCTGGATCACCGCCGGCTCGGTGGAGTCGAGCATGATCGGCAGCGTCGACGCCGTGGCCAGCCGGTACGCCAACGTGTCCATGTCCGTGGCACCGTCCCGCCCGACGTAGTCGACGCACAGGTCGATCAGGTGGGCGCCCTCCCGGGTCTGCGTCCGGGCGATCTCGACGCAGTCGTCCCACTGCTCCGCGGCCATGGCCTCACGGAACGCCTTTGAGCCGTTGGCGTTGGTCCGTTCCCCGATCATCAGCACGCTCGCGTCCTGGCGGAACGGCACGGCCTGATACATCGAGGCCACTCCGGCCTCCCGGTCGGGCGTGCGCTCGGCCGGACGCAGCTCGCTCACCGCGTCGACCACCGCGCGCAGGTGCTCCGGCGTCGTGCCGCAACAGCCGCCCACAAGGCTCGCGCCGTAGTCGCCGACGAATCCGGCCAACGCCTCGGCCAGCTCGTCCGGCCCAAGGGGGTACACCGCGCCGTTCGGGCCGAGCTCCGGCAGGCCGGCGTTCGGCATCACCGACAGCGGCACCCGGGCGTGCTGGGACAAGTACCTCAGGTGTTCGCCCATCTCGGCCGGGCCGGTCGCGCAGTTCATGCCGATCAGGTCGATGCCCAGCGGCTCCAGCGCCGTCACGGCCGCCCCGATCTCGCTGCCGACGAGCATGGTCCCGGTGGTCTCGACGGTTACCTGGGCGATGATCGGCACCGCATGCCCGGCGGCGCGCATCGCCCGCTTCGCGCCCAGGATCGCGGCCTTTGTCTGCAGCAGGTCCTGGCTGGTCTCCACGAGGACGACGTCGATGCCACCGGCCAGCATGCCGGCCACCTGCTCGGCGTAGGCGTCGCGGAGGTGCGCGTAGCGGACGTGCCCGAGCGTCGGCAGCTTCGTGCCCGGCCCGATCGATCCGAGCACGAAGCGCGGCCGCTCGGGAGTGGAGAACTCGTCGGCGGCCTCCCGCGCCAGCCGGGCACCTGCTTCGGCGAGCTCCCCGATCCGCTCGGCGATGTCGTACTCGGCCAGATTGGCCCAGTTGGCGCCGAACGTGTTCGTCTCGACCAGGTCCGACCCGGCCTCGAAGTAGGCGCGGTGCACCGACCGGACCACCTCGGGACGGGTGACGTTGAGGATCTCGTTGCACCCCTCCAGACCGGCGAAGTCGTCCAGGCTCAGGTCGTGGGCCTGCAGCATCGTGCCCATCGCACCGTCGGCCACGAGGACCCGGCGGTCCAGGGCGTCCAGGAAGGTGTCGGCGGACACGCCGTCTCCTCTCATGCGCCCGCCGGCAGGAACGGCTGGACCTGCGCCGCCGCGTCCTCGCCGTAGGCATCGGCCATGCGGCGCACGAAGACCGCCCGATCCAGCCGATACTCCTGCGGACCGCGTGCCTCCAGCACGATCGTGGCCAGCAGGCAGCCCGTCCGCATCGCCTGATCGGGCGCGACGCCCCACGAGATCGCGGCGAAGAAGCCGGCCCGGAACGCGTCGCCGATGCCGGTCGGATCGAGCTCCCGCTTGGCCGGCACACACGGCACCGTCACCGGTGCCGTCCCCGTCGTCTCCAGCCGCGCGCCGCCGCTGCCCAGCGTCGTCATCCAGCTGCCGACACGCGCCAGGACCTGCTCGTGGGACCAACCGGTCTTCTCCATCAGCAGGCCGGCCTCGTACTCGTTGGTGAACAGGTATCGCGCGCCGGGCACCAGCGAGGCCACCTCGTCACCGCTCATCCGGGCGATCTGCTGGGAGAAGTCCGCCGTGAACGGCAGCCCCAGCTCCCGGCACTGTTCGGTGTGCCGGACCATGCCCTCCGGGTCGCTGGCTCCGATGATCACGTGGTCGATCCCGCCGTCACGAGCGGCGACCTCGGCCAGGTCGATCTCACGGGTCTCGGCCATCGCGCCGGTGTAGAACGAGGCGATCTGGTTGTTCATGCTGTCCGACGTGCACAGGTAGCGCGCGGTGTGTCGCTCATCCGACACACGGACGGACGCGGTGTCCACGCCGTTCTCCTCCAACCAGGCGCGGTACTCCTCGAAGTCCTGGCCGACGGCACCGACCAGCACCGGCCGCAGACCCAGGGAGCCCAACCCGTAGGCGATGTTGGCCGCGACACCACCGCGGCGGACATCGAGGCGGTCGATGAGGAACGACAGGGACACCTGGTCGAGGCGGTCGGCGACGAGCTGGTCGGTGAACCTGCCGGGGAACACCATCAGGTAGTCGGTGGCGATCGATCCAGTCACAGCGAAACGCATGGGGCCTCCTCGGCTGCTGGGAACGGTGCGGACAGCGGTCAGAGGCGAGCCGCCACCCGCAACTCGTCCACCCGGTCCGTCCGCTCCCACGGAAGATCCAGGTCGGCTCGGCCGAAATGCCCGTACGAAGCCGTCGGCGCGTAGATCGGTCGCAGCAGGTCGAGGTCACGGATGATCGCCGCTGGGCGCAGGTCGAACACCTCCTCGACGGCCAGCTGGATCTTGGCAGGGTCCACCGCCTCCGTGCCGAACGTCTCGACGAACAGGCCCACCGGTGCCGCCTTGCCGATGGCGTAGGCCACCTGTACCTCGATACGCGCGGCCAGCCCGGCCGCCACCGCGTTCTTGGCCACCCAGCGCATCGCGTACGCGGCGGAGCGGTCCACCTTGGACGGGTCCTTGCCGGAGAAGGCGCCACCGCCGTGACGAGCCATCCCGCCGTAGGTGTCGACGATGATCTTCCGACCGGTCAGGCCGGCGTCGCCGACCGGACCGCCCACCACGAACCGGCCGGTCGGATTGACCAGCAGCCGGGCGTCGCCGACGTCGAGATCGACACCCTCCAGCACCGGCGCCATCACCTGCTCGCGAATATCCACGGCAAGCATCCGGTCCAGGTCGATGTCAGCGGCGTGCTGACTGGACACGACGACGGTGTCCAGCCGCACCGCCCGCTCGTCCTGGTACTCGACCGTGACCTGTGTCTTGCCGTCCGGGCGCAGGTACGGCAGCGTGCCGTCCTTGCGCGCCGTCGCCAGCCGGCGCGACAGCCGGTGCGCCAGCGCGATGGGTAGCGGCATCAGCTCGGGCGTGTCCGAGCACGCGTAGCCGAACATCAGCCCTTGGTCGCCCGCGCCCTGGCCGTCGATCGCATCGGTGGCGCCCTCGACCCGTGCTTCGTGCGCGGTGTCGACACCTTGCGCGATGTCGGCGGACTGCGCGTCGATCGCGACGTTCACCCCGCAGGACTCCCCGTCGAACCCCTTGACCGACGAGTCGTAGCCGATCTCGAGGATCCGATCGCGCACGATCGCCGGGATGTCGACGTAGCTGGTCGTCGTCACCTCGCCGGCCACGTGCACCTGACCGGTCGTGATCAGGGTCTCGACGGCCACCCGCGAGCGCGGGTCCTGCTCGAGCATCGCGTCCAGGATGGAGTCGCTGATCGCGTCCGCCATCTTGTCCGGATGGCCTTCGGTCACCGACTCACTCGTGAACAGACGTCGAAAGGTCATCTCTCAGCTCTTCTCACATCGTGGCCACCCGCTGGTGGCGGGCGGGCCGTCATGGGCAGGCGATGACACGCCGCGGGCGCGACGGCACGGCGGCGGTTGGTGGTTGAGCGACGCTGGGTGCGATCACACCCGCGCGACGAAGATCCCCCACGTGAGGTGCCCGGCCAGGCCGCCGTCGACCCAGTGCCGCAGGCCGGCCTTCATCCGGGTCAGGTACTCGTCGCTGACCAGGCCCCGCAGGTCTGGCCCGCGCCGTTCGGTCTCTTCGAGGACCCGCCGGTAGTGCCGGGCCAGGTCGGGCGTGCGATCGTGGAACTCCACGCTCGTCATGCCCAGCCGGTCCAGCTGGCTGGTGTAATACCGCGGCGAGGCCATGGACTCCAGGTGCAAGCGCCGCAGGATCGGGGCGAGCGCGTCGGGCGCGGCGTCGTCGGCACTCATCGGGTCGGTGAAGACGAGGACACCACCGGGCTTGAGCACGCGGCTGGCCTCGTCCAGGACCCGGGCCCGGTCGCCGCTGTGCAAGAACGCGTCCTGCGACCAGACCAGGCCGAACGAGCGGTCCTCGAACGGAAGGTCCTCGAACGATCCGTCGACGACGTCGACGAGGTCGTCCAGGCCCTGCTGACGGTTCAACCGCCGGTTGCGCTGGTTCTCGATCTCGCTCAGGTTCAGGCACGTGACCCTGCAGCCGAACGTCCGGGCCAGGTACCGGGCGGCGCCTCCGAAACCGGCACCGACGTCCAGGACCCTGGTGCCGGGGCCGACATCGACCAGCTCGGCCATCGTCGAGACGGTCCGCCTACTGGCCGTCGCGATGTCCTCGGCGGCGTCGTCATAGGTACCGACGTGTATGTCCTCGCCGCCCCAGATGGTGGCGTAGAAGTTGTCCGCGTCCGCGGAGTTGTAGTAGTCGCGGGCGGTGTGCACCGCCGACGAGTACATATCCGCCAATTCCTCGTCGGGTCGATAGTGCTTCTCGGCGACGTGGATGTAGAAGTCCGGCCGGTCGTCGGCGTAGGTCTGTTGGAAATCGCCGTAGGTGTCGACCTTCTGGAACCCGACCTCGCGCATCAACCGACGCACGTAGTCCTTTCGCAGCGGAAACATGTTCAGGTGGTACTCCGAGCCGTCGGAGAAGCGGTACCGGAACCGCGCCAGCCCTTCGTCGACGTGCTCGGGTTCGGCCGAGACGTCCTCGCCGCAGTAGTAGAAGGTGTGCTTGCTGGCGAAGCCGTCGTCGAGGATGGCGTCGTAGTTGCGCTGGTCGAGGATCAGTACGCCGTCGTGCTTGAGCATGGCGTAGAACTCCGCGAGCGCCTTGCGCCGGTCACGCTCGGAGAACAGGTGTGTGAACGAGTTGCCCAGGCACACGATCGCGTCGTACTCGCCGTGGACGTCACGGTTCAGCCAGCGCCAGTCGGCGTGCACGACCCGCAGGATGTGGCCGCCGTGGGACAGCCCGTTCGCGAACGCCTTGGCCAGCATCTGTGGGCTGCCATCCGCGCTGACGGTCTCGAACCCCTCTTCCAGCAGCCGCACCGAGTGGAAGCCGGTACCGGTGGCCACGTCCAAAACCTTGCGCACTCCCCGTGATCGGAGCTGGTCGATGAAGAAGCTGCCCTCGCTCTCGTAGCGTCTCTTCCAGTCGATCAGCTCATCCCATTTCTCGACGAAGCTGGTGACGTATTCTGCGGTGTAATGGTCGGTGGCGCGGACCTCGAGTGGATCGTTGCCGAAGTCCTGGCCGGGAGAGCACTCCGTACTCGACAAGGTCGTGGTATTCCGTCGGTCGCCGATCTGGTCACTTTCGGGCATGCAAAACTCCCACCAGTTTCTTGAGCGGCAAGTTCTCGAGACATCACCAACGCGCCATTGCGCCGGTATCGGCCCGCCAACACGTCGGAAATCCGCAGATCAAGCGCACGGCGCCGCGGGCGCCTGACGCGCCACACATCGACCCGACAATCGTCGACGACTCACTGGGGCCCAGCATCGGCACGTGCCCCGCTATTACGCCGCGGGCCGCCGTGCCTGCATCCAAGCTAGGGGGTTTGAATCGATATGGCAAGATCTCGGCAATCTTCACCGCTGACCAGCGGATTCATCGAGAGTTATCGCGAATTCGCGGACTATGATCACGCGAGCCACGGGGATGTGAAACCACCGTCCAGCCCATGCTGTATGGTTGGTTTGTTATCCAGGATTCATCCGGTGCCATTCCACTGTCGTCGCGTACAGCGACCGGCCCGGCCACGAGAATGCCGGAACGCGTTGCGTGGGCCATCCGAGCGGAGTAAGAAGGCGATCGGGTGCTCATCGCGCCGCACGGGGCGGCCGAGACGGCCCACTGTCACGAGGGGAAGTGCCGAACATGGGCTTCGACGAGATCAAGAACAAGATCACCGGCGCTGTGTCGGGCAACGCCGACAAGGTCGGCGACGGCGTCGACAAGGCGACCGACTTCATCGACGAGAAGACCGGCGGCAAGTACAGCGAGCACCTCGAGACCGCCGACGACAAGGCCCGCGACCTCCTGGAGGGCCTGGACGGCGACAAGGATCAGAACAACCCGGCCTGACGCGCCGCCAGCACGACCGTGGGAGCGACGCGCGCCTCAGCCGTGCCGCTCCCACACCCCTACCACGTAGCCGACGCCGTAGGGCGCCTCGTCGTACAGGACGTCGGCGTCGAACAGCTCGTCCGCGGCCGCGCCGGCCAGCACGCGCAGCGGATTGACCCCGCTCGAACCGACCGCAGCACCCAGCTCGCTGTCCAGTGCGAGCAGCTGCTGCGGGTCGCCGTCCAGGACCGCCCTCGCGACCGCGGCGTCGAACCCGGCGGCCTTCTCGCGGACCTGCGGCGGTGAGGTGTCGGCCCGCAGGGCGGACCCGTCGGCCATGACCAGCAGCGCGACGCGGTCGGCTTGACCGGCCAACCGCTCCCCCAGCCCGACGCAGTCCGCCGCCGAGCCGTCCGCGGCCACCGTCGCCGCGACCACCGTGCCGTCCCAGCCGTCGCGCTCCAGCAGCCACGCGCCCACGCACAACGACAGCGGCAGTACAGCACCGTCCGCCGCGGGCGGGCCACCACCCGGCAGCGCGACCTCGCGGTCGACGCCGTACGGCGCCAGGCTGCCGGCGCGCGGCGCGTCGCTCGTCGTCGTCGCACCGGTACCCACCACGACCAGCGTGTCCGGACTACCGGCGCGCAGCGCCTCGACCGCCGACCAGCAGGCCGAACGCAGCTGGTCGAGGCGGGCGTCGCGCGCGGGACCGAGGCCCGCCACCAGCAGCGGCGGATGGGGGCAGATGGCCGCGGAGATCAGCACAGGGCTCAGACTACGCGCAGCTCCCACTCGTCATGGGCGGCGGAAACGTGGTCGAATGACGCATATGTTCGACGCCGACCACAGCCTCCGCCTCGTCACGGCCGGGGTTGTCCTGCTGATCGGCATCGGCTGCTCGATCGCCTGGCTGCCCGCCACGCGACGCGACCCGGCAGGGCTGCCGTCGCGCGTGTTCGCCACCGTCGGCACGATCATGGCCATCGCCGACTGGGGTGGCGTCGGCAGCGTCCTGGGCATCTCACTGGCCGCGATGGGGGTGCTCGTCGGCTGGGAGGGCCAGCCGCCGCCGGAACTGCCCCGGCCACGCCGCGGCGGGCTGGTCACGGCCGCCGTCGTCGCCGGTGTCGCGACACTGGCGACCTTCGACGGGTGGGGCCCGCTCGAGCGGTTGCCGGAGGAGCTGCGCGCGGTGGCGACGCTCGTCGTCGCCGTCACCGGTGCGCTGGCCGCCCTGGCCATCGCCGACCGCTCCCGCATAGGTCTGCGTGAGGCGATCCGGCGCCGGTTCACACCGCTCCCCAAGCCCACGCCCTGATGCACACCGGACTCTTGACCGCCTCACCAACGTCCCGGTAACGTCGCCCAACACGAGGAAAGCGTTTTCCACTGGAGGCGCCATGCCCGCTGCCCCTGCGACGGCCCGGCTCGACGCGATAGAGCCCCGAGCGTGCTCGTGCGGGTCCACCCGCCGGGCGTTCGTCGACGTCGAGCCCGGTACCGCGAGCGTCCACCTCCTGGACGTCGACGCCGCGGTCACCCACTACCACCGCAAGGCCACGGAGATCTACGTCGTGCTCGAGGGCGAGGGGCGGGTGGAGCTCGACGGACGGTCCCACCTGGCCGGTCCGCTCAGCGCGTTCCTGATCCCGCCGGGTTGCCGGCACCGGGCCGTCGGCGAGCTGCGCGCACTCGTCATCGCCATCCCCGCCGCCGACGACACGGATGAGTACTTCGATGTCTGATCTTGCTTCCCACCCCGGGACCACGACCGCCTCCCCCGACGGCGACCACGACGACGAGCGGCCGGACCGGCGCCGCGCGGCCGAGCGGGCCCGCCAGGTGCTCTCCGCCACCTGGCGCCCCGGCCTGATCCTGGTGCTCCTGTGGGTCGGCTGGTGGATCGTCACCGCCGCCGAGGTCTTCCCCGCCTACCTGGTGCCGACGCCCGGCGACGTCTGGGCGACGCTGATCGAGGACTGGGAGATGCTCGCCGAGCACACCTGGGTGACCACCTACGAGACGGTGGTCGGCTTCGTCCTTGCCGCCGTGATCGGGATGCTCGCGGCCGTGCTCATCGTGTACTCGCCGACGCTGGAGAAGGCGCTCTACCCGCTCATCCTGTTCGCCCAGGTCATTCCGAAGATCGCGATTGCGCCGATCCTCGTCGTCTGGTTCGGGTTCGGGCCCATGCCCAAGGTGATCCTCGCCGTCCTGATCGCGTTCTTCCCGGTCGTGGTGTCCGGGGTGGCCGGGCTGCGCTCCACCGACCCCGAGCTGCTGGACCTCTCCGCGACCATGGGGGCCAGCCGCTGGAAGACGTTCCGCAAGATCAGGTTCCCCGGTGCGTTGCCGCACCTGCTGTCCGGCCTCAAGGTCGCCGTCACGCTGGCCGTGGTCGGCGCCGTCGTCGGCGAGTTCGTCGGCGCCGACGAGGGACTCGGCTACGTCTTACTGCTGGCCAGCGGCAACCTCAACTCCGCCCTGCTGTTCGCCGACCTGATCCTCATGTCCGCGCTCGGCGTGGTCCTCTTCATCCTCGTCGAGGCGGCCGAGGCGCTGCTCATCCCCTGGCACGCCAGCCGGCGCCAGGGCGTCCCACTGACCACCTCCTGACCGCGTCCGCCCCGTCTACATCCGCCCCGACACGTCCGCCATGAAAGGTGCCGCATCATGCGACGCAGCTTGTTGACCACCTCGGCGGTGGCCCTTCTCGTCCTCACCGCCTGCGGCGACGACGACCCGACCGCGTCCACCGGCGACGGTGAGATCACCGAGGTGACCCTGACCCTGAACTGGGTGCCCTACGGCGAGCACGCGCCGTTCTACTACGGCGTGGCCGAGGGCATCTACGAGGAGGAGGGCATCGACCTGGAGATCCGGCCGGGCAGCGGCTCGGGCACCACCGTGCAGCAGGTCGCCCAGTCACAGACCGACTTCGGCTGGGCCGACACGCCGCCGCTGCTCAACGGCATCACCGAGGGCATGCCGATCAAGAGCGTCGGCGTCTTCCTGCAGACCGGGCCGGCGTCGGTGGAGTTCTTCAGCGAGCAGGGCATCACCGAGCCGGCCGACCTCGTGGACAAGGTCGTCGCCGGCACCCCGGGCGACGCGATGTACGCGACGTTCCCCGCCTGGCTGGAGCTCAACGGCGTCAACCCCGAGGACGTCGAGGTGGTCAACGTCGACCCCGCAGGCAAGATCGCCGCGCTGGTCGAGGGCCGCGCCGACGCCATCATGGGCTTCTTCCACGACCAGGCGCCCACCATCGAGGACATCAGCGGCAAGCCCGTCGACGCCCTGCTCTACACCGACTGGGGCATGAACCTGCTGGGCACCGGCATCGTCGCGCACCAGAACACCATCGACGACGACCCCGAGCTGGTCGAGGCGTTCGTCCGGGCCACCGCGCGCTCGTGGGAGGCCGCCGCGGAGAACCCCGACGCCGCCGCGGCCGCCATGGAGGAAGGCGCCGACGAGACGCCGCCGGCGCAGGTGCTGCGCGCCCAGCTCGACGAGAGCATCGGGCTGCTCCGGCTGGACGAGGCCGGCGCGCCGGGCGTCAACAGCGAGGAACAGTGGCAGGAGACGATCGACCTGCTCTCCGAGCACGCCGAGCTCTCCGACCCGGGCGACCCGTCGACGTACTGGGACTCCTCGTTCAGCACGACGCAGTGACGACGGGGTTGAGGGCGACGTAGTGAGGGGAACGATGTCGGACACCATGACGACGAGCGCATCCGGGCAGCCCGCGGCGGCCGCCACCGAGACCACCATCGACATCCGCAACCTCAGCTGCACGTTCAGCTCGAAGCGGAAGCGGACGACGGCGCTGTCGGACGTGTCGCTGCGGGTACGGGCCGGAGAGTTCGTGAGCATCGTCGGCCCGTCCGGGTGCGGCAAGTCGACCCTGCTCAAGATCGTCGCCGGGCTGATGCCGCCGAGCGACGGCGAGGTCCACCTGCTCGGCACGGCGGTCACCGAGCCGCAGCGCGAGATCGGCTTCGCCTTCCAGCGGGCCGCGCTGCTGGAGTGGCGCGGCGTGCGGGCCAACATCCTGCTCCAGGCCGAGATGCGCGGCATGGACAAGCGACGCGCCGCCGAGCGGGCCGACCACCTCATCGAGCTGACCGGCCTCACCGGCTTCGAGACCGCGCTGCCCCACGAGCTCTCCGGCGGCATGCAGCAGCGGGTGGCGCTGTGCCGGGCGCTGCTGCACGAGCCGCCGGTGCTGCTCATGGACGAACCGTTCGGTGCCCTCGACGCGCTCACCCGCGAGCACATGAACGTCGAGATGCACCGCATCTGGCGCGAGACCGGCACCACCGTCGTCCTCGTCACCCACTCCATCGCCGAGGCCGTCTACCTCGGCCAGCGAGTGGTCGTGATGACGCCGCGACCGGGCCGGATCGACCGGGTGTACGACGTCGACCTGCCGGCGCAGCGCGACTACGGCGCCACCATGTCCAGCCCGGCGTTCGAGACGCTGGCGCGGGAGATCCGGACACTGCTCGGGGCCAGCGGCCACCACGGATGACGGCGGGCGGGCCGGCGCCGGGACCGGCGGGGTCAGCGGCGGAACGGCGGTGGTGGAACACCGCCGGCGCGTGGCTGGCCATCGGCACGTCGCCGGCGGCGCTGGTGCTCGGCGCCGGCGTGGCCGACCGGCACGACGGGCCGATGCCGCTGGTGGCGCTGCTGGCCGGTGGCGTGGCGATGACGGTCCTGCTCATCCTGCAGGGCCGGTTCGGGCTGCGTCCGCCGCACGGCGACGGCTGGGCGCTGGCCGACGTCCTCGACGCCTACCTCCCGCGGAGCGGCCGCACCCTCGTCGCGCTCATGATGGCACTGGCGATGGCCGGCTGGCTCGGGTTCAACGCGGGACTGGGCGGCGCCGCGCTGGCCTCCGTGGTGGGCACGCCGCGCTGGCTCGGCGTGGTGGTGCTCGGGCTGCCGCTGATGGCGCTCGCACTGGCCGGGCAGCACCGCTGGAACGCCCTGGCCATGGTGACGACGGCGGCCGCGCTGGCGCTCGTGGTCATGATCGCCGCCCGCGGCTCACCGGGCGACCAGCCGCCGGTGACCGCCGAGCTGGGGCAGGCCGGGCCCCTCCTCGCCGACGTCGCGGTCTTCGTCGGCTACGTGTCGGTGTTCGCTTTGCGCGCCCCGGACTTCACCGCCGGGCTGCGTGGCCGCTCCGACCTGTGGGCCTGCGCCGGCATCCTGGTGCTGCCGACGCTGGTCGCGGCCGCGGCCGGCACGACGATCGCCCTGCACAGCGGCTCGTCGGACCTCGTCGCCCACCTGCGGACCTCACAGGTCGGCACGGTGCTGGTGGTCGTGGCGGTGGTGGCGCCGTGCCTGACCGCGTTCCACTCCGGCGGTCTGGCGCTGCGTTCGGTCAGCGGGCTGTCCGGCCGGGCGGCGATGGTTCTGGTGGGTTCGGCGGGGCTGGTGCTCGCGGTCGGCGGGTTCGAGTCCGCGCTGCTCCCCTGGCTCACGGTCCTCGCCGCCGTGCTGCCGCCGCTGGTGGTGCCGCTGACCTGGGAGGCCTGGGCCCGACGGCGCCGGCATCGCGCACCGCGCCCCGTCATCTGGTCGATGTGGCTGCCCGCCGCCGGGCTCGGCATCGTCCTCACGGTCGCCGACGTACCCGGTGCACCGCTGGCCGGACTGGCGGCCGCCGCACTGTGCACCGGTGCGGCATACGCCCTGGCGACGCTCCGCGCCCGCGGGTGATCGTCCCACGCAGCCGCTGTCGCCGGTGACCGAAACGTTGACTCCGAGCGGCGGCCACCGTTAGCTTGGCTGAGCGGAAAGCGCTTGCCACCGTCAGAAGTTCACCGTCGAACCCCGGAAGGTGGAACTCACGATGCCCCGTCCCGTGCCCCTGAACCGCCGCACTTTCGTCCGCACCGCCCTCGCTTCGGCCGGCGCCGTCGCCCTCGGTCCGACCGTCGCCGCGGCCGCCTCGGAACCCACGCCAATGCGGATCATCCCCCGCCCGTCGATCGGGATGCACCTGTACACGATGCGCCGCTCCCTCGCCGTCGACTTCGCCGGCACGCTCCAGGCGCTCGCCGACATCGGCTACGCCACCGTCGGCGTCAGCGGACGGCACGGTCACAGCGCCGCGGCGATCCGCTCGATGATCGACGACACCGGGATGAGGGCCGTCCTCGAACACGTCGGCTACGACCGCCTCACGAACAACCTGGAGGGGGCCTGCGAGGACGTCGTCACGCTGGGCGGCCACTGGGTGGTGACCTCCAGCCTGCCCGGGTCGCTGTACACCGCCGACGGAATCCGCCAGGCGGCCGCCGAGTTCAACCGGGCCGGGGCGATCGCCGCGACGTACGGACTGAAGGTGCTGCACCACAATCACGATGCGGAGTTCCGCACCGACGGCGGCCGGGTGCTCTACGACATCCTGGTCGAGGAGACCGACCCCTACTACGTCGGCTTCGAGCTCGACGTCTACTGGGCGGCGAAGGGCGGTCACGACGCCGCCGACTACTTCGTCCGCTACCCCGCCCGCTTCCCCGCGCTTCACGTCAAGGACATGGCACCCGACGGCGGGTTCGCGGACGTAGGCTCCGGCGTGCTCGACTTCGCTACGATGTTCCAGGATGCCCGCCGCGGCGGAGTCCGCCAGTTCCTCGTCGAGCACGACAACCCGCAGGACGAGCTCAGCACCGCCCGCAACAGCTTCCACGCCCTGCGAACGTTGCGTTTCTGACCTCGAACCACCCTTCTTGTGTTGATCAAGGCCCAGGGCGTGGGCACAGGCTCGCGTTTGCTGTGCCCTTGATCATCAACGATCCGCTACATCACGAGGATCGCGTGTGCTCCACCATGGTCGTAACCCTGGTGAGGCGCGAGAACTCCTGGTGATTTCGGGACGGCGCGTTCCCACACCGTCGCTTCACCAGCCACCAGCGAACCCGCGCGAGCGGCCGGTCACGGCCAATCCGTGACATATGTCGTAACTCCACTTGATCCGCCCGTAACCCAGCCCTATGCTTCGCGGCAAGCGCTTTCCACCATTCCGGTAAGCGCTTGCACAGAACCACAGACCGAACGTCGCCGCCTGGCGCATCGGAGGTGCCGGTTCATGTACCGTCCAGCCCTGGTCACCGCGGTCGCCGTCGCTCTCTCGGCCGTCGTCCTGCCTGCCGCGGCCCTGTCCGCCGTCGCCGCGACGGGCACGATGCAGGCTCAACAGGCCGAGAGCTTCGACGCCCTGGTCTTCTCCAAGACCACGAACTTCTACCACGAGTCCATCCCGTACGGCGTCGCGGCCATCGAGGCTCTCGGCGAGGAGCACGGCTTCAACGTCGTGGTCTCCGACGACGCCGCCAACTTCACCGACGAGACGCTCGCCGAGTTCGAGGTGGTGATCTTCAACAACACCAACTCGACGCCGCAGGCGGGCAACCTGCTGAACGAGGAGCAGCGCGCGGCGTTCCAGCGCTACATCCAGGGTGGTGGCGGCTTCGTCGGCATCCACTCGGCGTCGGGCACCGAGCGGGACTGGGAGTGGTACGGCGAGCTGGTGGGCGCGTTCTTCCTGAGCCATCCGCCGATCCAGGAGGTGGAGGTCGAGGTCGACGACCCGGTGCACCCGTCGACGAGTCACCTGCCGCAGGAGTGGGTGCGCACCGAGGAACCGTACGACTTCGTCACCAACCCGCGCGGCGACGTGCACGTGCTGGCCAGCTTCGACTCGAAGTCCTACACGGGGCACAGGATGGGTGCGGACCACCCGATCACGTGGTGTCAGAACTTCGACGGCGGCCGCTCCTGGTACACGGGCATGGGCCACAACCCGTCGGCGTTCACCGACGAGCCGCTGTTCGTCCAGCACCTGCTGGGCGGCATCCAGTGGGCCGCGGGCGTCGTCGACGGCGACTGCGGCGCGACATCGAACCACAACTTCGAGAAGGTCCTGCTCGACGGCAACACCGACGACCCGCTGGCCATGGACATCGACGAGACCGGCCGGGTGTTCTACGTCCAGCGCGGCGGCGCGGTGAAGGTCTTCGACCCCACGACGGCGCAGACGGAGACGGTCGCGACCTTCGACGTCCTGGTGGAGCACACGCACGGGATGCATGGCATCGTGCTGGACCCGGACTTCGCCGAGAACCACTGGCTCTACCTCTACTACTCCCCCATCGACGACGAAGACACTGTCATCGCCCGCTTCACCTACGACGAGGCCACCGGGACCATCGACATGGCTTCGCGGCAGGTGCTGTTCGAGCTGCCGTCGCAGCGGGAGGTCAACGCGCACGAGGGCGGCGGCATGGACTTCGACGCCCAGGGCAACCTCTACGTCGCGACCGGCGACAACTCCTCCCCCTGCTGCAGCGGCTACGGCGCGACCGACGAGCGGCCGGGCTTCGAGTACAACGACGCCCAACGGTCGTCGGCCAACACCAACGACCTGCGCGGCAAGATCCTTCGGGTGCACCCGGAGGACGACGGCACGTACACGATCCCCGCGGGAAACCTGTTCCCGCCCGGCACGGCGAACACCCGGCCCGAGATCTACGTGATGGGCCTGCGCAACCCGTACCGCATCCACGTCGACGAGGAGACCGGCTGGCTGTACTGGGGCGACGTCGGCCCGGACGCCCGCGTCGACAGCGACACCCGGGGCAGCAAGGGCTTCGACGAGTGGAACCAGGCCCGGGCGGCGGGCAACTTCGGCTGGCCGCACTGCATCGGCGCCAACCAGGCGTACAACGACTTCGACTACGCCACCAGCGAGTCCGGCCCGTTGTACGACTGCGCCGGCGGCCCGGTCAACGACTCGCCGAACAACACCGGGCTGACGCAGCTGCCGCCGGCACAGCCGGCCTGGCTGCCCTACCCGTACGACGTGTCGCCGGAGTATCCGGAGCTCGGCAGCGGCGGCCGCCTGGCCATCGGCGGGCCGACCTACCACTTCGACCCCGACAACCCGTCGGAGGCGAAGTTCCCCGAGTACTACGACGACACCGTGCTCATCGCCGAGTGGACCCGCAACGCCATCTTCGAGGTGAAGCTCGACGAGGCCGGCCAGCCGGCGATCATCAACCCGTTCATGCCGGGTGTGGAGTTCCTGCGCCCGATCGACCTGCAGTTCGGCCCGGACGGCTCGCTGTACGTCATCGAGTGGGGCACCAACTACGGCGGCTCCGGGCGCGGTGACCCCAACACCGACTCCGGCATCTACAAGATCAACTACGCTCGTCCCGGTGAGAGGTCGCCCGTCGCCCGCGCGACCGCAACGCCGACGTCCGGCCAGCCGCCGCTGACGGTCGAGTTCTCCAGCGAGGGCTCCGGCGACCCCGACGAGCACCCGATCGAGTACGCGTGGGACTTCGAGTCCGACGGCACGGTCGACTCCACCGAGGCGAACCCCACGCACACCTACACCGAGCGCGGCAACGTCACCGCCCGGCTCACCGTGACCGACCCGACCGGGCGCACCGGCATCGTCAACCTGCCGATCAGCGTGGGCAACACCGCGCCGGAGGTCGAGATGATCGAGCCGGTGGACGGGCAGTTCTTCGACTTCGGCGAGCCGGTCGGCTTCGAGGTCGAGGTCGCCGATGCCGAGGACGGCACCTCCGGCGACGGCATCGACTGCCAGCAGGTGATCACCCAGCCCTACCTCGGGCACGATCAGCACGGGCACCCGTTGGAGCAGTACCACGGCTGCACCGGCGAGATCCAGACCATCGTCGACGACGGGCACGGCGAGCACGACAACATCTACTACATCGTCGACTCCACCTACACCGACCAAGGCGCCGACGGCGTCGAGCCGCTCACCGGCGGAGATTCCGCCATCCTGCAGCCGCGGCTCAAGCAGGCCGAGCACTGGACCAGCGCCAGCGACGTCGTCCTCTTCGACACCGAGGAGGGCACCGGCAACCGGATGGTCGGCCAGATCGGCCACGGTGACTACCTGTCGTTCGAACCGATCAACCTGCGCGGCGTCGACCAGGTCGACGTGCGGTACGCGTCGGCCGGCACGGGCGGCACGATCGAGCTGCGGGTGGACGCCGTCGACGGACCGCTCGTCGGCAGTGGCCGGCTGGAGCCGACCGGCGACTCGTACGCCTTCGAGAACGTCACCATCCCGGTGGAGGACCCCGGCGGCAGCCACGAGCTGTTCCTGGTCTTCACGAACAACCCCGGCGACACCTACCTGTTCAACCTCGACTCGCTGCGCTTCGGGCACACCGTGCTCGACGGCGTCCGCGCGGCCCACGCGCAGGTGCGGGCGCTGCGCGCGGCCGTCGCCGAGCACGGTGCCGCGCTGACCGACGAGCAGTCGGCATACCTGAACAGCACCGCGGACCGAATGGACGTGGAACTGGCCGGCGCGCTGGAAACCGCCAGCGACGACCCGGGCTTCGACCGGCACCTGGACCGGGCGCTGATGTTCGCCAACCAGGGCCGGCAATGGGTGCGCGGTCAGCAGCTCGACGGCGCGATGGCCGACGACGTCGCCGCCGGCCTGCTCGTCCCGCTCGACGCCGCCGCGACGGCGCTGCAGACGGCGCTGAGCCGGGCCGACGGGGTCAGCGCTGCGCTCGTGCCCGGCGACGGGGCGGTCACCGCGGGCGAGACGGTGCGCGTCGAGGCCAGTCTCACCAACGACGGCGACACTGAGCTGCGCGCGCCCGCGGTCGAGCTGACCGTGCCGGACGGCTGGCAGGCCGAGCCGGCGGGGCCGACGTCGGCCGCGTCGCTCGCGCCGGGCGCCACGCTGACCGGAGCGTGGGACGTGTCGGTGCCAGTCGGCGCCACGCTGGGCGAGGTGAGCCTGACCGGTGCGGCCGGCTACGCGCACATCGGTCGGGACCGCGTCGTCGTGTCGCTGTCGGCGCCGCTCACCGTCCGTCCGGCGGTGGAGGCGACGCAGGTCGCGGTCGCCGCGCCGGTGTTCAGCGGCCGGGAGACCACCGCGACGGTCACCGTCGCCAACCACCGCTCCGCCGCGGCGGCCGACGTGACGGCGACGGTGTCGGTGCCGGACGGCTGGACGGCTGGCAGCGCGACTGCGACGGTCGCGGCCGGTGAGACGGTGACGCTGGACGTGCCGGTGACCGCGCCCGCGGCCGGGCCGGCGGCCGGACAGCTGACCGAGGCGCAGCTCACGGCGACCGTGACCGCGCCGGGCGTCGTCGTCGGCGGCGCACCGGCCGCCGCGACGTACGCCGTCCCGCACGGCGACGACCTCGTGCTGGCGCTGGACGGTGGCTCGCCTACCAGCCCGGTACTGGAGTCGTACGCCCCGTTGTCACCGGACCACGCCTGGGACGAGGCCCGCGGCTACGGCTGGGTCACCGGCGCGCCGCTACAGCGCGACCGCGGCCATCCCGATGCCCTGCGCCGGGACTTCGTGCTGGACAACCGGGGCCCGGGCGTGCTGCGGCTGACCCTGCCGCCGGGCCAGCACGCGGTGTCGCTGCTGACCGGGGACCCGAACTTCTCCACCTCCGGGTTCGTCGTGGAAGCAGACGGCCAGGTGGTCGTCCCGGCTAGAGCCACGCTGCCGACCGGCACCTACGCGTGGGAGCAGTTCACCCTGGACGGCGGCACGGAGGGCCGCACCGTGGACCTGCGGCTGTCCAGCCCGACCGGCAACTACTGGCGCATCCTCGCCCTGCTGGTGGACGACACGGCGTAGCGATCAGAACTCGGCCGGCGGCGGGACGATCCGCAGCGTCCCGTCGCTGGCCTGCTTCACCACCACGATGGCGCCGACTATGGCAAGACGATGGTAGTCTGATGGTATGCGAACGACCATCGACAAGGCGGGCCGCCTGGTCCTTCCCAAGCAGCTGCGCGAACGCGTCGGCATGAGCGCTGGAGAGGTGGACGTTACGGTCGACGGAGCCGGGCTGCGTATCGAGCCCCTCGCCGGCGACGACCTCGACGAGCGGGGTGACCGACTGGTCGTGCCGCCGTCAGGCGTTGTGATCGACGACGAGCTCGTCCGGGCCCTGCGCGATGCCGACCAACGCTGAGCCCGACTTCCTCGTCGACACCAGCGTCGCCGTTCCCCTCGTCGTCGCGGATCATGAGCACCACGAGACCGTGACCGGGGCGCTGCGCGGCGCTCGCCTCGGGTTGTCCGGGCATGCCGCGTTCGAGGCCTTCTCGGTCCTGACCCGCCTCCCGCCGCCGGCGCGGCGCACCGCGCGCGCCGCGACCCAGCTGATCACCGTGAACTTCCCGCTCAGTCGCCACCTGAGCCCATCGGTCGCCGCCGAGCTCATCGATCGGCTCGCCGCAGCCGGCATCTCGGGCGGTGCCGTGTACGACGCCCTCGTGGGAGCCACGGCCCGGGAGCACCGAGTCGTCCTGTGCACCCGCGACCGCCGCGCCCTGGAGACGTACCGGGCACTCGACGTCGAGGTGAAGCTGATCGACTAGTTTCCGTTGCCATGCAGGGCTCGCCCGCCTGAAACCTCGCGGGCGGCGCGGGGCCTAGGCGTGGCCGCAGGCGGGTGCGGCGTCGGCGACGGGTTGCGGCGCGGGCGCGCCGACGGTCGGCATGCCCAGCAGCACCCCCGGCGCGGCCGGCGCGGACACCGTCGTCGTGGCCCGCTCGTAGGCGTCGCCGGCTCGGGTGCGGCGCAGCTCGTAGGTGGCGCCGTCGGCGACCAGGTGGTGCGGCGCGGCGTAGCTGACCTGCACCGTCACCATGTCGCCCGGCCGCGGCGACGGCGCGCCGGCCGGTACGGAGAAATGCACGAGCCGGTTGTCCTCCGCCCGACCCGACAGCCGGTGGGTCGCGCCGTCCTTGCGGCCCTCGCCCTCGGCCACCAGCACCTCGACGTCGCGGCCGACGAAGGCGCGACTCTCGTCCCACGCGACCTGCTCGACCAGCTCGGCCAGCCGCTGGTAGCGCTTCCGGACGACGTCGGCCGGCACCTGGTCGTCCATGGTGGCCGCCGGGGTGCCCGGGCGCTTGGAGTACTGGAACGTGAACGCCGAGGCGAACCGGGCCTCGCGGACCACGTGCAAGGTCTGCTCGAAGTCGTCGTCGGTCTCGCCCGGGAAGCCGACGATGATGTCGGTGGTGATGGCCGCGTGCGGCATGGCCTCGCGCACCTTCTCGACGATGCCGAGATAACGCTCCTGCCGGTACGAGCGGCGCATCGCCCGCAGCACGCGGTCGGACCCGGACTGTAGCGGCATGTGCAGCTGCGGCATCACCGTGGGCGTCTCGGCCATCGCGGCGATGACGTCGTCGGTGAAGTCGCGCGGGTGCGGGCTGGTGAAGCGGACCCGCTCCAGCCCGTCGACGGCGCCGACCGTGCGCAGCAGCTTGCCGAAGGCGTAGCGGTCGCCGAACTCCACGCCGTAGGCGTTCACGTTCTGGCCGAGCAGGGTGATCTCGATGACGCCCTCGGCGACCAGCGCCCGCACTTCGGCGAGGATGTCGCCCGGACGGCGGTCGCGCTCACGGCCGCGCAGCGCCGGAACGATGCAGAACGTGCAGGTGTTGTTGCAGCCGACGCTGATGGCCACCCAGGCCGCGTACGGGCTCTCGCGACGCGACGGCAGGTCCGACGGGAACGTCTCGAGCGCTTCGATGATCTCGACCTGCGCCTCGTCCTCGATGCGGGCACGGTCCAGCAGCGCCGGCAGCGACCCGACATTGTGCGTGCCGAAGACGACGTCGACCCACGGCGCCCGGCGCACGATCTCAGACCGGTCCTTCTGCGCCAGGCAGCCGCCGACGGCGATCTGCATGCCGTCGCGGCCGGCCTTGACCGACGCCAGATGCCCCAGGTTGCCGTACAGCTTGTTGTCGGCGTTCTCGCGCACCGCGCAAGTGTTGAGCACCACGACGTCGGCCGGTGCACCGCCCTCGGCCTTGGCATAGCCGGCGTCCTCCAGCAGCCCGGCCAGCCGCTCGGAGTCGTGGACGTTCATCTGGCACCCGTAGGTGCGGACCTCGTACGTACGCGCGTTCATGACGCATTCAGGATAAGGGCTCGCCCGGACAACCTCGTCCGGGCGAGTGCGCGCAGGAGGTGGCCGGTCGAGGGCGGGCGGCTTGTCACCGCACGCGGACGGGGAATCGTTTGGCGCTTTCTACGTGGCCTTTCACGTCTACGGAGATCCAGCGGAAGGTGAAATGATCTCACAGTGGGGTGTGACAGCGCACTCGTGGGGCGGATCGGGCCGACGTTGTCGCTTTGTTACCAACCAGTGACCGCAACCGCAGCTCAAAGGGCATGACAGCTGGTCATCTCCCCCATACCGTTGACGCTTGTCCCACGCATATCCGGTGAGGTGGTGGTGTGAGTCCCATGAGCTGTCTCGGCAAACCTGGCGCCGCCAGATGAGCGACGCCGCTGCCGGAGCGCCGCTGGTCGAGCTGCGCGGCGTCAACAAGCACTTCGGCGACCTCCATGTCCTGCGCGACATCAACCTCTCCGTCGACCGCGGTGAGGTCGTCGTGGTCATCGGGCCGTCCGGTTCGGGCAAGTCGACGCTGTGCCGCACCATCAATCGGCTGGAGACCATCGACGCCGGCACCATCAGGCTCGACGGCCAGCCGCTGCCGGCGGAAGGCAGGGCGCTGGCACGACTGCGCGCCGACGTCGGCATGGTGTTCCAGGCCTTCAACCTGTTCGCCCACAAGTCGGTGCTCCAGAACGTCACCCTTGGCCCGACCAGGGCGAAGGGCGTACGCAAGTCCGAGGCGGAGAAGCTGGCGATGGAGCTGCTCGACCGCGTCGGTGTCGCCGACCAGGCCGCGAAGCTGCCCGCCCAGCTCTCCGGAGGCCAGCAGCAGCGAGTGGCGATCGCCCGCGCCCTGGCCATGAAGCCGAAGGTGATGCTGTTCGACGAGCCCACGTCGGCCCTCGACCCGGAGATGATCAAAGAGGTCCTCGACGTCATGATCGACCTGGCCAAGGACGGCATGACGATGATGGTGATCACCCACGAGATGGGATTCGCCCGCC
This sequence comes from Jiangella asiatica, assembly GCF_004349065.1. Taxonomy (GTDB): domain Bacteria; phylum Actinomycetota; class Actinomycetes; order Jiangellales; family Jiangellaceae; genus Jiangella; species Jiangella asiatica. The sequence goes on from NZ_SMKZ01000004.1 coordinate 61,751, forward strand.
GGGCCGCCAACCGGGTGATATTCATGGACGCCGGCAGCATCGTCGAAGAAGCGACCCCGGAGGAGTTCTTCACCAATGCGCGCAGCGACCGGGCCCGGGACTTCCTCAGCAAGATCCTGACTCACTGAGCCTTCCGCACGTAGAGGAGCACGAGAAATGCGTACCCGATCGACATTGCGCCGCTACAGCGCCCTGACCGCCGCCGCGCTCGCAGCGACGCTGGTCCTTGCCGCCTGTGGTGACGACGACGGCGGCGACGGCGGCGGCGACGAGCCCACTGCCGAGGCCGGCGACTTCCCCGAGGGCAGCACGATGGCGGAGCTGGCCGAGGCCGGCGAGATCACCGTCGGCACCAAGTTCGACCAGCCGCTGTTCGGCCTGGTCGGCCCGGACGACGTGCCCGTCGGCTTCGACGTCGAGATCGCCAAGATCATCGCCACCGAGCTGGGCATCTCCGAGGACAACATCACCTGGGTCGAGACCATCTCGGCCAACCGCGAGTCGTTCATCCAGGAGGGCCAGGTCGACATCGTCGTGGCCACCTACACGATCAACGACGAGCGCAAGCAGCTGGTCGACTTCGCCGGACCGTACTACGTCGCCGGCCAGACGATCATGGTGCTGGAGGAGAACACCGACATCAACGGCCCGGACGACCTCGCCGGCCGCGCGGTCTGCTCCGTCGAGGGCTCGACGCCGGCGGAGAACATCCGCACCAACTACCCGGAGGCCGAGCTCTTCCCGACCGGCGCGTACTCCGACTGCCTCGAGCCCTTGCGCAACGGCCAGGTCGACGCCGTCACCACTGACAACGTCATCCTGTCCGGCTTCGTGGACCAGAACCCCGGCGAGTTCAAGCTCGTCGGTGAGACGTTCACGGAGGAGCCGTACGGCATCGGCCTGGAGCACGGCAACGCCGAGTTCCGCAACTGGATCAATGACGTCCTCGAGGCGTCCTACGAGGACGGCCGCTGGGAGGAGGCGTGGGAGAACACCGCCGGCGCCGTCCTGGACACCCCGGAGCCGCCGGAGGTCGACCGGTACTGACGGTTCTCGCGCGGGGTGGGCCGGCCGCCTGAGGCGGCGGCCCACCCCCGCACGCTCGACGCGCTCGACGTGTTCGGTCGCACGGCACTGGGAGGGTCTGCCTGATGGACGCCGTCATCGACGAGCTTCCGCTCTACTGGGATGGTTTCCTCACCACCCTGTCGCTCACGTTGCTCGCCGCCGCCATCGCGCTGGTGCTGGGCACCATCCTCGGCTCCTTCCGGGTCGCGCCGGTGCCGACGCTGCGCTGGTTCGGCACCGCGTACGTGGAGATCGTCCGCAACACGCCACTGACGTTGGTCTTCATCTTCTTCGTCTTCGTCGCGCCACAGCTGGGCTGGACGCCGGGCGGCTTCTTCGCGCCGGCCGTCGTCGCGCTGTCGGTCTACACCGCGGCGTTCGTCTGTGAGGCGGTGCGCTCGGGCATCAACAGCGTCGCCGTCGGCCAGGGCGAAGCGGCCCGCGCCATCGGCCTGACGTTCCCCCAGACGCTGCGGCTCATCGTGCTGCCGCAAGCGTTCCGTACCGTGATCCCGCCGTTGATCAACATTTTCATCGCGCTGACGAAGAACAGCTCGGTCGCCGGGGGCTTCTTCGTCGCCGAGCTGTTCGGCGTGGGCCGGCAGCTCTCCAACGCCCACCCCGGTGACGTCATCGCCGTCCTGCTCTTCGTCGGCGTCTTCTACCTGATCATCACCATCCCGGCCGGTCTCCTCGCCGGATACGTCGAGCGGAAGGTGGCGTTCGCGCGATGAGCTCGGTCCTGTACGACGTCGCCGGCCCGCGGGCCCGGCGCCGGACCATGCTGTGGTCGATCGTCGGCGCCCTGTTCGTCCTCGGCCTGCTGTACCTGGCCTACCGCCAGCTCGACGAGCGCGGACAGTGGGATCCCGAGCGGTGGCAGATCTTCACCGACCCGCCGATGGGCCAGACCGCCGAGGACGTGTGGAGCTCCCTGTTGATCGACGGGCTCGGCGCCACCCTGCGCGCGGCCGGCATCGCCGCCGCGATCGCTCTGGCGCTCGGGCTCGTCCTGGCCGTGCTGCGGATGTCGGCGTCACGATTGGTGCGCTGGCCGGTCACGACGGTCATCGAGTTCTTCCGCGGCCTGCCGGTCGTGCTGCTGATGTTCTTCGGCGTCATCGCGATGGGACTGCCCATCTTCTGGGGCGTCGTGTTCGGGCTGGTGGTCTACAACAGCGCGATCATCGCCGAGATCCTGCGAGCAGGCATCGTGTCGCTGCCGATAGGCCAGTCCGAGGCCGCGTACGCCGTCGGGCTGGGCCGGTGGCAGGCGCTGTTCACCGTGCTCCTCCCCCAGGCCGTGCGGCGCATGCTCCCGTCGCTGGTCAGCCAGCTCGTGGTGCTGCTGAAGGACACGTCGCTCGGCTTCATCATCGGCTACGCGGAGCTGCTGCGACGGCTGCAGCTGAACACCCAGTTCTTCGGCCAGCGCTACTGGTTCCAGTTCTTCGTGGTCGGCGCCGCCATCTACATCACGGTGAACTTCACCCTGTCGCGGCTGGCCGTCTACCTCGAGCGGCGCGGCACCAAGAAGGCCGCAGGCGGGGTTGCCAAGGCCGGCGAGGCTGTGGGCGGCAAGGTCGGCGGCGGGGCCGCCGACGGCGCCACCGCCATCTGATTCGGCGGCGGGCTCGGCGTCGGCCCCGGCCCCGTCCCGCGGTTCAGGGTCGAAGCGGGCGTGCCTGGAGGCTGACGAGGACCCGCGCTGGGTGTCAGCGGGCGAACTCGGTGGAGCGGGACTCGCGCACGACGGTGATGCGGATCTGGCCCGGGTAGGTCAGCTCCTCTTCGACCTGCTTGGCGATGTCGCGGGCCAGCACCTGCGCCTGGATGTCGTCGACGACGTCGGGCAGCACCATGACGCGGATCTCGCGGCCGGCCTGCATGGCGAAGACCTTCTCCACGCCGTCGTGGCTCATGGAGATCTCCTCCAGCCGCTCCAGCCGCTTGACGTAGGCCTCGAGCGACTCGCGGCGGGCGCCGGGGCGGCCACCGGAGATGGCGTCGGCGGCCTGGGTGAGGACGGCCTCGACCGTGCGCAGCTCGACCTCGTTGTGGTGGGCCTCGATGGCGTGGACGACGTCCTCGTTCTCACCGTAGCGGCGGGCGATCTCGGCACCGATCAGCGCGTGGCTGCCGTCGACCTCGTGAGTGAGTGCCTTGCCGATGTCGTGCAGCAGGGCGCAACGCTTGGTGAGCTTGATGTCGAGTCCGAGCTCGCCGGCCATCATGCCGGCCAGGTGTGCGGACTCGATGAGGTGCTTGAGCACGTTCTGCCCGTACGACGTGCGATAGCGCAGCCGGCCGAGCAGCGCAATGAGGTCCGCGTGCATGTCGGCGACGCCGACCTCGACCAGGGCGTCCTCGCCGGCGCGGACGCACAGCGCCTCGACCTCGGCCTTGCTCTTCTCGTACTGCTCCTCGATGCGGTGCGGGTGGATGCGCCCGTCGAGGACAAGCTCCTCGAGCGTCAGGCGGGCGACCTCGCGGCGCACCGGGTCAAAGCAGGAGAGCAGGACCGCCTCGGGGGTGTCATCGATGATCAGGTTGACGCCGGTGACCTGCTCGAAGGCGCGGATGTTGCGGCCCTCGCGGCCGATGATGCGGCCCTTCATCTCGTCGCCGGGCAGGTGCAACACGGACACGACGGACTCGGCGGTCTGCTCCGAGGCCAGCCGCTGGATGGCCAGCGTGATGATCTCGCGGGCACGGGCCTGGCCGTTCTCGTTGGCTTCGTTCTCGATGTCGCGGACCAGGATCGCGGCCTCGCGCTTGGCCTGCTCCTCGACGGCGGAGACGAGCTCGGCCTTGGCCTGCGCCGCGGTCAGCTCGGCTGTGCGCTCCAGGATGGCGCGCCGCTCGGCCTCGAGCGCGTCGAGCGCCGCGGTGCGCTCCGCGAGGGCGGCGGTCTGCGCCTCGACCTCCTGCAGCCGCTGGTCGAGCGCCTGGCTGTCGGCGGCGACGCGCTCCTCGCGCTCGGTGAGCCGCTGCTCGCGCCGCTCCAGATCGGCGCGCTGCTCACGCAGGTCGGCACCGACCTGGTCGGAGTGCACGCGGGCCTGCTCGGCCTCGGCGGTGGCGCGGGCGGCCAGCTCCCGGGCCTCGTCCTGTGCCGTGGACCGCAGCTCGTCTGCTTCGCGGCGGGCGGCCGCGCGCAGCTCGTCGGCTTCGGCCTGGGCGGTGGTTCGCAGCCGAACGGTGTCGGCCTCGACCTGGGCATACAGCTCCGACGACTGGGCGCGCGTGGTCTCCACACCCCGCAACCGGCTGAACAACACGAGCAGCGCCACCACCAGCAGCGCAACTATCACCAGTCCGACCAGCAGCGTTGCCGTTCCGGTGTCCATCGGCGGGCTCCCTCACATATCCGGCCTGGCAGGCAGGCCATCTGCTGGCGGGAACCGCACCACGACCGCGCTCACACCACGGACGGTGCGAGCCTCAACCACCAACGAAGATCACACGAGCGACAGGTGATGCCCCATCGTGCCGACGCGGTCCGCGCCACCTACGCGAGCCGAGCGTGCCCTAGTGACCCGCCCCGACCGGCCCTGCACCAGTCGCGACGGAGTTGCGGTGAGTCGTGCCATGTTCTCTATGTCCGATCCGCGGTCGCGGAGTTGTTCTCCACCTTTGGAGTTGAGGTTACGTAAGGGTGTACAGACGGTCAAGGTGACACGAGCCGAGGCTGCGGCGACGCCCGTTTGCCTCCCCCACGTCGGGGGAACGGACATGATGTCGTCACCGAAGGGCTATGGGATGCACAAGAATGTGTTCGTGTTGGGTCTGGACGAGCTCAACCGGGCCAACCTGCGCACCCTGCGCGATGCGCCCCGATATCGCTTCCACCAGCTGCTGACCATCGACGAGCTGCAGCACGGCGACACGATCCCGCTACCGGACCTGCTCGACAAGGCGCGGCGTCAGCTCGACGCGTTCGATGGCACGGTCGACGCCATCGTCGGCTACTGGGACTTCCCGGTCAGCCTGATGGTTCCCATCCTGTGCGAGGAGCGCGGCATGCCGTCGGCGCAGCTGACCTCTGTGGTCAAGTGCGAGCACAAGTACTGGTCCCGCCTCGAGCAGCAGAAGGTCATCGACGAGCACCCGAGATTCGGCCTCATCGACCTGGACGGCGACGACCCCGGCCTTCCGGACGGGCTCTCGTACCCGGTGTGGGTCAAACCGGTGAAGTCGGCGGCTTCCGAGGGCGCCTACCGGTGTGCCAACGACGGCGAGCTGCGCCGAAAGCTGGCGAAGGTCCGCGAGGAGGCCGGCCGCATGGGTGAGCCGTTCGCCTTCGTCCTGTCGCTGGTGGAACTGCCACCGGAGATCGCCGCCGTCGGCGGGACCGCCTGCTTGGTCGAGGAGGCCTCGCGCGGTCAGCAGATCACCGCCGAGGGGTACGTCCACGACGGTGACGTCACCGTCTACGGCGTCGTGGACTCCGTCCACTATCCCGGCACCACGAGCTTTCTCCGCTACGAGTACCCCTCGCGACTCCCTGACCAGGTCACGAAGCGGATCGCCGATGTCACGCGGCGAGTCATCGGCGCGGTCGGCCTGGACCGCTCGACCTTCAACATCGAGTACTTCTGGGACGCCGACTCCAGCCGGCTCGAGCTGCTCGAGATCAATCCCCGGCACTCGCAGTCCCACGCCAGGCTCTTCCAGCTCGTCGACGGCCTTCCCAACCATCAGTTCATGATCGATCTGGCGATGGGCGCCGACCCGGAGGTCCGCGCCGGCGAGGGACCCTACGACGTCGCCGCCAAGTGGTTCGTGCGCTGGTTCGCCGACGGTGTCGTCCGGGCGGTGCCGTCGCCGTCGGAGATCGCTCAGCTCGAGCAGGACGTGCCTGGCAGCACGATCGCGGTGACGGTCGAGGAGGGCGACCGGCTCTCGGACCTCCACGGAGAAGACTCCTACAGCTTCGTGCTCGCGCATCTGTACATCGGTGCAGCGAATGAGGACGACCTGGTCGACAAGTTCGAGAAGTGCGCGGGCGGCTTGCACTTCGAGATCGAAGAACACCCAGCCCGTGGGGGTTAGTCGCGCATGCGTACCGTCACGTCGTTGCCGCACGCCGTCACCGAGGACGAACACCTGTGGATCCCCATGTCCGACGGGGTCCGGCTGGCTGGGCGGCTCTGGCGCCCGGTGTCCTCCGACGACGAACCGGTGCCAGGTGTGTTGGAGCTCATCCCGTATCGCAAGCGGGACATGACCGCGTTCCGCGACTCCATCCACCACCCTTACCAGGCCGGCCACGGGTACGCGTGCCTGCGCGTCGATTTGCGCGGCAGCGGCGACTCCGAGGGTGTGCTCACCGACGAGTACCTCGAACAGGAGCTGCGGGACGCCGAGGAGATCCTGGCCTGGATGGCCGCGCAGCCCTGGTGCAGCGGCCGTACCGCAATGATGGGCATTTCGTGGGGCGGCTTCAATGCCTTGCAGGTGGCGGCGCGTCGGCCACCGAGCCTCGGGGCCATCGTCACCGTTTGCTCCTCCGATGACCGGTACGCCGACGACGTGCACTACATGGGCGGTTGCCTGCTGAGTGACAATCTGTCCTGGGCGTCGACGATGTTCGCCTACAACTCCTGCCCACCCGATCCGGCACTCGTGGGCGAGCGATGGCGGGACATGTGGCTCGATCGGCTGGAGAACAGCGGCCTGTGGCTGGACGAGTGGCTGCGCCATCAGCGGCGCGACGACTATTGGCGGCACGGCTCGGTGTGCGAGGACTACTCGGCGATCACCTGCCCTGTGTTCGCGGCCAGCGGCTGGGCCGACGGCTACTCCAACGCGGTCTTCCGCCTGCTCGCCGAGCTCGACGTGCCGCGCAAGGGGCTGATCGGCCCGTGGAGCCACAAGTATCCCCATCTCGGCGAACCCGGCCCGGCGATCGGTTTCCTCCAGGAGGTCGTGCGCTGGTGGGACCACTGGCTCAAGGACGACACCGACAACGGCGCCATGGACGGTCCCCAGCTGAGCATCTGGATGCAGGACAGCGTGCCGCCCTCGACCGCCTACACCGAACGGCCGGGCCGATGGGTCGGAGAAAAGCGATGGCCCAGCGACCGTGTGCTGCCGTCACGCCATCCGCTGGCACCACACCGAATCGCCGAACCGGGCGAGCGGGTCGACATCGCTGCGCTGACCGTGCAGTCGCCGCTCTCGGTCGGCCAGTTCGCCGGCAAGTGGTGCTCCTACAACGCTCCGCCGGACCTTCCCTACGACCAGCGGGAGGAGGACGGCGGCTCGTTGGTGTTCGACAGCGACGTGCTGACCGAAGGGCTGGAACTGCTGGGCGCGCCCGTGCTCGAACTCGACTTCACTGCCGACAAGCCGCTGGCCATGGTGGCGGTCCGGCTCTCCGACGTCGCGCCGGACGGAAAGGCGACCCGAGTCAGCTACGGCGTCGCGAACCTCACCCACCACCACAGCTCGACGGGTCCGCAGCGGCTTGAGCCGGGAGAGCGGTATCAGGTGACGGTGCAACTCAACGGCATGGCGCAGGCGTTTCCTGCCGGGCATCGGGTGCGCCTGTCGCTCTCGACGTCATACTGGCCCCTGGTGTGGCCGCCTCCGGAATCGGTGCGGATGACCGTTTTCGCGGGCAGCAGTCATCTCCTTCTCCCGGTCCGGGAGAACGGGCCGTCTGATCGCGAGAACGCGCCCTCCTTCGACGAACCCGAGGGCGCGCCACCCATCGCCGTGACATCGCTGCTGCCGGGTGAACACCGCTGGACCGTGACACGCGATCTCGCGCAGGACTCCTCGGCTCTCGAGGTAGTCAAGGACCTGGGTATCTCACACATCGACGACATCGACCTCGACATCACCAGGCGGGCATACGAGCGGTACAGCTTCGTCGGCGACGACTTCACCTCGCCACGCGGCGAGACCGATTGGCACATGGGATTCACTCGGGGTGACTGGGACGTCCATGCCACGACGCGGACCGTGCTGACGTCCACGGTCACCGAGTTCCATCTGCACGCCCAGCTGGACGCGTACGAGGGCGAGCGACGGATCGCATCCAAGAGCTGGACCCATCGCATTCCTCGTGGCCTCATCTGAAGGACCGTGCGCCTGAAGGACCGTGCGCCCCGCGGGCAGGGCGCTAGTCGTAGGGGATGTCGTCGGGCAGGTGCGCGGTCTGGACACCCTCCGCTTCCAGGGCCTCGCGCACCACGCGGAACGCCAGGCCCGCCGGGTAGCCCTTGCGGGCCAGCACGCCGGTGAGCCGGCGGGTACGAGCCGTCGGGTCCAGCCGGCGGGTGCCGGGCAGCCGCTGCGCCACCAGCTCCCGCGCGGTGCGTTCCTCCTGCTCCGGGTCGACCGCCTCGACCGCCTCGGCCACGACGTCGGCGTCGACCCCGCGGGTGCGTAGCTCGTGCCCGAGCGCGCGACGCGCCAGGCCGCGACCGGTGTGCCTGGACTCGACCCACGCCTGCGCGAACGCCGCGTCGTCGACCAGGCCGACGTCGGCGAAGCGCCCGAGGACCTCCTCGCGAACGTCCTCGGGCACGCCCTTGCGTGCCATGGCGGCGTCGAGCTGAGCCCTGGTCTGGGGCGCCACCGAGAGCCGCTTCAGCGCCACTGACCGAGCCACGGACTCGGGATCCGCGTCGGGCTCGGCTTCGGCGTCCTTTCGTCTGCTCACGTGCGACCCGCTCAGAAGTCGACCGGGACCTCTTCGACGGTCGCGTCGACCTTCGGCCCGACGCCGAGCTTCTCCTTGATCTTCTTCTCGATCTCGTCGGCGAGGTCGGGGTTGTCCTTGAGGAAGTTGCGGGCGTTCTCCTTGCCCTGGCCCAACTGGTCTCCCTCGTAGGTGTACCAGGCGCCGGACTTGCGCACGATGCTCTGCTCGACCCCGAGGTCGATCAGGCCGCCCTCGCGGCTGATGCCCTCGCCGTAGATGATGTCGAACTCGGCCTGCTTGAACGGCGGGGCGACCTTGTTCTTGACCACCTTGACACGGGTGCGGTTGCCGACCGCGTCGGTGCCGTCCTTGAGCGTCTCGATGCGGCGGACGTCGAGGCGGACGGAGGCGTAGAACTTCAGCGCCTTGCCGCCGCTGGTGGTCTCGGGCGACCCGAAGAACACGCCGACCTTCTCCCGCAGCTGGTTGATGAAGATCGCCGTGGTCTTGGACTGGTTCAGCGCACCGGCGATCTTCCGCAGCGCCTGGCTCATGAGCCGGGCCTGCAGGCCGACGTGGCTGTCGCCCATCTCGCCCTCGATCTCCGCCCGCGGCACCAGCGCCGCCACCGAGTCGATGACGATGACGTCCAGCGCACCGGAGCGGATCAGCGTGTCGGCGATCTCCAGCGCCTGCTCACCGGTGTCGGGCTGGGAGACCAGCAACGAATCGGTGTCGACCCCCAGCGCCTTGGCGTAGTCGGGGTCGAGCGCGTGCTCGGCGTCGATGAAGCCCGCGACGCCGCCGGCGCGCTGGGCGTTGGCCACCGCATGCAGGGCGACCGTGGTCTTGCCGGAGGACTCCGGGCCATAGATCTCGACCACCCGGCCGCGCGGCAGGCCGCCGATGCCGAGCGCGACGTCGAGCGAGATGGCCCCCGTGGGGATCACCTCGATGGGCACCCGGGCCTCTTCGCCCAGACGCATCACCGAGCCCTTGCCGAACGAGCGCTCGATCTGGGCGAGCGCGGCGTCCAGCGCCTTCTCACGATCCGCGGGAACAGCCATGGGCACCACCTGGGGTCGACGGGCCGGCGCACGGCCCTGCGTTTTCTTGGTCATCGCCGAAGACGTTACGCGGTGCCACCGACAGGTTCGAGGACGAATTCCGAGCCTGTGGACAACCCCGCCGCCCGCCTCACGTCGTGCGGTCGGGACGACTCTATGCCGAACGGGTGTTCGATAGCGAGCGACACGCCGGAACCAGCATCGTCGCGGCCGGTGCGACCAGCAGGACCGCCGCCGCGGCGTTGAGGACGCCGTACCCGTAGGAGCCGACGACGACACCCGCCAGCGCTCCCCCGCCGGCCGCCGCCAACCCCATGAACAGGTCGGACGCGCCCTGCACCGCGGGCCGGTCGTCCGGCGCGACGGCGTCGGTCAACAGCGTGGAGCCGGCGACCATGCAGGCCGACCAGCCCAGGCCCAGCAGGAACAGCCCGGCCGTCAGCGCCGGCGAGTGGCCTTCGTTCGTCGTTCCCGACAGGATCACCGCGGCCAGCAGGATCAGCACGCCACCGGAGATGACCGGGACCCGGCCGACGCGGTCGGCCAGCCACCCCATGACCGGCGACAGCGCGTACATGCCGGCGACGTGAACGCTGATGACGAAGCCGATGATCGAGATCGAGGCGCCGCCGTGCGTCATGTGCACCGGTGTCATGACCATGACGGTGACCATCACGGTGTGCCCCACCACGACCGAGACCAGGCCGAGCACCGCCGGCGGGCTGATGGCGATGGCTTTCCAGCCGACCCGCAGCACGCCCCGCCGGCGCACCGCGGCGACGGCGGTGCCCCGGCCGCGGGCGGTGAGCAGCGGGTCGGGTCGCAGCCCGGTCAGCACGATCAGCGTGCCGAGGCCCATGACGACGACTCCGATCAGGAACGGGCCGGCCAGCGGCTCGATGCCGACGGACTCGGCCACCCGCCCGGCGGGACCGGCCAGGTTGGGGCCGGCGACCGCACCGACCGTGGTGGACCAGACGACGACCGACAACGCCCGGCCGCGGCTGTGCACCGGAGCGAGGTCGGTGGCCGCGTACCGGGCCTGCAGGCCGGCCGCCGTCCCGCCGCCGAGCAGGGCCGTCCCGGCCAACAGCAGGACGAAGACCTGCGTCTGGGCGGCGACGACGGCGAGCAGTGCGCCGAGCGCGCCGAGTGCGTACGCGACGCCGAGACCGACCCGCCGCCCGTGCGACACCGCCAGCGACGCCGCCGGCATGGCCAGCAGCGCCGCGCCCAGCACCTGGGAGCTTTGCACCAGCCCGGACAGGTCCTCGCGGCCGAACAGCTCGGTGACGACGACGGCCCCGACCGCGATGGCCGCGGACACCCCGAGCCCGCCGGACACCTGGCTGGCCACCAAGGTGCGGACGGTGCGCCGCTGGACGGCCTCGATGCTGGGAACGGTCATCGCAGCAGCAGCCGCTCGATACGCCGGGCGGCGAGCACGAGGCCCACCAGGCCCATGACCGTCAGGTACAGCACGTGCCCCAGGATGCCCCAGCCGACGTCGCCGAGCATGAGGTCGCGGATCGTGGCGACCCCGTGGTAGAGCGGCGTGATCTGGACCACCCACCGGATCGACTCGTCGTACGTGGACAACGGGTAGAACGTCGCGGAGAACAGGAACATGGGCAGCAGCGCGAGCTGGACGTAGTCGAAGTCCTGCCAGCTGCGCATGTACGTGGTGACGGTCATGCCGACGGCGGCGAAGGCCAGCCCGATGAGGCTGGCCGCGGGCAGCGCCAGCAGCGCCCACCAGGAGCCGACGACTCCGGCGGCCGCGGCGACCGCGAGAAAGGCCGTCGAGTAGAGCAGGCCGCGCAGCAGCGCCCAGGTGATCTCGCCTACGGCGACGTCGCGCGGCCCGAGCGGGGTGGCCAGCACGGAGTCGTAGAGCCTGGCGTACTTGAGCTTGAAGAAAAGGTTGAACGTGGAGTCGAAGACCGCCCCGTTCATGGCCGCCGCCGCCATCATGGCCGGTGCGACGAACGCGGCGTAGTCGATCATGCGTCCGTCGCCGGCGTCGATGTCGCCGATCAGCGCGCCCAGGCCCACCCCGAGCGAGAACAGGTAGAGCACCGGCTCGAAGAAACCGCTGACCAGCGTGACCCAGCCGTGCCGGAACGCGCGGGCGTTGCGCTCGACCAGAGTCCGCGCCATGCCCGCGCCGGCCGGGATGGGCAACGCCCTGGCCAGGGCGCTCACCGCGCTCACGTGACCAGCCGCTTCCGGAAGCCGGCGAACGCCAGCCACAGCCCGCCGGCGACCCACAGGGTGAGGTATCCGGCGTGCCCCAGCGAGCCGGCCAACGTTGCCGTCTCGGTGACCAGGCCGCGGCACAGCTCGACACCGTGCCACAGCGGCGTGGCCCACGCGACCAGCTCGAGCGCCACCGGCAGCTGCTCGACGGGGAAGAACGTGCCGGAGAACAGGAACATCGGCATGACGATGAACCGGAACAGGACGTTGAACCCGCCGTCGTTGTCCTGACTGACGGAGAACGCGAACACCGGCGTGGTGAACGCCAGCCCGGTCAGCACCGCCGCGGGCACCGCGAGCAGTACCCACCACGAGCCGATGGCGCCCAGGGCCACCGCGACGACGGCGAACGCCACGCTGGTGATGGTGATCCTCATGGCCACGAACGCCACGTGACCCAGCACGATGTCGGCGATGCCCAGCGGCGTGGCGAGCATCGCGTCGTAGAGCCGGTGCCACTTCACCGCACCCATCACGGGGAACGTCGACTCGCCGACGGCGGTCTGCATGGCCTGCGCCGCCAGGATGCCCGGCGCGATGAACTGCACGTAGTCCAGGCCGCGCACGCCGCCGGCGACGCCGTCGTCGACCAGTGCACCCAGGCCGAAGCCCATGGCGACCAGGAAGAACAGCGGGCTGAGGAAGCCGCTGATGATGGTGCCGCGCCACACCCGCCGGTAGTCGGTGAGCCAGAACGCGAACGCCCGGCCCGCCATCCGCCCCTCGGCCGGCTGCGCCGGGCGCGTGCCCGACGCCGTCGTCGTCGCGGCACTCATCAGTCCACCAGCGTCCGGCCGGTGAGGTGCAGGAAGACGTCCTCCAACGTGGAGCGTCGAGCCAGCACCGACAGCGGCGCGAGCCCACGGTCGTGCACCGCGGCGGCGGTGGCGTCGCCGTCCTCGGTGTAGAGGAGCAGCCGGTCGGGCAGGACCTCGACGCGCTGGGCGAGGTCGGTGAGCTTGGCCGCGTACGGCGCGTGGTCGTCGGCGGGGAAGCGCAGCTCGAGCACCTCGCGGGTGGAGTGCAGCGCGATCAGTTCGCGCGGCGACCCCTCGGCGACGATGCGCCCGCCGTCCATGACGACCAGCCGGTCGCACAGCTGCTCGGCCTCGTCCATGTAATGGGTGGTGAGCACCAGCGTGACGCCGGAGCGCTTGAGCCGGAACAGCCGGTCCCACAGCACGTGCCGGGCCTGGGGGTCCAGCCCGGTGGTGGGCTCGTCCAGCAGCAGCAGCTCGGGGTCGTTGACCAGGGACCGGGCGATGGTGAGCCGCCGCTTCATGCCGCCGGACAACGGCTCGACGACGCTGTTGGCCCGCTCGGTGAGCTGGGCGAACTCCAGCAGCTCGTCGGCCTTCTCGTTCACCACCCGGCGGGGCATTCCGAAGTAGCGGCCGTAGACGAGGATGTTCTCGCGGACGGTGAGCTCCTCGTCCAGCGAGTCGCGCTGCGGCACCACCCCGAGGCGGCCGCGGATGGCCGGACCGTCGGTGGCCGGGTCCATGCCGAGGATGCGCAGCGCGCCGCCGCTGGGCGGCGAGACACAGCCGATCATGCGCATGGTGGAGGACTTGCCGGCGCCGTTGGGCCCGAGGAAGCCGAACGCCTCACCCCGGCGCACCTCGACGTCGATGGCGTCGACGGCGGTGAAGTCGCCGAAGCGCTTGGTCAGCTGGTGGGCACTGATCATAGGAGCGTCGGCGGGCGGGTCTGTCACGTTTCGAGACGCTACCTCCCCGGTCCGACAGCCGGCATCCGAGTTTCCGACCGGACGGGGTCCGCTCAGCGCTCGCCGGGCGGCAGGCGCAGTGCGTCGCAGACGGCACGCCACACGACCTTGGTGTCCTCGCCGGCCGCCAGCGCCTGGTGCACCGTCCGCCCGCCGAGCGCCTCGATGACGTAATCGCGCGCCCACGAGTCGGCATAGGTGGAGCCGAGGTGGCGTTCCATGCGCTCCCAGAAGTCCGTCAACCGCACGTCGCCAGTATCCCTCACACGCCCATTCACCCCAATCACACCCGTTGATCTCGGCGGGCGCCCGGGTACCTCGGCGGACGTTGTCGGTGTGGCGAGTCATGATGGGAGGCGTGAGTGATGTGCTGGAGCTGTTCGGCCCGGCCACGCGAGCGTGGTTCGCCGGGTCGTTCGCCGCGCCCACGTCCGCTCAGGAGGGCGCCTGGCGAGCGGTGTCGGCCGATCGCAGCGCCCTGGTGGTCGCGCCCACCGGGTCGGGCAAGACGCTGGCGGCGTTCCTGTGGGCGCTGGACCGGCTGGCCACCGAGCCGGTGCCGGAGGACCCCATGCATCGCTGCCGGGTCCTCTACGTCTCCCCGCTCAAGGCGTTGACCGTCGACGTCGAGCGCAACCTGCGCGCCCCGCTGGCCGGCATCGGGCATGCAGCGGCCCGACTGGGGCTGCCGCCGCCGGACATCTCCGTCGGTGTGCGCTCCGGCGACACCCCGGCCGACGAGCGCCGCCGGTTCAACCGCAGGCCACCCGACATCCTCATCACCACGCCGGAGTCGCTGTTCCTCCTGCTGACGTCGCAGGCGCGGGAGTCGCTGCGGCACGTCCAGACGGTCATCGTCGACGAGGTGCACGCCGTGGCCGGCAGCAAGCGGGGCGCGCACCTGGCGCTCTCGCTCGAGCGGCTGGACGCGCTGCTGCCCGGTCCGGCACAGCGCATCGGGCTGTCGGCGACCGTCCGGCCGGTCGACGAGGTGGCCCGGTTCCTCGGCGGGTCCCGGCCGGTCGAGGTGGTGTCGCCGGCGTCGGTGAAGAGCTGGGACCTCCGGGTCGTCGTTCCCGTGCCCGATCTCGAGGAGCTGGACGCGGCGCCCACGCCGGAGCCCGGCGGCACCCCGGCGACGGCTTCGGTCTGGCCGCACGTCGAGCAGCGGGTGGTCGACCTCGTCGAGGAGCACTCGTCCACCATCGTGTTCGCCAACTCACGGCGGCTCGCCGAGCGGCTGACCGCCCGGCTCAACGAGATCGCCGCCGAGCGCGACGGTGCCGGCCCAGCGCCGGACCACCCGCCGCCCGCGCAGCTCATGGCGCAGGCCGGCAGCACTCGCGGCGGCACCGGGGCCATTGCCCGCGCCCACCACGGCTCGGTCAGCAAGGAGCAGCGCGCCCTGATCGAGGACGACCTCAAGTCCGGCCGGCTGCCGGCGGTCGTCGCCACGAGCAGCCTGGAGCTGGGCATCGACATGGGCGCGGTCGACCTCGTCGTGCAGGTCGAGTCGCCGCCGTCGGTGGCCAGCGGTCTGCAGCGGGTCGGCCGCGCGGGGCACCAGGTCGGCGCGGTCTCCAGCGGCGTGCTGTTCCCGAAGTACCGCGGCGACCTCGTGCAGACGGCGGTCGTCGCCGAGCGCATGCGGTCGGGGCAGATCGAGGAGCTGGCCGTCCCGCGCAACCCGCTCGACGTGCTCGCCCAGCAGATCGTCGCCATCGTCGCGATGGACGACTGGCCGGTCGACGATCTCCTGGCCATGGTCCGTCGCGCGCACCCGTTCGCCACGCTGCCGCAGTCGTCGTTCGACGCGGTCCTCGACATGCTGGCCGGGCGGTACCCGTCCGACGAGTTCGCCGAGCTGCGCCCGCGGCTGGTGTGGGACCGCACCGCGGGCGTGCTGCGCGGCCGTCCCGGCGCTCAGCGGCTCGCCGTCACCAGCGGCGGCACCATCCCCGACCGTGGGCTGTTCGGCGTCTTCCTCGTCGGCTCCGATCCACGCCGGGGCGGCGCCCGGGTCGGCGAGCTGGACGAGGAGATGGTGTACGAGTCGCGGGTCGGCGACGTCTTCGCGCTCGGCGCCACCAGCTGGCGCATCGAGGACATCACCCACGACCGCGTCATGGTGTCCCCCGCACCCGGCCAGCCGGGCAAGCTGCCGTTCTGGCACGGCGACACCCTAGGCCGGCCGGCCGAGCTTGGTGCCGCGCTCGGTGCGTTCGTGCGCGAGATCGACCGGCTCCCCGACGACCGGGCGCGCGATCGGGCCGCGGGCGCCGGCCTGGACGCGTGGGCCGTCGACAACCTCCTGGCCTACGTCCGCGAACAGCGCGGCGTCACCGGGCATGTCCCGGACGACCGCACGCTCGTGGTCGAGCGGTTCCGCGACGAGCTCGGCGACTGGCGGCTGATCGTCCATTCCCCCTACGGCGCCCGGGTACACGCGCCCTGGGCGCTGGCCATCGGGGCCCGGCTGCGCGAGCGCTACGGGGTCGATGTCCAGGCCGCCCACGCCGACGACGGCATCGTCCTGCGCATCCCCGACACCCTCGACGGCTTCGACGGCGCCGGCGACTTGCTGGCCGATGCCGCCGATGCCACCACCGGGGCGGACGGCAACGGCGCACCGGACGCCCGGCTCGTCGTCCTCGACCCCGACGAGCTGGACGAGATCGTCACCACCGAGGTCGGCGGCTCGGCGCTGTTCGCCTCCCGGTTCCGCGAGTGTGCGGCGCGGGCGCTGCTGCTGCCCCGTCGCACCCCGGGCCGGCGCTCGCCGCTGTGGCAGCAGCGCCAGCGCTCGGCTCAGCTGCTGGAGGTGGCGTCGAAGTACGGCTCGTTCCCGATGCTGCTGGAGACCATGCGCGAGTGCCTCCAGGACGTCTACGACCTGGACGGGCTGCGCGACATCATGCGTCGCATCGCCAGCCGGTCCATCAAGGTCGTCGAGGTCGAGACCGGGCAGCCCTCGCCGTTCGCCCGGTCGCTGCTGTTCGGCTACGTCGCGGCGTTCATGTACGAGGGCGACTCCCCGCTGGCGGAGCGGCGTGCGCAGGCGTTGACCCTGGACTCCGCGCTGCTGGCCGAGCTGCTCGGGCAGACCGAGCTGCGTGAGCTACTCGACCTCGAGGTCGTCGAGCGCACCGAGGCCGAGCTGCAACGGCTCGTTCCCGAGCGGCAGGCCCAGAGCGTCGAGGCGGTCGCCGACCTGCTGCGGTTGCTCGGCCCGCTGTCGACGGCGGAGGTGGCGGCGCGGTGCGCCGAGGGCGAGGACGCCTCGGCCCACCTAGACGAGCTGGTCCGCCAGCGGCGGGTCATCGCGGTCCGGGTCGCCGGGCAGGACGTCTGGGCCGCGGTCGAGGATGCCGCCCGGTTGCGCGACGCACTCGGTGTTGCGTTGCCCGGCGGGGTGCACGAGGCGTTCGCGGCGCCGGTGCCGGACCCGCTCGGCGACATCGTCAGCCGCTACGCCCGCACGCACGGGCCGTTCCACGCCGCCGGCGTCGCCACCCGGTTCGGGTTGGGTGTCGCGGTCGTCACCTCGACCCTGCGCCGGCTGGCGGCGGAGGGCCGTGTCGTCGAGGGCGAGCTGCGGCCGGGCAGCACCGGCACCGAGTGGTGCGACGCCGAGGTGCTGCGGCTGCTGCGCCGCAGGTCGCTGGCGGCGCTGCGCAAGGAGGCCGAGCCGGTGGACGCGGCCACGCTCGGCCGGTTCCTGCCGGCCTGGCAGTCCGTCCGCAGCTCGCTGCGCGGTCCCGACGGCGTGCTGCGGGTGGTCGAGCAGCTCGGCGGCGCCGCGGTGCCCGCCAGCGCCCTGGAGAGCCTGGTCCTGCCCGCGCGAGTGGCCGGGTACACCCCGGCCTGGCTGGACGAGCTGACCGTGGCCGGCGAGGTCGTGTGGTCCGGGCACGGCACGCTGCCGGGGTCGGACGGCTGGGTGTCGTTGCACCTGGCCGACACCGCGCACCTGACCCTGCCCGACCTGGACGCCGCCGAGGCCGACGCTGCCCTGCACGCGGCCGTCCTGGAGACGTTGGCCGGCGGCGGCGCGTACTTCTTCCGCCAGCTCAGCGACGCGGTCGCCGCGCGCGTCGACGCCCCGCCGGACGATCCCGCCCTGGTCACGGCGCTGTGGGACCTCATCTGGGCCGGTCAGGTCACCAACGACACGTTGGCGCCGCTGCGCTCGCTGCTGGCGGG
Organism: Jiangella asiatica; assembly: GCF_004349065.1. Classification (GTDB taxonomy): domain Bacteria; phylum Actinomycetota; class Actinomycetes; order Jiangellales; family Jiangellaceae; genus Jiangella; species Jiangella asiatica. The sequence goes on from NZ_SMKZ01000004.1 coordinate 79,734, forward strand.
GACCCGGGCGACGCACCGCTCGCGTCCGGCCCGGCCGCGCTCCCGGTACGCGCGCGGCCGGCCGGCGATGCCCTCCCGCTCGGGTCCACCGGCGGCCGCCGGGCGCTGGTCGTTGCTGCCCGAGCGAGACGCCGACGCCACCCGCCGCGCCCATGCGGCCGCGGAGGCGCTGCTCGACCGGCACGGCGTGGTCACCCGCGGCGCGGTCATGGCCGAGCGGCTACCGGGCGGGTTCGCCGCGGCGTACCGGGTGCTGTCCGCCTTCGAGGACACCGGCCGGGCCCGGCGCGGCTACTTCATCGCCGGCCTGGGTGCGGCCCAGTTCGGTACACCGGGCGCGGTCGACCGGCTCCGCTCGTTCGTCCGCCTCGACGACACCGGGTCACGCGCCTCCGACGGTGCGCTGGTGCTGGCCGCCACCGACCCGGCCAACCCGTACGGCGCGGCCCTCCCCTGGCCCGAGCGCGGCGAACGCGGCGAGCCCGGCACCGCAGGGCACCGTCCCGGGCGCAAGGCCGGGGCGCTGGTCGTGCTGGTCGACGGCGAGTTGGCGCTGTACGTCGAGCGCGGCGGCCGGACCCTGCTGTCCTGGACCGACACCCCCGACCGGTTGGGCGCCAGCGCCGACGCCCTGGCGCTCGCGGTCCGCGAGGGTGCGCTGGGGTCGCTGCGGGTCGAGCGCGCCGACGGCGAGCAGGTCACCACCACGGCCCTGGGTGCGGCGCTGACCGAGGCCGGCTTCCACGTCACCCCGCGCGGCCTGCGCTTGCGCGGCTGACGCCACCGCCGGCCTGGATACGCTGACCGCGTGATCCTCGCGACGACCGGCGGCTACGAGGTGGACGACGACCAGAGCCGGCTGGACATCGACGTCATCGCCGACTTCCTGAGCACGGCGTACTGGAGCGCGCACCGGCCACGCGAGACCATCGAGCGGGCGATCGCCAGGTCGATGGGCGTGGGGCTCTACGGGGCCGACGGCGCCCAGGTGGGCTTTGCCCGGGTGGTCACCGATGCCACGACGTTCGCGTACCTGGCCGACGTGTTCGTGGTGCCGGAGCATCGCGGCCACGGCCTGGCGCGGGTCCTGGTGCGAGCGGTGCTCCAGCACCCGGAGCTCGCCGGCGTCGAGCGGTGGATGCTGGCCACGGCCGACGCGCACGGCGTCTACGAGCCGCTCGGGTTCGCCGCCATCGACGACCCGGACCGGTTCATGATCCGCGGTGCCACGCGCGAAGCGATCAGCTGACGGGGTCGCCCGGCGGGTAGTAGCCGCGGTCGACGTGGACCAGGGGAACCTCACCGGTCACGTCGGAGGCCACCCGCACCACCCGGCCGATCACGATGGTGTGATCGCCGGCGTCGACCAGCTCGTTCGGGACGCATTCGACGGCCGCGACCCCGCCGGTGAAGATCAGTTCGCCGTGGCCGGCCCGGCGACCGGGCCAGCGGGCGAAGTCGTCGCGGGCGCCGGGGTGCCGGTCGCGGGCGCCGTAGTGGGCCAGCTCCAGCTGGTCGGCGGCCAGGAACGTCATCGACCAGCCGTCGGCGACGAAGAGGGTGTCGTGCATGAAGCGGTCCTTCATGACGCACACCAGCACCAGTGGCGGCTCAAGCGACAGAGACGACACGGCCGTGACCGTCAGGCCGCAGTCGCGCCCGACCGGGTCGAGGACCGTGAGCAACGCCACACCGCTGGCGAGCCGCGCCATTGCGTCGCGGAACGCCGGAGCGGGCGCGGCCCTGGACTCGGGCCGCGCCTGAATCAGCCGACCTTGACGACGTCACGCGGCCGGGTGCTCTCGCGCGGCCGCAGCTCGGTGAGTGCGCCGACCGCCGCCGCCTCCACCCGCATCATCTCGTCACTGACCTCGCGCAGGACCTCCGACATGGGAAGATCGAGCGCTTCGCAGATGGCCGCGAGCAGCTCAGACGAGGCTTCCTTGCGACCGCGCTCCACCTCCGACAGATACCCGAGGCTGACCCGCGCCGCCGCCGAGATCTCGCGGAGGGTGCGACCCTGCTCGATCCGGCGACGCCTCAAGACATCGCCGACGAGCCGTCTGATGAGGATCATCGGCTACCCCTCTCGCGATTCGTCTCGACTGTGCTGCCTCCACCGTACCTTCTGATTCGTGCGTTTGCGCTCCCAGCCTCGCCGGGGCGTCGTGGTGATAAACAGACCGTCATCGTGAGGTTGAAACGCCTCAGCAGGCCGTCGGATTCCCGGGCTCTGATACGGCGGCTCATAGCTCGGACAGCAACTCCAGCGCGGCGCGCACGGTCGCGTCGCGCACCTCGGCCCGGCCGCCGGGCAGCACGTCGTCGCCGGCGTAGGAGCGCAGCGTCGTGCCGGCCGGCGACGCCACGGCGACGTGGACGGTGCCCGGCGGGTGGCCGTCCTGCCCGTCCGGCCCGGCGACACCCGTGGTAGCGACGCCGACGTCGGCGCCCAGCCGCGACCGGACCCCGCGGGCCATGGCCGCGGCGACCTCCGCCCCGACCGGGCCGAGGCGGTCCAGCAGGTCGTCGGGCACCCCGGCCAGCGACGCCTTGAGCTCGGTCGCGTAGACCACGACCCCGCCACGCACGACGGCGGACGAGCCCGGCACCGACGTCAGCACCGCGCAGACCAGTCCGCCGGTGAGCGACTCGGCGGTCGCGACCGTGAGGCCCGCCGCTGCCAGTGACCGGACGGCGTCGGCCGCCGCCGCGTTCACGCCGGGCCCGAGGTGGCGTCGCGGCGCAGCCGGATCGCCGACAGCACGTAGTCGACACCGGTGACGACGGTGACGATGACGGCGACGGCCATGCACACCGCCTGCACCGGCTCGAACGCCGACGGCAACGGCAGGATGTACAGCCCGAGCGCCAGCGCCTGCAGGGCCGTCTTCAGCTTGCCGCCGCGGCTGGCCGGGATGATGCCGTAACGGATGACGGCGAACCGCAGCAGCGTGATGCCCCACTCGCGGACCAGCACCACGACCGTGACCCACCACGGCAGCTCGTCCAGCAGCGACAGCCCGACGAAGGCCATGCCGGTCAGTGCCTTGTCGGCGATCGGGTCGGCGATCTTGCCGAGGTCGGTGACCAGCCCGCGGCGGCGGGCTAGGTCGCCGTCGAGCCGGTCGGTGAGCATGGCCAGCCCGAAGACGAAGAACGCCACCACCCGGGACGGGTCGTGGTCACCGCCGTCGCGCAGCAGCAACCAGCCGAACAGGGGCACCAGCACGAGGCGCAGCGCGGTCAGCGCGTTCGCGATGTTCCACGGGCTCGGTGGCGCGGTCGACGGTTCGGGCACGGCCCAAGGCTATGGCTTGGCGGGGCCGGCCACTACCGGCGCGGCGACGGCGGCGAGGTCGGCGCCGTCGCTGCCGGTGACGACGGCCTCGATCAGGTCGCCTACCGCGGCGTGCACGCCGGAGACCGTCGTCGTTCCGTCGACCTCGGGACCCTGATGGGCGGCCCGGCCCTCGACGACGCCGTCCCCGACGGACTCCACCAGCACCGACACAGTCTCGCCGACGCGGTCCTCGGCCCGCTGGGCGACCAGCTCCTCGACCAGGTCGCCGACCCGCTCGACCCGCTCGGCGATCTCGTCGGCGTCCAGCTTGCCGTCGAACGACGCCGCCTCGGTGCCGTCCTCGTCGGAGTAGCCGAAGACGCCCACGACGTCGAGGCGCGCTTGAGTGAGGAACGACTCCAGCTCGGCGACGTCGTCCTCGGTCTCGCCGGGGAAGCCGACGATGACGTTGGAACGGATGCCGGCCGACGGCACCCGATCGCGAACCGACGCGATCAGGTCGAGGAACGACGACGTCCCGCCGAATCGCCGCATCCGGCGCAGCAGCGGCGTGCTGGCGTGCTGGAACGACAGGTCGAAGTACGGCACGACGCCCGGCGTGGACAGCATCGCGTCGACCAGCGTCGGCCGCATCTCGGCCGGCTGCAGGTAGGAGACCCGCACCCGCTCGATGCCCTGCACCGAAGCCAGCTCCGGCAGCAGCGTCTCCAACAGCCGGAGGTCGCCGAGGTCCTTCCCGTACGACGTGGAGTTCTCGCTGACCAGGAAAAGCTCGCGGACGCCCTGGTCGGCCAGCCAGCGCGCGTCGGCAAGCACGTCGGACGGGCGCCGGGACAGGAAGGCGCCGCGGAACATCGGGATGGCGCAGAACGTGCAGGCGCGGTCGCATCCGCTGGCCAGCTTCAGCGGCGCCATCGGGCCGCCGTCCAGGCGCCGCCGCACCGACCGCGGTCCCGACGCCGGCGCCATCCCGGCCGGCAGGTCCGGTGTGGCGTACGCCGCGGCCTGCCGTTCGACCGGGGTGACGGGTAGCAGCGTGCGCCGGTCGCGAGGCACGTGCGGCACATGCGGCGTCCCGTCGAGGATGCCGCGCAGCCGCTCGCCGATGGCCGTGTAGTCGTCGAAGCCCAGCACGGCGTCAGCTTCTGGAAGTTCGTCAGCGAGTTCAGCTCCGTACCGCTCGGCCATGCACCCGACGGCGACGACGGCTTTGGTGGCGCCGGAGTCCTTGAGGTCCGCGGCGGCCAGCAGGGAGTCGACGGAGTCCTTCTTCGCCTGCTCGACGAAGCCGCACGTGTTGACCAGGATGGTCTCGGCGGCGGCGGGGTCGTCGACGAGCTGGAAGCCGTCGGCGTCGAGGCGGCCGGCCAGCTCCTCGGAGTCGACCTCGTTGCGGCTGCAGCCCAGGGTGACGATCGCGACGGAGTGCTTGCTCATGAGGGCTGCAACTCTACCGTTTCCGGTCAGCGGCCCCGGCGCGGCGATCGCCACGCGCGCCGGCTACGTTGTCCAGAACGGCCGACCGGGAGCGGAACTTGCCTGACCACGACACGCCAGACCTGATCCCGCTGCCGCTGGTCCACCGGCGGCAGCCGGGCATGTTCGCCATCGACGCGGGCACCGCCATCGGAGCCGACGGTGACGCCCGGCCGGCCGCCTGGGTGCTGCACGACGCGCTGGCCGGCACGGGGACCCGTCCGCCGGTCGTGGCCGCCGGCGATCCCGCCGCGTCGATCGTGCTCCGCACGGACCCGGCGGCGTCGGACCGTCCCGAGGGCTACACGCTGATGGTGAGGCCGGAGCGCGTCGAGCTCGCGGGCAGCACCCCCGAGGCACTGTCCCGGGCCGTGCAGACGTTCCGACAGCTGCTGCCGCCGGCGGCGCTGCGCCGCTCGCCCGTCGCCGCCGCGCCCACCGTCATCGGGTGCTGCCGCATCGAGGACGCGCCCCGGTACTCCTGGCGCGGCGTGCACCTCGACGTCGCGCGACACTTCATGCCGGTGTCCTTCGTCCTGCGGATGATCGACCTGGCCGCGCTGCACCGCCTGAACGTGCTGCACCTGCACCTGACCGACGACCAGGGATGGCGGATCGCCGTCCCGTCGCACCCGCGGCTCACCGAGGTGAGCGCCTGGCGGGCCGAGACCGTCATCGGCCGCACCGACGCCTTCGACGGTACGCCGCACGGCGGCTTCTACACGCTCGACGACCTCCGGGAGATCGTCGGGTACGCCGCCGCGCGGTCGGTCACCGTCGTGCCGGAGATCGACCTGCCCGGCCACGTCCAGGCCGTGCTCGCCGCCTACCCGGAGCTCGGCAACACCGGCCGGCCGGTTGACGTGCGCCGCACCTGGGGTGTCTCCACGAACGTGCTGGCGCCGACCGACGAGGCGCTCGGCTTCGCGCGGGACGTCCTCGACACCGTCCTGGACGTGTTCCCCGGGCCGTGGGTCCACCTCGGCGGCGACGAGTGCCCGCGCACCGAGTGGAGGGCCAGCCCCGCCGCGGCCATCCGAGCCGCCGAGCTGGGTCTCGGCTCCGTCGACGAGCTGCAGAGCTGGTTCCTGCGCCAACTGCACGGGCACGTGACGGCGCGGGGGCGGCGCGTCGTCGGCTGGGACGAGGTGGCCGACGACGGCGGCATGCCGGTGGACACCGTCGTGATGGCGTGGCGCGACAGCGACAGGGGCGTCGCCGCGATCAAGGCGGGCCACGACGTCGTCATGTGCCCGGAGCAGGTGACGTACTTCGACCACTACCAGTCCGACGGCCAGGACGAGCCGCTCGCCATCGGCGGGCTGACCACTGTGGAGGACGTCGCCGCCTGGACGCCGCCGAACGGCGACGGGCCCGGTCGCGTCCTGGGCGTGCAGGGCCAGCACTGGAGCGAGTACCTGCCGACGCCCGCGGCGGTCGAGTACGCGGCCTTTCCGCGGCTGAGCGCGCTGGCGGAGGTCGGCTGGACCGCACCGGAGCGCCGCGACGCCGGCGACCTGCTCCGGCGGCTGCCGGCCCACCTGCGCCGCCTGGACGCGCTGGGGGTGAACTACCGTCCGCTGGAAGGGCCGCGGCCGGGCCAGCGCGGCGGCACGGGTCGCCGTCGCCGCCGCTGACGATTCACCCGCCGGTCAGCCGCCGCGCAGGGTGTCGAGCACCTCGTCGAGGTCGTCGGGCTTGATGAGCACGTCGCGCGCCTTGGACCCCTCGGATGGGCCGACGATGCCGCGGCTCTCCATGAGGTCCATGAGCCGGCCGGCCTTGGCGAACCCGACCCGCAGCTTGCGCTGCAGCATGGACGTCGACCCGAACTGGGTGTTGATGACCAGCTCGGCGGCCTGGCAGAGCAGGTCGAGGTCGTCGCCGATGTCCTCGTCGATCTCGCGCTTGGCGGCGGCCGGCGCGGTGACGTCCTCGCGGTAGGTGGGCTCGAGCTGTTCCTTGCAGTGACCGACGACGGAGGCGATCTCGGTCTCGGTGACCCATGCGCCCTGGACCCGGATCGGCTTGCTCGCGCCCATCGGCAGGAACAGGCCGTCACCCTGACCGACCAGCTTCTCCGCACCCGGCTGGTCGAGGATGACGCGGGAGTCGGCCAGCGACGACGTCGCGAACGCCAGCCGCGACGGCACGTTCGCCTTGATCAGGCCGGTGACGACGTCGACGGACGGGCGCTGGGTGGCCAGCACCAGGTGGATGCCCGCGGCCCGGGCCAGCTGGGTGATGCGCACGACGGAGTCCTCGACGTCGCGCGGCGCCACCATCATGAGGTCGGCCAGCTCGTCCACGATGACCAGCAGGTACGGGTAGGGCGACAGCGTGCGTTCGCTGCCCTCCGGCGCCTTCACCTTGCCGGTGCGGACGGCCTTGTTGAAGTCGTCGACGTGCCGGAAGCCGAAGTTGGCGAGGTCGTCGTAGCGCATGTCCATCTCGCGCACGACCCACTGCAGTGCCTCGGCTGCCTTCTTCGGGCTGGTGATGATCGGCGTGATGAGGTGCGGGATTCCCTCGTAGGCCGACAGTTCGACCCGCTTGGGGTCGACCATGATCAGCCGCACCTCGTCGGGCGTGGCCCGCATGAGCACCGACGTGATCATCGAGTTGATGAAGCTGGACTTGCCGGAGCCGGTCGCGCCGGCCACCAGGAGGTGCGGCATCTTCGCCAGGTTGGTGACGACGAAGCCGCCCTCGACGTCCTTGCCCAGGCCGGCCACCATCGGGTGGTGGTCCTTTCGGGCCGCCGAGGACCGCATGACGTCGCCGAGGCTGACGATCTCCTTGTCGGTGTTCGGGATCTCGATGCCGATGGCCGACTTGCCCGGGATGGGTGACAGGATGCGAACCTCGGCGCTGGCCACCGCGTACGAGATGTTCTTCGACAGCGCGGTCACCCGCTCGACCTTGACCGCGGTGCCCAGCTCGACCTCGTAGCGGGTGACGGTCGGGCCGCGGGTGTAGCCGGTCACGACGGCGTCGATGTTGAACTGGTCGAACACGCCCATGAGCGAGTCGACCACCTGGTCCGACGCTTTCGACCTGGCCTTGTGCGGGCTGCCCTGGCGCAGCAGATCGCTGGACGGCAGCGTGTAGGTGATGTCGCCGGACAGTGCCAGCTGCTCGACCCGCTGCGGGATCGGCGTGTGCGGCGGCGGGTCGGCGGGACCGTCGGCGGCGCCCTTCTTCTTCCTGCGCAGCTCCCTTTCGACGACGGCGGGCTCGGTCGGCCTCCCGTCCTCGTCGTCGCCGAGGCCACCGAGCTCGGCGGTGTCGGCGTCGTCGGCGTCGTTCTTGCGCTTGCGTTTGGGCTTCTCGCGCAGCACCGGGGAGTCGTACGGCTCGTCGTCGGTTGGCGCGAGGCGGTCGTCGCGTCCCCGCGGCCGCCCGTCGCGCTCGTCGGCATCGGCTCGGCGCAAGCCCAGCCAGCCGCCCACCGTCAGCGCGGCCGCGCGCAGCTGGTCGGTGACCTCGTACAGCGGGATGCCGGTGATGACCAGCACGCCGAACAGCGTCAGCAGGCCCAGCAGCGGGCCGGCGACCCAGACCGTCAGCAGGTCGGCCAGGATGGTCGAGGAGACATAGCCGATCGCGCCGCCGGCGCGTTCCATGGCGGCCTGCCCGTCCACCGGGCGCGGCATGCCGCCGGCGATGTGCGCAAGGCCCAGCGTGCCCAGCGCCAGGCACACCCAGCCGATGACCTGCCGTCCGCCCGGTCCGTTGCGGTCGGGGTGGCGCAGCGTCCGCAAGGCGGCCATGAGCAGCAGGATCGGCGTCACGTAGGCACCGGTGCCGACGGCACCGGCCAGGCCCTGGTACACCGCGTCGTAGACGACGCCGTCCAGTGCCCACCACACCGACGCCGCGGTGACGAACGCGGTGCCGATGAGGAACAGGCCGACGCCGTCGCGGCGCTGTTCGGCCTCCAGGCTCGTGGCGGTGCGCCCGACGCTGCGCGCCATGCCGCCGACCAGGTGGGCGATGCCCATCCAGATGCCGGCGAACATCCGGCCGATGCCGCCGAAGAACTTGGCGACGAGAGTCGGCTCCGGCGGTGGCGGCGGAGGCGGCTCGGGGGCGCGACGTTTCCGGCCGCGAGCCGGGGCACGCCGCGTGGACGTACCCGACGAGCTTCGCGACCGGGACGGAGCTGTTCGGGTCGCCATGGAGATCACATTACAACCGCCACACTCGTATCGTCAGTCACAGATGTCCCGGCGCGTCGGGCGATCTGTCCGCTTTTGAACGCCCGCAGGCTATTCACTTTGCGTATACTCCGCGTGTATAGTTCAGTCCGTGAGTACCTCGACCACTCTGCTGGCGCTGCTCGAACCCGGTCCGGCGCACGGCTACACCCTGAAGCGCAACTTCGACCAGTGGTTCGGCCGGCGTCGGCCCTTGGCCTTCGGCCAGGTGTACTCGACGCTGGCCCGCCTCACCCGGGACGGCCTGGCCGACCAGATCGAGGTCGAGGCCGGCCACGGCCCGGACCGCCGCCTGTACCGCATCACCCCGGACGGCGCGGCCGCCGTCGACGACTGGGTGTTCACGCCACAGCCGGCGGAGGTATTCGCCACCAGCACGCTGTACGCGCGGGTCACCGTGGCGCTGCTCTCCGGCCGCGACGTGACCGACGTCCTGGCCCGGCAACGGGAGGCCCACCTGCGACGAATGCGCGAACTCCAGGCCGCGCGCCGGCAGGCGACCGGGGCGGTCCTGCTGGCGGTCACCTACGAGCTGGCGCACCTGGACGCCGACCTGCGCTGGATCGAGGAGTCGGGCACCCGGCTGGACACCGTCCGCCGGCACCTCGACCGCACCGGAGGCGGACATGCTTGAGGCACTCGGAATCGGACTGTCCTACGGCGCCACCCCCGCGCTGCGTCGTATCGATCTGACGCTCGCGGCCGGCTCGCGGACGGCGCTCATGGGCCCGTCGGGCTCGGGCAAGTCGAGCCTGCTGCACTGCCTCGCCGGCATCCTGGTGCCCGACCGCGGACGGGTGATGTTCGACGGACAGGACTTGACCGGGCTCAGCGACCGGGAGCGCAGCGCGCTGCGGCTGCGTCACATGGGCGTGGTCTTCCAGTTCGGCGATCTGGTGCCGGAGCTGACGTTGATCGAGAACGTGATGTTGCCGTTGCAGCTGCTGGGCGTCAAGCGGGCCGCCGCCCGCGCCAGCGCGCGGGATCTCCTGGGTGAGCTCGGCGTGGCCGACGTCGCCGACTCCCGCACCGGAGCCGTCTCGGGCGGGCAGGCCCAGCGGGCGGCCGTCGCGCGAGCGCTCGTGCACGAGCCCAGGGTCGTGCTCGCCGACGAGCCCACCGGGTCGCTGGACACTGTCAACGCCGAGGCCGTGCTCGACGCGATGGTCGCACTGAGCACGCGGATGGGTGTCGCCCTCGTGGTGGTGACGCACGACAATCTGGTCGCGTCGCATCTCGACGATCTGGTGGTGCTGCGCGACGGCATGCTGGACCTCTCCGCCCGCGAGGCGGTCGGATGATCGCGGCAGTGGCGCTCGGCGTCAGGCTCGCGTGGGGTTCGCCGGGCCGGCGGGTCCGGTCCCTGTCGGTGCTGGCGGCAAGCGCCGTCGGCACCTCGGTCCTCCTGGCCGTCTGGGCCATCGCGACGAGCCGGGTCGGCTCGACCGGGGCCTTCAGCGACCAGGAGGTCGGCCGGCTCATCGCCGGTGTCGTCGCCGCCGTCGCGTTGCCGGTCGTCGTGCTGGCCGCCACGGTCGGGCGGCTGTCGGCGCAGCTGCGTGACCGGCAGCTGGCGAACCTGCGGCTGCTGGGACTCAGCGCCGCCCAGACCCGCACGGTGGCGGCCGCCGAGGCCGGCCTGGTCGCGGTCGTGGGCACCGCGCTCGGAGCGGCGCTGACGGTCGCGCTGGCATGGGTCAGAGGAACCGATCTCGTGCCGTCACCGGCGGCCTGTGCGGCTGTCATCCTGGGTCTGCCCGCCGTCACGGTCGCTGTCGCCGTCCTACCGCAACGGCTGGACCTGCGGCGGGCGCTGGACCGGGCCCGCAAGTCCGACGTGCGGCGACCCTCGCCGTGGCGGGCGGCACCGCTGGGCGTCGGTCTGGTGCTCTGCCTGCTGGCCCGGCGCGCGAACAACGACTTCATGATCACCGGAAGTGAGGTCGCGACGGTGTTCGCCGGGCTCGCGCTGGTGAGCCTGGGCATCATCCTGGTCGTCCCGGTCTTCGTCCGGCTCCTCGCCGACCTGTTGGCGCGTGGCTTCTCCGGGCCGACGGCCATGGTCGCCGCGCGCCGGTTGCAGGCGCAGCCGGCCGCGACGACCCGCGTGATCGCCGCCCTCATGGTGGGCCTGTTCCTGCTGGTCGGCGCCCGCTCGGTCGTGGTGGCGTTCGAGGAGACGCCGCAGTACGCCGCTGCCGCGGATCACATCGAGAACGGCCAGCGCGCCGCCGTGACGGTGCCCGCCGGCGGCCTAGACGCGGCGCGCCGGGACGTCCTGGCGCTGCCGGGGGTGCGCGACACGTTTGCCTTCCCCGTCCTGACCGGTGAGGTCACGCTCGGCGCTCCCGGCGACCCGGTGGAACGAGTGCCCGTCGCGGCGCTGGTCGCCGGCTGCGACGAGCTGCGGCGGTTCGCGCCTGCCGTCGACGGCTGCGTGGACGGGGTGGTGTCCTCGCTGACACCGAGGTGGGTGCCCCGAGAGCTCGGCGGCACCGGCGCCCCGGACACCGCGGCGCTGTGGAGCGGCACGGCGGACGCACCCGCCGCCGGAGCGGTCGAGGTGCCCATCTCCGAGGCCCGGATCACCGGCACCGGCGAGGGGTCGTTGGACGAGCCCACCTGGGACATCCGCCCACTCTGGGCCGACCTGCTGGTCCCGCCCGGCACGCCCGGCGTCGAGTCGCTGACCACACGGGCCGACACCACGCTGGTCGTCGTCGCCGGCCCTGGGCGCGACCTCTACCAGCAGCTGGACGCGCTCGGCCTGACGGCCACGACGCGGGAGGACATCGAGTACTACGACTTCGTCGCCGGCATGCGGACGGTCATCTGGACCCTGGCGGCGGTGGTCCTGTCCATCGGCCTGCTGACCTTCGCCGTGGCCGCCGGCGACCGGGCGGTCGCGCGGCGTCGCGAACTCACGTCGCTGCTCCTGGTCGGCACGCCGCCAACCCTGCTGCGACGGGCCCAATGGCTCGAGGCCGCGCTGCCCACCGCCCTGGGGTGTGTCGCCGCCATCGTGAGCGGCCTCTTCGCCGGCAGCACCTACCTGCAGCTCGGCTCGGACATGGGCGACCCCCCGTGGCAGCAGAGTGCCCTGCTCCTGGGTATCGCCGTCCTGGCGTCAGCGGCCGTGGCCGGCGTGACCGTGATCGGCGTCGGCAGCCGCCTCAAGGCCGAGCACATCCGCGCGGAGTGACGCCGGCGACCGCCGCGCGCCTCACGACTCCACGACGACTGGGATGATCATGGGCCGCCGCCGCAGCCGCCCGCCGACCCAGCGGCCGATGGTGCGCCGGATGGTCTGCTGGAGCTGGTAGGTGTCGGCGTTGCCGCCCTCGGCCGCCTTCTCGACCGCGGCCACGAGCTCGGGACGGATGTCGTCGAAGACGCTGTCGTCCTCGGCGAACCCGCGGGCGTGGATCTCCGGGCCGCCGGTGACCTTGCCGGTGACGGAGTCGACCACGATCACGACGGAGATGAAGCCCTCCTCGCCGAGGATGCGCCGGTCCTTGAGCGACGCCTCTGCGACCCCGCCGACGTTGGAGCCGTCGACGTAGACGTAGCCGCACGGCACCGCGCCGACCACCTGGGCGACCCCGTCGACCAGGTCGACGACGACACCGTCCTCGGCAAGCGCGACTCGGTCGCGCGGCACACCCGCGCTGACGGCGATGTCGGCGTTGGCGTACAGGTGCCGGGTCTCGCCGTGGATGGGCATGACGTTGCGCGGCTTGACGAGGTTGTAGGCGTACAGCAGTTCGCCGGCGGCCGCGTGCCCGGAGGTGTGCACCTTGGCGTTGCCCTTGTGCACCACGGTGGCGCCCTCGCGGGTCAGCCCGTTGATGACCCGGGAGACGGCGTTCTCGTTGCCCGGGATCAGCGACGACGCGAGCACGACGACGTCGCCGTCCTCGATGCGGATGGCCGGATGGTCGCGGTTGGCGATGCGCGACAGCGCGGCCATCGGCTCGCCTTGCGAGCCCGTCGACATCAGGACGACCTCTTCGGGCGGCAGGTTGTCGAGGCTCTTGAGGTCGACAAGGGTGCCGCCGGGCACGGTGAGGTAGCCGAGGTCGCGGGCGATGCCCATGTTGCGGACCATGGACCGGCCGACGAACGCGACCTTGCGGCCGTGCGCGACCGCGACGTCGAGCACCTGCTGGACGCGGTGCACGTGGCTGGCGAACGAGGCGACGATGACGCGCCGCGGCGCCCGCGCGAAGACCCCGTCCAGGACGTCGGCGATCTCGCGCTCGTGCGGGGTGAACCCGGGCACCTCGGCGTTGGTGGAGTCGACCATGAACAGGTCGACGCCGGCGTCGCCGAGCCGGGCGAAGCCGTTGAGGTCGGTGAGCCGGCCGTCCAGCGGCAGCTGGTCCATCTTGAAGTCGCCGGTGTGCAGCACCAGGCCGGCGGGGGTGTCGATGGCCAGCGCCAACGCGTCCGGGATGGAGTGGTTGACGGCCAGGAACTCAACCGCGAACGGCCCGAACCGCTCCGACTGGCCCTCCCGGACCTGCAGCTGGTATGCGTCGATGCGGTGCTCCTTGAGCTTCGCCTCGACCAGGGCGAGGGTCAGCCGGGAGCCGACGACGGGGATGTCGGCCTTCTCGCGCAGCAGGAACGGCACCGCCCCGATGTGGTCCTCGTGACCGTGCGTGAGCACGATCGCCTCGACGTCGTCGAGGCGGTCCCGGATGTACTCGAAGTCGGGCAGGATGAGGTCGACGCCGGGCTGGTTGTCCTCGGGGAACAGCACGCCGCAGTCGACGACGAGCAGCCGTCCGCCGTACTCGAACACCGTCATGTTGCGGCCCACCTCGCCCAGCCCGCCGAGCGGCACGACACGCAGCGCGTTCGGCTCGAGGGACGGGGGCGAGGGAAGTTCGGGATGCGGATGACTCATGCGAGCCCCGCCTCGGAGAGGTCGGCGCGCAGCAGCGCGACCTGCTCGTCGGTGGCGGGGATGAGGGGTGAGCGGACAGTCCGGTTCTGGATGGCGCCGAGCAGCTGGACTGCGGCCTTCGCCATGATGGCTCCTTGAGTTCGGTTCATGATGCCGCGCACGGCGGGAATGAGACGACGGTGCAGATCGAGGGCCCGCCGCAGGTCGCCGGAGTCGACGGCGCGGATCATCTGCGCGTACTCACCGGCCGCGACGTGCGACACGACGCTGACCACGCCCACCGCGCCGTGCGTGAGCAGCGCGAGGTTGAGGGAGTCGTCGCCGGAGTAGTACGCCAGGCTGGTGCGGGCCATGACCTCGGACGAGGCGAACACGTCGCCCTTGGCGTCCTTGACCGCGACGATCCGGTCGTGCTCGGCCAGCCGGACCAGCGTCTCGGTCTCGATGGCCGCGCCGGTGCGTCCGGGGATGTCGTAGAGCATCACCGGCAGGTCGGTGGCCGACGCGACGGCGGTGAAGTGCTGGAACAGCGCCTCCTGCGGCGGCTTGCTGTAGTACGGCGTCACGACGAGCAGACCGTGGGCGCCGGCCTTCTGCGCGATCTGGGCCAGCTCGCTGGTGTGTCGGGTGTCGTTGGTGCCGACGCCCGCGACCACCCGGGCGCGGGAACCGACCGCGTCGAGCACGGTGCGCAGGATGAGCTCCTTCTCCGCGTCCGACGTGGTGGGGCTCTCACCCGTCGTGCCGCTGAGCACCAGGCCGTCGCAGCCGTCGGCCACGAGCTTCTCCGCCAGCGCGGCCGTCCCCTCGACATCGAGGCCACCGTCGTCGAGGAACGGGGTGACCATCGCGGTCAGGACGCGTCCGAACGGTGCGGACGCGGGCGCGCCGGAGGTGGCGGCGGCGAGGGTGAACAGCTCGTCAGGCATGGGTGAAGGCTACCGTGACGTCAGCCCCACGGCCTTCGAGCGGGTCTCGGTGACGGCTTGGAGCAGTTCGGCCCGCCACGCGTCGGCGTACTCGACGTCGAGGCCGTGCTCGATGCGGCTGTAGAGGAACGCCAGCTCGGTCACCGCGATCTGGTAGTCGCGCACCGCGCGGGCCGCCGACCGGCCGTAGGACTGGCGCATCGCCTTGGTCCAGCGGCGCCGGCTGCGCATGGTCGACAGCAGGTCGACCTCGTACCACGGGATCCAGCCGGCGTCGAGGAAGCGCGGCAGGGCCGCGGCCACCACCCGCTGCTCGCGCCGGCGCTGCCACAGCGCGATGGCGGTCATCGCCGCGAACAGCGGCACCATGACCACGATGTAGACGGCGATGAACCCCTGTCCTTCGTCCCACAGCGCGGAGGCGTTCCACAACGCGTGCAGCGCGACGGCCAGCAGGTACCCCACGACCGGCAGGAGTACCCGGGACGCGGCGTCGCGCCGGCGGGCCGCGATGCCCACCGCGATGCCGATGAACACCGTGAACAGCGGGTGCGCGAACGGCGAGACCAGGCCACGCACCAGGAACACGGTGTACCCGTCGATCGCGGTGACGTCGAACGCCCGCCCCAGGTACAGGATGTTCTCCACGAAAGCGAACCCGGCCGCCACCAGGCCGGCGTACACGATGCCGTCGACGACGCCGTCGAGCTCGTGCCGTTGCCGCCACAGCAGCACCACCAGGAACGCGCCCTTGAGCGCCTCCTCGGCGAACGGCGCGGACACCACCGACGACGTGTACTCGCCATACGTCACCGCGACCAGCGAGTTCACCAGCAACGCGCCGAGCGTGGCGACGCCGCCGCCCCACAGGAACGCCGCGATCATGGTTCGGCCGGGCTCGGGCTCCCAACGGTCCAGCCACAGGAACGCGCCGACCACCACCACGACCGGCAGCAGCGCGAACAAGGTGGCGATGGCGACGGTGTCCGCCGCCAGGTCGCCGACGGCGAGCCAGATGACGACGACGGCGCAGATGGACGCCAGCACCAGGCCGACGACGGGCCAGAGCACCTGGCGCCGCTGCTGGCGGCTCCAGGGCTGGTGGCGGGCGTCGGCTTTCAGCGGCACGGGCAAAGACTCTAGCGGGCCGGGTCAGGCGTCGTAGTCGACCTCGAGCCTCGGCGTCGTCGGATGCGACTGGCAGGTGAGGACGTACCCGGCGGCGATTTCGCCGTCCTCCAGCGCGTAGTGCCGCTCCATGGTCACCTCGCCGTCGAGCACCTTGGCCCGGCAGGTGCCGCAGACCCCGCCCTTGCAGGCGAACGGCGCGTCGTTGCGGGCCCGCAGCACCGCCTCGAGGACAGTCTCGTCCGGGTCGTCGAGCACGACCTCGCTGCGCCGCCCGTCGAGGACGGCGGTGACGGCGCAGTGCACCGGGACCGGCGCGGACTCGGTGCGCGGCGCCGGTGGTGCGTCGCCGACGTGGTACAGCTCGGCATGTACGTGTGAGCGGTCGACCCCGCGCCCGGCCAGCACCGAGCGCGCCGCGGTGATCATTTCGTACGGGCCGCACAAGTACCAGTCGTCGACGGTGTCCGGCGGCAGCAGGGTGTCCAGCACCCGGCCCAGCCGCTGCGCGTCCAGCCGGCCGGAGAGCAGCTCCGTCGTGCCGGGCTCGCGGGACAGCACGTGCACCAGCTGGAGCCGGCCGGGATGGCGGTCCTTCAGGTCGGCGAGCTCGTCCAGGAACATCACCGAGGACGACGTGCGGTTGCCGTACAGCACCATGACCCGGCTGCCGGGCTCGGTGGCCAGCGCCGTCGCGACGATCGACATGATCGGCGTGATGCCACTGCCGGCCGCGACGGCGGCGTAGTGACGGGCGCGCGCCGGGTCGAACGACGGGGTGAACCGGCCGGCCGGCGTCATGACGTCCAGCTCGTCGCCGGGGGCCAACCTGCTCAACGCGTGCTCGGAGAACGCGCCGCCGGGCAGCCGCTTGACCGCGATGCGCAGCTCGCCGGACCCGGCCGGCGAGCAGATCGAGTAGCTGCGCCGCACGCCGTCGCCGCCCGGCAGCTCCACGTTGACGTGCTGTCCGGCGGCGAACTCGTACTCGGCCGTCAGCTCGGCGGGGACGGCGAGGGTGACCGCGACCGCGTCGTCGGTGAGCCGCTCGACCCGCGCGACCCGCAGCCGGTGGACGACGGAGTGCCGGCGCCCGGTGGGCCGCGCCGGCGTGGTGGCCGTCGTCATAGCGCCTTCACGTGGTCGAACGGCTCCTGGCAGGCGCGGCAGGCCCACAGGGACTTGCACGCCGTCGAGCCGAAGCGGGACAGCTCGCGGGTGTCCGGCGACCCGCAGTGCGGGCAGCGGACGGCGAGGGTGAGCGCGACCGGGCCCGGCCGCTCGGAGCCGGCGGAGTGCGGCGGCGCGATGCCGTTGTCGCGCAGCGCCCGGCGGCCGGCCGGGGTGATCCAGTCGGTGGTCCACGCCGGTGCCAGCACGAGCCGGACCTCGACGTCGTCGACGCCGTCCGCGCCGAGGGCGGCCACGATGTCGGCGCGGATGGCGTCCATGGCCGGGCAGCCGGAGTACGTCGGCGTGATGTCGACGGTGACCCGGCCGGTCTCGGCGACACGGATGTCGCGCAGGATGCCGAGCTGCTCGATGGTGACCATCGGCAGCTCCGGGTCCGGTACGGCCGCGACGACCGCCCGGACGTCGGCGGCGGTCCGGGGGCGCGCCGGCGTCGCGGTCACCATGTCGCGCCCGGGTGGGATCGGTGCAGGTGCTGCAGTTCGGCGAGCAGGTGGCCCAGGTGCTCGGTGTGCAGACCCTGCCGGCCGCCGCGGCGGGCCGGCACGTCGTCTGGCGGTTCCAGCCCGGCCTCGGCCAGCACGGCGCCGACGTAGGCCTGCCACGGGTCGCGGAGCTCGGCGGGGTCGACGGCGATCGGGGCGGTGCCCGCGCTCAGCGCGGCGGTGAGGTCGTCGGCGTCGAAGAGCTCGTCGACGTACGGCCAGACGGTGTCCAGGCCGGCCCGCATGCGCCGGTGGCTCTCCTCGGTGCCGTCGCCGAGCCGGAGCACCCACTGGGTGGCGTGGTCGCGGTGGTAGTGGACCTCCTTGACCGCCTTGCCGGCGATGGCCGCGAGCGTCTGGTCCGCGCTGGAGCGCAGCCGCTCGTACAGCTCGTACTGGTAGGCGGCGAAGACCAGCTGGCGGGCCGTCGTCACCGCGAAGTCGCCGCCCGGAGCCTCCACCAGCAGGGCGTTGCGGAAGTCGCGGTCGTCGCGCCAGTAGGCCAGGGCGTCCTCGTCGCGGCCGGCGCCCTCGACCTCGCCGGCGTAGGTCAGCAGCGCCCGGGCCTGGCCGAGCAGGTCCAGCGCGACGTTGGCCATTGCGACGTCCTCCTCCAGCTCCGGCGCGCGGGCCACCCACTCCCCCAGCCGCTGGGCCAGCACCAGTGCGTCGTCGCCGAGCCGCAGTGCGTACTCGACGAGCTGGCTCTGCTCGCTCACAGGTGCTTCACCTCCGCCGGGACCTCGTAGAACGTCGGGTGCCGGTAGACCTTGTCCGCGGCCGGGTCGAAGAAGGCGTCCTTCTCCTCGGGGCTGCTCGCGGTGATCCGCTCGGACGGCACCACCCAGATCGAGACGCCTTCGTTGCGGCGGGTGTAGACGTCGCGGGCGTTGCGCAGCGCCATCTCGGCGTCGGGCGCGTGCAGGCTGCCGACGTGCACGTGCGACAGGCCGCGCCGGGCCCGCACGAACACCTCCCACAGGGGCCACTCAGCGCTCATGCGGCCGCCTCCGCCCGCTTGGCGCGCTTGGCCGCGTAGGCCGCGGCGGCCTCGCGGACCCAGGCGCCCTCGGTGTGCGCGGCGACCCGGTGCTCCATGCGCTGCCGGTTGCACGGCCCGTCACCGGAGATGACCCGGAACAGCTCGTCGAAGTCGGGCTGGGTGAAGTCGTAGTGGCCACGCTCGTCGTTCCAGCGCAGGTCCGGATCGGGGATGGTGAGGCCCAGGACGTCGGCCTGGGGCGCGGTCATGTCGACGAACCGCTGCCGGAGCTCGTCGTTGCCGAAGCGCTTGATGCCCCAGCGCATGGACTGGTCGGAGTGCGTGGACTCGCGGTCCGGCGGGCCGAACATCGCCAGGCTCGGGTACCACCACCGGTCCAGCGCGTCCTGCGCCATGGCCTTCTGCCGCGCCGAGCCGCGGGTGAGCGTGAGCAGCGCCTCGAACCCCTGCCGCTGGTGGAAGGACTCCTCCTTGCAGATGCGCACCATGGCCCGCGCGTACGGGCCGTAGGAGCAGCGGGTCAGCGGCACCTGGTTGGTGATGGCCGCGCCGTCGACCAGCCAGCCGATCGCGCCGACGTCGGCCCACGTCAGCGTCGGGTAGTTGAAGATGGACGAGTACTTCTGCTGGTGCGTGTGCAGGAGCTCCAGCAAGTGGTCACGCGACACTCCGAGCGTCTCGGCCGCGGCGTAGAGGTACAGCCCGTGTCCGGCCTCGTCCTGCACCTTGGCCAGCAGGATCGCCTTGCGGCGCAGGCTCGGGGCACGGCTGATCCAGTTGCCCTCCGGCTGCATGCCGATGATCTCCGAGTGCGCGTGCTGCGCCATCTGCCGGATCAGCGTCTTGCGGTACGCCTCCGGCATCGCGTCGCGCGGCTCGATGCGTCCGTCGGAGTCGACGATCGCGTAGAACGCCGCTTCCTGCTCGTCGGTACCCGCCATGGTTCCAGGCTAGGCCGCACATGTGACAGATGTCCAGCAATAGTGTCGTAGTTGTGTAACACCCAGGCGGGCAGCAGCATTCAGGGCGCGGGCATCAGCATCGCAACCCGGTCGACGCCGATCCCGCCGATGAGCAGGCACTCCTTGCGGTCGCTGAGCAGCTCCCGGGTCCAGCCGACGAAGCCGCCGTCGCCACGTCGTCGAAGCCGGGGTCCAGGACGGTGAGGCGGACCTGCACGCCGTGCGCACCGAGCGCCAGCAGCGCCCGCGCGGCGACCGTCAGCTGCTCGGCCCGGCGCAACCGCGGGAACGGGACCGTCGCCGCCACCGTGAAGCGATCGGTGCGATACCGCTCCAGCACCCGGGCCGGCGACACCTCGGCCGCGCGCCGGCGCATGAGCTCCAGCTGCAGCGTCGTGAGGTCCGTTCCGGACAGCGATGCCAGCGCTTCCAGGAGCTGCTCGCCGCCGGCCGTTCGAAGCACCCGACCCAGCGCCGACCTGGAACCGTCCGTCGTCTCGACCATCCTCCATCCCTATCCGCGGCCAGCGCGGCCGGTCCAGCGATTTTCGGCCGCGCGCCGGCTCCTCGACGTCCGATTCACGGATTCTCGACCGGTCCGCATCGATTGACCGGAACGGCAGATTTCGCCGTCCGGTCTCTGAGATCATCCGTGACGGTGCGTCATCTTTCTCGGCATGCCGACTTGGGCAGGGGGTCGATATGCCGATTTTGCCCGTTTCCCGCACCTGCGACATCGGAGGAGCTGACCTGTGCCGACCGACGGAACGCACCGCCATCCGGGCCTTCCGGACGTACCGATCCACTCCGTCGATCTCAGCGAAGCCGAGGAGTTCTTCCGACTCCACGCCGCCGAGAATCCCCACGCTGCGGACCCTGGGGAGCGCTTCAGCCAGGCGTTGATCGAGTTCGGCAGGCGTGGCAGCTTCAGCCACACCATCGAGGAGCTGGAGTTCGGCGCCAAGGTGGCCTGGCGCAACGCGAACCGGTGCATCGGCCGGCTCTACTGGCGCAGCCTCGTCGTCCGCGACCGGCGGCACGTCCGCGACGCCGACGGTGTGGCCGCCGAGTGCGTCGAGCACCTGCGGATCGCCACGAACGCGGGGCGCGTCCGTGCGGTGATCACGCTCTTCGCCCCCGACCAGCCCGGCCGTCCGGCGCCCCGGCTGCGCAACACCCAGCTGGTCCGCTACGCCGGCTATCGCGGGCTGCGCTCCGTCGTCGGCGACCCCGCCCAGGCCGACTTCACCCGCTGGGTCGAGAGCCTGGGCTGGACCGGGAAGGGCACCGACTTCGATGTCCTGCCGCTGGCCGTCGAGACACCGGACGAGGGCGTGCGGCTTTTCGACATCCCCGATGACGCCGTCCTCGAGGTCGAGCTGACCCACCCCGAGCTCCCCTGGTTCGCCGACCTCGAGCTGCGCTGGCATGCCGTGCCGGCCATCTCCTCCATGCCGCTGCGCATCGGCGGCGTCACGTATCCGACGGCGCCGTTCAACGGCTGGTACCTGGGGACGGAGATCGGCTCGCGCAACCTCGTCGACGCCGACCGCTACGACAAGATGACCACGGTCGGGCAGCTGCTCGGGCTCGACGTCGACGACGACCGCTCGCTGTGGAAGGACCGGGTGCTCGTCGAGGTGAACCGCGCGGTGTTGCACTCGTTCGACCGGGCCGGGGTGAAGATCGCCGACCACCACCAGGAGTCGTCGATGTTCATGGCCTTCGCCGACAAGGAGCGGCGAGCCGGCCGGGTCCCGCATGCCGAGTGGTCCTGGGTGGTGCCGCCGATGTCCAGTTCGGCGCTGCCGGTCTACCACCAGTACTACGACGAGTCGGTGCAGCTGCCGGGCTTCCTGCCCAGCGCCGGCTGGACGCCGCCGGACGACCGGCCGGACAGCGAGCCGACCGGGTGCCCGCACCACGCCCGCACCGGTGCGTAGCGAGCACGTACAGTTGTCCGGGTGTCCGAGCAGCCCGTCGCCGATCGCAGTGTCCGCCTCGCCTGGGCCGCCGACACCGAGGCGGTCGGCGAGGTCCAGGCTCGCGCCTGGCGCGGGTCCTACGCCGAGCTGCTGCCGGCCGCCGTCCTCGACGACATCGACGCGGCGGCGTTCGGCGCGGCTTGGCGTCGGGCCGTCGTCAGCCCGCCCACGGCGCGGCACCGGGTGTTGGTGGCGCTCGAGGCGGGCCGGGTCGTCGGGTTCGCCGCGACCGCGCCGTCCGAGGATCCCGATGCCCACCCGACCGACGGCGAGGTCGTCGCGTTCCACATCGACCCCGAGGCGCTCGGTGAGGGCCACGGCTCGCGGCTCATGGCCGCGGTCGCCGACACGTTGCGCGCCGACGGGTTCACCCGCGGCCGCATCTGGCTGGTCGTCGGCGACGACGCACTGCGCGGCTTCCTCGAGCCGGCCGGGTGGGCGCCCGACACCGCACACCGCACGCTCGACCTCACCGGCGACGGCACCACCACGCTGCGCCAGGTGCGGCTGCACACCGACCTGACCAGCGACCCGGCCGAGGAGGCGCCATGACGTTCGCCGGTATCCCGGTCGAGGCGCTCGACTTCTACGAGGACCTCGAGAACGACAACACCAAGTCGTTCTGGGCCGCGCACAAGGACGTCTACGAGCAGTCGGTCCGCGACCCCATGCGGGCCCTGGCCGACGAGCTGACCACCGAGTTCGGCTCGATCCGCTTCTTCCGGCCGTACCGCGACGTGCGCTTCTCCCACGACAAGAGCCCTTACAAGACGCAGCAGGGCGTCTCCGTCGGCGGCCATTACGTGCACGTCAGCGCCGCAGGGCTGTTCGTCGCGGTCGGCTACTACCAGATGGCGCCGGACCAGGTGAACCGCTTCCGGGCCGCCGTCGACGACGACCGCCGCGGCTCGGCGCTGGTGACGGTGGTCGACGACGTGCGCGCGAAGGGCTATGTCGTCGGCGGCGAGGCGCTGAAGACCCGCCCGCGCGGTTACTCCCACGACCATCCGCGGATCGAGCTGCTACGGCACAAGGCGCTGGTCGCCTGGCAGGAGGTCGGTGCGCCGCAGTGGCTGCACACGCCGTCGGCCGTCCAGCACATCGCGACCGCCTGGCGGGAGATGGGACCGATCAAGGCCTGGCTGGACGACCACGTCGGGCCGTCGGACCAGCCGCGTCGCTGACGGGTTCAGTCCCGGGTCGCATCGAGGTAGGCGCGCCCGCGCGGCGACAGCCGGTAGCCCACCGGGAAGCTCTCGGTCAGGCCGAGGTTCTTGAGCTTGCGCACGTCCAGCTTGAACGGCGCCCGCTCGCGGCCGACCATGTCGGCGAGATCACCGGCGCGGCGTTCCGGGTGCTCCTCGACCAGCCGCAGCGTCTCGCGGGTCCAGGCTCCGTACGAGGACGCGCGGTCCAGCCGGTCGAGCCGGGTCGTGATGCGCGCGATCTCGGCCGGGTCCAGCTCGGCGCTGGCGGCGAGCTCGGCGCGCGGGTCCGGGCCGGCGGCGCGGCGGAACGCGATCCGGTACGTCGGGTTCGCCGGGTCGCCCGGAAGGTCGGCGACGAGGCTGACGGCGTCGGGGTGGCCGGCCGCGCGGGCGTCGTCGTCGGAGATGGTCGCGGGATCGACCACGGTCACGTCGGTGACGTCGATGATGCCGGCGGCGGTCCGGTACGGCCGGCCGGGCAGGACCTGCTGGCGCCCCCAGCGCCGGAACGCGAGCGTGACCGAGCCGTCGGCGATGCCCAGCCAGAACCGTTTCTGGAACAGCACGGACTCAGCCTAGACGGCGGGGCCGTCCGGAATGTGGAACCGCACTCCATCAGTGTCAGAGCCTTTGACTACTGTCTGCTCGATGAGTGAGGATTCGCGGTCGCCGATCCGCCGCGACGCGGCCGCCATCGCCGCGTATGCCGGGGCGTTCGGCGCCTCGTTCGGCGCGGTCTCGGTGGCGTCTGGGCTGACCATCGCCCAGACCATGGTGCTCAGCCTGGTGATGTTCAGCGGCGCGTCCCAGTTCGCCCTCGTCGGGGTGATCGGTGGCGGCGGTGCCGGGCTGGCGGCCGTCCCGACGGCGTTGCTGCTGGGCGTGCGCAACATGTTCTACGGCGTGCCGATCGCCGGGATCCTGGGCCGGCGCGGCCGGTCCGGCCCGCGGCGGCTGGTCGCCGCTCAGCTGGTCATCGACGAGACGACGGCGATGGCGGTGGGCCGCGACGTGCCGGCCGAGCAGCGGTACGCGTTCTGGGCCACCGGCGTGATGGGTTTCCTGCTGTGGAACTGCGGCACCCTGGCCGGCGCGCTGGGCGGCTCCGCCATCGGCGACCCCGCCACCCTGGGCCTGGACGCGATGGCGCCGGCGTCGTTCCTGGCGCTGGTGTGGCCGCGGCTGCGCAGCGCGGAGGCGCGCTGGGTCGGCGCCGGAGGCGCACTGGTCGCGACGGCACTGATCCCGCTGGTGCCGGCGGGCGTGCCGGTCCTGGCGGCCGCGCCGATCGCCGTCGTCACCGGGCTGTTTCCGCGCCGGGGAGCGACGGCCGAAGGTGGGCAACGATGATCTGGGTCGCCGTCGTCGTCGCCTCGGTGGGCTGCTACTTGCTCAAGCTGGCCGGCATGTCGTTGCCGGCCTCGGTCCTGGAGCGCCCGGACGTGCGCCGCGTCGCCCTGCTGCTGCCGGTGGCCATGCTCTCCGCACTGGTGGCCGTCGAGCTGTTCGACGGCGGCGGCGTGCTCGGTGTGGACCCGTGGCTGCTCGCAGGGGTCGGTGCCGCCGTCGTCGCCCTCCTGCTCCGGCAGTCGTTCATCGTCGTGATCGTCGTCGCCGCGGCGACGACGGCCGTGCTGCGGGCGCTGACCTAGGGACGCGGCCAGCGCTGCGGAATCAGGACCCCGGCGCTCCCGCCGCCGCGGCGGACCGGCTCCGCGGCCGCCTGCAGCAGCTTGCGGTCGAGGACCTCGATGCCGGTGGCGGCGCCGATCTCGGCCGTCCGGACGAGGGTGTGGCCGAAGCCCACCAGGGCGTCGCCGAGCAGCCCGTCGGTGATGGCGGGCTCGGCCGACGTGTTGCGGCTGTTGGGCTGCGTGAGCCGGGCGGCCGCGATGGCGCCGGGCAGGTCCATGCCGCGGTCGATCCGGTTGATCAGCGTCTGCAGCACGGTCCCGATGATGGTGGCGCCACCCGGGCTGCCCACGGCCAGGAACGGCTCGCCGTCGTCGAGCACGATGGTGGGCGCCATCGACGAGCGCGGCCGCTTGTTCGGGCCGGGCAGGTTCGGGTCCGGCGCGCTGCCCTGCGTCGGCACGAAGTTGAAGTCGGTCAGCTCGTTGTTGAGCAGGAAGCCGCGGCCGGGCACGGTGATGCCGCTGCCGCCGGTCTGCTCGATGGTCAGCGTGTACGCGACGACGTTGCCCCAGCGGTCGGCCGTGGTGAGGTGGGTGGTCGAGCCGGCATCGTCGACGGCGTGCGCGTCGGCGGCGGCTGGGGCGCAGCCGGCGTAGTCGCCATCGGGCATGCCCGGCGCGACCGGCTTCACAGCGGCGGCGGCGGAGTCGAGCAGGCAGACCCGCTCGTCGGCGAAGCCCTGCGACAGCAGCTCCTCCAGCGGCACGTCGACGGCGTCGGGGTCGCCGACGTAACGGTTGCGATCGGCGAAGGCCAGCGCGCTCGCCTCGAGGTAGTGGTGGAGCGCGGTCGCCTCGTCCATGGCCGCGAGGTCGAACGACTCCAGGATGTTCAGCGCCTCACCCACGGTGGACCCGCCCGAGGACGGCGGCGGCATGCCGTAGACCTGCAGGCCCCGGTACTCGACCATGGTCGGGTCCCGCTCGACGACCTCGTAGCCGGCGAGGTCGTCGGTGGTGAGGTCGCCGGGCCGGACGACCCGGGTGGCGTCGTCGCCGAGGGGCGGCTCCTGCACGGTCGCGACGATGTCGTCGGCGATCGGTCCTTCGTAGAACACGTCGACGCCGTGCCGGGCGATGACGCGGTAGGTGTCGGCGAGATCCGGGTTGGTCAGGGTGGTGCCGACGGCCGGCGGCGCTCCGCCAGGCAGGTACAGCTCGGCCGTGGCCGGGAAGTCGGCGAAGATGGCGATGTTTGCCTCGACCTGCGACCGGAACGTCTCGTCGACGACGAACCCGTCCTCGGCCAGCTCGACGGCCGGCCGCAGGTTGCGCGCCAGCGAGTGCCGACCCCAACGTTCCAGCGCCTCCTCCCAGGTGGCGAGGGAGCCCGGCGTGCCGACCGACAGCCCGCTCACCCGGGCGTCGAGGAAGCCCAGCGGCTCCTCCGTATCAGGGTCGACGAACAGCTGGTCGGTCGCGCTGGCCGGCGCCGTCTCGCGGCCGTCGAGCGTCTCGACCTTCCCGGTACGAGCGTCGTAGTGGACGAAGAACCCTCCCCCGCCGATACCGGAGGAGAACGGCTCCGTCACGCCCAGCGCGGCGGCCGCGGCCACCGCCGCGTCGGCCGCGGTGCCGCCTCGCCGCAGCATCTCCAGCCCGGCCGCGGTCGCGTCGGCGTCGACGGTCGCGACCGCACCACCGTGGCCCGTGGCCACGGGCATCTTCGGTGGCGGCTCGGACGGCTTGACGTGATCGGCCGCGGCGGGACCGGCCGCGCCCGCCAGCCCGGCTCCGCTCACCGCCAGCGTCCCGATGAGGCCAACAACTGCTGCCCGGCGCGTCATCCGCACGGCCATCACCCGTCTCTCGGCTCCCACCCCCCGTTTCCGCACCTACCCTTCCCGATTTCGGACCGCCTGAGAAGGCCATGCAGCCCAATTCAGAAGAGGGCGATCGCCTTGCGGGCGGCTTGGCGGGCACGGCCGCGGTCACCGGCATCGTCGTAGGCGAGGGCCAGCCGGAACCAGACCCGCCAGTCGTCCGGGCTGGCTTCGGC
Organism: Jiangella asiatica; assembly: GCF_004349065.1. GTDB lineage: Bacteria > Actinomycetota > Actinomycetes > Jiangellales > Jiangellaceae > Jiangella > Jiangella asiatica. The sequence continues at coordinate 106,230 of NZ_SMKZ01000004.1, forward strand.
CTCGGCCCGTCGCCGTTCGAAGAGCTCGTCCGCCGCCGCGCGATCGGCTCGCCCGCTCGGCCGGCGCGGCAGCTCGTCGACCGGCAGGCCGCCCTGGCTCTCCAGCTCGCGGGCCAGCCGCTGCATCCACATGCCGAACCGGACTGACCGCCACAGCACCCACGCCCCGAGCACCGCGATGACCGCGACCGCCACGCCGATCGCCGCACCGGCCGCCGAGCCGGAACGGATCAGCAGCACACCGCGCCAGATCACCAGTACCAGCAGCGCGCCCACCAGGACCGCCATGCCCACGGCCCAGGCACGGTCACGTCGCGCGGTGATCACAGGTCGAGGTACTCCTCGAGCCCGACAGACAGACCCGGATGGCCCGCCACCCCGCGAATGCCCGTGAGGACGCCCGACATGAACGAGGAGCGGTCGAACGAGTCGTGCCGGATGGTCAGCGTCTCACCCACCGCGCCCAGCAGGACCTCCTCGTGGGCGACCAGGCCGCGCAACCGGACCGCGTGGACCGGCACGCCGTCGACTCGCGCGCCTCGCGCGCCGTCCAGCCCGGACTTCGTCGCGTCGGGCGCAGTGGGCGTGCCTGCCTCCTGCCGGGCTGCCGCGATCAGCTGCGCCGTCCGGATCGCCGTGCCGCTCGGCGCGTCGACCTTGTCCGGGTGGTGCAGCTCGATGACCTCGACCGACTCGTAGAACCGGGCCGCCTGGGCGGCGAAGCGCATGGTTAGCACGGCGCCGATGGCGAAGTTGGGCGCGATGATCACGCCGACCCCCGGCTGCACGGCCAGCGCCGCGCGCACCTGGTTGAGCGACTCGTCGGTCCACCCCGTGGTGCCGACGACGGCGTGCACACCCTGAGCGACGCAGTGCAGCACATTGCCCAGCGTCGCGTCGGGCACGGTGAAGTCGACCGCCACCTCGGCCCCGGCCAGGTCGCCGAGCTCGTCGCCGGCGTCGAACCGGCCAACCAGCTCCAGGTCGTCGGCCTCGCCGACCGCCCGGCACACCTGCTGACCCATCCGACCGGCAGCGCCGATCACCGCAACCCGCAGACTCATGCCGCACAGTCTCTCGTACCAGTGGTCCGGCACCACCTGCAGGTCCGTGCCACGAGGGGCATCGGGACGGCCCGCCACCACGCCCTGATACCAGGGCTCCCTTGCTCCCCGCACCCGCCGTGGATCGTGTTCTCCGGTTTCTGGGCGGCCCATCACCGGGCAAGCGCCGGCACCGCGGCCGCAGCGCGCGGGCAAGACTCCGGGCAAGCGTCTCCGACCAGCGTGGACGGTGCCTCACCCCGGAGGGAGCCACCATGTCCACCGCAGACGCCACGGCCACGGCGACCGCGCCGCCGACCACACCGCGCCGCACCGATGCCAGCCTGGTAGGGCAGCTCAATGCCGAATGGGCCCGCCTGTGTGCCGATCCGGCCACCCTGGCCGCCGTCGCGGCGTGGGGACGGCACGAGGCGGGCCTGGCCGGATGCGTGGGCCTGGCCGACGTCGAGCGAGCCACCCGGGCCCGCCCCGACGCCGTCCTGGCGGCGCTGCTGCGCCTCGGCCACGGCGGCGACCGGCTCGCGCTGCGGACGGTGTTCCAGCTGATGCTCGGCAAGGCCGTCCGCATCGCGGCCACCCACACCGGGCGCGACTCCCGGGCCAGCTTGGAGCACGCCGCGGTCACAGCGTTGTGGACCGTCGTCGCGACCTATCCGGTGCAGCGCCGGCCGGTGAAGGTGGCCGCCAACATCGCCATGGACACGCTGCGGCTCACAGTCGGCGAGCTGGCGCACCAGCGGCACGAGACACCGGCCGCGCCGCGGGACCTGCGCCCCTGCCGGCCCGCCGCGCCCCACTCCCCCGCCGATCTCGAGCTGATCGAGCTACTCGCCTGGGCCGTCGACGGTGGGGTGATCACTACCGAGGACGCCACCCTCGTCGTCGACATCTACGCGCCAGCGCCGGGACTGGCAGGCGGCAGCGCCGCGGCCGCGCGCCATGGCCTGAGCTGGCCGGCGGCCCGGCAGCGGGCCAGCCGCGCGACGCGCCGCATCGCCGAGGCAGTGCGCGCGGACGCGTCGGCGTCGCGGTCGCGGACCCACCCCGCGGGGCCGTGCACGAAGCCCGCCTCCACTCGCTCAGCCGGGTGACCGCACCGCCGCCGGGCCACGCCGAATCGCCAGCGACATCGCCGCCGCCATGGCGCACAGGGCACCGGCACCGATCCAGGCCAGGTCGTAGCTGCCGAGGTGGTCGCGGGTCAGCCCGGCGCCGAATGCCACCATCGCCGCGCCGATCTGGTGCGACGCCAGCACCCAGCCGAACACGATCGGCCCGGAGCCGCCGAAGTGCTCCCGGCACAGCGCGATGGTCGGCGGAACCGTCGCCACCCAGTCCAGCCCGTAGAAGACGATGAAGAACAGCATCGGCGGATGCACCTGGTCGGCCAGCAGCAGCGGCAACACCATCAGCGACAACCCCCGCAGCGCGTAGTACACGCCGAGCAGGAGCCGGGGGTCGAACCGGTCGGTCAGCCAGCCCGAAGCGACCGTGCCGACCAGGTCGAAGATGCCGACCACCGCGAGCAGGCCGGCCGCCGTCGTCACCGGCATGCCGTGGTCGTGCGCCGCCGGCACGAAATGGGTGCCCACCAGTCCGTTGGTCGACGCGCCGCAGATCGCGAACGTCCCGGCCAGCAGCCAGAACGTGCCGCTGCGCGCCGCCGAGGTCAGTGCCGTCGTCGCCCGCCGGGCCGCGCCCGTCGCCGGGACGGGGTCGGCGGGCGCCAGCGGCCCGGCCGCGCCGTACGCCGTCGTCCCCACGTCCTCGGGCCGGTCGCGCAGCAGCAGCACCACCAGCGGCACCGCCGCCATAGCGACGCACGACACCGTCAGCGACGCCGGGCGCCAGCCGTGGTCCTCGACGACGACCGCCAGCAGCGGCAGGAAGACCAGCTGGCCGGTCGCCGTGCCGGCCGTGAGGATGCCCGACACCAGCCCGCGCCGCGCCACGAACCACCGGTCGGTCACCGTCGCGACGAACGCCAGCGCCATCGAACCCGTCCCGAGGCCGACCAGCAAGCCCCAGCACAGCACGAGCTGCCAGCTCGCGGACATGAACACCGTCAGCCCGCTGCCGGCCGACACCAGCGCCAACGCACCGGCCACGACCCGGCGTATCCCGAACCGCTCCATCAGTGCGGCGGCGAATGGTGATGTCAGCCCGTAGAGCATGATGTTCACCGAGATCGCGAACGAGATGGTGCCGTGCGACCAGCCGAACTCGTCGTGGAACGGCTCGATCATCACGCTCGGCGTCGCGCGGAAGGCGGCCGCGCCCACCAGCGCGACGAACGCGACCAGCGCCACCCACCACGCCCGGTGGATACGCGGGAAACGCCCCGCGTGCAGGGGACGATCAGGGACTGTCTGGGTCACTCGACGATCCTGTTGCACCGGGTTCGCCGATCGCCAGTGGCCGGAGTGCCACGCTGTGCAAGAATCTGGCCATGGTCCACCGCGTCGCCGTGCTCGCTCGCCCCGGCGTCATCCCGTTCGAGCTCTCCATCCCGGCACGCATCTTCGGCATCGCCCGCGGCGGCACCGGCTCGCGCCTCTATGACGTCCTCACCTGGGCCACCACACCCGGCACGGTGCGCACCGAGGCCGACTTCGACGTCGTCGTCCGGCACGGCCCCGAGGCGCTGGAGCGCGCCGACACCGTCGTCGTCCCCGCCTCGTACCAGACCACCAGCATCTCGCGGCACGGTGCACTGCCCGACGACCTCGCCGCGGCGTTCGAGCGCATCCGGCCCGGCACCCGGCTGGTGTCCATCTGCACCGGCGCGTTCGCGCTGGCGGCGGCGGGCCTGCTCGACGGCCGCCCGGCCACCACGCACTGGCGCAGCACCGACCGCTTCCGTGAGCTGTTCCCGCAGGTCAAGCTCGACGCCGACGTGCTGTACACCGACGACGGCGACATCCTCACGTCCGCGGGGGTGGCCGCGGGCATCGACCTGTGCCTGCACATCCTGCGGCGCGACCACGGCAGTGCGGTGGCCAACCGAGCGGCCCGGCGCTGCGTCGTACCGCCGTGGCGAGACGGCGGCCAGGCCCAGTACGTCGACCTGCCGGTGCCGGAGCCGGCCGCACCCAGCACCGCCGAGGCCCGCAACTGGGCGCTGGCCAACCTCGAGCGGCCGCTGACACTGCGCGACCTCGCCTCCCGGCAGGCGATGAGCGTGCGCACGTTCACCCGGCGGTTCCGGCAGGAGGTCGGGGTCAGCCCGGGCCAGTGGCTGATCCAGCAGCGCGTCGACCGGGCCCGGCACCTGCTGGAGGCGACCGACCTGGCCGTCGACGAGGTCGCCCGCCGCTCCGGCTTCGGCACGTCCGCCTCGATGCGCCAGCACTTGCGCGCCACGCTGGGCGTGTCGCCGTCGGGTTACCGCCGGACGTTCCGGAGCTGAGCCGTACGCTCGCAGGCGTGTTCCACGTCGTCTTCCACGAGCCGCGCATCCCGCCCAACACCGGCAACGCGATCCGGATGGTCGCGGCCACCGGCGCCCACCTGCACCTGGTCCGGCCGCTGGGCTTCGACCTCCACGACGCCAAGCTGCGCCGCGCCGGCCTGGACTACCACGACCTGGCTACCGTCACCGTGCACGACGACCTCGGCGCGGCCTGGGCGGCGCTGCTGCCGGCCCGGGTCTACGCGTTCGCCACGAGCGGCACCGTCCGGCACAGCGACATCGCCTACCGGCCCGGCGACGTGCTGCTGTTCGGCACCGAACCGACCGGCCTGCCCGACGAGGTGCTGGACGATCCCACCGTCACCGAGCGGGTGCGCATCCCGATGCTGCCCGGCCGACGCTCGCTCAACCTGTCCAACTCCGCGGCCGTCGCCGTCTACGAGGCCTGGCGCCAGCACGGATACCCCGGCGTCTGAGCCTGACTAGAGGCCTCTTCCGCTCACCCGGCCGATCACACGCTGGCCGGTGTAACGTCGCGCCATGCAGCGACCCGAACCTCTGACCGACCTGGACTGGTCGAGCGAGCGGGCGACGGAGTTCGGCCGGGCCACCATGGAGCTGTGGGCCGAGTACCTGCGCCGGCTCCCCGACCTGCCGGTCATGCACCCGCACACGCCCGCGCAGACGCGCGCGGCCGTCCTCGACCGCGACGTGCCCGACAAGCCCGCCGGCGACGACGAGATCCTCACCCATCTGCGCGACGTCGTGTTCAACCACGGGACGCAGACCGGGCACGGCGGCTTCATGGCGTTCATCAGCGGCGCCGGCACCGTTCCGGGCGCGCCGGCCTCGCTGCTGGCCGCGGGCATCAACCAGAACCTCGGCGGCTGGCCGCTGGGCCCGGCCGCCACGGAGATCGAGAACCACGTGCTCGCCTGGTTCGCGGAGCGGCTGGGGCTGCCGCCGCAGGCCTCCGGCGCGTTCGTCACCGGCGGCGCGACCGCCAACCTCATGGCCCTCGCCGTCGCCCGCGACGCCCTGGCCGGCTGGGACGTGCGCCGCGACGGGGTCGCGGCCGGGCCGCCGCTGGCCGTCTACGCCTCCGACGACGTGCACGAGACGGTCGACCGCGCCGCCGACCTGCTCGGGCTCGGGACGGCGGCGGTACGGCGCATCGCCACCGACGACCGGCTGCGGGTGCGGCCGGACGCGGTGTCGGCGGCTATCGAGCGCGACCTCGCCGACGGCGTCAAGCCGCTGTGCGTGGTCGGCACGGCCGGGACCACGGAGCTGGGCGCCATCGACCCGCTGTCCGCGCTGGCCGAGATCGCGCAGCGGTACGGCTGCTGGTTCCACGTCGACGCCGCGTACGGCGGACCGGCGGCGATGGTCGACGAGCTGCGCCCGCTCTTCGCCGGCATCGAGCGGGCCGACTCCGTCACCTGCGACCCGCACAAGTGGATGAACATGCCCATCTCGGCCAGTGTCGTGCTGTTCCGCGACCCGGCCCGGCACGTCGCGGCGTTCACCCTGCAACCGGACTACACCAAGCTCGACGCCGAGGTCGAGAGCGACATGGTGCTGCGGTACCAGTGGACGCCCCAATTCACCCGGCCGTTCGACGCGCTGCCGGTGTGGGTGTCGCTGCTCGCGCACGGCTGGGACGCCTACTCCCGGCGCATCCGCCACGACGTCGACATCGCCCGCTGGCTGCACCACCTGGTGACGGCCCACGACGAGCTGGAGCCGCTGGCCGACCCCGAGCTGTCGATCGTCTGCTTCCGCTACGTGCCGCCGGCGCTGCGATCGTCGCTGTCCGATCCCGCCGTTGCGGACTATGTCGACGAGCTGAACGAGCGGATCCTCTACGCCGTCCAGCGCGCCGGGCACGTCTACCCGTCCAACGCCGTCGTCGGCGGCCGGTACGCCATCCGCGCGTGCCTGATCAGCTACCGCACCGAGGCCAACCACGTCGAGACGCTCGCCGACGAGGTCGTCCGGCACGGCCGCCGTCTGCACGCGGAGCTCCACAACCCGTGACCGTTCCATCGCCCACTGATCGTCGCGGGGTCGCCGCCCACCCGCGGGGCCGGTTCGCCGAGTCGCTGTTCCATCGGTCGCGCCGGACGTTGTCGGTGGGTGCGGATAGAATAGTTCACATGTTCGAGAAAGGTGATCTGAGTGCTGATTCGTGGGTTTCTCGTGACCCGCGCACCGGTGTGTGGGTCACGTTTGATCCGTGGGAGCTTCCCGACGACACCGATCGGGTGCAGGTGCTGCCCGATGGGCTGATCGACGACGATCTGACCACCCTGCTGGACGACGGTGTCCGCGACGCCGCCGGCGAGCCGCTGCCTGTGGAGGGGGTGCCGACCGGTCCCGGCTTGGCGGCCGTGCTGGCCGGTCTCGATGTCCCAGCGGTGTCAGCGTACGAGGTGGTGGAGGCCGCCGCCGGGTGGGCACGGTTGATCTCGTGGGCGCAGGCCGAACAGGCGCGGGTGCTGGCCGAGCTGGCGTCGCGGCCGGAACTGCGCCCGGCTGACACCGGCTACCGGTCGGTGAACCCGATCACCAACACCGCCCTGGAGGTGGCTGCCCGCACGGTCACGACGACCCGGCAGGCCGAGAACCTGGTCGGGCACGCCGTCCAACTCACCGAGGATTTCCCCGCCACCCACGGGGCACTCCACGCCGGATTGATCGACGAACGCCGCGTGAAAGTGATCACCGGCGAGTTGGGTGGCCAGGACCCGGCCATACGGGCCCGGGTCGAGGCAGCCGTCCTCCCAGCCGCGCCGGCCATGGACACCGTCGTGCTGCGCCGCCGCATCAAGGAACTGTTGCACGAGCTCGCCCCGGTCACGACCGAGCAGCGCTGCCAGAACGCGAGGGAACGCCGCGACGTGACCGTCACCCCCGCCGACGACGGGATGGCCTACCTGGAGGCATTCCTGCCCGCCGAGGACGCGGTCGCGGTGCACACAGTCCTGGACGCCGCCGCACGCACCCTCAAACGCGACGACGCCACCACCGGGCAGGCGCCACGTACCGCCGCGCAGCGCCGCGCCGACGCCCTCGCTGCCCTGGCTTGGACCGGACTGACCACCGGCCGCATCGGTGGAACCGGCCACGCCACCACCACCCACCGGCCCGGTTGCCCCTGCACTTGCACGAGCCCCGGTCACCGCGGCCACGCCACTGACGGCAGCGACGCGATCCCGGCGCCGGTCCCGCTCGCGGCCGCGCACGGCCGGCCGGTCACCGTGCAGGTCACCGTCCCGTTCACCGCCCTGATCGGGCTGGACGACCAGCCCGCCGATCTGCTCGGCTACGGGCCGATCCCGGCCCACGTCGCGCGGCACCTTTCCGCGGGCGGGATATGGCGATGGGTCGGCACCGAACCGGCCACGGGCCGCTACCTCAACCACGGCACCACCACCTACCGGCCCACCCAGGCGCTCATCGACCACGTCATTCTCCGCGATCGCACCTGCCGGACGCCTGGGTGTCACCGCCCGGCGATCCGCTGCGACATCGACCACCGCATCGCCCACGCCGACGGCGGACCGACCAGCGCGTGCAACTGCCAACCGCTGTGCCGGCAACATCATCTGCTCAAACACCGCGGCGGCTGGCACATCAGCGTGATACCCGACGGGGCCACCATCTGGGCCAGCCCGACCGGCCACCGCTACCTCAAGCGGCCCGAACCCATCGGCCCCACCCTGAAACCCCCACCTTGCCCCGACGACCCACCACCGTTCTGAGTCAGCGCACCGCGGGGGCCCGGCGCCGGTGGCTGAAGGCGCGCAGCGCGCGGAGGAAGTCGGCCTGGCCGAACCCGGGCCAGTAGACGTCGCAGAAGTACAGCTCCGACTGGACGGACTGCCAGAGCAGGAAGCCCGACAGCCGCCGCTCCCCGCTGGTGCGGATGACGAGGTCGGGCTCCGGGCGGCCGTCGTAGCCGATGGCGACCGTGAGCTCCGGCCCGTCGATCCGGCCCGCCGTCGCCGCGACCGCGGCGGTCAGGATGTCGCGGGTGGAGTCCAGCAGCAGGTCCGTCCGGCCGGCCACGTGCAGCCGCCACCGGTGCTCGGGCCGCAGCAACCGCGTCTGGACGGCCTCCTCGACCATCCCCATCAAGAACGCCACCTCGGCCGAGTCCCGCTTGCGCAGGTTGTCCACGGAGGCGGCAGAACCGACAACGCTCAGGCCAGAGCGGCTTCGAACCGGGCGGCCTCGTCGAACGGGCCGACGACGGCGAGCGTCGGCGAGGCCGGCAGCAGCGCCTGGGCCAGCGCGGCGACGTCGTCCATGGTGACGCGGTCGACCCTGGCGATCAGTTCGTCGACGCTGGGCAGCTCGTCGTAGACCAGCTCGGCCTTGGCCAGCCGGCTCATCCGGGCGCTGGTGTCCTCCAGCCCGAGCACCAGGCCGCCGCGGGCCTGGCCCTTGCCGCGTTCGAGCTCCTCGGCGGTGATGCCGCCGCGGACCACCTCGGCCAGCACGGTCCGGCACAGCTCGAGCACCTGGTCGACCTTCTTCGGCTGGCATCCGACGTACACGCCGAGCAGACCGGCAGCGGCGTGCTGGGCGGCGTAGGAGTACACCGAGTACGCCAGCCCGCGCCGCTCGCGGACCTCCTGGAACAGCCGCGACGACATGCCGCCGCCGAGCGCGGCGTTGAGCACGCCAAGGGCGAAGCGGCGCTCGTCGTTGCGGGCCAGGCCAGGCACCGCGAGCACGACGTTGGCCTGCTCGGTGGGACGCTGCAGCAGCGTGACGCCGCGGCCCGTGCCCGGCGCGTCGCCGCCGGTGCGCGGCGCGGCCGGCGCGTCGGAGGAGTCGAGGTATCCGGCCGCCGCGAACGCCTTCTCGACCAGGGCGACGACGTCGTCGTGGCGGAGGTTGCCGGCGGCCGCGACGACCATGTTGCGGGCCAGGTAGTGCCGCCGGTAGTACGCGTTGACGGTGTCGCGGGTCATGCCGGTGATGCTCTCGACGCTGCCCAGGATGGACCGGCCGAGCGGGCTGTCGCCCCACATCCGGCTGGCCAGCAGGTCGTGGACGGCGTCGGAGGGATCGTCGTCGCGCATCGCGATCTCTTCGAGCACCACCTCACGCTCGCTCTCGACGTCGCCGGGAGCGATCAGCGACGAGGTCACCATGTCGGCGACGACGTCGACGGCAAGCGGGAGGTCGGCGTCGAGCACCCGCGCGTAGTAGCAGGTGAACTCCTTGGCGGTGAAGGCGTTGATCTCACCGCCGACGGACTCCACGGCCGCCGAGATGTCCAGGGCCGAGCGATTCGGCGTGCCCTTGAACAGCAGGTGCTCCAGGTAGTGGGTGGCGCCGGCTTCGGCGACGTCCTCTTCGACCGAGCCGACGCCCACCCAGATGCCGAACGACACCGAGCGCACGGTGGGCACCGCCTCGGTGACGATGCGCAGGCCTCCGGGGAGGACGGTGCGGCGGACGAGCCCGCCTTCCTCCTCCCCCAGGAGAGTCCGCGTGGACGGCGTGGTCACGCGGCCGTCAGACGTTGACAGCCTCGGTGGCATCGGCCGACCCCTCCTCGACGACGGGGGTCAACGCGAGCTTGCCGCGGTCGTCGATCTCGGTGATCTCGACCTGGATCTTCTGCCCGACGGAGACGACGTCGTCGACGCTCTCGACCCGCTTGCCTCCGGCCAGGGCGCGCAGCTTGGAGATGTGCACCAGGCCGTCCTTGCCCGGCAGCAGCGAGACGAACGCGCCGAAACTGGTCGTCTTCACGACGGTGCCGAGGTAACGCTCGCCGACCTCCGGCATCGTCGGGTTCGCGATGGCGTTGATCTGGGTCCGCGCCGCCTCGGCGGACGGGCCGTCGGCCGCGCCGATGAAGATGGTGCCGTCGTCCTCGATGGCGATCTCGGCGCCGGTGTCGTCCTGGATCTGGTTGATGACCTTCCCCTTGGGGCCGATCACCGCGCCGATCTGGTCGACCGGGATCTTGATGGAGATGATCCGCGGCGCGTACGGGCTCATCTCGTCCGGCACGGAGATGGCCTCGGACATGACGTCGAGGATGGTCAGCCGGGCGTCGCGGGCCTGCTGCAACGCGGCCGCCAGCACGGACGCCGGGATGCCGTCGAGCTTGGTGTCCAACTGCAGCGCCGTGACGAACTCGCGCGTGCCGGCGACCTTGAAGTCCATGTCGCCGAACGCGTCCTCGGCACCGAGGATGTCGGTCAGCGTGACGTACCGGGTCTCGCCGTCGACCTCACCGGAGATGAGCCCCATGGCGATGCCCGCCACCGGGGCACGCAGCGGCACACCGGCGTTGAGCAGCGACATCGTCGACGCACACACCGAGCCCATGGACGTCGAGCCGTTGGAGCCCAGCGCCTCGGACACCTGCCGGATGGCGTAGGGGAACTCCTCGCGGGCCGGCAGGACCGGCAGCAGGGCCCGCTCGGCCAGCGCGCCGTGACCGATCTCGCGCCGCTTGGGCGACCCGACCCGGCCGGTCTCGCCGGTCGAGTACGGCGGGAAGTTGTAGTTGTGCATGTAGCGCTTGGACTTCTCGGGCGCGAGCGTGTCGAGCTTCTGCTCCATGCTGAGCATGTTCAGCGTGCTGACGCCGAGGATCTGGGTCTCGCCGCGCTCGAACAGCGCCGAGCCGTGCGCCCGCGGGACCGGGCCGACCTCGGCGGACAGCGTCCGGATGTCGGTGAGGCCGCGGCCGTCGATACGGACCTGGTCGCGCAGCACGCGCTCGCGGACCAGCGCCTTGGTGAGCGAGCGGAATGCCGCGCTGACGTCCTTCTCGCTACCTTCGAACTGCTCGGCGAGCCGGGCCTTGACATCGGCCTTGATCTCGTCGAGGCGAGTCTCACGCTCGGCCTTGGCGGCGATGGTCAGCGCCTTGGCGAGCTCGTCGCGGCTGGCGGCCTCGACGGCGGCGTAGATCTCGTCGGTGTAGTCCAGGAAGATCGGAAATTCAGCGGGCTCCTTGACTCCATCTTCCAAAATGGCGTCGGCGAGCTGACGCTGCGCCGTCGCGAGGGCGGTGACGAACGGCTTGGACGCCTCTAGCCCGGCGGCCACGACCTCCTCGGTCGGCGCGGTGCGCCCGGCCTGCACCAGGTCCCAGGTCTCGGCGGTCGACTCGGCCTCGACCATCATGATGGCGACGTCGCCGTCGGGGAGCACCCGGCCGGCCACGACCATGTCGAACACGGCCTCGGAAAGTTGGGAGTGGTTCGGGAAGCCGACCCATTGGTCGTCGATCAGGGCGACCCGCACCGCGCCGATCGGGCCCGAGAACGGCAGCCCGGACAGCTGGGTCGATGCGGACGCTGCGTTGATGGCCACGACGTCGTAGAGGTGATCGGGGTGCAACGACATGACCGTCATGACGACCTGGACCTCGTTGCGTAGACCCTTGGCGAACGTCGGGCGCAGCGGGCGGTCGGTCAGCCGGCAGGTGAGGATGGCCTCTTCGCTGGGCCGGCCCTCGCGGCGGAAGAACGAGCCGGGAATGCGTCCCGCGGCGTACATGCGCTCTTCGACGTCGACGGTCAGCGGGAAGAAGTCGAGGTGTTCCTTGGGCTGCTTGGAGACCGTGGTGGCCGACAGCAGCATCGTCTCGTCGTCGAGGTAGACGACGACGGAACCGGCGGCCTGCTGTGCCAGCTGGCCGGTCTCGAAGCGGATGGTGTGGGTGCCGTACTTGCCGTTGTCGATCACGGCTTCGGCGGTGTGGATCGCAGGACCCGTCATGGGTCGTCCTCCTGGAAATCACGGGAGGCCGCTCGAATGAGATCACGTACGCACCGGTCTTCGATGGAAGCCCGCGGACTCGCCCGGCGGATGCCCGCCGGGGCCCGAGAGCCACAACCGAGGACCGGCCTGCTGCGTTCAAGCCGGCCACCCTGATCGGGTTGGTCGTGTGTTCAGTTGTCCGAGCAGAACTGAGGGGAGCGGCTCCCGGACGGGGACCGCTCCCCTCGTGTCAGCTCAACGACGCAGACCGAGCTTCTCGATCAGCGCACGGTAACGTGCGATGTCGATCCGCTGCAGGTACTTGAGCAGCCGACGGCGGCGCCCGACCAGCAGCAGCAGCCCCCGGCGGCTGTGGTGGTCGTGCTTGTGCACCTTGAGGTGCTCGGTGAGGTGGTTGATGCGCTGGGTGAGCAGCGCGACCTGCACCTCCGGCGAGCCCGTGTCGCCCTCAGTGCGAGCGTGCTCAGCCATGACTTCCTGGCGGGTCTTCGTGTCGGTCGGCACGGGACTCCTTGTCTGTATCTCGTTGCGCGGCGCAACCGGGCATGTCCACCGGAGCACTCTGGAACCGCGGCCGTTATGACGGCGGCGCCAAGGATACCAGCGTGCGCCCGTCCAGGCCGAATCGCCGGCCACGACGCGGTGCTACGGTCCTGCGCCATGACCGGCAGCATCTGGGATCGGGCAGCGACCCACTACGAGCGTACCGGCGTGGAGTTCTTCGGCCCGCTGGGCCGCGAGCTGGTCGCGCGGGCCGGACTGCGCGACGGCGACCGCGTCCTCGACGTCGGCACCGGCCGCGGCGACGTGCTCATCCCGGCCGCGGCAGCTGTCGGGCCGTCCGGGCAGGTCGTGGGCGTCGACCTCTCCCCCACCATGGTCGGGCTCACCGCGGACGACCTTCGCGAGCGCGGGATCGCCCAGGCGAGCGTGCGGGTGGGCGACGCCGCCGCGCCGGGTTTCGCGCCCGCGAGCTTCGACGCCGTCCTCGGCGGGTTCATGCTGTTCCTCGTGCCCGACGCCGGCATGGCGCTGCGCGCGTACCGTCGCCTGCTGGTGTCCGGTGGCCGGCTCGCCGTCAGCACGTACGGGCTCCCGGATCCGCACGCGAAGGACGCCCGTGCCCGGCTGCGCCGGCGCGCCGGACTCGGACCGGACCGCCCCGACGTATTCGACGACGCCGCGGCACTCGCCGCGCTCGTCCGGGGCACCGGGTTCGACGACGTCGCCGTCGAGGACGTCGCCGTTCCGATCACCTTCCGTGACGTGCGGCAGTGGTGGGCGTGGGCCTGGTCGGTCGGCTATCGCGGCGCGCTGGAACGCATCGCGCCGGCCGACCTGCCCGCGGCCCGCGACGACGTGGCCGACGCCCTCGCCGGTGCTCGCCGGCCGGACGGCTCGCTGCTGATCACCACCGGCATCCGGTTCACCACCGGCACGGCCTAGACGCCGAGGACGACGCGGGCCTTGGCGACGTCGTCGTGCATGGTGTCGACGAGCTCGTCGACGGAGTCGAACCTGAGGGTCGGGCGCAGCCGCTCCACCAGCTGGAGCAGGACCTCGTCGTCGTAGAGCTCGAGGTCGGTGCGGCCGATGACGTAGGCCTCGACCCGGCGGGTGGCGCCGTCGAAGGTGGGGTTGGTGCCGATGGAGACCGCCGCCGGCATCAGCTCCGACGGGGCCGGGTCGCGGCCGGCGGTGCGGGTCAGCCAGCCGGCGTATACACCGTCGGCGGGGACCATGCCGTCGCTGTCGGGCGCGAGGTTGGCCGTTGGGAAGCCGAGGTCACGTCCGCGCTGGTCGCCGCGGACGACGCGGCCGCGCAGCCGGTGCGGCCGGCCGAGGATCTCCGCCGCGCCGGCCACGTCGCCGGCCGCCAGCAGCTCTCGCACCCACGTCGACGACCAGCGGCGATGCGCGCCCGGGGTGCTGACGTCGTCGATGACCTCGACCGTGAAGCCGTGCTCGGCGCCCAGCTCGACCATCGTGGACAGGTCGCCGGTGTTCTGCCAGCCGAACCGGACGTCGTGGCCGACGACCACGGTGGCCGCGCGCAGCCCGTCGACGAGGTAGCGGCGCACGAACTCCGCGGGCGACTGGTGGGCGAACTCCCACGTGTACGGCTGCACGAGCACCGCGTCCAGGCCCGTCTCGGCCAGCAGCTCGAGGCGGTCGCGGATGCCGGTGATGAGCTCCGGCGCCCGGTCGGGCCGGTGCAGCCGCAGCGGGTGCGGGTCGAACGTCATGGCGACCGCGCGGGTGCCGGCGGCCCGGGCGTCGGCGACCATGCGCGTCAGCACCTGTCGGTGGCCCAGGTGAACCCCGTCGAAGTTGCCGATCGTGACGACCGACGGCCCGAAGCCGGGCGGGACCTGGCCCAGCTCGGTCCAGCAGTGCACGTGTGCTCCCGTGGGTGGGTGTCGGAGGCGGCCCCGTCGCCCTAGGGCAACGGCTCCGCCACCGACATTATGCCCGGGCGGGTGCCTCCTCCAGGTCGGCCGGTACCGGCGCGGCCACCGTCGTCCGCAGCGACGACTCGCGCATGAACAGCACCGCGACGAACGCCGCCAGGGCGATGACCGCCGAGATCAGGAACACCAGGGCTGTGGCGTCACCGTAGGCCTGCTCGACGACGACCCGGACCGGCCCGGGCAGGCCGCTGAGGTCCAGCGACGTCGACCCGCCGTCCTGGGTGGCCGCCTCGGCGCCCGGGGTGGACGCCAACCCGTCACTGATGAGGTTGGTCACGTGGGTGGCCAGGATCGCGCCCAGGACGGAGACGCCGGCCGCGCCGCCCAGCGAGCGGAAGAACGTCACGGTCGACGTGCCGGCGCCCAGGTCGCGGTAGTCCAGGCCGTTCTGCGCCGCGAGGACGAGGTTCTGCATGCTCGCGCCGACGCCGGCCCCGAGGATCGCCATGTAGACGCCGATCAGGACCAGCGACGTGGCGTGGTCGATCGTGGCCAGCAGGGCCAGCCCGACGACGATCAGCGCGGTGCCGCCGACCAGGAACCTCTTCCACCGCCCGAACCGGGTCACCAGCTGGCCGGTGAGGGTGGAGGCGACCAGCAGGCCCACGATCATCGGCAGGGTGAGCAGGCCGGACTCCGTCGGCGAGTAGCCGCGCGCGATCTGGAAGTACTGGCCGAAGAAGACCGACGAGCCGAACATCGCGATGCCGATGGCGACGCTGGCGATGATGGCGAGCACCATGGTCCGCTGCCGCATCAGCCGCGGCGGCACGACGGGGTCGCTGACCCGCCGCTCGACCACGACGGCCAGCACGATCAGCAGCAGGCCGCCGATCACGAGCGCGGCGCTCTGCCAGGACAGCCAGGCGAAGTCCTTGCCGGCGAGGGTGACCCAGATGAGCAGCACGCTGATGCCGCCCGGGATGAGCATCGCGCCCTTCCAGTCGATCTTGGTCTCGGCGCGGACGATCGGCAGATGCAGGGTGCGCTGCAACAGCACGAGGGCGACGACGGCGACCGGCGCGCCCACCCAGAAGCACCAGCGCCAGCCCAGAGCGGAGTCGACGAGGAACCCGCCGAGCAGTGGTCCGCCGACCGTGGCCACGGCCATCACCGCGCCGAAGTAGCCCATGTAGCGGCCCCGCTCGCGCGGGCTGACCATCGAGGCCATCACGATCTGCACCAGAGCCTGCAGGCCGCCCAGGCCGAGGCCCTGCAGCACCCGGAAGCCGATGAGCGCCTCGGTGTTCTGCGAGAACCCGGCCAGGATCGACCCGATGGCGAACACGGAGATGGACAGCTGGACCAACAGCTTCTTGCTCATGCGGTCGGCGAGCTTGCCCCAGATCGGCGTGGTGGCGGTGGCGGCCAGCAGGGTCGCGGTGACGACCCAGGTGTACTGGTCCTGGTTGCCGCCGAGGTCGGCGATGATCCGCGGCAGCGCGTTGGCCACGATGGTGCCGGACAGCATGGCGACGAACATCGCGAGCAGCAGGCCCGACATCGCCTCCAGGACCTGCCGGTGGCTCATGGCCGGTTCGGCCTCCTCCGGCGCCGCGTCCCGCGAGTCGGCAGCTGTGCTCATGTGATCGTCCCCTTCGTTTCGAGCGCGCGGTCCCCGGCCGGGCCGTCGCACCGGCCGGCCCGCAGAGCACGTCGGGACGGCGGGCCACGAGTCCCCGCTCGACCAGCTCGTCCCAGACCTCCCGGCCCACGACGTCACCACCTCGGATGGTTGCGTGCTGCAACTATATAGTCAATGGTTGCAGCACACACCCTTATTCCGGGGTGATCGACGCGTTGAGCCGTGCCAGCAGTACGACCAGCGTGTCGACGTCGGAGTCGGGCCAGTCCGCCAGCGCGTCGCCGAGCCAGCGGCCGCGCGCCGCGCGCAGTTCCCGCACGAGCGCCAGGCCCTCGCCGGTGACGTGGATGAGCCGGGACCGCCGGTCCATCGGGTCGTGGACGCGCTGGATGAGACCGTGCGTCTCCAGCTGCGTGATCTGCCGGCTGACGGTCGACTTGTCCAGGCCGAAGCGATCGGCGAGGTCGCCCGCGCGCAGGTCGCCGCCATCGGCGAGGGCGCCGAGCAGGCCGTAGGAGGAGATCTCGATGCCGGCGTCGACCTGCCGGGCGAGGTCGATCGACAGCCGCCGCACGCGCCGCCACAGGAGACCGAGCTCGGACTCGAGCCGCTCGTTGACGTGCTGCCGATCCGTCATACGAACACCGCCACGTGCTTGGCCCGAGAACCGCGGTCCTCGGTCAGGGAGAGCAGCGTACCGTCCGGGCCGAACACCGCCACCGGGCCCGGCCCGAGCCCCGTCGCCGGCAACGGCATGCCGTGCGCGACCTTGCCGGCCGTCTCGGCGTCGACGTCGAACCGCGGGAACGCGGCCGCGGCCGCGTCGGCCAGGCTGATGAGCGAGAACGTCTCGGCCAGCTGCTCCAGCGTGCGGGCGACGTCCAGCCGGTACGGGCCGACGGCGGTGCGGCGCAGCGCGGTCAGGTGCCCGCCGATGCCCAGCGCCGCACCCAGGTCGCGGGCCAGCGCCCGGATGTAGGTGCCGCTGGAGCACGCCACCTGGACGTCGAGGTCGGTGTACGGGCCCTCGCGCCGCGTGGCGATCACCCCGAACCGGCTGACGACGACGTCGCGGGCGGGCAGCTGGACGTCCTCGCCGGACCGGACCCGACGGTACGAGCGCACCCCGTCGATCTTGACGGCTGACACGGCGCTGGGCACCTGCTTGATCGGGCCGGTCAGCTCCGTGACGGCCGCGGCGACGGCGTCGTCGGTGACGGCGGACGCGTCGGCGCCGCCGGTGATCTCGCCCTCGGCGTCGTCGGTGACCGTGGTCGCGCCCAGCCGGATGGTGGCCTCGTACTCCTTCTCGCTCAGCGCGAGGTGGCCGAGAAGCCTGGTCGCCTTGCCGACACCCACGACCAGCACGCCGGTGGCCATCGGATCGAGGGTGCCGGCGTGTCCGACCCTGCGGGTCCCGGCCAGCCGGCGTACCCGGGCGACGACGTCGTGCGAGGTCCAGCCGGTCGGCTTGTCGACGACGACCAGGCCAGCGGGGTCAGAGGTCGTCCTCATCGTCCTCGGCCGGCTTCTTGTACGGGTCGGGGTCGCCGGCGTACTGGGCTTCGGCGGCGGCCCGGGCTACCTGTTCGTCGGACTCGCGGGCCGCGCGCAGCAGGTCGTCGATGTTCGCGGCGTTCTCCGGAATGGCGTCGGCGACGAACTCCAGCGTGGGCGTGAACCGCACGCCGGTGCGCCGGCCGACCTCGGAGCGGACCAGCCCTTTGACACTTTCCAGCGCGGCCGCCGTGGCGGTGCGCTCCTCCTCGTCACCGTAGACGGTGTAGAAGACGGTCGCGTCGCGCAGGTCGCCGGTGATGCGGGCGTCGGTGACCGTGACGAAGCCCAGCCGGGGGTCCTTGACCCGCCGCTCGAGCGTCTCGGCCGCGATCTCGCGGATCCGGTCGGCCAGCTTGCGTGCCCGCGCAGGATCGGCCATGGACGTACTCCTTCTGATCTACCGGCTGAACTACCGGTCGTCTTCGTCGTTGTGGATGCGGCGGCCGGTGGACAACAACTCGATCTCCGGCCGCCGGGCGACGTGCTGCTCGACCGCGTCCAGGACCTCGGCGCACCGGCGTTCCTCTGCCGAGACGACGGCGACACCGATCTCCGCGCGCCGATGCAGGTCCTGATGGTTCACCTCGGCGACGGCGACCTCGAACCGCCGCCTGAGCTCGGCCACGATCGGCCGCACGTAGGCGCGCTTCTGCTTCAGCGAGCGCACGTCACCCAGCAGAAGGTCGAAGGTGATCGTTCCGACGAACACCGATTCTCCAAGAAGCCCTCACGAGGGAGTTCTCCCGCCCGCACAGGCAAGCATCCCCTGCCTGTGCGGGCGGAAGCCTCAGCCGCGCGGCTTCTCCTTCATCTCGTACGTCTCGATGCTGTCGCCCACCTGGATGTCGTTGAAGTTCCCGAGGCTGATACCGCACTCGAACCCTTCGCGGACCTCCGTGACGTCGTCCTTCTCGCGCCGCAGGGACGCGACAGTGAGGCTCTCGCCAACCACAACGCCGTCACGGACCAGCCGCGCCGACGCGTTGCGCCGGATGAGGCCGTTGGTGACCATGCAGCCGGCGATGTTGCCGACGCGGGACGAACGGAACACCTCGCGGATCTCGGCGGTACCGAGCTGGACCTCCTCGAACTCCGGCTTGAGCATGCCCGTGAGGGCCGCCTCGATCTCCTCGATCGCCGAGTAGATGACCGAGTAGTACCGGATCTCCACACCCTCGCGGTCGGCCAGGTCCTCGACCGTCCGGCTCTGCGGCCGGACGTTGAAGCCGATGATGATGCCCTGGTCGATGGAGGCGAGGTTGACGTCGTTGGCCGTGATGGCACCGACGCCGCGGTGGATGATGTTGAGGCTGACCTCGTCGCCCACGTCGATCTTGAGCAGGGCGTCCTCGAGCGCTTCGACCGAGCCGGACACGTCGCCCTTGAGGATCAGGTTCAGCGTCTCGACCTTGCTCTCGGCCATGAAGCTCTCGAGCGTGACCCGCTTGCGCGCCTTGGCCAGTGCCGCGTTGCGCTCCATCGCCTCGCGCTTCTCGGCGATCTGGCGCGCGGTGCGGTCGTCGTCGGCGACGAGGAACTTGTCGCCGGCACCGGGCACCGCGGTCAGGCCGAGCACGAGGACCGGACGCGCGGGCTGGGCCTCCTCGACCGGCTTGCCGTACTCGTCGAGCATGGCCCGGACCCGGCCGTAGGACTGGCCGGTGACGATGGCGTCGCCCGGGCGCAGCGTGCCTCGCTGCACCAGGACGGTGGCCACCGGGCCGCGGCCGCGGTCGAGGTGACCCTCGATCGCCACGCCGCGGGCCGCCATGTCCGGATTGGCCCGCAGGTCCAGCGCCGCGTCGGCGGTCAGCAGGACGGCCTCGAGCAGCTTGTCGATGTTGATGCCCGGCTTGGCCGCGACGTCGACGAACATGGTGTCGCCGCCGTACTCCTCGGCCACCAGGTTGTACTCGGTGAGCTGCTGGCGGATCTTCGCCGGGTTGGCACCCTCGACGTCGATCTTGTTGACCGCGACGACGATCGGGACGCCGGCGGCCTGGGCGTGGTTCAGCGCCTCGATGGTCTGCGGCATCACGCCGTCGTCTGCCGCGACGACCAGGATGACGATGTCGGTCACCTGGGCACCACGGGCACGCATGGCGGTGAACGCCTCGTGACCCGGGGTGTCGATGAACGTGATCGCCCGCGGCTGGCCCTCGTGCTCGACGGACACCTGGTAGGCACCGATGTGCTGGGTGATGCCACCGGCCTCGGACTCGACGATGTTCTCCTTGCGGATGGCGTCCAGGAGCTTCGTCTTACCGTGGTCGACGTGGCCCATGACGGTGACCACCGGCGGCCGGGGCAGCAGCGACTCGTCGCCGCCCTCCTCGGCGTCGAAGTCGATGTCGAACGACTCCAGCAGCTCGCGGTCCTCGTCCTCCGGCGACACCATCTGGATGTCGTAGCCGAGCTCCTCGCCCAGCAGCTTGAAGGTGTCCTCGTCCACCGACTGGGTGGCCGTCACCATCTCGCCGAGGCCGAAGAGCACCTGCACGAGCTGCGCGGGGTCGACGTCGATCCGCTCGGCGAAGTCGGCCAGGGACGCGCCGCGAGGCAGCCGGACGGCTTCGCCGTTGCCGCGAGGCAGCCGCACACCACCGATGGTGGGCGCCTGCATGTTGTCGTACTCCTGGCGCTTCTGCCGCTTGCTCTTGCGGCTCTTCGCCGGCTTCCCGCCAGGACGGCCGAACGCGCCGGCCGTGCCACCACGGCCGCGGCCGCCGGGACCGGGACGGCCACCGCCGCCACCGAACCCACCGCCGCCGCCGGGACGGCCGCCGCCACCGGGGCCGCCGAACCCACCGCCGCCACCAGGACGACCACCGCCGCCACCGGGACGGCCACCGCCGCCACCGGGACCGCCACGGCTCGGACGCGCGCCACGGTCGCCGCCGCCACCGCCACCGCCGCCACGCTCGGAACCGGGACGGCTGGACGGCCGCGGCGGCATCATGCCCGGGTTGGGCCGAGGACCGCCGGGACCGGCCGAACCGCCCGGACGCGGCGCCGGCGCACCGGACCCACCGCGCCCTTCGGCGTCGCGGCGCTGGCCGGGCCGCTGCATGCCGGTGGAACCACCGGACGAGAACGGGTTGTTGCCCGGACGCGGACCGCCGCCGGGGCGGGGCCGGCCCATGCCGGTGCTCTCGCCACCGAACGGGTTGTTGCCCGGACGCGGACCGGACGTGCGCGACGCCGGGCCGGGCTTGGGGGCACCCTGACGCGGGCGCTCCTGGCCGGGGCGCGGCGCGCCCTGGGCCGGCCGCTGGCCCTGGTCACCCTGGCGCTGGCCGGGGCTCGGTGCCCCCGGACGCGGCGCCGGGCCGGGCTTGGGACCACCCTGACGCGGACTCGGGCTCGGACCCGGGCGCGGTGCCGGGCGTGCCGGTGCGGCCGGTGCCTGCGTTTCGGCGGCCGGTGCGGCCGGTGCCTGCGTTTCGGCGGCCGGTGCGGCCGGTGCCTGCGTTTCGGCCGCCGGTGCGGCCGGTGTCGGCGCGGCGGGTGCCGCTGCCGGCGTGCTCGGGCGTGCGGACACGCCAGGTCGACCAGGCGCACGCTTGGTGGGCCTGGTGGATGCTTGGTTGGCGAACGCCTCCCGCAACCTGCGGACGACGGGAGCCTCGACGGTCGACGATGCCGACTTGACGTACTCTCCGAGGTCGCCCAGCTTGCCGAGGACGTCCTTGCTCGTCACACCGAGCTCTTTGGCGAGCTCGTGTACCCGGACCTTTGCCACTGCTCTCCTTCTCGGCCCGGGCGTGTCGGCTCGGACCGGCTAGGTGGTGCGCGTGCTCATCGCTGCGTGCTCATCGAGCGCTCGTGAGCGTCACGTCGTGTCTCCTTCTGCCTGGCCGGCCGGCCGTTTCGGCCGTCCGGATCGATCCTCTTGCCCGGCGAGCCGCCGACGCAGCTCTGTGACGTCGAGCGGCCCCTCGCGGCGCAATGCGCGCGAGAACGCCCGACGTCGCTCGGCTTGGTCGAGGCATTCCGGGTTCGGGTGCAGGTACGCACCGCGGCCCGGAAGCCGGCCGTCGTGGTCGGGAACCAGCGCACCAGGTGCACCGGCACCGCCCGCGACGACGCGGAGCAGTTCGGACTTCACCGCACGGGACCGGCAACCTATACAGGTGCGTACAGGTGACCGGCCGGGCGCGCGGTCTTTCACTCGAACAGTTTAGCGTCTATCGGGAGCGAAACGGTCACGCGGGAGCACCGGCGGCCCGATCCGAGGTTTCCGGCTCGGTATCGGACCTGATGTCGATGCGCCATCCGGTCAGCCTGGCGGCCAGCCGGGCGTTCTGTCCCTCGCGGCCGATGGCCAGGGACAGCTGGAAGTCGGGCACCGTCACGCGGGCCGATCGTGCCTGCTCGTCGACGATCTCAACGCGCTGCACCCGGGCCGGCGACAGCGCGTGCGCCACCAGCTCGGCGGGGTCGTCGGACCAGTCGACGATGTCGATCTTCTCGCCGTGCAGCTCGGTCATGACCGCACGCACCCGCGAGCCCATCGGGCCGATGCAGGCGCCCTTGGCGTTGACGCCCGGGACGGTGGAATGGACCGCGATCTTGGTGCGGTGCCCGGCCTCGCGCGCGATGCCGGCGATGCGCACCGTGCCGTCGGCGATCTCCGGCACCTCGAGCGTGAAGAGCTTCTTGACCAGGTTGGGGTGGGTCCGCGACACCGTGACCACGGGTCCGTGCGGCCCCTTGCGCACCTGGACGACGTAGCAGCGGATGCGGCTGCCGTGCTCGTAGCGCTCGCCCGGCACCTGCTCGGCCGGCGGCAGCACCGCCTCGAGCTTGCCGAGGTTGACCATGACGGTGCGCGGGTCGCGGCCCTGCTGGATGGTGCCGGAGACGATCTCGCCCTCGCGGTCGAGGAAGTCGCCGAAGGTGTTCTCGTCCTCGGCGTCGCGCAGCCGCTGCAGGATCTCCTGCTTGGCCGTGGTGGCCGCGATCCGGCCGAAGCCCTCGGGAGTGTCGTCCCACTCGCGCACGACGGTGCCGTCCTCGTCCACCTCCTGGGCCCAGACGGTGACGTGACCGGTCTTGCGGTCGAGCTCGACGCGGGCCCGCGGCTGGTGGCTCTCCGTGCGCTGGTAGGCCAGCAGGAGGGCACGCTCCGTCGCCTCGACCACGAGATCGAAGGAGATGTCCTTCTCCCGCTCCAGCGCTCTCAGGAGCGAAAGGTCGATGTCCACGGGTCTCTCGTCACTCCTCGTCGCTGTCGGTGTCGTCGTCGCCGCCACGGCGGAACTCGACCTGGATCTTGGCCTTGCGGACGTCGCCGTAGGCGACCTCGCGCTCGCCGGCGCCGTCGACCTCGAGGACGGCGGTCTCGGCGCCGGCGGAGACGACTCGCCCGGTGACGTCGCCGCCCTCGTGCAGGACCGCCCTGACCAGCCGGCCGGTGGCCCGCCGCCAGTGCCGCGGCAGGGTCAACGGCCGCGACACGCCGGGTGAGCTCACCTCGAGGGTGTACGGCCTGTCGCCCATGACGTCGGAGTCGTCGAGCGCGCGAGAGATGAGCCGGGAGGCCTCGGCGCAGCGGTCGAGGTCGACCCCGCCGTCGGCGTCGACGACGATCCGCAGCCGGCTGCGCCGGCCGGCCTGGGTGAGGTCGAGAGCCTCCAGGTCGAGGCCTTCTGACACCACGACCGGCTCGATGACCTGCTGCAGAAGGTCACGGGTATCGGAAGTCATCCGTGCCCTCCTCGATGTCGAGTTGTCTCATCTACTGGTCCTGCTACTTGACGTCCCTGCCGCCAAGAGTAGCCAAGACTACAGCGATGGCCGGGCAGGTTACGGTGTCCCACGTGATCGAGACGGTGGACGCGCGGCGCAGGCGGCTGCTCGTGACGCTCCTGGGTGCTCCTGTCGCGGCGACGCTGGCCGGCGCGGCGCTGACCGGCTGTTCCGCCGACCCCCGCCCCAAGGCCGCGCCCGGGGCCCGTGCCGAGCTGGACGCGGACGTGAAGGTCCGCTGGAGCGCGGCCGACGGCGAGCAGGCGCTGCTGGCCCTGCACGCCGCCACGGTCGCCGCCCATCCAGGGCTCGCCGAGCGGCTGGCGCCGCTGACCGCGCATCACGACGAGCACCTCGCGGCGCTGCGTGACGACGGGCCGCTGCCGTTCGGCGCCCGCGACGACACCGCGCCGGCCGCTCCGGAGGTCCCGGCCGACCCCGCGGCCGCTCTGGCCGCCGTCGTCGAGGCCGAGCGTGCCGCCGGCGACGCCCGGTTGACGGACTGCCTGGCCGCAGCGGGCCCGCGGCTGGCGGCGGTGCTGGCCGCGATCGCCGCGGCCGAGGCCGGGCACGGGGTGGTGCTCGCGTCATGAGCACCGTCGACGCCTCGGTCGAAGCCGCTCAGGCCGCACTGGCCGGCGAGCACGCCTGCGTGTACGGCTACGGCGTCGTCGGCGCCCACCTGCCCGACGACGGCGTCCCGGCCCGCCGCGCGCTGGCCGCGCACCGGGACCGCCGCGAGGCGCTGGCCGCACAGCTGCGCGCGGCCGGTGCGGAACCCGTGGCCGCCGAGCCCGGGTACGCGCTGCCGGAGCCGGTGAGCGACGAGTCCGGTGCCCGGCGGCTGGCGGCCACCATGGAGCAGCGGCTCGCGGGCCTCTACGCCGACCTGGTGGCGGCCGCGGCGACGCCGGAGCTGCGCGAGCTGGCCGCCCGCGGCGTCGTCACGGCCGCCGTCGACGCGCTGACGTGGGGTGCGGCCCCGGTCGCGTTCCCCGGCCTGGACGGCCGAGTGGGCTGACCCCGTCGTCGGCGGTCGTGGTGGGTCGGCTCCGCCGCAGCGACGTCAGCAGCACGGCAACGCCGATCAAGACCGCACCGGCCAGGCCCCCGGCACCCAGCCGCTCGTCCAGGACGACGACACCGAGCACGGCCGCCGTCAACGGCTCCAGCAGCGCGATCAGCGCCGCGGACCCGGTAGCGACCGAGCGGAGCCCGGTGAAGAACAGGCCGTACGCCAGCGCCGTCGGCGCTAGCCCCAGGAAGACCAGCAGGCCCAGCGTCGACGGTTCGAGGTCGACGGCGACGCCGCCGGTCACCGCGGCCAGCGGCAGCAGCACCAGACCGCCGACGCAGAACGACAGGCCGGCGGTCGGCAGCGGGCCGAGGTCGTCGACGGGACGGGCGCCGAGCATGGTGATGGTCGCGAAGCCGGCCGCCGAGCCCAGCGCGCACGCGGTGCCGGCCAGCACCGCCGCCGGGTCGCCGGCCGCCGGCGTGCCGACCAGCAGTGCCAGTCCGGCGACGGCGGTCGTGACCGCCACCCCGGTCCGCGCGTCCGGTCGCTGCCGACCCAACAGTCCCTCCGCGGCCACGACGAGCACCGGCGACGACCCGAGCGTGATCAGGGTGGCCAGGCTCACCGAGGTCAGCGAGACCGCGGCGAAGTAGCAGCTCTGGTACATAGCGGCGAGCAGACCCAGCGCGACCAGCCGGCGCGCGCCGCGGCCGTGCAGGCGCAGGCGGTGCAGCCGGCCGGTGAGCAGCAGCCAGCCGACCACCAGCCCGCCGCCGATCGCCAGACGGTACGCGGCGACGCCGAGCGGCGCGAGGCCGGTGCGGTCGATGATCAGGGCGCCGCAGAGCCCGCCGGTCCCCCACAGCAGGCCGGCACCGATGACGGCCAGCAGATGGGTCCGCGAGAGGACAGGCGCGGACGGTTCGATGGTTCGGGTGTGTTCCACGGATCAGCTCCAGCGACGAGTGCCGACATGACGCGCGGGAGCGGGACACGACGACAAAGCCGGCCGCCCTCGACAGGGCGGGCCGGCGCGCTGAAACGCGCGCCCCGCTAGAGAGCGGGGGGCGGGGTGACCAGGAACAACCGATGCACGAGCGAGATTCTACGGCACGACCAGCCGGGCCAGATGCGACGCCGCGTCGGCCACCGCGACGTTCTCGCGCTCACCGGTCGTGCGGTCCTTGACCTCGACGACGCCGTCGGCCAGGCCACGTCCGACGACGACGATGGTCGGCACCCCGATCAACTCGGAGTCCTTGAACTTCACGCCGGGGCTGACGCCGCGGCGGTCGTCGTACAGCACCCGGACCCCGGCCGCGTCGAGCTCGCCGGCCAGCCGGTCGGCGGCCTCGAACACGGCGTCGTCCTTGCCGGTGGCGACCAGGTGGACGTCGGCCGGCGCGACCTCGCGCGGCCAGATGATGCCGGCGTCGTCGTGGGAGTTCTCGACGATCGCCGCCACCGCGCGGGACACGCCGACCCCGTAGGAGCCCATGGTGACCGGGACGAGCTTGCCGTTCTCGTCCAGGACCTGCAGGCCCAGCGCCTCGGCGTACGTGCGGCCGAGCTGGAAGATGTGCCCCATCTCGATCCCGCGCGCCGTCTCCAGCGGGCCGGACCCGTCGGGTGCGGGGTCGCCGGCGCGGACCTCGGCGGCCTCGATGGTGCCGTCCGGGGTGAAGTCGCGCCCGGCCACCAGGTCGATGACGTGCCGGCCGGGCTCGTCGGCGCCGGTGACCCAGCGGGTGCCCTCGACCACGCGCGGGTCGACGAGGTACCGGATACCGGAGGGGTTCTTCTCCCCCAGCACGCCCGGGCCGATGTAGCCGCGGACCAGCGCCGGGTGGGCCGCGAAATCGGCCTCGGTGAACGGTTCGACGACGGCCGGCTCGACCTGCGCCTGCAGCCGCTTCTCGTCGACCTCGCGGTCGCCTGGTAGGCCGATCGCCAATGGTTCCCGCGAGCCATCTGGATGGCGCACGACGACCAGTACGTTCTTCAACGTGTCGCCGGCCTGCCAGCGCCGGTCGTCGCGTGGGAAGTGCGCGTTGAGGTGGTCGACGAGGGTCTCGATGGTCGGCGTGTCCGGCGTGTCCTCGGCGTGGGCGGCGGGCACGTCGTCGTAGGCCACCGGCGGCGGCACGGGAGTCGTCACGGCCTCGACGTTGGCCGCGTAGCCGCCGGGCGAGCGGACGTAGGTGTCCTCGCCGTTCACGGCCGTGACCAGGAACTCCTCGCTGGCCGAGCCGCCCATGGCGCCGGAGGTGGCCTTGACGATGACGTACTCGAGGCCGAGCCGGTCGAAGATCTTGATGTAGGCGCCGCGGTGGGCGAGGTAGGACTTCATGAACGCCTCGTCGGAGACGTCGAAGGAGTACGAGTCCTTCATGACGAACTCGCGGCCGCGCAGGATGCCGGCGCGCGGCCGGGCCTCGTCGCGGTACTTCGTCTGGATCTGATACAGCGACAGCGGCAGGTCCTTGTACGACGAGTACAGGTCCTTCACCAGCAGCGTGAACATCTCCTCGTGCGTCGGCCCGAGCAGGTAGTCGCCGCCCTTGCGGTCCTGGAGCCGGAAGATGTTGTCGCCGTACTCCTCCCATCGGTTGGTGGCCTCGTAGGGCTCGCGCGGCAACAGCGCCGGGAAGTGGACCTCCTGCGCGCCGATGGCGTCCATCTCCTCGCGCACGATCTTCTCGACGTTGCGCAGCACGGTGTAGCCCAGCGGCAGCCAGGAGTAGATGCCGGGTGCGGCGCGACGGACGTACCCGGCGCGAACGAGCAGCTTGTGGCTCGGCACCTCGGCGTCGACCGGGTCGTCGCGCAGGGTTCGCAGGAACAACGTCGACATGCGCAGGATCACGGAGAGCTCCAACCGGCTCGCGAGGCGGTAGTAACGAAGGACGAGGATAACCGCCGGCTCAGCGGCCGGTCACGGGGATTCCAGCAACGTCAGCCCGGCGGCGGCCGCGCCCCGGCTCCCGACGACCTCGCTGGTGCGATCCAGTGCCTCCTGGAGCCTGGCAGCCGTCGCCGTCCCGGTGTCGCCGCTCGCCAGGGCCGCCGGCACGTCGAGCACCTCCACCGGCGGCTCATAGGTCTGGTACAGCGGCAGGTACTCAGCGCCGGTGACGGCGAAGCCGCCGGTCGCGGGGTCCTCGGCGAAGGTGAACCGGGTCAGCAGGCCTTCCGCCTTCGGTCCCTCCGGCTCGGCGTGGTTGGCCATGAGGTTGCCCATGCCGTACACGACCCACTCGCCGCCGATGTTCTCCAGCGGCTGGACGACGTGGGCGTGGTGGCCGAGCAGCAGGTCGATGTCGGGCGAGGCGATGAGGTCCGGCGCCAGCGCGCTCTGCTGCTGGTTGGGCTCGTGGACGTACTCGTCGCCCCAGTGCATCGCGACGACGACGACCTCGGCGCCCTCGGCTCGTGCCCGGGCGGCGTCGGCGAGGATGCGCCCCCGGTCGATCTCGTTGCCCCGCCAGGTCTCGCCGTCCGGCGCCGGGATGCCGTTGAACCCGAACGTGTAGGACAGCAGCGCGACGGCGACCGGCCCGGCCGCCGTGGCGACGTCGACGACGGTGAGCTGCTCAGCCTCCGCGGGCGTGCGGGCCGACCCGGCGTGGGCGAGCCCGGCCGCGTCGAGGGTGTCGAGGGTGCGGTCGACGCCGGCCGCGCCCTGGTCGTAGGTGTGGTTCGACGCGGTCGTGCAGGCGTCGTAGCCGGTGTCGGCCAGCGCGGTCGCCACCTGTGGCGGGCCGGAGAACATCGGGTAGCCCTCGTACGGCCCGCCGGCCGGGGCCAGCGGCACCTCGAGGTGGCAGACGGCCAGCCCGGCGGCGGTGACGATCGGCGCGATGTTCGCCAGCTGCGGTGCGAAGTCCAGCTGCTCCCCCGACCCGGCGTCGCGCTCGGCCTGCGCCCACAGCCGCTCGTGCAGGAGCACGTCACCGGTGGCGACCAGCGTGAACTCACGCGGCTGCGGCGTCGGCGTGGGCGTCGGGGTCGGCGTCGGAGTGCCGCTGGTGGACGGCGTCGGGGACAGCGCCGCGCTCGGATCGTCGTCGCCGCCGCACCCGGCGAGTGCGGCCAGGACGGCGGTGGCGAGCGCGGCGACGGTGTGGACGCGCCGGCGGCTGTGATCGGTCATCGCGCCCAAGTCTGCGCGGCCGCGCCGGCATTGTGCCAGCCATCGAGCGATATCGTCTCAGAACATGACCGTGGCGAACCGGCCCACCTCGGTGAAGCCGACCCTGCGGTAGGCACCACGGGCGGCGGTGTTGAAGTCGTTGACGTACAGCGACACGGTCGGTGCGATCTCGCGCAGGGCGAAGCCCGCGACGGCGGCCATCCCGCCCACCGACAGGCCCTCGCCGCGGCGGTCCGGCCGGACCCAGACGCCCTGGACCTGGCAGGCGTGCGGCGTCACCGCGCCCACCTCGGCCTTGAAGACGATCTCGCCGTCCTCGAACCGCGCGAACGCCCGCCCGGCCCGGACCAGCTCGCTGAGCCGGGCCCGGTAGTACACGCCGCCGTCGGTGCCGTTCGGTGAGACGCCGACCTCCTCGGTGAACATGGCGATCGCGGCGGGCAGCAGCTGGTCGAGCTCGTCCGGGCGGACCCGTCGCACCAGCGGGTCCGGCGCGACCGCCGGCGCCGTCGCCAGCGCCATCACCGGCTGGCAGGCACGCACCTCGCGGGCCGGGCCCCACTCCGGGCGCAGGAGGTCCCACATGGTCAGCACGGCATCGGCCGGCCCGACGATCGAGGAGCAGCGGCGCCC
The DNA here is from genome assembly GCF_004349065.1 of Jiangella asiatica. Classification (GTDB taxonomy): domain Bacteria; phylum Actinomycetota; class Actinomycetes; order Jiangellales; family Jiangellaceae; genus Jiangella; species Jiangella asiatica. The sequence goes on from NZ_SMKZ01000004.1 coordinate 135,644, forward strand.
GCGGCGCAGCGCGAGGTCGGCGAAGGTGCGCGCCGCCGGTGCGGTGGCGCCCACCGGCACCAGGTTGGCACCGGAGTAGCACATGGAGCGCAGCCGCTCCTCCTCGAAGTACCCCCACAGCTCACCGGCCAGCCGCGACGGGGCCAGGCCGGAGGCGTGCACCCGGGAACCGACGAAGACGTCGAGCTGGGGTGCGCGATCGAGAACGGTGACGACCTGGTCGAGGTCGGCCTGGCTCAGCGGCCGCACCGCCGTCGACGTACCGAGCACGTCGTCCCTCCTCCCCCGACAGCCCGGGGGCCGGCAACCCCCTCAAGCTGCTAGTGAAGCAGCACCCGGCCGTTCTGTCAGGCCGAGAACGCCCGCTGTCACCCGACCGTGACGGTCGGCCCGGCGTCGGACTCGGACGGCTCCATCGTCTCGGCGATGCGCATCGCCTCCTCGATGAGGGTCTCGACGATCTCCGACTCCGGCACGGTCTTGATCACCTCGCCCTTCACGAAGATCTGGCCCTTGCCGTTGCCGGAGGCGACGCCGAGGTCGGCCTCGCGGGCCTCACCCGGGCCGTTGACGACGCAGCCCATGACAGCCACCCGCAGCGGGATCTCCATGCCCTCCAGGCCGGCGGTGACGCGGTCGGCGAGGGTGTAGACGTCGACCTGGGCGCGGCCGCACGACGGGCAGGAGACGATCTCGAGCTTGCGCGGGCGCAGGTTGAGCGACTGCAGGATCTGGTTGCCGACCTTGACCTCCTCGACCGGAGGCGCGGACAACGAGACCCGGATGGTGTCGCCGATGCCCTTGGACAGCAGCGCGCCGAACGCGACCGCCGACTTCACCGTCCCCTGGAAGGCAGGGCCGGCCTCGGTGACGCCCAGGTGCAGCGGCCAGTCGCCGCGCTCGGCGAGCAGCTCGTAGGCGCGGACCATGACGACGGGGTCGTTGTGCTTCACCGAGATCTTGAAGTCGTGGAAGTCGTGCTCCTCGAACAGCGAGGCCTCCCACACCGCGGACTCCACCAGCGCCTCCGGCGTGGCCTTGCCGTACTTGGCCAGCAGCCGGGGGTCCAGCGAGCCGGCGTTGACGCCGATGCGCAGGGAGACGCCGGCGGCGGCGGCGGCTCGGGCGATCTCGCCGACCTTGTCGTCGAACCTCTTGATGTTGCCCGGGTTGACCCGCACCGCCGCGCAGCCGGCGTCGATGGCGGCGAAGACGTACTTGGGCTGGAAGTGGATGTCGGCGATGACCGGGATCTGCGACTTCTTGGCGATGACGGGCAGCGCCTCGGCGTCGTCGGCGCTGGGCACGGCGACCCGGACGATGTCGCAGCCGGCCGCGGTGAGCTCCGCGATCTGCTGCAGTGTCGCGTTGATGTCGGTGGTCGGCGTGGTCGTCATGGACTGGACGCTGACCGGCGCGTCACCGCCGACCTCGACCTTGCCGACGCGGATCTTCCGGGACGGGCGCCGCGGCGCCAGCACCGCAGGCGGCAGCTGGGGCATCCCCAGGGCGACACTCATGTGGAACCTCTCCTATACCTCTCAGCCCAGCAGCCGGACGGGGTTGACCAGGTCGGCGTAGATCAGCAGCGCGCTCATGCCGATGAGCACCACCGCGACCCCGTAGGCGAGCGGCAGCGCCTTGGCGACGTCGACGGGCTGCGGCTCGGGACGGCGGAACACCCGGGCGAAGGCCCGCTTGACGGCCTCCCAGATGGCGCCCGCGGCGTGCCCGCCGTCCAGCGGCAGCAGCGGCACCAGGTTGAACAGGGCGATCGCCATGTTGAACGACGCCAGCATCATGACGAACGTGGCCACCCGCTGGCCGCCGGTGAACTCGTCGGCGGAGGCGATCTCGCCGCCGATGCGTCCCGCGCCGACGATGCTGACCGGCGTCTCCGCACTGCGCTCGGCACCGCCGAACGCGGCGTCCCACACATCGACCATGCGCTGCGGGATACGCGACATGGCCTCGGCGGTGTTGCTGATGAACCCGCCGGTCCACGCCAGCGTGCCCGCGACGTCCTCGCGCTCGAAGTGCTGGAACGTCGGCTGGACGCCGAGGAAGCTGGTCTCCAGCACGTCGCCGGGCTCGCCGTCGGGGTCGGGCCGCTCAGCCAGGATGAGGCTGGCCTGCAGCGTCCGCTCGGCGCCGTCGCGCTGGACCACGATGTCGACGGTGTTCGGCCCGGCCGCGGCGATCGCGTCGGAGACCTCCGGCCACGTGGACACCTCGGTGCCGTCGACGGCGAGGATGCGGTCGCCGGGCAGGATGCCGGCCTCGGCCGCGGGCGCGGCCGGCCAGCCGGTGCAGTCGTCGCCGGCCTCCTCGGCCTGCGACGCCGGGACGACGCACTCGCTGACGACGCTGACCACCGGGTCGTACACCGGCTTGTCGGGGTTGCCGAACGTCATGAGCACGCCGCCGGCCAGGATGATGGCCAGCACGATGTTCATGGCCGGGCCGCCGAGCATGACGATGAGCTTCTTCCACCAAATCTTGCGGTAGAAGACGCGGTCCCCGTCGTCCGGGCCGATCTCCTCGCGCGAGGCGTTGCGCGCGTCGCGGGCCATGGTCTGGAACAGGCCGGTGCTGGACTGGCGCAGCTCGTTGGCGTTGCCGCCGGGCTCGGGCGGGAACATGCCGATCATGCGAACGTAGCCGCCGAGCGGAACGGCCTTGAAGCCGTACTCGGTCTCGCCGCGCCTGCGTGACCACACCGTGCGGCCGAACCCGATCATGTACTGGGTGACCTTGATGCCGAACAGCTTGGCGGGCACGAGGTGCCCGATCTCGTGCAGCGCGATGGAGACCATGAGGCCGACGGCGAACAGCAGGATGCCGACGACGGCGAGCAGGTCCATGTCAGCGTTCCTCTTCCGATCCGACGAGCTCGCGGGCCCGGGATCTCGCCCAGCCCTCGGCCGCCACCACGTCGTCGACGCTCAGCGCGTCACCTCCACCGTACTCGTCAAGGATACGGGCGATAGTGTCCACGATGCCCAGGAACGGCAGCCGCCCGTCGACGAACGCGGCCAGGCACTCCTCGTTGGCGGCGTTGTAGACGGCCGGCGCGAGCCCGCCGCGCAGGCCGGCGGCCCGGGCGAGCTCCACCGCGGGGAACGCCGCGTCGTCCAGCGGCATGAACTCCCAGGTCGACGCCGTGGTCCAGTCGCAGGCCGGCGCGGCGTCGGCCAGCCGGTCCGGCCACGACAGTGCCAGCGCGATCGGGATGCGCATGTCCGGCGGACTGGCCTGGGCGAGCGTGGAGCCGTCGATGAACTCCACCATCGAGTGCACGATCGACTGCGGGTGCACCACCACCTCGATGGCGTCGAACGCCACGTCGAACAGCAGGTGCGCCTCGATCAGCTCCAGGCCCTTGTTGACCAGGTTCGCGGAGTTGATGGTGACGACCGGGCCCATGGACCACGTCGGGTGGGCCAGCGCCTGCTCCGGCGTGACCTCGGTGAGCTCGGCACGGGCGCGGCCGCGGAACGGACCGCCGCTCGCGGTCAGCACCAGCTTGCGGACCTCGCCGGCCCGGCCGCCGCGCAGGCACTGCGCCAGCGCGCTGTGCTCACTGTCGACCGGGACGATCTGGCCGGGCGCCGCGGCGGCCTTGACCAGCTGGCCGCCGGCGATCAGGGACTCCTTGTTGGCCAGCGCGAGCGTGCGACCGGCCTTCAGCGCCGCCAGTGTGGGTGCCAGGCCGATGGAGCCGGTGATGCCGTTGAGTACGACGTCGCACTCGGCGGTGGCCAGCTCCGTGACGGCGTCGGGGCCGGCGAGCACCCGCGGGACCCGGTACTCCCCCGACTCGTACCCATGTCGCTGCGCCTCGGCGTAGAACGCGAGCAGCAGGTCCTCCGCCGCGCCGGCGTGCGCGACGGCGACGGTCTCGACGCCCAGCCGCAGCGCCTGGGCCGCGAGCGCGGCCGGATCGGAGCCGCCCGCCGCCAGCCCCACCACGCGCACCCGGTCCGGGTTGCGCAGCGCGACGTCGACCGCCTGGGTGCCGACGGAGCCGGTGGAGCCGAGCAGGACGACGTCGCGGGGACTCTGCATGCGCCCATTGTCCCCCGGCGGTCTTTCCGGCGACCGGGCCGGCCGGAGATCACATCGTCCGTTGAGCGCACCCGGTCACGGGAAGATCTGTAGTTTGGTCTCAATCAGGCATAGACCACAGGCAGTTCGCTCCGCGACAGGTCCAGACCATTGACGTCGTGGCGGGCCAGTGGTAGACCAACCGGCCAACAGGTCTATGGTCTGTGGGCGAGCCAGGCGCCGGAGCCGGCCTCGCCGGCACCGCTCCGGGGGTCGCCGGGCCTGGGCCGACGACGTACCTCTACCGTTCACCCCTCGACCGATTGCGAGGTACCCGCATGACGACATCCGTCATCCGGACCCGGCCGGGCAGGCTCAGCAGCCGTCCGGGCAGGTTCGCGGCCGGTGTGGCCGCCGCGGCGCTGGCCGCCACCGGCATCGTCGCCGGTACACCCATGGCATCGGCCGACGACGAGCCGACATCGATCACCATCGCCGTCGCTCAGGAGGTCGACTCCCTGAGCCCGTTCCAGGCGGTCCGGCTGATCACCACCAACATGCATCGGTGGATGTACGACTTCCTCACCAACTACGACCCCGAGACCGGCGAGACCATCCCGGCGCTGGCCGAGGAGTGGGAGACGTCCGAGGACGGGCTGACCTGGACGTACCACCTCCGCGAGGACGCCACCTGGACCGACGGCGAGCCGGTCACCGCGGAGGACGTCGCCTGGACGTTCAACACGATGATGACCGACCCGGCCGCCGCCGAGGCGAACGGCAACTTCGTCGAGAACTTCGCGTCCGTGACCGCCACCGACGAGCACACCGTCGAGATCGTGCTCAACGAGCCGCAGGTCACCATGCTCGCCCTCGACGTGCCGATCCTGCCCGAGCACATCTGGTCCGAGATCTCCGACTTCGGCGAGTTCAACAACGACCAGGAGTTCCCCATCGTCGGGAGCGGGCCGTTCATCCTCACCGACTACCAGCCGAACGTGTCGATCACGCTGGAGGCGAACCCGGACTACTGGCGCGGCGCGCCACAGTTCGACCAGCTGATCCTGCGCTACATCGACGACCCCGACGCCCAGGTGGAGGCGCTGCGCACCGGCGAGGTCGACTTCGTCTTCAACCTCACGCCAGCGCAGTTCGACTCCCTGGACGGCCAGGAGAACATCACCGTCAGCAACGCGCAGGGCAAGAGGTTCCAGGCCATCACGTTGAACCCCGGGGCCCGGCTGCAGGACGGCACGCCCTTCGGCGACGGGCACCCGGCGCTGCAGGACCCCGTCGTACGCGAGGCACTGGTGCACACCATCGACCGGGACGCGATCTACGAGGTCGCCTACGGTGGCTACGGCGAGGCCAACGGCGGCTACATCCCGTCGCGGTACGACACCTACCATTGGGAGCCGAGCGAGGACGAGGCGACGGCCTTCGACATCGACGAGGCCAACCGGCTGCTGGACGAGGCGGGCTACGCGCCGGGCGGCGACGGCATCCGGGTCGGCCCGGACGGCCGGCCGCTGTCGTTCAGGTTCAACGTGCACGGCGACAACCCGCAGTACATCCAGGCCGCGGAGATGATGGCCGAGTGGGCTCGCGAGGCGGGCATGGAACTGCTGGTCGAACCGGTGTCCGAGGTCGGCTCGCTGCTGGACGAGGGCACCTACGAGATCCTGACCACGGGCTGGAACGTCAACCCCGACCCCAACTACGTCCTGTCGATCAACCTGTGCAGCGGGCTGCCGACGGAGCTGGGCGGGCCTTACCTGTCCGACGCGTACTACTGCAACGACGAGTACGACCAGCTGTACGCGCAGCAGCTGTCGGAGCTGGACGTCGACGCCCGCGCCGAGATCGTCCACGAGATGCAGCGGGTGCTCTACGAGGACAACATCTTCGTGGTGTGGGGCTACGCCGACCAGCTGGAGGCCTACCGGTCCGACGTCATCGCCGAGATGACCCCGCAACCGGACCCCGGCGGCAACTTCTACGGCCAGGACGGCTACTGGAGCTGGTGGTCCGCTGTCCCGGTCGGTGAAGAGGACAGCGCGGCCGAGGGATCCGGTTCCGACGACGACGGCGGCTCGAACACCGGTCTCATCATCGGCATCGCCGCCGCTGCCCTGGTGATCATTGCGCTGGTGGTGCTGGCGTTGAGACGCCGCGGCGCCACCGCGGACGACCGCGAGTAGATGGCTGATTCGGCATTCCCGACCGCGCCGGTCCCGCAGCTCGCCCAGAGCATGCGGGACCGGTCCGGTGTGCGACGCAGGCTCCGCTACTACGGCGAGAAGGTGGCCGGCTCGCTGGTGTCCCTGTTCGCCGTCATCCTGACCAGCTTCTTCCTCTTCCGGATCATCCCCGGCGACCCCGTGCGCACCATGACGCACGGCCGCCCGGTCAGCATCGAGCAGCAGGAGCAGCTGCGCCGCGACTTCGGGCTGGACAAGCCGCTGGCGCAGCAGTTCCTCGACTACCTGACCGGCGTGCTGCGGCTGGACCTGGGCGACTCGTTCCAGTTCAACCGCCCGGTGACCGACCTGATCGGCGACCGATTGTGGCCGACGGTGCTGCTGGTCGGCACCAGCGTGGTGATCTCCGCGGCGCTGGGGCTGTGGCTCGGCGTCCGGTGCGCGTGGAACCACGGCAGCCTCGGCGACCGCGTCAACACCGGGGTGGCGCTGACCCTGTGGTCGGTGCCGAGCTTCTGGCTCGGCCTGATCCTCATCGTGATCTTCGCCTCCGGTGCCGGCTGGTTCCCCACCAGCGGCATGGAGAGCACCGGCGTGTCCGGCTGGGAACGCATCCCCGACATCGCCCATCACATGGTGCTGCCCCTGGTCACGCTGGTCGCCGTGGTGTACGCGCAGTACCTGATGATCATGCGGTCGTCGCTGCTGGACGAGATGGGCAGCGACTACATCGTCACCGCCCGGGCCAAGGGGCTGCGCGACGTGATCGTGCGGCGCCGGCACGCGGTGCCCAACGCGCTGCTGCCGACCATCACGCTGATCTTCGTCAACCTGGGCTTCGTGGTGTTCGGCGCGGTCCTGGTCGAGACGATCTTCTCCTGGCCGGGCCTGGGGCAGCTGTTCTACTCCGGTCTGGCGGTCCCGGACCTGCCGCTGGTGCAGGGGTTGTTCATCCTCTTCTCCGCGGCGGTGATCCTCATGAACCTGCTGGCCGACCTGCTGTACCCGGTCGTGGACCCGCGGGTGCGGCCATGAGCGCCGGAACGCCGGCGACGGTGGCCGCGGCCGGCCCACGGCGGCTGGCCTGGGCAAGGCGCCGTCGAACGGTCGCCCGATTCTGGCGGCAGTACCGGCAGAACCGGGCCGGCCTGTTCGGCCTGGTCGTGCTGGCGCTGTTCGTCCTGACGGCGCTGCTGGCACCGGTGATCACGGCCGACAACGCACTGAGCGTCACGCAACCTCCCGGTAGCCCGCTGGACGGACCGAGCGGGGACTTCCCGCTGGGCACCGACCGGTCCGGCCGCTCGATGATAGACCTGCTCATCTGGGGCTCGCGGGTGTCGCTGACCGTCGGGTTCTGGGCGACGTTCATCTCCATCGCCTTCGGCACCCTCTTCGGCATCCTGGCCGGCCACTTCGGCGGGTGGGGGTCGATGGTGCTGATGCGGGTCACCGACTGGTTCTTGGTGATGCCGTCGCTGGTGCTCGGCGTGGTGCTGGCCGCCGTCATGGGCCGCAGCCTCACCACGATCATCGTCGCCATCGGCGTCACGTCCTGGCCGACGACGGCGCGACTGGTGCGCGCGCAGACACTCGCCGTCGAGGCCCGCCCCTACATCGAGCGGGCCCGGGCGCTGGGCGGCGGCCACTGGCATGTCATGAGCCGGCACGTACTTCCCAACGTGATGCCGATCGTGCTGGCGCAGACGACGCTGATGGTCGGCCAGGCCATCCTGATCGAGTCCACGTTCGCCTTCCTCGGCCTCGGCGACCCGACGACGGCGTCGTGGGGGGCAACCATCCAAGCCGCCCGCGACGTCGGCGCCGTCAGCTCCCGCATGTGGTGGTACATCCTGCCGCCCGGCATCGCGATCGTGCTGGTGGTGCTGGCGTTCACGCTGTGCGGGCGGGCCATCGAGGGCGTGCTGAACCCGAAGCTGAGGGAGCGTCAGTCGTGAGCGTGCTCGCAATCTCGGACCTGACGGTGACCTACCGGACGGCCGGCGGCGACGTACCCGCCGTCCGCGGGATCGACCTGAGCCTCGGTGCCGGGCAGAAGCTGGGCCTGGCCGGCGAGTCCGGCTGCGGCAAGTCGACCATGGCGCTGGCGCTGCTGCGGCTGCTGCCCAAGACCGCCCGGATGACCGGCAGCATCATGTTCGACGGCGAGGACGTGCTGACGATGTCGTGGGGGCGGCTGCGGGCGGTCCGCTGGGCCGGCGCCTCGATCGTCTTCCAGGGCGCGATGCACTCGCTCAACGCCGTACAGCGCATCGGCAGCCAGATCGCCGAGCCGATCCTGCTGCACTCGAAGGTCGGCGAGGCCGCCGCCCGGCGGCGGGTGGGCGAGCTGCTCGAGCACGTCGGGCTGCCGGCCCGGCGCGCCGACGCGTACCCGCACGAGCTCTCCGGCGGGCAGCGGCAGCGGGTCATGATCGCGATGGCGCTGGCCTGCGACCCGTCGTTGATCATCGCCGACGAGCCGACGACGGCGCTGGACGTCATGATCCAGGCGCAGATCCTGAAGCTCATCGAGTCGCTGGTGGCGGAGAACGGCATCAGCCTGGTCATGATCAGCCACGACCTGTCGGTGCTCGCCGACACCTGCGACCGGCTGGCCATCATGTACGCGGGACGAATCGTCGAGGAGGGGCCTGCCGCCGAGGTGTTCCGCGCGGCCCGGCACCCCTACGGCGCGGCGCTGGCCGCCGCGTTCCCGACCATCGGTGACCCGTCGTCGCGGCGCAGCCCGCGCGGCCTCGCCGGCGACCCACCGGATCCCGCCGACCTCCCCGCCGGCTGCACGTTCCACCCGCGCTGCCCGGTCCGGCTGGACTACTGCGACCGGATCGACCCGCAGCTGTGGCCGGCCGGCGACGGTGCCCGCGCGGCCTGCGTCCACGTCCTGCCCGACCAGGGACTCTCGCTTGTACAGAAGGAGCCCGCGTGACGACTGCGATCCTGGCCGCGCGGGAGGTGCGCGTGGAGTTCGAGGCCCGGCGAGGTGGTGGCCGGGCGCGCGCCGTCGACGGCGTCAACCTCGACGTGGCGGAGGGCGAGATCGTCGCGCTGGTCGGCGAGTCCGGGTGCGGCAAGACGACACTCGCGCGCACGCTGCTCGGCCTGGAGCGGCCGACGGCGGGCCAGGTGCTGCACCGCGGGACTCCCCTGGCGTACACGAGCCGGGCGCTCAAGGCGTACCGGCGCGCGGTCCAGCTGGTGCTGCAGGACCCCAGCGGCTCGCTGAACCCTCGGCACACCGTCTACGACGCCGTCGCCGAGGGCCTGCGCGTCCACGGCGACGTGACCGACGAGCGCGACCGGGTCGCCGACGCGCTGTCGCGGGCCGGGCTGCGGCCGCCGGAGCGCTTCTTCCTGCGCTTCCCGCACGAGCTATCCGGCGGCCAGCGGCAGCGCGTGGTCATCGCCGGCGCGCTGATCCTCGACCCGCAGGTGATCGTCGCCGACGAGCCAGTCGCCTCGCTGGACGCGTCGGTTCGCGGCGAGATCCTCGCGCTGCTGCTGCGGCTGCGCGACGAGCTCGGGCTGGCGGCGCTCGTGGTCACTCACGACCTCGGGCTGGCGTGGAACATTGCCGACCGGGTCGCCGTCATGTACCTCGGGCGGATCGTCGAGACCGGGCCAGTGGAGAAGATCCTCACCGCGCCGGAGCACCCGTACACCCAGGCGCTGCTGTCGGTGCTGCCGGAAGCTCCCGGCGAGCCGGTCGTGCTCCGGGGCGAGCCGCCGGACCCGACGCGCGTCCCCGGCGGCTGCCGCTTCCACGTCCGCTGCCAGGTGCTCGCGTCGGGTGCCGCGGACGAGGCCGGTGTGGGCGAGCGATGCCGCGGCGAGGACCTGGCGATCCTCGGCGGTGGCGAAGACAGCGACGTGGCCTGCCACTACGCGCTGGCTCAGCGGGACTGAGACGGCTCCGGCAGCCCGGCGCGGAGCAGCTCGAACGCCTCGACGATCAGCTCCTTGATGCCCCGGTCGGTCTTGCCGGAGATCCACAGGTCCAGCGCGGCCTTGAGCGCCTGGGCGGCCGAGCCACCGGTCAGGCGTGGGTACAGGTCACGGTCGGGGTCGGTGCCGGTGCGCTCGGCGACCACCTCGGCCACCCGCCGGCGCATGCCGTCGAGGGCGGCGAGCTGGCTGGCCACCACCGACGGGTTGGCCATGATCATTTCCGACTGGGCCTTCCACCGCGCCTTTGCCTCCGGCCGGTCGTCGACCGAGTCCAGCAGGACGGCCAGCAGCGCGTCCCAGATGGGCTCGTCGGCCGGACGGTCGCGCAGCTTGTCGGTGAGCGCGTTCGCCCAGTCGACGACGCCGGCGACGATGGCCTCCTCGCGGCTGGAGAAGTAGTTGTGGAACGTCCGCGGCGAGACGTCGGCGGCGGCGGCGATGGCCTCCACCGTCACGTGGTCGACCCCGTGCTCGATGGCCAGCCGGTTGGCCGCGGCGCTCAGGGCCGCGCGGGTGGCGGCCTTCTTGCGCTCGCGTAGACCCACGGAGTCAGACATGCCGGTCATCCTATCAAATCTTGCAGAAGCCGAAAACATTCGCTCCCAGCAAACTTTCTCGGGAGCGCCCCGCCGAGCCAATGGCGCGGCGGGGCACACTGTCCCACATTCCTACGGCACGTGAACAGGTTCCTCGACGGCCGTGTCGCGGGCCAGCCGGCGGGTCAGCCGCTCCCCCTCGACGTCGACATCCGGGAGCACCCGGTCCAGCCAGCGCGGCAGCCACCACGCGCGCCGTCCGAGCAGTGCCATCACGGCGGGCACGATGGTCATGCGGACCACGAAGGCATCGAAGGCGACCGCGATGGCCAGCGCGAAACCCATCTGCTTGATCATCTCGTCGTGGGCGAAGATGAAGCCCGCGAAGACGCTGATCATGATGACGGCCGCCGCGGCGACGACCCGCCCGCCGTGCTGGAAGCCGGTGACGATGGACTGCCGAGGCGCCGCGCCGTGCACGAACTCCTCCCGCATCCGCGTCACCAGGAAGACCTCGTAGTCCATCGCCAGCCCGAAGACGACGCCGATCAGGAAGATCGGCAGCATGCTGATGATCGGTCCGGTCTGCTCCACGCCGATGAGGTCGGCGAGGAACCCGTTCTGGAACACCGCGACGGTGACGCCGAACGTCGCCATCATCGACAACAGGAAGCCCAGCGCGGCCTTCAGTGGCACCAGGAGCGACCGGAACACCATCGTCAGCAGCACGAACGACAGCCCCACCACGAGCGCCAGGTAAGGCACCAGCGCGTCGTTCATCGTCTCGGAGAAGTCGATGGTGATGGCGGTGGTGCCGGTCACCATGACCGCGGCCCCCGCGTCGGCCTCGATGTCGCTCGCGGTGTCCCGGATCGCGCCGACCAGGTCCTCCGTCGCCGCGCTGGACGGCGAGCCCTGCGGAATCACCGTCATGAGGGCGGTGTCGCGGTCCGGATCGAGGGCCGGCGGCACGACCGCGGCGACGTCGTCAAGCCGCCCGACGACGCCGGCGACCTGCTCGGCGGCCCGCTGCGGGTCGGCGGACTCGCTGGTGTCGACGACCACGAGCAGCGGGCCGTTGAAGCCGGGGCCGAACCCGTCGGCCAGCAGGTCGTACGCCTTGCGCTGGGTGGTCTCGGTGCCGGCGGAACCCTGGTCGGGCAGGCCGAGGCGCAGGTCGAGTGCCGGAATGGCGACGGCGAGCATCCCGACGACGGCGACGAGCAGCACCGGGATCGGCCGGCGCGTCACCAGCCGGGCCCAGCGCTGACCGAGGCCCGGCCGGCCTTCGTCGGACTCCGGGTCGCGCGCCTTCAGCCCGGGCACCCGGCCGGCCAGCACCCGGCGGCCGGCGAAGCCCAGCAGCGCCGGCAGCAGAGTCAGCGCGATGAGGACGGCGACGAGCACCGTCGCGGCCGCGGCCAGGCCCATCTCGGTGAGCATCGGGACACCGACCACCGACAACCCGGCCAGTGCGATGACGACGGTGAGCCCGGCGAACACGACCGCGGAGCCGGCGGTGCCCAGCGCCCGGCCGGCCGCCTCCTCGCCCTCACGACCCAGGGCCAGCTCGTGCCGGTAGCGGGAGACGATGAACAGCGCGTAGTCGATGGCGACCGCGAGACCCAGCATCATCGCCAGGATCGGCGTGGTGGAGCCCATGTCGATGAAGCCGGTCAGCGCAGTGATGCCGGCGACGCCGATGCCCACGCCGAGGACGGCGGTCAGGAGAGGCAGGCCCGCGGCCACGAACGAGCCGAACGTGATGACCAGGACGAGCGCGGCGACGGCGACACCGATCAGCTCGGTCGCGCTCGTGGCCGGCACCTCCTCGACGACGTCGCCGCCCACCTCGACGGTGAGCCCGGCGTCCCGGCCGGCCTGCACCGCGTCGTCGAGCGCGTCCTTCGCCTCGTCGGTCAGGTCACCGAACATCACGTCGTAGTTGACCTGGGCGTAGGCGACGGTGCCGTCGGGCGAGACCGCCTGACTCTGGAACGGGTCGGCGACGGTGGCCACCTGAGGTGCGTCGGCCAGCTCGGCGACGACGCTCTCGACGGCCTGCTGGTTGGCGGGGTCCGTGAGGGTCTGGCCGTCAGGAGCGGCGAAGACCACTCGGCCCTGGGCGCCGTCGGCGGCGGCCTCGGGGAACCGCTCGGCCAGGACGTCGAGCGCCTCCTGCGACTCGGTGCCCGGGATGGTGAACGAGTCGGACGTCTGGCCGGAGAGCGTGGCGGCACCGGCGCCGAAGGCGCCGAGCAGCACCACCCAGATCAACGCGACCAGGCCGCGACGGCGGAACGAGAACCGGCCGAGCCGGTAGAGAAGCGTTGCCATGACCAGCCATCCTAGTCGGAACTTGCCTAGTCCGCAAGTTTTCTCAGACAGAATATTTGCTCAAAATGCACGAACGGGCAGCCGGACGTTGCCGTCCGACCGCCCGCTCTCCTGCACAGGCTGTGGCCTCAGCTCAGCTCTTCACCGTCTCCAGCTCCGGCTCCGGCTCGCGCCGGCCCTTGAGATACTGGGTGAGCTTCTCGCCCTCGACGTCGACGTTCGGCAGGATGCGGTCCAGCCACCTCGGCAGGAACCACGCCCGGCTGCCCAGCAGCGTCATGACGGCCGGCACGATCGTCATGCGGACCACGAAGGCGTCGAACGCCACCGCCGCGGCCATCGCGAGCCCGATCTGCATGATCACGTCCTCGCCGCCGAAGATGAAGCCGGAGAACACGCTCATCATGATGATCGCCGCGGCGGTGACGACTCGGGCGCCGTGCTGGAACCCGACCACCACAGACTCCGTCGGACCGGCGCCGTGGACATGCTCCTCACGCATCCGCGTGACCAGGAACACCTCGTAGTCCATCGCCAGGCCGAACACGATGCCGATCAGGAAGATCGGCAGCATGCTGATGATCGGGCCGGTCTGCTCGATGCCCAGCAGGCCGTTCAGCCAGCCCCACTGGAACACCGCCACGAGCGCGCCGAACGTGGCGCCCATGGTGAGCAGGAAGCCCAGCGCCGCCTTGAGTGGCACCAGGACGGACCGGAACACCACCGTCAGCAGGATCAGCGACAACCCGACCACCAGCAGCAGATACGGAAGCAGTGCGTCCGCCATCCGCTCGGTGAAGTCGATGTTGATGGCCGTCGTACCCGTGACGGCGAGCGTCGCCCCACTCTCGTCGGCCAGGCTCTCGCCCTGGTCACGGATCGTCGCCACCAGGGCTTCGGTCTCCGTGCTGCCCGGCGCCGTCTCGGGCACCACGTTGATGATGGCGGTGTCGCCCGCCTCGTTGTACATGGCGGGCGAGACCGAGACCACGCCGTCGAGCTCGCCGAGCGTGGCGACGACGCCGTCGGCCGCGGCCTGCGGGTCGTCACTGGTCGTCCCGTCGACCACGATCGTCAGCGGGCCGTTGAAGCCAGCGCCGAACCCCTCCACCGTCAGGTCGTAGGCCTGCCGCTGCGTGCTGTCCGGCGGCGAGCTGCCCTCGTCGGGAAGCCCGAGCCGCAGGTCGAGCAGCGGAGCGGCCAGGGCGAGCATGCCCACACCCGCCACTACGAGCACCGGGATCGGCCGGCGGGTGATGAAGTTCGCCCAGCGCCGGCCCATGGTCGGCTTGCCGTCGTCACCCTCCGGGTCGCGCGCCTTACGCAGGCCGGGAATCCGGCCGCCCATCACCCGTCCCTTGGCGAAGCCCAGCAGGGCAGGCAGCAGGGTCAGCGCGATGATGACGGCCATACCGACCGTGACCGCCGCGGCGAGGCCCATCTCGGTGAGCATCGGGATGTTGACCACGAACAGGCCGGCCAGCGCGATCATGACCGTCAGCCCGGCGAACACCACCGCCGAGCCCGCGGTGCCAACCGCCCGGCCGGCGGCCTCCTCGCCGTCGCGCCCGATGGCCAGTTCGTGGCGGTAGCGCGACACGATGAACAGCGCGTAGTCGATGCCGACGGCCAATCCAATCATCAGCGCCAGCGTGGGTGTGCTGGAGCCGATGTCGATGAAGCCGCTGGCGGCCGTGATCGCGGAGATGCCGATCATGATGCCCAGGATCGCCGTCAGCAGCGGCAGCCCCGCAACGATCAGCGAGCCGAAGGTGATGATGAGGACCACCGCGGCCACGCCGATGCCGATGAACTCGGTGCCGCCGCCCGGTTCCTCCTCGCTCATGGCCGCCTCGCCGCCGAGCTCGACGGTCAGGCCGGCGTCGCGGCCGGTGTCGGCCGCCGCCGTCAGCGCCTCTTTCGCCTCGTCGGTCAGGTCGAAGAACTGGACGGTGTAGGTGACCTGCGAGAACGCGATGCGCGCGTCCTCGGACACCGCGCCGACCTCGAACGGGTCGGGCACGTCGGCGACCTGCGGCGCCGTCGCGAGCTCCGCCAGGACGTCCTCGACGGCCGCCTGGTTCTGCGGATCGGTGAGAGTCTCGCCCTCAGGCGCAGCGAACACCACCCGCGCCTGCGCCCCGTCGGTGTTACCGCCGGGGAATCGCTCATCGAGCAGATCGAGAGCCTCCTGGGACTCCGTGCCCGGGATGGAGAACGAGTCCGACGTCGGCCCGGACAGCGTGGAGGCACCGACCCCGAAGAGGATCACCAGGGCCAGCCAGATCGCCCCGACCACCCTACGGCGTCGGTAGGAGAACCGGCCGAGCCGGTAGAGGAATGTCGCCACCGAGGACTCCAAGTCACGTTTGAGAAGAGCGATGTCAGGACACCACGGCGAACCTGTGAGCGTGCTGAGAGCCAGGTGAGCGCGGCCCCACTCCGGTGTGAGACTGCGCTCGGCCGATGGTTCGCGAGAACTGACACTAACTCACATCTTGCATCTTCCGCAATTCTTCCTGGTGAGAAAACTTGCGATGTTCGTCACCTACCTGTCGCCGGGTTCCCGCCCGGAGATGATCACGTTCAGCACGAAATCTCGTGTCGCACCATGCTTGCGATCCTGGTGACGCGCGGGAACGCCTGGTGATGGCCCTTTGAACGCGATCGGCGTGCACTACGGTGGTGTGATAGATCGGCGCGATGCAGGGGCGGAGGCGCATGACCGCGGAATCCGGCGCGGGGTGGGGTGGCCGACGCCGCCCACCGGCTGCGCGCCGTCCCGAACTGGCCGCCGCACGCGAGGACGCCTTCGACGCCATCGCCCACCTGCTGGGCCGCGAGGCCGACGGGATCGAGGCACTGCTACGGTCCACCGACGGCGACGGTGTCGTGCCTGCGCCGTCTGGCCAACGGGCCCCATCACCAGGGCCTCTCGTGCGTCATCAGGCTTGTAGGCATGGTGCGACACGAGATCACGTGCTGAACGTGATCATTCCCCAAGGTGGTTCAGAGCAGGGCGGGGACGTCCAAGGCCAGCGTCGCGGTGGAGGCGTCGAGGGTCGCGGGGATGCCGAGCGGGACGGTGATGGTGGACGGGCCGTGGCCGAAGCCGAGGCCGGCGACGACGGGGACGCCCAGCCCGCCGAGCCGGTCCAGCATCAGCTCCTCCACCGGCTCGCAGTCGTGCCAGGAGCCCAGCGCGATGCCGGCGACCCCGTCGAACCAGCCGGCGCGCAACAGGTGGGTGAGGAAGCCGTCGAGCCGGTACGCCTTCTCGTCGACGTCCTCCAGCAGCACGATCGCCCCGGCGGCGGACGGCAGCCCGGTGGGCGTGCCGAGCTCGGCGGCCACCAGCGCGAGACACCCGCCGACGGTCACCCCGGACGCGACCCCCGGTACCAATCCATGGGCGCCCGGCGACGTCAGCACCCGGGCGGTCTCCGATTCCGGGGAGAACAACGCCTCCCGCAGCATCGACGACGTCGGTGCGTCCGTCGTGAAGGTCTCGGTGGCGACCATGGGGCCGTGCACGGTCGCCACCCCGAGCCGGGTGGCGAAGGCCGAGTGCAGCGCCGTGATGTCGCTGTAGCCGACGAACACCTTCGGGCCGGCCTCGCGGACCACCTGCGCCATCCGTGACCAGTCGAGCAGCTCGCAGATCCGCTGGACGCCGTAGCCGCCGCGAGCGCACAGCACCGCCGCGACCGATGGGTCGCACCAGGCGGCCTCCAGGTCCGCGGCCCGGTCGGGGTCGCTGCCCGCCAGGTACCCGAACGACGCGTGCGTGTCCAGGACGTGCGGCATGACGACGACGTCCAGGTCCCAGCCGCGCAGGATCTCGCAGCCGCGGTCGAGGCGGTCCTTCGGCACCGGGCCACTGGGCGCAACGATCGCGACCCGGTCTCCGGGCACCAGCCGCCGTGGCCGGACCAGCGGCGCGATCCCGGGCGCCGTCATGCCGCGGTGAACCCGAAGACCCGGGCGTACAGGGCGAGCTCGGCCTCCAGCGCCGCCACTTTGGTCTCCTTGCGGCGGAACCCGTGCTGCTCGCCCTCGAAGGTGATGTACTCGTGCGGCGAGCCGAGCTCGGCCACCCGCGAGACGAACCGCGCTGTCGGCCCGGGCGGGCATACCTCGTCCTCCAGCCCCTGCAGCAGCAGGAACGGGACGGTGAAACGCTCGGGCACGTTGATGGGCGACCGTGAACGGTAACGCCCGGCGGTCTCGGGCCACGGACCCACCAGCGACTCCAGGTACTGCGACTCGAAGTCGTGCGTCTCGCCGGTGCGGAACGCGACCAGGTCGAGCACCGGGTACATGATCGTCGCGCAGGCGAAGGTGTCGGTGAACGCAAGGGCGGCCGCCGACGTCCAACCGCCGGCGCTGCCGCCGCGGAGGGCCAGCCGGGCCGGGTCCGCGGCGCCCTCCTCGACCAGCGCCCGGGCCACCGCGACGCTGTCCTCGACGTCGACGACGCCCCAGTTCTCCCGGAGCCGGTTGCGGTAGTCACGGCCGAAGCCGGTGGAGCCCCCGTAGTTGACCTCGACGACGCCGAGGCCGCGGCTGGTGAAGAACGCGATCTCCAGGTCCTGCACCATCGGCACCCGGCCGGTCGGCCCGCCGTGGACGAAGACGACGAACGGCGGCCGCTCGCCGTCGGGCCCGGCGAACCCCTCGCCGGTGGGCGGATAGACGATGGCGTGCACCTCGCGACCCTCCGGCCCGGCGAAGGTCCGCGCCTCCGGCCGCGGCAGCGCGGTCGCAGGCACCTGAGACGACGCCGGCGCGACCACCGTCGCGTCCGAACCGGTCACCGTCACCACGTCGAACGGTGTGCTCGGGGACGCCGCCACGCCGACCACGGAATCGCCGGCGACGGCTAGCGTCGGCGCCCACTCGGTGTGGTCGTCGTCGACGAGGTCGTGCAGCAGCCCGGTGCCGGGGTCGAGGACACTCAGCGACGTCGCCGCGCGGCCGTGGATCACCGCGATCTGGCCGTCGGGCAGTGGCGCGAACCAGCGCAGGCCCAGCTGCCACAGCGGCCCGGCGAACTCCTCCTCCCGCTCGCACAGGTTGACCGGCGCCGTCGCCCCGTCCGAGGAGACCCTGTGCAGGTTCCACCAGCCGGTACGGTCGGTGGCGACCAGCAGCGACTCCGGCGACTCCCATTCCGCCTGCGCGATGGACTCCTCCGGTCCGCCGGCGACGGTGACCGGGTCGCCCACCTTCCCCTCTGGCGTCAGGTCCGCCACCCGCAGGAGCGTGCCGTCCCACGGCATGCTCGGGTGCTCCCAGCCGATCCAGGACAGCCGACGGCCGTCCGGCGACGGGCGCGGGCAGGCCAGGAAGTGGGTGTCGGTGACGAGCACCCGGACCTCGCCGGAGCCGTCCAGCGGGACCGCGACGATGGCGCGGCGCACGTCGGTGGGCTCAGGGCCGGTGTGCTCCTCGCGGACGCACCACACCTCGCGGCCGTCCGGCGACAGCACCGGCTCGACGTAGCGCAGCCCCGACGGCAGCGCCGGCTCCGGGGTCAGCGGCACGGGATCCGGCCGCGCGCCGTCCGGCCAGTACCGGTACAGCCGCTGGTCGGAGAACTCGGCGAACACCACCGAGACCCCATCGGTGTCGCCGGGCACCAGCAGGTAGGCCATGCCGCCGTACTCGTGCACCCGGGTCCGGACGTTCCACGGCGCCGGCAGCACCACCTCGGCCGCACCGTCCGCCCCCGAGCGCATCAGCGCGACCCGGCCGCCTTCGGCCGGCATCGGCCGCAGCCACCAGACGCGGTCGCCGTCGTGGCCCACCCAGCCGGGCCGCACGTCGTGCTCGGCGACGAACTCCGCCACCACGGGCGAGCTCCAGGTTCCGTACGGTGCGATCTGCGGCACGGCGCTAACTCCTGACGTCAGCCGACGGTGGTGAGGAAACGGTCGAGCACCCGGACGCCGAACTCCAGCGCGTCGACGGGCACCCGCTCGTCGACGCTGTGGAACATCGCGCCGTAGTCGAGGTCCGGCGGCATCCGCAGCGGCGAGAAGCCGTAGCCGACGATGCCCAGCCGGGAAAACTGCTTGGCGTCGGTGCCGCCGGACATGCACATCGGCACGACGTGCCCGCCCGGGTCCTCCGCGACCAGCGCCGCCGCCATCGCGCGGAACGTCGGCGAAGCCGGGTCGGCGGACAGCGGGATCTCGGCGTGCTCGTACTCCCACGTCACATCGGGTCCGACCAGTTCGGCGACGGTGGCCTCGAACTCGTCGCGCGCACCTGGCACGATCCGTCCGTCGACGTGGCCGACGGCGGTCTCGGGGATGACGTTCACCTTGTAGCCGGCGTTGAGCATGGTCGGGTTGGAGCTGTTGCGCAGGACCGGCTCCACCAGCTCCCGGGCCGGCCCGAACCGCTCGAGCAACCGGTCGACGTCGGCATCCCCGTCCAGGTCGACCTCGACCCCCAGCGCGGCGCCGATCGCCTCGACGGAGGCCCGGACGGTCGGCGTCAGCCGGATCGGCCACCGGTACTCGTGCAACCGGTGCACGGCGCCGGCCAGCGCGCCGACCGCGTTGTCGGCGTTGACCTTCGAGCCGTGCCCGGCCCGGCCGGTGGCGGTCAGCCTCATCCAGGCAGTGCCGCGCTCGCCGGCGGCGATGGGGTACAGCCGGCGGTCGCCCACGTGGAAGGTGTAGCCGCCGGACTCACTGATGCCCTCCGTGCACCCATCGAACAGCTCCGGGTGCTCGGCAACCAGCCAACCCGAGCCGTGCTCCGCGCTGCCCTCTTCGTCGGCGGTGAAGGCCAGGACGATGTCGCGACGCGGCCGCCGGCCCTCGCGCATCCAGGCCCGGACGACGGCGAGCATCATTGCGTCCATGCCCTTCATGTCGACCGCGCCGCGGCCCCACAGCACGCCGTCGCGAACCTCGCCCGCGAACGGCGGCACCGACCAGTCTGCCGCCTCGGCCGGCACGACGTCGAGGTGGCCGTGCACCAGCAGCGCGTCCAAATCCGGTTCCGTGCCGGTGATGCGGGCGACGACGTTGGCCCGGTTAGGCGCCGACACCAGTACCTTGGCGTCCACGCCCACGTCGGCGAGCTTCGTGGCGACGTACTCCGCGGCCGGCAGCTCCCGCCCGGTGCCGTCGCCGGGATTGGTGGTGTCGATGCGGATGAGCTCGGAGGCGAGGGCGACGACGTCGGGCTCAGCCATAGAGGTTCTCGATCCCGTTCGAAATGAGGGTGGTCACGGCCTTGAAGCAGCGGATCATGTCGTACGCCGAGCCGGCGACGTAGCGGACCCGGCGCTCGGCCACCCGCTCCACCGTCGGCACCATCCCCGCGAAGTCGGCGAGCTGGGTGGCGTCGACCTCGACCTCGACGGTGTAGGGGCCGCGGTCCGTGGCCGGCTCGTGCCGGACGGCCAGGGCAGTGGCGGCCTTGGCCGCCGCGCTGATGTCGGCGAACGTGCGCGCCGGCGGGCGGCACCGGGCGGCGTAACGGGACACGTAGTCCTTGACGGCGACGGTGCGCGCGTGTGGCGCGTAGGTGACGGCGTCGGCGCAGGCCTTGTCATCGCCGGTGACCAGGACGACCGGGGTGCCGTACTCCGCGGCCACCAGCGCGTTCAGCCGGCCCTCGCTGGCCGGCTCGCCGTCGACCCAGACCCCGGTGACGGAGTTGGGCAGGTAGGTGTGCGCCAGGACGCCCTCCGCGCCGGCGCCGGCGTGGTACCCGAGGAAGACGACGCCGTCGACGTCGCCGGCCTGTAGGCCCTCGACCATGGTCAGCGCCTTGTGCCGTCCGGTGATCATGGTGGCGCGCTCGTCCAGCCGCTCCAGCAGGAGGTTGCGCATGGTGGCGTGCGCCTCGTTGACGAGGACCTCGTCGGCGCCGCCGTCGAACAGCCCGGCGATGGCGCCGTTGACGTCAGAGGTGAACATCGACCGGCAGCGCTGCCACTGCTCGGTGCCCGGCTCGACGTCTGCCGGCCAGGTGACGCCGGTCGCGCCTTCCATGTCGGCCGATATGAGCACCTTCATAGCGGGCTACCGTAACTGGTCGGCCTGAGCCCGCGGTGGCCGGTCCTGCGCCCCGAACCGCTCGGTGAGCTGACCCAGGAGCGCCTTGAGCAGCCCGGCCAGCGTGTCGAGCTCGTCGTCGGCGAGTCCGTCGAGCAGCGTCTCTTCATGCCGCAGCAGCTCGGCGACGACGCGTTCGTTCAGCTCGCGGCCGGCGTCGGTGAGCGCGACGACGACGGAGCGGCCGTCGCGCCCGGAGCGTTCACGCCGCACCAGCCCGCTGGCCTCCGCCCTGGCCACCCGCTGTGACACGGCGCCGGCGGTGACGAAGCTGCGCGCGGCGATCTCGCCCGCGGTGAGACGGTACGGCGGGCCGCTGCGGCGCAGGGTGCTGAGCAGGTCGAGGGTGGGATTGTCGATGCCCAGCCGCTCGAGGGTACGGCGGCGGTCCTCGGTCAGGAGCTGGCCGAGCCGCCAGATCCGGGTGATGACGCCGATGGACCCGACTGGCACCTCCGGCAGCTCGCGCCGCCAGGCCGCCTGGATGCGGTCGGTGCCGTCGTCGTTGTCGTTGTCGCGCTCGCCCATGTCGCGTTACCCTTCTGACGGCATTTAGTTTAGCACTAAAGGAGTTTTACATGACTGGACGGACCATCGTCGTCACCGGCGGCGGCACCGGCATCGGCCGGGCCGTGGCAACGGCGTTCGCCCGCGACGGCGACACCGTCGTCGTCACCGGGCGCCGGCGGGAGGTGCTCGACGGCGTCGTGGCCGAGCTGGGCGGCGCGGCGCGGGCAGTGGACTTCGACGCAGCGGACCCGGCGGCGGTGACGGCGGCCCTGGCCGCGCTACCGCCGACCGTGGACGTGCTGGTCAACGCAGCCGGCGGCAACACCGGCTTCGACCGGCCGGCTGCGGTCGCGGGCGACCTGGCCGCCCAGGCGGCGGCGTGGCGGGCGAACTTCGACGCCAACGTGCTCACCGCCGTGCTGGTGACGGCGGCGCTGCTGCCGCGACTGCCGGCCGGCGGGCGCGTCGTCACCATCGGGTCGATCGCGGCGCGCCGGGGCGGCGGCGACTACGGCGCCGCGAAGGCCGCCATCGAGGCGTGGACGGCGTCGCTGGCCGCAGAGATCGGGCCGCGCGGCGTCACCGCCAACGTGGTGGCGCCAGGGCTCACGATGGGCACGGAGTTCTTCCGTGGCCGGCTCAGCGACGCGCGGCGGCAGCGCCTGGTGGACGAGACGATGACCAAGCGCGAGGGCACCACCGACGACGTCGCCGCGGCCGTGCGGTACCTGGCCGCGCCCGGCGCCGGGCACGTCACCGGCCAGGTGCTGCACGTCAACGGCGGGGCGTACCTCGGCCGCTGACGCCGGGGTCAGGGCGCGACGACCTCGACCTCGTAGCCGTCCTCGTTCTCCATGTAGGCCGCGTAATGGTGCGGCCCGCCGGCGTGCGGGTGCCGGTCGGCGAACATGAGCCGCCAGCCGTACGCCGGCGCCTCGGAGACGATGCGGTCGACCATCCACTGCTCGGGCACCGCCAGCGCCAGGTGGTTGAGGCCCGGCGCCTTGCGGTCGTAGGCGACCCAGCTGAGGTCTGGCGAGCACTCGAGCACGACGTACGGCCCGCCGCCCGGCGCCTGCCAGGAGCGGCCGTTCTCCCACGCCTGGAACAGCGTCCAGCCCAGCCGCTCGAACAGCCAGCCGAACGAGCGGGTGGCGGAGTCGAGGTCGCGGACCCAGATCTCGATGTGGTGCAGGCCGGTGGACGGCGTGCTGGACGGCGCGATCGAGGAGTCGTCGACGGCGGGCTCCGGGGCGCGGGCCGGCGTCTGCGCGTACTGCTCCTTGGACGTGCCGAACGACGGGTCCAGCGCCCGCAGCACGGGGTCGAGCTCGTTCACGGCGGAGTCGGTGAGCGGATCGTACGCCTGGGTGTCGTAGCTCGCGGTGGAGCCGTGCGCCGTGCCGTGGGACGTGCCGTGCGACGTCTCGTAGTACGACGGGTACGTGGGGTTGCTCTGCGTCGGCGGACCGGCGGGACTGCTGGGCGGCGCGGCGTAGCCGGCCGCCGCGGGCGGCGGCAGCACCGGCGGCGCGACCGGCGGCGATGCCGGCGGTTGCGACACCGGCGGGGGCCCGACCGACGGGGGCCCGACCGGCGGGGGCCCGACCGGCGGCGCCGACACCGGTGGCGCTCCGACCGGCGCGCCACCCATGGTCGCGGTCTGCGGGTTGTACGCCTGTGCCGAGACCTGCTGTGACGCCTGCGCAGCCTTGCGCATGCGCCGCAGCTCGGCGGCGGCGGCGTCGAGCCAGTCGTCGACGTCGTCCATGACGTAGCCCTCACGCATGCGGACGACCTTGAACTCCTCGGCTTCGATCTGCTCCGGAGTCACCGAACGGCCGGCGGCTCGACCCTCCAAGGCGTCGATCACCAGGTCGACGAAGTCGTCGACCGCATCCAGGTCGTATCCCTCACGCATGCGGGTGGTACGGAACTCAGGCTCGCGACTGACGGCCACCAGGTGTCACTCTCCTCCCGAACAGCGAACGGCCGGCCCCGGGGTGCCACGTTCCGGCGAGGTCGAGTCCAGCCGACTCGATCGCCAGGACGCCGATATCCCCCGAGACCGGCCGAGCCAAGCGCAATGCATACTAATCACCAACGGTAGCCAACTGGCCACACGCCCCGTCGATGTCGCTACCTCTGGTGTCGCGAATCGTCACCGGAATGCCCCGTTCCTCCAGCGCAGCGACGAACGCTGCCTGGGCTTCCGGGCGCGACGCGGTCCACTTGGAACCCGGTGTCGGGTTGAGCGGGATGGGGTTGACGTGCACCCAACCGCGGCCGCGCTGGTTGAGCAACCTGCCCAGCAGGTCGCCCCGCCAGGCGTGGTCGTTGATGTCGCGGATCAGCGCGTACTCGATGGAGACACGCCGCCCGGTGGTCTGGTAGTACCGGTAGGCGGCGTCCAGGGCTTCGCCGACCTTCCACCGGGTGTTGATGGGCACGAGCTCGTCGCGCAGCTCGTCGTCGGGCGCGTGCAGCGACAGCGCCAGCGTGACCCCGAGCCCTTCCGCGGCCAGCTTGTCGATGGCCGGCACCAGGCCGACGGTGGAGACGGTGACGCCGCGACGCCCGATGCCCAGGCCCGCCGGCGCCGGCTCGACCAACCGGTGCACGGCGGTCAGGACGGCCCGGTAGTTGGCCAACGGCTCGCCCATGCCCATGAAGACGACGTTGGTCACCCGCCCGGGTCCGCCGGCGACCTCGCCCCGGCTCAGCATCCGTTCGGCTACCACGACCTGTTCGACGATCTCGGCCGCCGACATGTTCCGGGTGAGCCCCTGCTGGCCGGTGGCGCAGAAGGGGCAGTTCATGCCACAGCCGGCCTGGCTCGACACGCACAGCGTCACGCGCGGGCGGTCGCCGCGATAGCGCATGAGCACGCTCTCGACCAGCGCCCCGTCGAACAGCCGCCACAGCGTCTTGCGGGTGTCGCCGCCGTCGGTCTCGAGGTGACGCACCGGCGTGGCCAGTGTAGGCAGCATCTCCGTGGCCAAGGCGTCGCGCACCGACGCCGGCACGTCGGTCATCTCTCGCGGATCTGACACGTACCGGGCGAAATAGTGTCGCGACAGCTGGTCGGCCCGGAACGGCTTCTCCCCCAGCTCGGCCACGGCCTGGCGACGGTCGGGAACGTCGAGGTCAGCAAGATGGCGCGGCGGCTTGCCACGCCGTGCGGGAACGAGCGTGAGCTCACCGGGTCTGGGCATGATGTCGCCCATTGTCCCACGTTCGGCGGAGGGGAGTCGTACGTCGCCTCCGAGCTGCCCGATCGGCTGACCCTGAAAGCACCGAGCGGACCCCGTCGCCGTCGCACCGACCTCTCCCGCGCCCGCTTTCCGTTGATGGCGTGCTCAGGCGGTGACGACGTACTCCAGGACGAGCCAGATGAGCGGCGCGGACGGCAGCAAGGAGTCCAGCCGGTCCATCAGGCCGCCGTGCCCGGGCAGCAGCGAGCTCATGTCCTTGATGCCGATGTCGCGCTTGATGAGCGACTCGCCGAGGTCGCCCACGGTAGCGCCGATGACACCGACCGCGCCGAGGACGATGCCGGTCCACCACGGCGCGTCGAACGCGAACACCGCGACCGCGACGGCGACCGCGGTGCTCAAGATCACGGAGCCGCAGAAACCCTCCCACGACTTCTTCGGGCTGACGCTCGGCGCCATCGGGTGCCGACCGAACATGACACCGGCCACGTAGCCGCCGGTATCGGACGCGACGACCACCGCGAGCAGCGCGAGCACGCGCCAGTCGCCGTCGTCGGGACGGGCCATCAAAATGGCGAAGCCGGCCAGGAACGGGACGTAGACGCTGGTGAAGATGCCCGCGGTGACGTCGCGCAGGTAGCCCGGCGCGGGATCGCCCAGCCGCCAGACGCACACTGCCGCCACGGTCAGGCCCAGACCCACCATGAGCGGCGACCCGCCGCCGAGGTATGCCCCGACCAGCATGAGCACGGAGCCGAGCACCACCGGAACGATGGGCACGGCCACCGCGCGGGTGCCGAGCGCGGTCGCGAGCTCCCACACCGCGACCACCATGACCAGCACGACCAGCGCGACGAACGCCGGCCGGACGAGGAACAGCGTGCTGAGCACGACGGCCGCGAGCCCGAGGCCCACCAGCGTGGCCGCGCGCAGGTCGCGCCCGGCCCGGCCGTGCCGGCGGGCCCGGTTGCCGGCACCGCCGCCCGCACCCGCCGCACCCGAGACGTCGCCCGTAGCGTCGCCGCCCGCACGCGCGGCCCGCGCGGCCCTGCCCCGGGAGACGCCGCCCCCGGCCCCGTCAGTCATCACCACGTGTTCTCAGACCTCGAGCAGCTCGGCTTCCTTGTGCTTGAGAAGCTCGTCGATCTGCTCGACGTACGACTTGGTGACGGACTCCAGGTGCTTCTCGGCCCGGGCGACCTCGTCCTCGCCGACCTCGCCGTCGCGGGCGAACTTGTCGAGGGTCTCCTTGGCGTGCCGGCGCACGCTGCGGATGGACACCCGGGCACCTTCGGCCTTCTCGCGCGCGAGCTTGATGTACTCGCGGCGGCGCTCCTCGGTGAGGGCGGGCAGCACGACGCGCACGATGTTGCCGTCGTTGGTGGGGTTGACCCCGAGGTCGGAGTCGCGGATGGCCCGCTCGATGGCGGCGAGCGAGCCCTTGTCGTAGGGCTGAACGGTGATCATGCGGGCGTCGGTCACGTGGAACGACGCGAGCTGGTTGACCGGGGTTGGCGCACCGTAGTAGTCGACCACGATCTTGTTGAACAGCGACGGATGGGCTCGCCCGGTCCGGATCGAGGCGAAGTCCTCCTTGCCGACCGACACGGCCTTCTCCATCTTCTCCTCGGCTTCGAGGAGGGTCTCGTCGATCACCACTACTCCTTCGCGTTGCGTGTGCCGTCGATCCTAGGGGTTCCGGCGGTCGCGGACGCCCCGGCCGGCTCGTCGGGTTCCCGTGCGGGGCACCCGACGAGTCAGGCTTCGACGACGGTCTCGACGTTCGAGGCGACCACCGTACCGATCTGTTCGCCCCGGATGGCCCGGGCGATGCCATTGTCCACGCCCAGTCCGAACACGATGATCGGCAACTGGTTGTCCATGCACAGGCTGAACGCGGCCGGGTCGGCGACGTTGAGTCGCTGCCGCAGGACGTCGGCGTAGGTGATGCTGCGGTACTTGCGCGCGTTCGGATGGGTCCGCGGATCGGCCTCGTAGACGCCGTCGACGCCGTTCTTGCCCATGAGGAGCCGATCGCAGTTGATCTCGAGGGCGCGCTGGGCGGCGACGGTGTCGGTGGTGAAGTACGGCATGCCGGCGCCGGCGCCGAAGATGACGACACGGCCCTTCTCCAGGTGTCGCGCCGCGCGGCGCGGGATGTACGGCTCGGCGACCTGGCCCATGGTGATGGCGGTTTGTACCCGGGTGTCGACGCCGCGGTGCTCCAGGAAGTCCTGCAGGGCCAGGCAGTTCATGACGGTGCCCAGCATGCCCATGTAGTCGCCGCGGGCGCGGTCCATTCCGTGGTGCTGCAGCTCCGCGCCGCGGAAGAAGTTGCCGCCGCCGACGACGACGGCGACCTGCACGCCGTCCTGGACGACCTCGGCGATCTGGCCGGCGATGCGCTTGACGACCTCCGGGTCGACGCCGACCGCGCCGCCGCCGAAGACCTCGCCGGACAGCTTCAGCAGCACTCGCCGGCCAGGCTGCGCCGCCGGGCCGGCGCTGGACGCGGCCGAGGCCGGCACCGTCTGGGTTCCATTCGTCTCCGTCACGGTGCCGGCCTCCTGAGATCGCGTACTGGACTCGTCCTGGTCGGGTCGGTGGGTCAGGCCTCGAAGCGGACGAACCGCTTCACCGTCACGCCGGCCGCGTCGAGCACGGCGCCGACGGACTTCTTGCTCTCCTTGACCGACGGCTGGTCGACCAGCACGGTCTCCTTGAAGAAACCGTTGAGCCGGCCCTCGATGATCTTCGGCATGGCCTGCTCGGGCTTGCCCTCCTCGCGGGCCGTGGCCTCGGCGATGCGCCGCTCGTTCTCGACCACGTCGGCCGGCACGTCGTCGCGGACGGCGTAGGTCGGACGCAGCGCGGCGACCTGCATGGCGGCGTCGCGAGCGGCCTGCACGGCGGTCTCGGAGCCGTCGGAGACGTACTCGACGAGCACACCCACTTGCGGCGGCAGGTCGGCGGAGCGCTTGTGCAGGTACGTGGCCACCTCGCCGTCGACGACGGCGACGTTCGTGATCTCGATCTTCTCGCCCATGACGGCCGCGGCTGCGTCGACGGCCTCGCCGACCTTGCGGCCGTCGGGCAGCGCCGATCCGATCAGCGTCTCGACGTCGGCCGGCCTCACGGCGGCGGCGACGGCGACGATGTCGGCGGCGAGCTCCTGGAAGTCGGCGTTCTTGGCCACGAAGTCGGTCTCGCAGGCCAGCACGATGATGGCCGGGCCCTCGGCGGCGACCAGGCCGTTGGACGTGGTGCGCTCGGCGCTGCGCTTGGCGGCCTTGGCCGCGCCCTTGATCCGCAGCGTCTCGATGGCCTGGTCGAAGTCGCCGCCGGTCTCCTCCAGCGCCTTCTTCGCGTCCATCATGCCCGCACCCGTGGCATCGCGCAGCCGCTTGACGTCGGCCGCAGTGATGTTCGGCATCCTCACACTTCTCTCTTGTCCGTCTGTCCGGTGGTCGTTCGGTCACGGCCGGGGCGCGACGGCTGCGTCACGCCCCGGCCGTGACCGCGGTCGTCGTGTACCCCGCGACCGCGGGGTTCAGTCGTCAGGCCTGCTGCGGGGCGGGCTCGTCGGCCTGCTGCGCGGCGGAGTCGGCGTCGGCGGGCGCCTCGGTCGCCTCGGTCGCCTCGACCGGAGTCTCCGCGACCTCGGCCGGAGCCTCGGTTGCCTCGACCGGAGCCTCGGTGGCCTCGGTGGCAAGGGCTTCGGTCGCCTCGGCGGGTGCCTCCCCGGCCGCAGGGGCCTCGGCGGTCTCGGCAGGTGCCGCGGCGGCCTCGGACTGCGTCTGCTGCAGCAGCTCCTTCTCCCACTCGGCCAGCGGCTCGTCCGAGGCCAGCTCGGCGCCGTCGCCGGCGTCGCCGCGCTGACCCTGACGGCCCAGCAGGCCGTCGGCGACGGAGTCGGCCACGACCCGGGTCAGCAGGCTGACCGCGCGGATGGCGTCGTCGTTGCCCGGGATCGGGAAGTCGACCTCGTCGGGGTCGCAGTTCGTGTCGAGGATCGCCACGATCGGGATGCCGAGCTTGCGCGCCTCGTCGACGGCCAGGTGCTCCTTCTTGGTGTCGACGATCCACACCGCGCTGGGCACCTTGGACATGTTGCGCACGCCGCCCAGGGTGCGCTCGAGCTTGTCCTTCTCACGCTTGCGCATGAGAAGCTCCTTCTTCGTCAGACCGGAGCCGGCAACGTCGTCGAAGTTGAGCTCCTCGAGCTCCTTGAGCCGCTGCAGCCGCTTGTTCACGGTCTGGAAGTTGGTCAGCATGCCGCCCAGCCAGCGCTCGGTCACGAACGGCATGTTCACCCGGGTGGCCTGCTCGCGCACGGCCTCCTGAGCCTGCTTCTTGGTGCCGACGAACAGCACCGTCCCGCCGTGCGCCACGGTCTCCTTGACGAACTCGTAGGCGCGGTCGATGTAGGACAGCGACTGCTGCAGGTCGATGATGTAGATGCCGTTGCGCTCGGTGAAGATGAACCTCTTCATCTTCGGGTTCCAGCGGCGGGTCTGATGCCCGAAGTGCACGCCGCTTTCGAGCAGCTGACGCATGGTGACGACGGCCATGGCCTCGTCTCCTCCTCTCGCGCCGGTCGTGATGACCGCCCGGCGCGTTGTTCCGGTTCATCGCGGCGGTGGTCGGCCGTCGCGCCTGGTGCCCACTGGCCCACCGCCACCCGCCGTCCACACCGGACGCCGAGACCGACGACGAAGGCCGCGCTCAGGGCACGCGAATTTGACCCAGGGAGACCTGGGCCATAGATCAGTGTACGGGAGAAACCTGTGTGCAGCCCACCGGCATGCAGCGGAAATCTATGCTCGGAAAACTACGCACAAAATTCTCCAGCGAATGGCCGTACACCCGGTGGCACGATCCGATGGCACTCGACCTCTATGGGCGAGCCAACAGGCTCGACCATCGCCACCTGACGGAGTCGGCCGAACGGCTCGGCTCGCGCCCCGCGCGGTCGCCCGGCGGTTGGGTGAGCTGACCCCACCCTGAGCCGTCAGTGGTCGGTGACACCGTGCAGGTGGCAGGCCGCCTGCTGCTCCGGGCCGGTCGGCTGGAGGACGGGGTCGTGGTCGGCGCAGGGCTCGAAGACCTTCGGGCAGCGGGTCCGGAAGCGGCAGCCGGACGGCGGAGCTGCCGGGCTGGGCACGTCGCCGCGCAGCACGATGCGCTGGCGGTCCCGTTCCCGGGCGGGCACCGGGACCGGCACGGCCGACACCAGCGCTTCGGTGTAGGGGTGGCCCGGTGCCGCGGCCACCGCGGCGCCGTCGCCGATCTCGACCACCCGGCCGAGGTACATGACGGCGACCCGGTCGGCCACCTGACGCACCGCGGCGAGGTCGTGTGAGACGAACAGGTAGGTCAGGCCCAGCTCCCGCTGCAGCCGCACCAGCAGGTTGACCACCTGCGCCTGCACCGACACGTCGAGCGAGGCGATCGGCTCGTCGCAGACGACGAAGTCCGGCTCGCCGGCCAGCGCCCGGGCGATGCCGACGCGCTGGCGCTGGCCACCGGAGAACTCGTGCGGGTATCGGTTGCCGTTGCGCGGGTCCAGCCCGACCAGCTCCATCAGCTCGCCGACCCGGGCCCGCCGGGCGTCCCGGCCGCGGTGCAGCCGGTGGATCGCCAGCGGCTCGCCGATCGACTCCGCGACCGTGCGGCGCGGGTCGAGTGAGGCGTACGGGTCCTGGAAGATCATCGCGGTCCGCCGGCGCAGCGCCCGCAGCTCCCGCCGTCCCGCGGCGGTGACGTCGGCGCCGTCGTACTCGACGGTGCCGACGGTCGGCTCGACCAGCCGGAGCAGCGCGTTGCCCAAGGTGGACTTGCCACAGCCGGACTCCCCCACCAGACCCAGTGTCTCGCCTCGGCGGACCTCGAGGTCGACACCGTCGACGGCGCGGACGTCGCCGAAGTGCACCCGCAGCCCGGAGGCGCGCACCAGCACGTCGCTCATGCGCGGTCACCTCCGGCGTAGAACGTGGCGACGCGGTGTGCCTCGCCGTGATCGGCGCTCACCGCGGCGAGCGGCGGCACCTCGGTGGCGCAGCGGGCGTCGGCGCGGACCGGGCACCGCGGGTGGAACGCGCATCCCGCCGGCAGGTCGACGGGGTCCGGCGGCAGGCCCGGCATGGTGACCAGGTCGTCGCGCTCGCGCGCCGGCCGCGGGTCGTCGACCACCGGCAGCGCACCGAGCAGGCCGCGGGTGTACGGATGCTCGGGCCGGTCGAACAGGTCGTCGACGGCGCCCTCCTCGACGCACCGGCCGGCGTACATGACCAGCACGTGGTCGGCGATCCCGGCCACGACGCCGAGGTCGTGGGTGATCCAGACGACCCCCATGCCGTGCTCCTCCTGCAGGCGCGCGACCAGCTCGATGATCTGCGCCTGGACGGTGACGTCGAGCGCCGTCGTCGCCTCGTCGGCGATGAGCACCCGGGGGTTGCCCGCCAGCGCGATCGCGATCATGACCCGTTGCCGCATCCCGCCGGACAGCTGGTGCGGGAAGGCCCGCAGCCGGCTGGCCGCGTCCGGGATGCCCACCTCGGTGAGCAGCTCCGCGGCGCGTGACCTGACCCCCTCGTCGGACACCTTCTCGTGCGCCCGCAGCGCCTCGCCGATCTGCCGCTCGACGGTGAGGACCGGGTTGAGCGAGGTCATCGGGTCCTGGAAGACCATGCCGATGCCGGCGCCGCGGACGCGGCGCAGCTGCTCCTCGGTGCGGCCGATCAGCTCGTCGCCGCCGAACACGGCGCTGCCGCGGACCTCGGCGACGGCGTCGGGCAGCAGGCCGAGCAGGGCCAGCGAGCTGACGCTCTTCCCGGAGCCGGACTCGCCGACGACGGCGAGCGTGCAGCCGGCGTGGACGTCGAACGACAGCCCGTTCACGACCCGGGCCGGGCCGCGGCGGGTGCGGAAGGAGACCTGCAGGTCGCGGACGCTGAGCAGCGGGGCGCCGTCGGTGGGCGGCGAGCTCACGGCGTCACCCCAGTTCCCGCCATGGCGGATCGCTGCCGCGGGTCGAGCACGTCGCGCAGCGCGTCGCCCAGGACGTTGAAGGCCAGCACGGTCACGAAGATCGCCAGACCGGGGAAGACCGCCATCCACCAGGCCTGCTCGATGAAGCCGCGGCCCTCGGAGAGCATCCGGCCCCACGACGGGTCCGGCGGCTGGGTGCCGAGGCCGACGAAGCTCAGCGCGGCCTCGGAGAGGATGGCGAACGCGAGGCTGATCGAGGTCTGCACGATGATCGGTGCGGTCACGTTGGGCAGCACGTGCCGGCCGACGATGCGCAGGTCGCCGGCGCCGGCGGAGCGGGCCGCCCGCACGTAGACCTCCTCGCGGACACTGAGCACGCTGGCCCGGGTGATGCGCGCGAAGATCGGCGTGTAGACGATGCCGATGGCGATCATCGCGTTGGTGGAGCCGGGCCCGAGGATGGCCAGCACCGCGATGGCCATGAGCATCGCCGGGAACGCGAACAACACGTCCGACAGCCGCATCAGCACGTCGTCGACCCAGGTGCCGTAGTACCCGGCGACGAGGCCGATCAGGACGCCGGCGACCAGCGAGATCCCGACCGCGACCGCGCCGACCTTCAGGGACACCGCGGCGCCCTCGATGACCCGGGACAGCACGTCGCGGCCCAGCTCGTCGGTGCCGAACCAGTGGGCGGTGCTGGGGCTCTGCAGGCGGTTGGAGACGTCGGTGGCGGTCGGGTCGTGCGGGGCGAGCGAGTCGCCGAGGACGGCGGTGACGACCAGCGCGACCAGGACGGCGCCGGCGACGATCGCCGTCGGGCTGCGGAACAGCAGCGCCAGGGTTTCGCGGCCCCTCATCGCGCGCTCCGGTACGAGATGCGCGGGTCCAGCCGCGCGTAGGCGAGGTCCACGACCAGGTTCACGACCAGGAAGATGACGGCGAACAGCAGGACCGTGCCCTGGAGCAGTGGGTAGTCGCGCGACTCGACGGCCTGAAAGGCCAGTTGACCCAGGCCCGGCCACGCGAACACGTACTCGACGACAACGACGCCGGACAGCAGGTAGGCCAGCTGCACGCCGGCCACCGTCACCAGCGGGACCAGCGCGTTGCGCAGCACGTGCCAGGTCAGCACGTCGCGGGCGCGCATGCCCTTGGCCCGGGCGGTGCGCACGTGGTCCTGGCCGAGCGACTCCAGCACCGACGAGCGGACGAACCGGGTGAGGATCGATCCACTGGAGACGCCAGCGGTGATGGCCGGCAGGATCAGGTGCCGCGCCCAGTCCACCGGGTCCTCCGTGAACGGCGTGTAGCCGGACGACGGCAGCCACCCCAGCGTCCCGGCGAACAGCAGGATCAGCAGGATGCCCAGCCAGAAGTCCGGGACACTCAGCCCGGCCTGGCTGGACAGGCTGGCGAACCAGTCCACCGGGCTCCGCGGGTGCAGCGCGGAGATGGTGCCCAGCGGGATCGCGATGAGCAGCGCCACCACGATCGCGGCGCCGGCCAGCGACAGCGTCGCCGGCGTGCGCGCCAGGATCTGCGACAGCACGGTCTCGCCGGTGCGGAAGCTGACGCCGAGGTCGCCGGTGGCGGCGCCGGCGAGCCAGTTGACGAACTGCAGCGGCACGGGGTCGTCGAGGCCCGCCCGCTCGCGCAGGGCCGCGTAGGTCTCCGGGTCGGCCTGCTGGCCGAGCGCCGCCCGGATCGGGTCGCCCGGGACCAGCTGGATGATCGCGAAGACCAGGATGCTCACGCCGAGCAGGACCGCGACCGACTGCAGCAGGCGCCGCAGCACGTAACGGGTCACTCCGGCAGCCTCACCGTTTCAAAGTTGATCGCCTTGTCCGGACGGATCTCGTAGCCTTCCAGCCCTGGTGCCCAGGCCTGCACGACGTCGGGGTTGTACAGGTACAGGTAGCTGACGTCGTCGACGATGAGCTCCGCGGCCTGGTCGTACAGCGCCTTGCGGGCCTCCTGGTCGGTCTCGGCGGCGGCCTGGTTCAACAAGGTGTCGACCTCGGGGTTGCAGTAGCCCTGGAAGTTCGACGTGCCCTCGCAGACGTGCTGGGCGTGGTAGAAGCCGAACGGGTCCAGGTTGCCCAGCCAGCCGAGCAGAAACGCGTCGTAGTCGCCGGCGGCCTGGCGGTCCAGCCAGGTGGCGAAGGCCTCCTGCTCGATGCCGATCTCCACGCCCACTTCGGCGAGCTGCGCCTGGATGACCTGCGCGGCCTGAACAGTCTCCGGGTACTCGTCGGTGACCATGAGGCCCATCGGCTGGGGCGTGGCGGCCGCGGTCTGCTCGATGAGATCGGCGGCCTGGTCGGGGTCGTGCTCGAACGGCGCGTACTCGTGGTACCAGAGGCTCTGCTCCGGGATCGCTGTCTGGTTCGTGGTCGCCGCGCCGAACCGGGCCGCCTCGGTGACCTCCTCGCGGTCGATGCCGTACGCGACGCCACGGCGGAAGTCGCGGTTGTCGAACGGCGGGCGGGTCTGGTTCATGGCGAGGTACCAGTAGTCGACGCTCGGCGTGACGCCGAGCTCGACCTCCTCGTCGTCCTGCAGGCCCTCGATGTCCTGCGGCGGGACGTTGTCGGTCCAGTGGATGTCGCCGGAGCGCAGCGCCGTCAGGGCGGCCGCCGGCTCGCTCACGTAGCGGAACTCCACACCCTCGACGGTGGCGGGGTCTCCCCAGTAGTCGTCGTAACGGGCGAGGGTGACGCCGCCGGCTCCGGTCTCCTCGAGCGTGAACGGCCCGGTACCGACGGCAGTGGTGGCGAGGTCGGTCTGCTGGCCCGCGCCCTCGGGGATGATCGCCATGCCCTTGAAGCCGCCGATGTTGTCCAGCAGCGCCGGTGTGGGGGTCGAGAGGGTGATGACGACCGTCTGCGGGTCCGGCGCGTCGATGTTCGCCACGCTGGCGAAGCGGTAGGCGTTCGCCAGCTGCTCGTCGATGATGCGCCGGTAGGAGTAGACGACGTCGGCGGAATCGAAGGCGCTCCCGTCGTGGAAGGTCACGCCTTCGCGGAGGGTGAAGGTCCAGGTGAGGGCGTCGTCGCTGGTGGTCCACTCGGTGGCCAGGCTGGGCTGGAACTCGCCCTCCGCGTCCGGGACGACGAGGGTGTCGTATACGTTCTCCAGCACCTGGAAGCTGGCGTAGGCCTGCGTCTTGTGGGGGTCGAACTGGTCAGGCTGGGCCGAGATGGCCGCGACGAGGGTGCCGGCGGGTGCGTCACCGTCACCGCCGCCTTGGTCGGCGCCGGAGGTGCCGTTCCCGTCGTCGACGTCCACCTCCTCGCCGCCGCCGCCGCAGGCGCTGACAAGCGCCGCGATCCCGAGAGCGGCCGCACCGGCCCGCGCCGCCATCCACCGTCGTCCTCGCGTCATGCTGTCACCCGTACCCTCTGTCACCGCGGCTTCACGTCAGGTCACATTCACCGGTTCGACTTCCGACCCTGTCGTGTGACCCCGTGGGTGCGTCCAATCGATCGGGCCCTGCCGGTGTCTTCGTTATCGTTTCGTGACCCAGCCGTGAGCAAGGTCGTGGGCGTGTCGGGATCGGGTGCGTTGTCCACAGGGTGCTGGGATCCGAGCCGGTTGTCCCCAAATCGGGTTCTGGCCGATGCGCCGGGGCGGGCTGGCGACCAGCCTCGGTGGCATGAACCTGATCGTCGCCGCCACCACCCTCGCCGTCGTCCTCGCCGGGTGGCCGGCCGCATGGGTGCTGCCCATCGGCCCGCCGGCCGGGCCGGCACCCGTCGTCCACGGATTCGACCCTCCCGACCAACCGTGGCTGGCCGGCCATCGCGGAGTCGACCTGGCCGGCACGGTCGGCGCGGAGGTCAGGGCCGCCGGTCCCGGCGTGGTCGCCTATGCCGGCCCGCTCGCCGGGCGCGGTGTCGTCGTCGTCGATCACGGCACCCTCCGCACCACGTACGAGCCGGTGACGGCGTCCGTCACGCTCGGCGACGCCGTAGCCGCCGGCCAGCCGGTCGGCACGCTGGCGGCCGCGGGGAGTCACTGCGCCCCGGCCGCGTGCCTGCACTGGGGCGCCCGCGAGGGCCAGCGCTACGTCGACCCGCTCGCCCTGGTCGGCACCGGCGCCGACATCCAGCTACTGCCACTGGACGAGCGCACCCTGTCCGGCGACCCACCGCCCCCGGCATCAACCGCCCTGGGCTGGCCCGTCGCATCGCCGCACGTCACGTCCCCGTTCGGGATACGGGTCCATCCCGTTACCGGGGTCCTCAAGCTGCACGACGGCACCGATTTCGCCGCGGCGTGCGGTACTCCCATCCGCGCCGCCGCGGCCGGCCGCGTCACCGACGCCGGCGAGCGGGGAGCGTACGGGCTGCAGGTCACCGTCGACCACGGCCGCCTCCGCGGCACGCCGGTCACCACGTCCTACGGCCACCTGTCGGCCGTCACCGTCGCCGCCGGCCAGACCATCCCCGCGGGACATGCCGTGGGCCGCGCCGGCGACACCGGACTGTCCACCGGGTGCCACCTGCACTTCATGCTCTACGCCGCCGGCCAGGTCACCGACCCGATGCCCTGGCTTCCCGCCGGACAGGCAGCCTCTCCCCCGACGCGGCTGGCCTCCGGCCCGTTGCCGCGGCCATCCGACGGCGCCGGTCACCACCCCAGCTCACCACGGCCCCGCAGGCCAGACCCGTCGCTGCCCCACACCCGCCCTCGATCCTCAGCGTCGCAAGTTACCTTGCCAACCCTCCCGAAGAAGCGTAGCGTCGGTGCACGACGAACCCCACATCGCGCCCAGCGCACGCAAGCACGGCGTCAGCGACGAGGACATCCTCCATGCCTACCGCTGCGCCATGCGCAGCGATGACGAAGACGACGGACTCACCATGGTCGTCGGCCCGAGTCGCGCCGCTCGGCTCCTCGAGCTCGGTGTGGTCCGATCGGCGGCAGGGCCGGTCGTCGTTCACGCCATGTCCGCCGGACGCAAATACCTGAGGTGGTGACCGTGACCATGCCCTACTCGTTCCAGTACGTCATCGAACACGCTGAAGAGCTCGCGCGCCGTTTCGAGGAGCACGAGCCGGATCCGAGCAAGTTCAAGGACGCCCGCCCGCTCGCGGCCATCTACCGGGCGGTCCAGGCGCGTGCGCAGGCCGAGCGCGACATCCTGGAGGCGGTCCGCGATGCGCGCGCCGCCGGGCTCGCCTGGTGGCTGATCGGCTCCTACCTCGGCACGTCCGGCGAGGCGGCCCGCCAGCGCTACGGCAAGCTGATCGCCGCCTGAGCCGTTTCGCCCGCGTTACGTCTTCGTGGCGCCTCGGCGCTGCGCGATGCGCTGTCCATCGGCAGTGGCCGCGCGTACGGCCCGGTCGCCGGCACGGCCGACTGCGGCAGGCTGCCGCCGGGTACTGGGAGCGACGCGGCCCGACCACCGATCCGGAGCTGGTGATGGCGGAGCCGGGCAGCAGGCCGCTCGTGTACGGCCTGCTGCTGGCGCTGGGCGACGACGTCGTCGCGCCGTCACCGAGCTGGGTGAGCTACCGGGCAACAGGCACGGCTGACCGGGCACCGACTGATCCACGTCCCGGCCGCGCCCGGTCAGGGTGGGGTCCGAGGCCGGACCTGCTGGCCGCCGTCGTCACGGCCGCCGTGCCGATGAGGGGACGTCCGCACGGTCGTGGTCACGATGCCGGACAACCCCACCGGCGATGTGCCGTCCCGGACCGTGATCGAGCAGGTGGCCGAGGTCGCCCGCCAGCGCAGCTGAACACCGACTCGCTCGACGTGCCTAGGTGCCGTGTGCTGGTCAAGCGCGCGGATGAGCCTGCCGGTAGGCCTTGCGCAGCCGATCGACCGACACGTGCGTGTAGATCTGGGTCGTGCCCAGCGACGCATGCCCCAGCAGCTCCTGCACGCTGCGCAGATCGGCCCCGCCTTCCAGCAGGTGTGTCGCCGCCGTGTGCCGCAGCCCGTGCGGGCCGACGTCGGGTGCGCCGGGGATCGCGCGCAGCCGGCGGTGGACCACGGTGCGCGCGGCGCGCTGGTCGAGTCGGCCGCCACGGACGCCGACGAACAGCGCCGGCCCGGCCGCCGGCCTCGTCAGCCGCGGCCGGCCGTCGCGCAGCCACCGCTCCAGCGCCTCCGCGGCCGGAGCTCCGTACGGGACGGTGCGCTCCTTGCGGCCCTTGCCGAGGACGCGCACCACGCGCCGGCCGGCATCCACGTCGTCCACGTCGAGTCCGACCAGCTCGCCCACCCGGATGCCGGTGGCGTACAGGAGCTCGAGCAGCGCGTGGTCGCGCAGGTCGACCGGCTCGCCGGCCGCAGCATGGTCAGCCGCCGCGTCGAGCAGCGTCGCCGCCTCGCCAGCGCGCAGCACGTCCGGCAGCGTCCGGCGGGTCTTGGGCGTGGCCAGCGCGGAGCCCACGTCCTGCTCGAGGCGACCCGTCCGGTGCGCCCACGCCGTGAACGTACGGGCGGCCGAGGCACGCCGAGCCAGCGTCGCCCGGGACCGGCCGCGCGTGTTGAGGCTTGCCAGCCAGCTCCGCAGCGACGCCAGGTCGAGCTGGCCGACCTCCGTGCGGCCCAGCCGGGCCAGGTGGCCCATCAGCCCGGTGACGTCACCGATGTAGGCGCGGATGGTGTGCTCGGACCGGTCGCGCTCGGCGGAAAGGTGCCGCGCGAACTCCGCGAC
This sequence comes from Jiangella asiatica, assembly GCF_004349065.1. GTDB lineage: Bacteria > Actinomycetota > Actinomycetes > Jiangellales > Jiangellaceae > Jiangella > Jiangella asiatica. The sequence goes on from NZ_SMKZ01000004.1 coordinate 174,206, forward strand.
CGCCTCCGCCAGCGGCTCCGGCAGATCCTCGACGGCGTCCATCCGTCCAGGATCACCCAGCGCATCGCCCGAACACCGGCGCCACGCTGATGGCGGCGAGCGGGCAGCGGCGACCGCCGTGGCCAACTCGCCCGGCCGGTGAAGCGCTCCGGCGAGCCACGATGCGTCTGACCACGGGCTGATCGACGCCTCGGCCGCAGCGCCCCACGTCCGCGACGGGCCTCAGTCGTCGAGGACGAATGTCACTTCCATGGCGACCTGGTGGGCGACGATCTCGCCATTCTGGATCTCGACCTTCTGGTCTTTGATCCAGGCACCGGAGACGTTGCGCAGCGTCTGGTTCGCGCGCGCGATGCCCACGCGTACCGGTCGTCGAAGCTGGTGTCGGATCGAGCGCTGATGTTGGTGATGCGTGCCACCGAACCCTGGCGGTTCCCTTCCCCGATTTCCGGCAGCCGATGCCGCCACCTCCATAGATACCGCTCCGGGACGGCCCCTGTACCTCCTTTCGTGATCCGGATGACAGCCGGCCCGTCGCCCGCGGGGCCTCATGGGACCCTCGAACCCAGGCACCACCCACCAGGCACCTGGGTGACCCAACCGCCGATGGCGAGCTCCCGCAGGGCACGGCGGACTCTCGCGCCCTCGAGACCTGTCGCCCGCACCAGCAGGTCCACGCTGGACGGTCCCTCTGCGGACATGTGCTCGCGCACCATCCGCTGCACCGGGAGCAGCCGGTCGAAGGGCCGCTCCTCGCCCTGCCGGAGTGGTGCCGCGTCAGCGGCGAGCTGTCCCACCGCGTCCAGCACGTCGCGGGCATCCGTGACGAGGGTGGCGCCGTGATCGCGAACCAGGTCATGGCAGCCGACCGACAATGCCGAGGTCACCGGCCCGGGCATGGCCAGCACCTCACGGCTCAGCTTGTCCGCCCACCGAGCCGTGTTGAGCGCGCCAGAGCGGGCCGCGGCCTCCACGACGACGGTGCCGGCGGTCAACGCGGCGATGATGCGGTTGCGCGCCAGGAACCACGACCGCATGGGCCGGCTGCCCGGTGGAACCTCGCTCACCACGACACCGCTTGCGGCGATGCGGTCCAGCAGGTCGGTGTGGCCTCGCGGGTAGGGCACGTCGACGCCACTGGCCAGCACCGCGATGGTGACGCCGCCGACGGTCAGGGCGCCACGGTGCGCGACCCCATCGATGCCGAACGCCGCGCCGGACACCACCGTCCACCCGCTCAGGGCCAGGTCCGCGGCGAGATCCGACGCCACCCGCTCGCCGTAGCGGCTGGCGTTGCGGGCTCCGACGATGGCCACCGCGTGGTCCACGGCACCGCTAAGGTCCACGTCGCCGCGGACGTACAGGCCGAACGGCGGCGGAACCCGGTCGGCGCCGAACGTCATGGTCGCCGCCATCGCGTTCAGCGGCGCCGGCCAACCGGGATCGCCGGGACAGAGGAAGTCGATGCCGAGCCGTTCGGCCCGGGCGAGCACCCCAGCACCGTCGACGCGCACCGCGCGTCGACGGAGGAGTCCGGTCTTGTCGAGTGCATCGTCACCGTCCCGCACGGCGTTCCACGTAGCCACCGCGCCGGCCTCCTCGAGCCGCACCGCCACCGTTTCCTCGCCCGGCTCGACGACGGCGGACAGCGCCGCCCGCGCCTCCCTGTCCCGGCTCATGCCAGCTGCCCGAGACGCAGTTCGACAGCCCGTTCCATGTCGTCGACGGTGGGCCGGTCGTGCCCGGCGAGGTCGCCGACCGTCCAGCCGACCCGGAGGATCCGGTCCGCGCCACGGATCGTGACGTGCCCCTGGCGCAGCTCCTCGTACACCGGGACGGTCACGTCGGCCGGCAGCCTCAGCTCACGACGCAGGTAGGGACCTGGGAGCTCGCCGTTGCACCGCCAGGGCGTCTCACGCAGCCGCCGCGCCTGCCGTTCCCTCGCCTCGGCCACCCGATCCGCGACCACCTTGCTGGGTTCGGCGGAATCCACCGCGGCGTCGATGTCGGCCATGCTCGGCGCGTCGACGCGCACGTGCATGTCGATCCGGTCGCGAACCGGCCCGGACAGCCGCTGGCCGTACCGCCGGACCGAGTCAGGACTGCAGGTGCACTGATGCATCGTGCTGCCGAAGTTGCCGCACGAGCAGGGGTTCTGCGCCAGGACCAGCAGGAACCGGGCCGGGAAGACGACGGTGGCCTCGGATCGGGCGAGCACGATCTCGCCGTTCTCCAACGGCTGCCGCAGCGAGTCGAGCACCCGCGGCGAGAACTCCGGCGCCTCGTCCAGGAACAGCACGCCGCGGTGCGCCAGGCTCGCCGCTCCCGGCTTGGGGATGCGGCTGCCGCCGCCGGCCACCGCCGCCGGCGTGGACGTGTGATGTGGGTCGGAGAACGGCGGCCGGACGATCAGCGGGCGTCCCGACGGGAGCACCCCGGCCACCGAATGGATGGCGCTGACCTCGAGGGACTCCTCGATCGACAGATCGGGCAGCAGCGAGGGCAGGCGCCGCGCGAGCATCGTCTTGCCAGCGCCCGGTGGCCCGCTGAGCATCAGATGATGGTGGCCGGCGGCAGCGATCTCGATGGCGTCTTTGGCCGGCTTCTGCCCGGCTACGTCGGCGAGGTCGAGATCTACCGGGCCGGCGAGCTCCGCGTCGGCGGGCTGGAGCCCGTCGACGTCCTCGTCGGGGATCGGCGCGCCCCGGAGGAATGCCAGCACCTGGCGGAGCGACCTGGCGCCGAACACCGTCATGCCGGGGATGAGCCGAGCCTCCGCGACGTTCGACTCCGGCACGACGGCCCGGGTAAGGCCGGCGCGCACCGCGGTGACCACGGCCGGCAGCACACCGCGGACGGGTCGTAGCCTGCCGTCCAGCGCCAGCTCGCCGAGGAACAGCACGCCGTCGAGACCGGCCAGCGGGACTTCTTCGGCGGCCGCCAGGATGGCCACCGCGACCCCGAGGTCGAAGTGACTGCCCCGCTTCGGCAACGCCGCCGGCGACAGGCTGACCGTGATGCGCTGAAGCGGCCACGGCTCGTGACTGGACATGACGGCGGAGCGGACGCGGTCGCGCGCCTCGTACAGTGACGCGTCGGGCAGCCCCACCAGGGCGAACCCGGGCATCCCGCCGAGGTGGACGTCGATGTCAACGACCGTGCCCCGCACGCCGATCAGAGTCACGCTGCGGCAGCGCGCCAGTCGCGTCACTGGGCACCCCGCACGTGCAGGATGACCGGGGCGCCGGCGGGCCGGCGATGGACGGCGACGACGTCGACCCGCACCGGCGTGCCCCGCGCGGCATGCTCAGCCAGCCAACGCAGCGCCAGCCGATGCAGCCGCGCCAGCTTCTTCGCCGTGACCGCCTCCAGCCCGGAACCGAACCCGAACCCGCTGCGTGTCTTCACCTCGCAGACCACGACCGTCCCGCCGTCCATGGCGACGATGTCGATCTCGCCGATGTCGCAGCGCCAGTTGCGCTCGACCACGACGAACCCGGCCCGCACCAGGTGTTCGGCGGCAACCTGCTCGCCGTACGCCCCGATGCTGTCCTTGACCCGCACCGGCCTCACCTCCGGTACCGAGCCTCACCCGCGGGCGGGGCCGATCCAAGGCCGTTTCGGCGAAATGTGGACAACCCGCGGCCTTCGTTCGGCCTGTGGACAACCCGCTGGTCAGATGGGTGCGCCGGCGTGCGCGCCACAGGGCGCAGAGCGTGCGCCGCAAAAGCCGTAGCACGTGCGCCGGGCTCCCGCCATCACGAGGCCATTGCGCGCCTCACGAGGCTTGCGAGCATGGTGCGACACGAGATCTCGTGCTGAACGTGATCATTCCGAGCCCCGCGCGCCCAACGGGTCGGGGCGGGTTGCCGGTGGGCGGGTCAGGTCTTGGGGATCTCGAGGTCGCTCTTGGCGAGTTCCTCGACGTTGACGTCCTTGAAGGTCACGACCTTGACGTTCTTGACGAAGCGGGCAGGGCGGTACATGTCCCACACCCAGGCGTCGCTCATGGTGACCTCGAAGTAGACGTCGCCGCCCTCGCCGCGGACCTGGAAGTCGACGTTGTTGGTCAGGTAGAACCGCCGCTCGGTCTCCACCACGTACGAGAACAGGCCGACCACGTCGCGGTACTCGCGGTACAGCGAGAGCTCCATCTCGGTCTCGTACTTCTCGAGATCCTCAGCACTCATAGGTCGGGTCCCCTCTCAAGCTTTCGTCTCCAAGGGATACCACGCGCGCGACGTTGGCGTACGAGCGACGGTGAACCGGGCTCGGACCGTGCGTGGCGAGGGCCTGCTGGTGCTCGTCGGTGACGTAGCCCTTGTGTGCGTCGAACCCGTACTGGGGCCATTGTTCGTGCAGCTCGCACATGATGCGGTCGCGGGTGACCTTGGCGATGACGGACGCGGCGGCGATGCAGGCGGCGACCTGGTCGCCCTTCCACATCGCCAGGCCGGGCACGCCCAGGCCGCTGACCGGGAAGCCGTCGGTCAGCACGTAGCTGGGCGTCAGGTCCAGGCGCGCCAGAGCTCGGCGCATCGCGGTGATGTTGCAGCGGTGCAGCCCGACGCGGTCGACCTCGTCGGGCGGGACGATGATGACCGACCAGGCCAGCGCCCGAGCCAGCACCTCGTCGTAAGCGCGTTCGCGGGCGGCCGGCGTGAGCAGCTTGGAGTCGGCCAGTCCGGGGATCTCACCGCGTTTGCCCGGCTTGAGCACGGCGGCGCCCACGACCAGCGGTCCCGCGCAGGCGCCGCGACCGGCCTCGTCGGTGCCGGCGACGGGCGTGAACCCGGACCGGGCCAGGGTCCGCTCGTAGGCGTAGATCCCGGCATCACGCCGCACCGGGATGCGTCGACGGGTGAGGGAAAGGGTCATCTCACGTCTCAGCCTAGGACGGGACGGTCTGGAGGTCAGGGCGCGGGTACGCCGTCGAACGCGCCGTCGCTGCCGATGGTCCCCCACCTCGACAGCGGCCATGCGACGGCGAACGCCCGACCGACGACGAGGTCCTCCGGGAAGGTGCCGTGGATGCGCGAGTCGCCGGAGTTGGACCGGTGATCGCCCATGACGAACAGCTCCCCCTCGGGCACGGTCGTCTCGAATTCGTTGAGCGACGGGGAGTCGCCGGGGTACAGATACGCGGACTCGTCGATCGGCTGCCCGTTGACCGTGACGTGCCCGGCGTCGTCGCAGCAGGCCACGGTGTCGCCGCCGACGCCGATGACGCGTTTGATCAGGTGTTCCTCGGAGTCGTCGGGCAGCACGCCGACGAACTCGAAGATGTCCTTGACGGCCTCGCCGACCCCGCCACCGCCGTCGGGCGCCTGAGCGCCGAGCCAGCGGTCGGGGTCCTCGAAGACGACGACGTCGCCACGGTTGATGTCGCCGAACTGCAGGCTGATCTTGGAGACGAGGACGCGGTCGCCGACGAGGAGGGTGTCTTCCATGGACCCGGACGGGATCAGGAACGCCTGCACGAGGAAGATGCGCACGACGGTGGCGATGATCAGCGAGAGCGCCACGACGATGGCGGTCTCCTTGACGAAGGCGCTCAGCCCGCGCCGCGCAGACCCCGCACCCGATGTAGCGCCACCGGTACCCGCACCGCCGGAGCCCGCGCCACCAGCACCGCCTCCGGGTGCCGCACCGCGACCGGAGGCGCCGCCGGCACCGTACCCAGGGCCACCCCCGGCGCCTGGCACGATGCCGTCGCCGTAGGGCCTCTCGCCATCGCCTCCCCGAGGCTGGCTCTCCTCGGTCACGGCATCTCCCTGGGGTGTCCGGGACATGCCCGGAGAAGAGTCGAACGCGTCGGGTGGCACGTAGAGAACAATACGTGCCAGCCGCACGCTACCCGGCGATGGTGCCGGTCCGTGGCACCGGGTACCCCGGAGGGACGGTCAGGCCGTCTCGCGCTTCTCGCGAATCTTGGCGGCCTTGCCGCGCAGGCTGCGAAGGTAGTAGAGCTTCGCCCGCCGGACGTCGCCGCGCGTGACCAGCTCGATCTTCTCGATCACCGGGGTGTGCACCGGAAAGGTGCGCTCGACACCGACACCGAAGCTGACCTTGCGGACGGTGAACGTCTCGCGGATGCCGGAGCCCTGGCGCCGGATGACCACGCCCTGGAAGACCTGGACGCGGGAGCGGTTGCCCTCGACGACCCGGACGTGGACCTTCAGGTTGTCACCGGCCCTGAAGGCGGGGATGTCGTCGCGGAGCTGCGCGGCGTCGACAGCGTCGAGCGTGTGCATGATGGAGTTCTCTTCCTCGCGGGCGCCACAGGTCGCCCACGGCGATCGGTTTCGGTGTGATCCCGGCTCTCGCGTCAGCGCTCCCCCTGTGGCAGGGCGTTCGCGAACCGGGCAACGGCAGATCAGTCTGCCACAGATGGGGGCCGGACACGAAACCCAACCTCGTCGAGAACCTCGCGGTCACGCTGGTCGAGCTGGTCCGGGTCGATCCGCTCGAGCAGGTCCGGTCGGTGCCTCGCCGTGCGCCGCAGCGCCTCGTCGCGCCGCCACCGGGCCACCATGCCGTGGTGCCCGGACAGCAGCACCTCCGGCACATCCAGGCCGCGCCACGTCGGCGGCTTGGTGTAGACGGGGTACTCCAGCAGGCCGTCGGCGCCGTGCGACTCCTCCACCAGCGACTCAGGGTTGCCGACGACGCCTGGGAGCAGGCGCGCGACCGCCTCGACCACCACCAGCACCGCGGACTCGCCGCCGCCCAGCACGTAGTCGCCGATGGACAGCTCGGTGACCGGCAGCCGGGTCCTGGCGTCGTCGACGAACCGCGCGTCGATGCCCTCGTACCGCCCGCAGGCGAAGACGAGCCACGGCTCATCGGCCAGCTCGGCGGCGACGTCCTGGGTGAACGGCTGGCCGGACGGAGTGGGCACGATCAGGCGGGGTGTCGCCTCGCCCGCGACGGCGTCGAGCGCCGCGCCCCACACGTCGGGCTTCATGACCATGCCGGCGCCGCCGCCGTACGGGGTGTCGTCGACGGTGCGGTGCCGGTCGGTGGTCCAGTCGCGCAGGTCGTGGACCCGCACGTCGAGCACCCCGGCCGCACGGGCCTTGCCGACCAGAGACAGCTCAAGCGGCGCCAGGTAGTCGGGGAAGATCGTGACGACGTCGATCCTCATGTCGCGCCGGCCTTCACTCGAGCAGTCCGGCCGGCGGGTCGACGACGACACGCGATGCGCCCAGGTCGACCTCCGGCACGATCTCGGTGACGAACGGGACCAGCGCCTCGCCGCCGTCCGGCCGGGCGACGGCGAGGAGGTCCTGGCCCGGCGCGTGGACGACCTCGCGCACGGCCCCGAGCTCGTCGCCGTCGACGGTGACGACGGTCAGCCCCACCAGCTGGTGGTCGAAGAACTCGTCGGGGTCGCCGGTGCGTGCGTCGGCGGCGATCTCCGCCAGCAACATCGTGCCGCGCAACAGCTCGGCGGAGGTGCGGTCCGTGACCGCGTCGAACCGCACCAGCAGCCGGCCGCTGTGCCATCGGGAGGCGAGCACGGTCAGCGGCCCGCGCGCGGCGGGCTCGGTGGCCAGCACGGCGCCGTCGGCGAAGCGCTCGTCGGGGGTGTCGGTGCGAACCTCGACGGTGACCTCACCGCGGACGCCGTGCGCGCGCCCGATACGCCCGACCGTGACGATCATCTGAGTCTGGCTGTGTGTCAGCGTCCGTCGATGTCGACGAAGTCGATGCGCACACCGCTGTCGGACAGCGATGAGATGACGGTGCGGAACGACGTGGCCGTACGACCGCCACGCCCGATGACCTTACCGAGGTCGTCGGGGTGGACGCGGACTTCGAGCAGCCGGCCGCGACGCAGCTGGCGGGTGCGGACGCTGACGTCGTCAGGATGGTCGACGACGCCAGCGACCAGGTGCTCCAGTGCCTCGGCGAGCATCAGGACTCGTCCGAGCTCGCCTCGTCGGCCGCCTTCGCGTCGGCCTTGGCCTCCGTCGGCTCCTCGGCTTTCGCCTCGTCAGCCTTCGCCTCGTCAGCCTTCGCGTCGGCCTTGACCTCCGTCGGCTCCTCGGCCTTCGCCTCGTCAGCCTTGGCCCGCTCGGCCTTGTCGGCCTTCTTCTCGGCCTTCTTGTCCTCGGCCTTGGCGGCGCTCTTCTTGGCCGGCTTCTTCTTCGGCGTGGTGGCGTCGGACTTCGGCTCTCCGTGCACCTCGGCGAGGGCGGCGTCGAACACCGCGCGCTTCTCGGGCTTCGGCTCGGCGACCTTCAGCGTGCCTTCGGCACCGGGCAGGCCCTTGTGCTTCTGCCAGTCGCCGGTGACCTTGAGGATGGCCAGCACCGGCTCGGTCGGCTGGGCGCCCACACCCAGCCAGTACTGCGCTCGCTCGGAGTCGACCTGGATGAGGCTCGGCTCGAGCTTCGGGTTGTACAGGCCGATCTGTTCGATGGCCCGGCCGTCGCGCTTCGTGCGAGCGTCGGCGACGATGATGCGGTAGTGCGGCGAACGGATCTTGCCCATTCGCTTCAGCTTGATCTTGACAGCCACTGGGGTGGAGTCTCCTTGGAGTGGTGACGCACGGGTGAGCCGTCGTCACCTGGGTGGGGCGCCGGTCACGACGATTCGATGGACCCGGTGCTCGCGGGTGAGAGGGCCGCGCGACCGCCGGTTCAGCAGGCCATTGTGCCAGATCGCGGCGGTCGGACCCAACTCGCGTGCCCAGGGAGCGTCAGCACACCCGTGCACGCTGTGCCTGGGCGTACCGGGCCAGCCCCGATGCCAGTCCGGCCGAGCGCGCCGCCCAGCGCTCCGACCGCCGGGCGCGGCGCAGCTGAGCGACCAGGAGCTCGTGGCGCAGGCGCGCCGTCCGCTCGCGGTGGACGTGGTGTGCGGCGTCGATGTGCAGCATGGTGACCTCCGAGGTCAGCTCTGGACGATTCCGGTAAAGCGGTCGTCGTCGGTGTTCGGCGCGAGGGACGGCGCGGCCGACGGTGTGCGGGGCGCCTCGGCGGCGCCGCGTACGAGCAGCACGGCAGCGCAGGCGAGGATCGTGACGGTCATGACGGCGATCAGCACGCGGTAGTCGACGGAGGCGATGAGGGCGGCGCCGGTGGCGGTTCCTACGACCTGCGGCCCGTTGAGCGCGAGGTTCGTGGCCGCCGACACGCGGCCCTGCAGCCGTGGCGGCGTCAGGCGCTGACGCAGTGTCACCAGGCCCACCACCATCCAGACCACGCCGAGCCCGACCACCACCGTGCCCGCCGCGACGAGCACGACCGACGTGCTGAGCCCGCCGGCGATGCCGACGGCCAGGCAGGTCAACCCGACGCCGACGGCGGCCCGCTCGCCGATGCGCCGGACGAGCCGGCCCGCCGTCACGCCGGCGACGACGGCCCCGCAGCCCTGGATGCTGGCGAGGACGCCGAAGAACTCGGTGCTCATGCGCAAGCCGTCGTCGATGACGGCGAACGTGGTCGAGTTCGCCAGCCCGGTCAGTGCGAACGCGACGCCCACCACCACGATGACTTGGCCGAGCACCGGGACGGAGCGGACGTGCCGCGCGCCCGCGGTCAGCTCGCGTCCGAAGCCCGCGCGCTCGCCGCGGCCGACCGGCGGGGTCTCCTGGACTTTCATGGTCACCAGCACCAGCGCCGCCACCAGCAGCAGCCCTGCCGTCAGGAGGGCGACGGCGCCGCCGCCGAACCACGCGTAGAGGCCAGCGCCGGCCAATGGCGTGAGCAGCCGGAGCCCTTGGTCGATGCTGCTCAGCAGCCCGTTGGCGCCGGCCAGCTCGTCGTCGTCGAGCAGGTCACGCAGCAGCCCCGACTGGGCCGCGCTGGTGACGTAGCCCACGCAGCCGTAACCGAAGATCACCGCGTAGACCAGCCAGATGTCGGCCGCGGAGTCGACGGCGAGCAGGCTCAGCACGCCGAGCGCGGCCACGAGGTTCACGACGACGACCAGCAGGCGGCGTGACATCCGGTCGGCCAGGTGACCGGCGAACGGCGCCAGGACGACCGGCAGGCCGAGGGCGAGGAACACCAGGCCGGCCGAGGCGTTGCTGCCGGTCAGGTCCTTGGCCCAGATGGGCGCGGTGAGGTAGAGCGCGCTGTCGCCGGCGTTGCTGAACGTCCAGGCGACGGTGAGCCGGCGGAACGCCGGTCGCCTGAGCGCGCCGTTCATGGCGTCGGTTCGCCGGAGGATGCGTCGGCCGCGTCAGTGGGGCCGGCGATGTCGACGCTCGTCGCGCCGAGGATGTGCACGAACCGGGCGCCGGAGGGGCGGCTCGGGGCATCGTCACGGCGGCCGGAGAACCGCTCGGCCAGCCGGGTCGACAACGCGGTGAGCTCGTCGCTGACCTCCTGCATCTCCGCGGCCGTCAGCCAGAACGACGACGTCGTGATGGTGGACGCGCCCACCCACTCCTCCGGCTGGGTACGGGCGGCGGCCAGCCAGCGGCGCAGCCGGTCGGCCTCTCGCTCCACGACGAGCCGAGCGAACGCCGACACCTCCCGCACGGAGTCCGGGTCGTCGTAGTCGGGCGTGACGGTGCGGCTGCGGCTCACCAGGCGCCACGGCTTCTCGCGGCCGCGCCGCTCCCCCGGCTGGATGTAGCCGTACTTGGCCAGCATGCGCAGGTGGAACGAGCAGCTCGCGACGCTTTCACCGGTGAGCTCGGCGCACTGGGTAGCCGTCAGCTCCGGCTCCGCGCCGAGCAGGTCCATGAGCTTGAGGCGCAGTGGATGAGCCAGCGCCCGGACCCGCTGCGGGTTGCTGACCTTGAGGTCCTGATCCGGCATGACACTGAAGGTATCTTGCTAAAAACCCTTTAGCAAGAGTTCTTTAGCATCGACGTGGAGCGTCTGGCAGGCCGTGCGCGCCGGTGGGCTGGTGTGATCAGGTGACGAGGCCCGTGATGCCCGAGCCCCGAGCTCACAGCGGCCTGGCGTCCTGGTGATCCGGCGCGGGCTGGCAGCTCGCAGGTGCGCGACAGAACGCGCATGCATGGAACGGGTCGCACCGACCAGGAGCAGCGGCGTGACGTCAGTGGACGACGCGGCCGCGCAGGATGATGCGAACGGGGTCGAGGAGGGTCTCCGGTTCGACCCGGGGGTCGGCGGCGTAGACGCAGAGGTCGGCGCCGACGCCCTCGTCCAGCACGCCGCTGCCGCCCAGCAGGTAGGCGCGGGCCTTCCAGGAGGCCGCCGAGACCGCGTCCGGCGCCGGGATGCCGGCCGCGACCAGCTCCAGCACTTCGCGTGCGATCAGGCCGTGCGGCAGCTGGCCGCCGGCGTCGGTGCCGGCGAACACCGGGACGCCGGCGTCATAGGCGTCGCGGACGTTCTGGTAGCGCCGCTGGTGCAGGGCGCGCATGTGGGCTGCGTAGGCGGGGTACCTCGCCTCGCCCCGGTCGGCGAACTTGGGGAAGTTGGCGATGTTGACCAGCGTCGGGACCAGCGAGACGCCGCGCTCGGCCATGCCCGCGACAAGGTCTGCGGACAGCCCCGTTCCGTGCTCGATGCCGTCGATGCCGGCGTCCAGCAGGTCGGGGAGGGCGTCCTCGCCGAACACGTGCGCCGTGACCCGGGCACCCAGCTCGTGGGCGCGCGAGATCGCCTGCTCCAGCGCCGACCGCGGCCAGCACGGCCCGAGGTCGCCCTTGTCGCGGTCGATCCAGTCGCCGACGAGCTTCACCCAGCCGTCGCCTCGGCGGGCCTCCTGCTCGACGTAGGCGACCAGCTCGTCAGGCTCGATCTCCCAACCGTAGTTGCGCAGATAGCGCTTGGTGCGGGCGATGTGGCGGCCGGCGCGGACGATGCGCGGGAGGTCGTCGCGGCCGTCCATCCAGCGGGTGTCGGCGGGCGAGCCGGCGTCGCGGAGGAGCAGCACGCCGACGTCGCGGTCGGTGACCGCCTGCTGCTCGGCGACGTCGTCGGGGACGACGCCGTTCGCCGCCAGGCCGACGTGGCAGTGGAGATCGACCAGCCCGGGCAGCACCCATCCGGTGGCGACGGTCTCGGCGCCGGGCACCGACTCGTAGGTGACGGCGCCGTCGCGAACCCACAGGTCGTGGTGCTCCCCGTCCGGCAGCGCGACGCCCCGGACGTGCAGGGCCGGAGCTGTCGTAATCACCGCTTCTTCAGGAACTCGGCGATGTCGTCGGGCAACTCGAACCCACCCTCGGGCGAGGGAGCGTCGCCGCCGAAGGCGGACGGCACCTGGCCGGGCTGGGCCTCCTGGGCACGGCGTTCGTCGGCGGCGGCGAGCTGTGCGGCCCGCTTGGCCGGGTTGCCCGACCGGGCGCCGCGCTTGCCCTTCTTGCCCTGCTTGGGCTGGCGGCCCTTGCTCTTCTTGCCCCCCATGCCCGGCAAGCCGGGGATCCCGCCGGCCATGCCCGGCATGCCGGGCATGTTGCCCAGGCCACCGAGCTTGCCCCGCGCGGCCTGGCTCATCATCTCCCGGGCCATGAAGAACCGCTCGATGAGCTGGTTGACCTCGCTGACCTGGCGGCCGGAGCCGCGGGCGATGCGGGCCCGGCGAGAGCCGTTGATGATCTTCGGGTTGTCGCGCTCGGCCGGGGTCATCGAGTGGACGATGGCCTGCACGCGGTCGAGCTCGCGCTCGTCGAAGGACTCCAGTGCCTCGCGCATCTGGCCGGCGCCGGGCAGCATGCCCAGCAGGCTCTTGAACGAGCCCATCTTCTTGATCGCCTGCATCTGCTGCAGGAAGTCGTCGAAGGTGAAGTCCTTGCCACCCTTGGCCGAGAGCTTGCGCGCCATCTCCTCGGCCTGGTCGGCGTCGAACGCCTTCTGTGCCTGCTCGATCAGCGTCAGCATGTCGCCGAGGTCGAGGATGCGCGAGGCCATCCGCTCGGGATGGAAGACGTCGAAGTCGGTGAGCTTCTCACCGGCCGAGGCGAACATGACCGGCCGGCCGGTGACCGAGGCGACCGAGAGCGCGGCGCCGCCGCGGGCGTCGCCGTCGAGCTTGGTCAGCACGACACCGTCGAACCCGACGCCCTCGAGGAAGGCGGTGGCCGTGGTGACGGCGTCCTGGCCGATCATGGCATCGACGACGAAGAGGGTCTCGTCAGGCTTGACCGCGTCACGGATGTCGGCGGCCTGCCGCATCATCTCCTCGTCGACGCCCAGCCGGCCGGCGGTGTCGACGACGACGACGTCGTACAGCTTGCTGGTGGCGTGCTCGATGCTGGACCTGGCCACCGCGACCGGGTCGCCGACGCCGTTGCCCGGTTCGGGCGCCCAGACCGCGACGCCGGCCCGCTCGCCCACCACCTGCAGCTGGGTGACGGCGTTGGGCCGCTGGAGGTCGGCGGCGACCAGGAGCGGCTGCTTGCCCTGGCTTTTCAGCCACATCGCGAGCTTGCCCGCCAGCGTCGTCTTACCGGCACCCTGCAGGCCCGCGAGCATGATGACCGTCGGCGGCTGCTTGGCGAAGCGGAGCCGTCGGGTCTCGCCGCCCAGGATGCGCACCAGTTCGTCGTTGACGATCTGGATGACCTGCTGCGCCGGGTTGAGCGCCTGCGAGACCTCGGCGCCGCGGGCGCGCTCCTTGACCGCGGCGATGAAGTCCTTGACGACCGGCAGGGCGACGTCGGCCTCCAGGAGCGCGACGCGGATCTCGCGCGCGGTGGCGTCGATGTCTTCGTCGGAGAGTCGACCCTTGCCGCGCAGGTTCTTGAACGTCGCGGTGAGGCGGTCGGAGAGGGTGGCGAACACGTCGGCAGGAATCCTCGGAGGTCGGCGGGGTGATCGGGGTTCATGGCAAGGGTAACGCGCCGACTTTGTCGGTGACATGAGCCAAACTGCTGCCATGGCCGAGGACTCCCCCCCGACGACGGCGTCGGAGCTGCTGGTGCGCCCCGCCACGCCCGAACGCTGGGAGGATCTCCGGTCGTTGTTGGCGCCGCGCGGTGGCGGCTCCGACGCGTGCTGGTGCCTGGCCTGGCTGCTGCCCTCCGGCGAGTTCGGCCGCATGCCCGGCGCCGACCGCGAGGCCCGCCTGCACGACCTGGTGGCGCACGGCCCGCCGCCTGGGCTGCTGGCCTACCTCGATGGCGAGCCTGTGGGCTGGTGCAACGTCGGCCCGCGGGCGTCGATGGGGCGGCTGCTGCGCTCCACCACCATCCGGCCGGTCGACGACGTTGCGGTGTGGTCGGTGGTGTGCTTCGTGGTGCGGTCCGGCTACCGGCGCCGCGGCGTCGCCGAGGAGCTCCTGCACGGCGCGGTGGAACTCGCCCGCGGCCACGGCGCTCCCGCGCTCGAGGGCTACCCGGTCGACACCGGCGGCGCCCGCATCAGCACGTCGCTGGCGTACGTCGGCACCACCGGCATGTTCGAGCGGGCCGGATTCACCCGGCTCACGCGCACCGACGCCACCAGTGGCAGGCGGCCGCGCTGGGTCGTGCGGCGGTCGCTGGTCGGGTGACGGTCGTGTCGTCGCGCGGCGTGCTCAGCCGGCCCGCTCCCCCGCCACGCCTGACCGTGTCGTACGGGCCGTTGCCGGAGCACGTGGCCGACGTGTGGCTGCCACCCGGCGAGCCCTCAGCCGCCGGGGCGGGCGGTGACGGTGACGGACCGCCGTTGCTGCTGGTCGTGCACGGCGGGTTCTGGCGCGAGGAGTACGACCGCCGCCACGCCCGGCCACAGTGCGCCGGGCTCGCGGCGGCCGGGTACGTCGTGGCAGCCATCGAGTACCGCCGGGTCGGCCGTGACGGCGGCTGGCCGACCACGTTCGACGACGTCGCGCTCGCGGTCGACACCGTCCCGGCGGCGGTGGCCGCGGCGCTTCGCGAGGCACCGACCGGCCGGGCACCGACCAGCCCGCCGCCGGACGCGGTCCTGGTAGGGCACTCGGCCGGTGGGCACCTGGCGGTCTGGGCGGCCTCGCGGCATCGCGCACCGGCGTCCGCACCATGGCGGCTGGCCGCGCCTCCCCCGTCCGTGGCCGGTGTGGTGTCGCTGGCCGGGGTGCTCGACCTCCCGGCGGCGGCCGAGCTCGACCTCGACGGGGGCGCCGCGCGAGACTTCCTGGGCGGCGGCCCCGGCGACGTACCCGAGCGGTACGCCGCCGCCGATCCTCTCCGCCTCACCCCGGCCGCGGTGCCGACGGTGCTCGTACACGGCACCGACGACGAGCAGGTCCCGCCGGAGCTCAGCCGGCGCTACGCCGCGGCCGCCGGCCCGCACGCGTCGCTGGTGGAGCTGCCCGGCGTCGAGCACTTTGCGCTCATCGATCCTGAGTCGCCGGCCTGGCCGTCCGTACTGGACGCCGTGACCCAGGTCGTCCGTGCCGAACGCGGGTGACCCCTGGCTGGCCGGTGTCGGACCTCCTGGCCATGCGTTCTGGTCGGCACGTCGAGCCGGACGGCTCTCTCAGTCGCCTGGACCCGAGGGAACGCCCATCCGGCGCGTTGCACCACCCCGCGCCAGCGGCCTTGCTGATCGAACATACTTATGATAAGTTGCCATCAACTGCTGAGAGTGGCGTCCCATGAGCACCTCGGCTGCTGCCACCCCCACCTGCACGAGCACCAGCGCCACCGGCTCGGGCCGGGCCACGACCACAGGCGACGAGCGCGGTGGCGGCGGGGACGGTGTCCTCCGGCTCGGCAGACGACGAGGGCGGGCGGCGACCGTTCAGGCGACGGTGCCGGTGAGCACGCTCGCCGGAACCGATGACCAACCCGGCTGGCTCGACGGCCACGGCCCCATCACCGCCACCACCGCACGCCGCATCGCCGCCGACGCCACTTTGCGCCGACTGCTCACCGACCCCGCCACCGGAAAAGTCCTCTCGAATACGGCACACCACCTACGCACCCCCCGCCGCGCTCGCCGCGTTCGTCATCGCCCGCGACATCACCTGCCGGTTCCCCACCTGCACCCGACCGTCATGCGAGGCAGACATCGACCACAAGATCCCCTACCACGACGGCGGCACCACCGGCGCGGCCAACACCTGGGCCCTGCACCGCACCCACCACCTCGACCGCACCCACCACGGCCACACCATCCACACCGGCCCCGACGGCCATACGTCGTGGACAACCCCCGCCGGCTTCACCTACCCCATCGACCCCGAGGCCGTCGGACCCATGCACACCACCC
>NZ_SMKZ01000050.1 GCF_004349065.1 Jiangella asiatica
GCCCAGGAGTCCGGGCGGGCCTGCAGGGCGGTGACGTGGTCGGGCAGCTGGTCGGCGATGACGTCGGCGACGGTGGTGGCCTCGAGCACGTCGCGGAGGCTGGCCCGCACCGCGACCCACACGCGCGTCAGCGGCTCGGCCGGCCCGGGGTAGACGGTGTCCTCCGGCGGCATGCCGCGCACGGCAGCGAGCGGTCCCTCGGTGGCTCGGACGATGTCGGCCAGGGTGATCTCGGCCGGTGGTTTGGTGAGGCGATAGCCGCCGGTGGCGCCCCGCTGGGCGTCGAGCATGCCGGCACGCCGCAGGTCGCCGAGGATGGTCTCCAGGAACTTTCCCGGGATGTCCTGAGCCTCGGCCAGCTGCTGCCGCGTGGCCGAGTCCGGCTGGAGTGACGCGAGCTGAACCACGGCCCGGACGGCGTAGTCGGCGCGAGCGGTGATGTGCACGTTCCCGATCCTGCCACTGCGGGTACGATGGAGCCAGTTACTAGGACGTCCAACTAAATGGAGACCCCATCATGGACGCGCAGGAGATCGAAGCAGGCCGGCGACGCTGGCAGGAGCGGCTCGACGCGGCGGTCGCCGCCGGACAGGTGCGCGACGCCGACTTCACCACGCTGTCCGGCGTCGAGGTCGACCCGGTGTACGGCCCGCCGGCCGGCACCGCCGACCCTCGCTTCGACCGCATCGGCTGGCCCGGCGAGTACCCATTCACCCGCGGCCTGTACGCCACCGGGTACCGCGGGCGTACCTGGACCATCCGCCAGTTCGCCGGGTTCGGCAACGCCTTGCAGACCAACGAGCGCTACAAGATGATCCTGCGCTCCGGAGGCGGCGGATTGTCCGTCGCCTTCGACATGCCTACTCTCATGGGCCGCGACTCCGACGACCCCCGCAGCCTCGGCGAGGTGGGGCACTGCGGCGTCGCCATCGACTCCGCCGCCGACATGGAGGATCTGTTCGCCGGCATTCCGCTGGGCGAGGTCACCACGTCCATGACCATCAGCGGTCCGGCGGTGCCGATCTTCTGCATGTACGTCGTGGCCGCCGAGCGCCAGGGTGTCGCCGTCGGCGACCTCAACGGCACACTGCAGACCGACATCTTCAAGGAGTACATCGCGCAGAAGGAATGGCTGTTCGAGCCCGAGCCGCACCTGCGCCTCATCGGCGACCTGATGGAGTACTGCGTCCAGAGCGTGCCGGCGTACAAGCCGCTGTCGGTCTCGGGCTACCACATCCGCGAGGCCGGCTCGACGGCGGCGCAGGAGCTGGCGTTCACCCTCGCCGACGGGTTCGGCTACGTCGAGCTGGGCCAGTCCCGCGGGCTCGACGTCGACGTGTTCGCGCCCGGGCTCTCGTTCTTCTTCGACGCGCACGTCGACTTCTTCGAGGAGATCGCGAAGTTCCGTGCCGCGCGGCGCATCTGGGCCCGCTGGATGCGCGACGTCTACGGCGCCGCCACCGAGAAGGCGCAGTGGCTGCGTTTCCACACCCAGACCGCGGGCGTGTCGTTGACCGGGCAGCAGCCGTACAACAACGTCGTCCGGACGGCGGTCGAGGCGCTGTCGGCGGTCCTCGGCGGCACGAACTCCCTGCACACCAACGCCTTGGACGAGGTGTTGGCGCTGCCGACGGAGTCCGCGGCCGAGATCGCGCTGCGCACCCAGCAGGTGCTGCTGGAGGAGACCGGCGTCGCCAGCGTCGCCGACCCGCTCGGCGGCTCCTGGTACGTCGAAGCACTCACCGACCGGATGGAGGCCGAGGCCGAGGCGATCTTCGCGCGCATCCGCGAGCTGGGCGACGGCACCTCGATGACCTCGGGCATCCTGCGCGGCATCGAGGACGGCTGGTTCACCGGCGAGATCGCCGACGCGGCCTTCCAGCACCAGCAGCGAATAGAGAAGGGCGACAAGCGCGTCGTCGGTGTCAACGTCCACACCGACACCATCACCGGCGAGCTCGACATCCTGCGCGTGTCCCACGAGGTCGAGCACGAGCAGCGGCGCGTGCTGGCCGCCCGCCGCGCCGAGCGTGACGACGCCGCCGTCCGGGCCGCGCTCGACCGGATGATCGAGGTGGCGCGCACCGACGCCAACGTCATCCCGGCCATGCTCGACGCCGTGCGCGCCGAGGCCACGCTCGGCGAGATCTGCGACGCCCTGCGCGCCGAGTGGGGCGTGTACACCGAGCCCGCCCGCTTCTGATCCCGATCGTCTGCCCCTCCCGTGTCCCAACCGGGCGGGCTGTCTCGTCTCGGGTCCCGAAGACAGGCTTCCGGAAATCGGGAAGGTGATGGGACATGCGGGTGTTCGTGGCAGGCGGGACCGGCGTCATGGGGCGGCGGCTGGTGCCGCAGCTCGTGGCCCGGGGTCACCAGGTGACGGCGACGACGACGAGCCCAGCCAAGGTGGGACAGCTGCAGCAGCTGGGCGCCGACGCCGTCGTGATGGACGGGCCGGACGCGGCGTCGGTCGGCGAGACCGTGGCGGCGGCCCGGCCGGACTCGATCGTGCACCAGATGACGGCGCTCTGCGTGGTGCACGCCGGCGAGCCCGACTTCAAGCACCCCGACCGCTGGGCCGCCACCACCATCCGGCGCGCACCGAGGGGACGGATCACCTGCTGGCTGCCGCCGAGGCGACCGGCGTATCCCACGTCGTCGCGCAGAACAATGCCCAACTGGTTCGGAGACGTCGAGGGCGAATGGTGTCGTCGTGTTGCGCGAGGTGTTCGGATTCGGTTTCTCCGAGGTCGCGGCGGCGGTGGGGCGATCGGAGACGGCGTGCCGCCAGCTCGCGGTGCGGTCGCGGCGCCACATGGACGCCGGGCGCCCTCGGTTCGAGGCGGACCGCGGGGAGCGGGAGGAGCTTGCGGCGCGGTTCTTCGATGCGCTCCGGGAAGGCGACGTCGAGGGCCTGCGGGACCTGCTCGCCGCTGACGTTCAGGTGGTTGGGGACGGCGGCGGCAAGGCGCCGCAGTTCGCCAGGGGCGCCCCGGTGGCGGACGCCTGGGCGATCGCCCGCAGTGCGCAGCAGGCTCGCGAAGGTCCTGGACCGGGTGGACGGCGACTCCCTGGTGGTGATGGCGAGGATCTGTCACCATGCGCACAAGCGTCCGCGCGGACCGGGAGGCATCATGATCGTGCCGATCCTGCTCGTGGCCATGGTGGCCGTCCTGCTCCTGCACGGCTATGTCCTGCGCAAACGCGCCACCCACGACGAGCACGGCATCTTCTTCGACGTGAACGGGTCGCACAACCAGACGTTCGCCAACTCACTGCAGGACTTCGCGCCGTCGCCGCGCAGCCACGGCTTCGACACCAAGCACTGGACCAGCGTCTACTGGGGCTGACCCTCCCGACGCCGACCCGTGTGGCACGCGACGCGGTGATCGGGAGAGGATAGGCCCCATGAGCTCGCAGAGTTTCAGCCGCCCCGGCGCTGTCGACCTGTCCGCGCTGAACGCGGCGCAGCCTCAGCAACAGGGCCGGCCGGCCGCCGGCGCAGGCGGCTTCGTCATCGACGTCACCGAGGCGACGTTCCAGTCCGAGGTCCTCACCCGGTCCATGTCGGTGCCCGTGGTCATCGACTTCTGGGCCACGTGGTGCGAGCCGTGCAAGACGCTGTCGCCAATCCTGGAGCGCCTGGCCGCCGAGTACGAGGGCCGGTTCGTGCTGGCCAAGATCGACGTCGACGCCAACCAGGCCATCGCGCAGGCCGCACAGGTCCAGAGCATCCCCACCATCGTGGCCGTGCTGCGCGGCCAGTTGGTCCCGCTGTTCCAGGGCGCCATCCCCGAGGCCCAGGCCAAGCAGGTCATCGACCAGCTGCTGCAGATGGCGGTCGCGAACGGCGTCGCCGGTCGCGCGGATCCCATCCCGGGCGCCGGCCCGGCGGCCGACGCGGCTGACGCGGCCGACGCCGAGCCGCAGGAAGAGCCGTCCGACCCCCGGTTCGACGCCGCCTACGAGGCCATCAACGCCGGCGACTTCGACAAGGCCGCCGCCGCGTACCAGGCCGTGCTGGCCGAGTCGCCGGCCGACGCCGAGGCCAAGGCCGGCCTGGCCCAGGTCGACCTGCTGCGCCGCACGGCCGGCGTCGACGACGCCGCCGCCCGGGTCCGGGCCGACGCCGAGCCGACCGACGTCGACGCTCAGCTCCTGGTCGCCGACCTCGACGTCGCCACCGGTGACGTCGAGGCCGCGTTCGACCGGCTCATCGGCACCGTCCGGCGCGTCTTCGGCGACGACCGCGAGCGGGTGCGGTCCCGCGTCGTCGAGCTGTTCGAGGTCATCGGACCCGCCGACCCGCGAGTGGCCAAGGCACGGTCCGCGCTGGCCAACGCGCTGTTCTAGCCGCCAGCGTCAGGGCAGCGGCGCCGGGCCGGTGAATACCTCACCGAGCCCGGCGTTCGTCGCGCGCCGGCGAGCCGAACTGCGTCCGCTCCTCGACCTGGCCACGCCTGCCGAGCGTCCATCGGCCGGGCGAGCTTTCGTCGCGCCCGCTGGGTCACCGAGCCGTCACGAGGATTCTGCGCGCCCCACCGGGCTTACAAGCCTGGTGCGGCATGGGTTTTCCTGCTGAACGTGATCAGTACGAAGCGGTGATCCAGTGACCGCGACGCGTCCCCCGAGCAGGCGCGAAGCGGTTGCCCGGATCACGGGTTCGTATCGGCGACTTGACGGGACCGTGTCGAGCGCGATCCAATGGCAAGCACACCTCGGAAACGTTTCCCAGCATCCCACACCCACACGCGGAAACGATTCCGAGCGCCCGGAGTACCCGAGCACCCGAGCACCCGAAGCGCCCGAGCGAAGGAGGTCCAAGGCGCATGACCCAACGGCATCGACCAACGATCCATGAGGTCGCGAAGGTGGCTGGCGTGTCGATCTCCTCGGTGTCGCGGGCCCTGAACGGCAACACGTCCAACGCCGACATGGTGGCCCGGGTCAACGCGGCCGTGCAGGAGGTGGGCTACGTCCCGAGCATGGTGGCGCAGTCGCTGAAGACGCGGCACACGGGGCAGGTCGCGTTCGCGATGGAGGACATCGGAAACGCCGCGTACCTGGAGATGGTGCGGCGCATTCAGCCGACGCTGCGCGAGGTGGGCTACCGGCTGCTGCTGCACAGCACCGGCGCGGACGCCGAGGACGAGCTCGGCGTGCTGGCGAGCCTCAGCCAGAACTACGTCGACGGGCTGATCCTGTGCCCGCTGCGGGTGACGGGCCGACACGTCGAGGCGCTGCGCCACCCGGCGGTGCCGGTGGTCGTCATCGGGCTGCTGCCCGACGACGTTCCCGTCGACAATGTGCGGGCCGACTCCCGCGTCGGGGCGAGGATGGCGGTCGAGCACCTCCACGAGGCCGGCGCCCGGCGCATCGCGTTCATCGACGGCCCACTCGACACCGTGCCGGGCCGGGCTCGTCATGACGGCTACCGGATGGGCCTCGAGGCGTGCGGGCTGAAACCGGACGATCACCTCATCAGGTTCGCCGACTTCCAGTTCGAGGGCGGCCGGCACAGCGCCCGTGACCTGCTCACCCAACACCCGGACGTCGACGCCGTCCTGGGCGCCAACGATCTCATCGCGATGGGCGCCATGCACGCGCTGCGGGAGCTGGGCCGCCACGTACCCGGCGACGTGCGCGTGGTCGGGATGGACGACACCCCGCTCGCCGCCACCAGCTTCCCGCCCATGTCGAGCGTCTCGCTGGGCTCGGCCGACCGCGGCCGCATCGCCGCCGAGCTACTGCTGAGGCGGCTCGACGGCGACGGCTCGCCGCCCGAACGGGTCACCGTCCCGCCGTCGCTGACCATCAGGGAGAGCAGCCGATGAGCGACACCGCCGTCGCCGCGAAGCCGAGGCCGACGCAACGAAAGCCGCAGCAGCGGCGGACCTGGCTGGGCCTGGACCGTGACGGCCTGATGCTCGCCGTCCCGGCGCTGATCCCGGTCGTGCTGTTCAGCCTGTATCCGCTGCTGCGCGGCATCTACCTCGGGTTCACCGATGCCCAGGCCGGGCGCGCCGCCACGACGGAGTTCACCGGCTTCGAGAACTACAGCCAGCTGCTGGGCGACTCGTACTTCTGGGAGTCGTTCCGCATCGGCCTCATCTGGGCCTTCGGCGTCACCATCCTGCAGTTCTTCGCCAGCCTCGGCCTCGCGCTCCTGCTGAACCAGAAGCTGCGGCTGCGCTGGCTGGCCCGCACGTTGGCGCTGGTGCCGTGGGCGATGCCGCCGGTGGTCATCGGCATCATGTGGCGGCTGGTGTACCACCCCAACGCCGGCATCCTCAACAGCGTCCTCAGGGACCTGGGCATCATCGACTCCAACGTCGAGTGGCTCAGCTCGCTGTCGCTGGCGCTACCCGCGGTGATCGTCGTCGGGGTGTGGTCCGGCATGCCGCAGACGACGGTGGTGCTGCTCGCCGGTCTGCAGAGTGTCTCCGAGGAGCTCAAGGAGGCCGCCGCGGTGGACGGGGCGGGCCCCTTGCAGCGCTTCCGCAACGTGACGTGGCCGGCCCTGCGCCCCATCGTGACGGCGATGACGACGCTGGACTTCATCTGGAACTTCAATTCCTTCAGCCTCGTGTACGTCCTCACCGAGGGCGGACCCGGCGGCTCGACGAGGCTGCCCATGCTCTTCGCGTACGAAGAGGCGTTCCGCTACGGCAACTACGGCTACGCGGCCGCCCTGGGCAACGCCATGGTGCTGGTGATCGGCGTGTTCGTCGTGTTCTACCTGCGACGGCGCTACCGGGAGGAGGGTTGAGCATGCGAGGCAGCAGCCGCGTCCTGGCGACACCGTCGAAGTACCTGGCCCTGGCCGTGTACCTGGTGTTCCTGGCCTTCCCGCTGCTCTGGCTGATCTCGACGGCGTTCAAGTCGCCGCAGGAGATGGCGCTGATCGAACCGACGATCATCCCGGAGCACCCGACGCTGGACAACTTCCGGCTCGCCTTCGAGCAGCAGCCGCTGGCGCGCGCCCTGCTCAACACGCTGATCATCGCGGGCGTCTCGGCCCTCGTGACGGTCCTGCTCTCGATACCGGCGGCCTACGTGATGGCCCGCTACCGCTCGGTGGTGAGCCGGATGACCGCGCTCTGGGTGCTGCTGAGCCAGATGTTCCCGTTCATCCTGGTGATCATCCCGCTGTTCCTGCTGCTGCGCGACGCCGGGCTCTACGACACGCAGATCGGGCTGATCATCGTCTACGTCGTCTGGAGCATGCCGTTCGCGCTGTGGATGCTGCGCAGCTACGTCGTGGGGATCCCGGTCGAGCTGGAGGAGGCCGCGGCGATGGACGGCGCCGGCAAGCTGCGCACGCTCAAGGACATCGTGGCGCCGCTGCTGGTCCCGGGCGTGGTCGCCGCGGCGCTGTTCGCGTTCGTCTCGGCGTGGAACGAGTTCCTCTTCGCCCTGGTGCTGCTGCGCACGCCCGAGCTGCAGACCATCTCGCTGACCCTGGTGAAGTTCATCGGGGCCGAGGGGGTGGCCCGGCTCGGCCCGCTGGCGGCCGCCGCTCTCGTCGCCACCATCCCGAGCCTCGTCTTCTTCGCCATCATCCAACGCCGTCTCGTCGGGGGGATGCTCGGCGGCGCGGTGAAGTCCTGACCACATCCAGAACGACCGAAACCACCCCCAGGAGGGATCGTGCGCAGAGCAACGATCGTGTCGGCAGCCGTCTTGAGCGCAGGCCTCGTCCTCGCCGGCTGCGGATCCGGCGACGACGCCGGAACCGGTGACAGCGGCGACGACGGCCCGGTGACGCTGACGTTCCAGAGCCTGGCGTTCCAGCCGGAGTCGATCGCCGCGAACCAGCAGATCATCGAGCAGTGGAACGCCGACAACCCCGACATCCAGGTCGAGTACCTGCAGGGTGACTGGGCGTCGGTGCAGGACCAGCTGGTGACGGCGTTCGAGGGCGGCACCGCTCCGGACCTGATCCACTACGAGTCGTCATACCTGCAGGACTTCGCCGACCGCGGCTGGATCCTCGACATCACCGACCTGGTGCCCGACGAGATGAACGACGACATCCTGGACGGCGCGTGGGAGGCGGTCACCTTCGACGACGCCGTCTACGCGGTGCCGTTCCTGCTGGACGCCCAGGTGATCTTCGCCAACAAGGCGCTGCTCGACGCGGCCGGCATCCCGGTGCCGGCGCCGGACGACCCGTGGACGTGGGACGAGTTCGCCGAGATCTCCAAGCAGCTCACCGACGCCGACACCTACGGGGTCGCGTGGACGCTGAAGGACCCGGCCAACCGCATGCTCAACCTCGCGCTCAACTTCGGCGGCGGGTTCTTCGAGGAGTCCGACGGCGCCAGCACGGCCGTCTTCGGTGACGCGGAGAAGGAGGCGTTCCAGCGCATCCACGACCAGCTGTACGTGGACAAGACCGCCGCCACCGACGCCATCGGCATGGGCGGTTCGGACCCGCTGCCGGCGTTCTTCGCCGGCCAGTACGCGATGCTGCCGAAGGGCATCTGGTTCCGCCAGCAGATCATCGACCAGGCCCCGGAGGACTTCGAGTGGGTGACGATCCCGGCGCTCGAGGGTGACTCCCAGGCCCAGGCCGCGGCACCGCAGACGATCTCGATCGCGGCCGAGTCCGAGCACCCCGAGGAGGCGATGGCGTTCCTCGAGTACATGCTGAACCCGGAGAACCAGGCACTGCTGGCCAAGGGCGACTGGATGATCCCCGCGAGCGAGGCCGCGGCCCAGGACCCGGTGCTGACCGAGACGCCGGACTGGGCCGTCGCGGCCGCCTCCGGCGAGTTCCTCGAGCAGGCTCCGTTCCAGCGCGTGCGCGGCTACGAGGAATGGAAGAACAAGGTCGCCAACCCGTCGATCGAGGAGTACTTCGCGAACTCGATCTCGCTCGACGAGCTGGGCACCAGACTCACCGAGGACGGCAACGAGATCTTGGAGCGGTACAACCGTTGATGAAGGACAGGGCGGAGGGCTGCCTGCTGGGGCTCGCCGTGGGCGACGCCATGGGCGCGCCCGCGGAGAACCTGACGGCCGAGGAGATCGCGGCCAGGTGGGGCACGATCACCGGTTTCCTCACCGACAGCCCGTCCGGCACCGACGACACCGAGTACGCCGCGTTCAGCGCGCTGCTGCTGCTCGAGCACGGGCACGCGCTGACCAGCGACCACGTCGCCGACGCCTGGATCGAGCACCTGGCCGGCCGTGAGGGCGGATTCCCGGGTGCCGGGTTCAGCGAGCTGGGCACCATCGAGAACCTGCGGGCCGGGCTGCGCCCGCCGGCCAGTGGGCGGCACCTGCACTCGTGGAGCGACGGGCTGGCCATGCGGGCCGCGGTGCACGGCATCTACGCCGTCGGCGACCCCGCCGGCGCGGCCCGCCTCGCCACCATCGACGGCGTGGTGAGCCACGACGGCGAGGGCATCCACGCCGGCGTCGCGGTGGCCGCCGCGGTCGCGGTCGCGATGACGGGGACCGCGACGCCACGCGAGATCGGGGCCGCCGCGCTGGCCGCCGTCCCCGCCGACTCGTGGACGGCGCGGTCGCTGCGGGTGGCGCTGGACCGGGCCGGCGACCTGCCCGGCCTGCTGGACGCCGTCGTCGTCCGGGCCTATCCCTGGACCGACCTCGCACCGGAGGCGGTGGCGCTCGCGTTCGCCGCGTTCCTGGCCGCCGACGGCGACCTGCCGCGGTCGGTGACGGGCGCCGTCGCGATGGGCCGCGACGCCGACACCACCGCGGCCATCGCCGGCGCGCTCGCCGGCGCCCACGGTGGGCTGGACGCCGTTCCGGCGGACTGGCGCGCGCAGATCGGGCCGGTCACCGGCCGCTGCCTGGGCGAGGTCGTGGCCGGGCTGCACCCGATCGACCTCGCCGACCGACTCGCCGCGCACATGGAGGCTCCGTCGTGATCGACAGGTTCGGCCGGCGCGTGGGCGCGCTCATCGGGCTGGCCATCGGCGACGCCGTCGGCTGGCCGGCGGTGCGGCACCGGGCCCAGCTGCTGCCGCCGTGGACCCGCAGGCTGCACCGCGAGCTCGACGCGTTCGCCGAGGTTCAGCAGGTGACGACGATGCCGGTGCCGTTCGCGCTGAACCAGCCCACCGCGCCGCTGCGGCTGGGGCCCAGTGACGACGCCGAGTGGGTCGCGTGGACGCTGACCTGGCTGCGTGCCGCCGACGGTCCGATCGGCCGCGACGACGTGCACGCCCGGTGGCGCTCCGCCGTCGCCGACGGCACCCTGCCGCGCGGCCGGATCAGTGTCGCGACGGCGGCCGACACACTGCGCCGCGACGTCGACCCGCCGCGGACCGGGCACGACAACCCGCACCACTTCGACGACGCCGCGGCGGTTCGGGCGGTCGCCGCCGGCATCGTCGCGGCCGACCCCGTGCAGGCCGCGACGCTGGCCGGCTGGGACGCGGAGGTCACGAACGCCGGCGACGGGCTGGCCGCGGCGACGGCCATGGCACAGACGATCAGCCGGCTGGTCGCCGGCGAGTCCGTGACGACGGCGTGGGCGACGGCGGCCGTGTCGCTGCCGGCCGGTGGCCTGCTCGCGGGCACCGTCGCCCAGGCCCTGGAGGCCACCAGGGACGTGCCGTCGCCGGCCGAGGCGGTCCCGCTCCTCGCCGACCTGGTCGACCACGTCTACAGCTACGGCGTGGCGGCCGCCCAGACGATGCCGGTCGCCGTCGCGCTGGCACACGTGACCGAACGCGGCGGTGCCCGGCCGATCGACGCCGTCACCGCCGCCGCCTGCCTGCCCACCCTGGCCGACAGCGCGCCCGCGCTGACCGGGGCGCTGGTCGGCGCCGGGGCCGGCATCACCGCGCTGCCGACGACCTGGATGGAACGATGCCGGCGGCTCGCCGGCTGCTGTGCGCCTGGCCTGGCCGGGACCGACCTGGTCGATCTCGCCACCGGCCTCGACGAAAGGACGATTCGTGACCAGTGACGCACTCGTGGACACCGCGGTCGGGTGCCTGACGGGGGCCGCCGTCGGCGACGCACTCGGCGGCGCGACGGAAGGCTGGTCACCGCAGCAGATCCGGCAACGCTGGGGCGGCTGGGTCGAGGGCATCGTCCCGCCGTACTACGAGGACTGGCGCACCGCACGGCCCATCGCGCCGTACCACAAGGGCGACGGCCACGTCACCGACGACACCCTGATGACGCACCTGATCGTCGAGGTGTACGAGCAGGCCGAAGCGCACCTGACCGCCTACGACGTCGCCGAGCGGCTGGTGCCGCTGATGATCGGGCGGCAGGTCTGGATCCCGGAGTTGGAGACCGAGGCGCTGCCGCTGCAGCGGGTGTTCCTGGCCGAGAAGTACATGGCGCTGCGGCTGCACTGGGGCCACGCCGACCCGCGCGAGGCCGGCGTCGGCAACGCGGTCAACTGTGGCGCGGCCATGTACATCGCCCCGATCGGCATCGTCAACGCCGCCGACCCCGACGGCGCGTACGCCGAGGCCGTCGACGTCGCAGGTGCTCACCAGTCGTCGTACGGGCGCGAGGCCGCCGGTGTGATGGCCGCGTGCGTCGCGGCCGCCGCCAGAGCGGGTGCCACCGTCGACGACGTGCTCGGCGTGGCGGTGCGGCTGGCCAAGGACGGCACCAAGGCCGGTATCGAGGCGGTGCTCGAGACGGCGGCGTCGATCGGGCACTGGACCGAGGCGGTGGAGTCGGGCAAGCTGCGCGCCGCCGTGGCGCCGTACGACACCGTCGGCGACGACTACCGCGACCAAGGTCTCGGCGCCCGCCGGCCCAGCCGGCTGCACACGATCGAGGAGCTGCCGATCGCGTTGGCGATGCTGGCCATCGCGGGCGGAGACTGGCGGGAGGCGGTGCTCGGCGGCGTCAACTACGGCCGCGACTCCGACTCCATCGCCTCCATGGCCGGTGCCATCGCGGGGGCGATGGGGGGCCGGGCCGCGGTGCCGGCCGACCTGGTGACGGCGGTCGCCGAGGCCAGCCGGGTCGACCTGGTCGGCCCGGGGGAGCGGCTGGCGGCCGTGACGGCGCGGGTGCGGGCCGCGGACCGGGACCGGCGCGCGGCGGTGGACGAGGGGTTCGGGGGACTGACGTGAGACTGACCTGGGTGCAGCCGGAGGATCTGGTCGGGCACGCGCTGGCGCAGGCCGGCGAGGACGGCGTCGACGTCGCCGACCTGCGGGCGCGGTGGATCGAGGCGGGCGGCGACCCGGCGCCGGCGGTCACCGGAGCGTCCGGCCGGGCGGCGTCACCGGCGCTGCGGGCCCTGGCCGGGGACGTGCTCGACGAGATCGACGCGCGGCCGTCGCGGTACGACGAGACCGAGCCGACCGACCTCGACGCGATCACGGACCTGACCGGTGCCGCCCCGCGCCGGGCCGCCGGTCCGCCGGCCCTCGACCGGGTGCACGGCGCCTGGCTGGGCCGGGCCGCCGGCTGCCTGCTCGGCAAGCCGGTGGAGAAGATCCCCCGGCGGGGCATCCGCGAGATCCTCGAGGCTACCGGCCGCTGGCCGCTCGCCGACTGGTTCACCGCGCGCGGCCTGCCCGACGACGTCGCCGCCCGGTGGCCGTGGAACCGGCGCAGCGCCACCACCAGCCTGGCCGAGAACATCGACGGGATGCCTGAGGACGACGACCTCAACTTCCCCATGCTCAACCTCGCGTTGCTGGAGGAGTACGGGGCCGAGTTCACCACCGAGGACGTCGCGCAGCGGTGGCTGGCGGAGCTTCCTGCCGGACGGGTGTTCACCGCCGAGCGGGTGGCGTACCGCAACCTGCTCCTCGGCCGTTTGCCGCCGCTGACCGCGCGGGTGCGCAACCCGTTCCGCGACTGGATCGGCGCGCAGATCCGCGGCGACGTGTTCGGCTGGGTCCGCCCCGGCGACCCCGCCGGGGCGGCCGCGCTGGCCTGGCGCGACGCCGTCCTCAGCCACACCCGCAACGGCGTCTACGGCGAGATGTTCGTGGCCGCGATGTGCTCGGCGGCGCTGGTGTCTTCCTCAGCGGACGACGTGCTCGACGCCGGGCTGTCGGTGGTGCCGACGGCGTCCCGGTACGCCGACGCGGTCCGGTTCGGGCGCGCGGCGGCGGCCGGGGAGGGCGACTGGGAGTCCGTCGTCGACAAGATCGAGGACGCGTACGGCCACCTGCACTGGGTGCACGTGCTGAACAACACCGCACTGGTGGCCGCCGCGCTGGTGCACGGCGGCGGCGATTTCGAGCGCACCGTGACCGCCGTCGTCGCCGGCGGCTGGGACACCGACTCCAACGGCGCCACCGCCGGCTCCGTCGCCGGCGCGCTGACCGGTGCCGCCGATCTTCCCGCGCGGTGGATCGAGCCGCTGCGCAACCGGGTCACCACCACTCTCAGCGGCTTCGACCGCGTCGGCTTCGACGAGCTCGCCCGCCGCACCATCGACGTCGCGGAGGCACTGGCATGATCGCGATCCTGGGCAGCGCCAACATGGACCTGGTCGTCACGGTCGAGCGGGCCCCCGGCCGCGGCGAGACCGTCACCGGCCGCACGTTCGTCACCGTCCCCGGCGGCAAGGGCGCCAACCAGGCGCTCGCCGCCGCCCGGGCCGGCGGGCAGGTGGCGTTCCTCGGCGCCGTCGGCGGCGACGAGTTCGGGCGCGGCATCACCGACCTGCTCACCGGCGCGGGCATCGACGTCTCCGGCCTGACGGTGAGCGACCAGCCCACCGGTACCGCCCACATCACCGTCGACGCAAGCGGCGACAACTCCATCGTCGTGGTGCCCGGCGCGAACGGCACGGTGACCGCGCTGACCGACGCGCACCGGGCCGGGATCGACGCCGCCGACCTGCTGCTGCTCCAGCTCGAGCTGCCGTTGGGGCTGGTCGTCGAGGCGGCGCGGTACGCGCGCTCGCGCGGCGTACGGGTGGTGCTGACCCCGGCGCCGGCGGTGCCGCTGCCGGTGGAGCTGCTGGACGCCGTCGACGTGTTGGTGCCGAACGAGCACGAGGCCGCGCTGCTCGCCGGGGTCGACGACCCGGTCGCGGCGGCCCGGAACCTCGCGGGCCGCGGCGGCGACGTCGTCGTCACCCTCGGGTCGCAGGGTGCGCTCTGGCTGCACGACGGCGGCGAGTGGCCGGTGCCCGCGTTCCCCGTCCAGGCCGTGGACACCACGGCGGCCGGTGACACCTTCGTCGGAGTGCTCGCCGTCGGCCTGGCCGAGGGCGTGGAGTGGGCGGAGGCGCTGCGGCGGGCAGCCGCGGCGGCCGCGCTGTCGGTGCAACGGCCCGGCGCGTCGTCGTCGATGCCGCACCGCGCCGAGATCGACGCGTTCCTCGCGAAGGCCGCGGCATGATGGCGCCCGGCACCTTCGGCGGGCCGCTGACCGGACTGCGGGTCGTCGACGCCGCGACACTGTTCGCGGGGCCGATCGCGGCCATGCACCTCGGTGACCTGGGCGCCGACGTCGTCAAGGTGGAGCACCCGCGCCGGCCGGACCCGGCCCGCGGCCACGGCCCGGCCAAGGACGGGCACAACCTGTGGTGGAAGACGCTGGGCCGCAACAAGCGGACCATGACGCTCGACCTGTCGCAGGAGCGTGGCCAGGAGGTGTTCCGGCGCTTGGCCGGCCAGGCCGACGTCGTCATCGAGAACTTCCGCCCCGACACGCTGGAACGGTGGAATCTCGGCTACGACCGGCTGTCGGCGCAGAACCCCGGGCTGATCCTGGCCCGGGTCACCGGGTTCGGTCAGGTCGGGCCGTACCGGCGGCGGCCCGGGTTCGGGACCCTCGCCGAGGCGATGAGCGGGTTCGCCGCGATGACCGGCGAGCCGGACGGGCCGCCGACGCTGCCGCCGTTCGGGCTCGCCGACGGCATCACGGCGCTGGCCACCGCGTTCGCCGTCACGTCGGCGCTGCACGCGCGCTCGGCCAGTGGGGTGGGGCAGGTGGTCGACCTCGCCATCATCGAGCCGATGCTGTCGGTGCTGGGGCCGCAGATCACCCGCTGGGACCAGTTGGGCACGGTGCAGCCGCGCACCGGCAACCGGTCGGCCAACAACGCTCCGCGCAACACCTATCGCACCGCCGACGACCGCTGGGTCGCGGTGTCGACCAGCTCGCAGAGCATCGCCGAGCGGGTGATGCGGCTGGTCGGGTGGCCGGAGGTGGTGGCCGAGCCGTGGTTCGCCACCGGCGCCGGCCGCGCGGAACACGTCGAGGAGCTGGACGCCGCCGTCGGCGCCTGGGTGGCCGCGCGCACCCGCGACGAGGTGGTGGACGCGTTCGAGAAGGCCGAGGCGGCGGTCGCGCCGGTGTACGACGCGTCCGACATCGCGGCCGACCCCCAGCTCGCCGCGCTGGGCACGGTGCTGGAGATGCCGGACGACGACCTCGGGTCGGTCGCGATGCAGAACGTGGTGTTCCGGCTGTCCGGCACGCCGGGCGCGGTGCGGTGGCCGGGCCGGGCGCACGGCGCCGACACCGACGAGGTGCTCGGTGAGCTGGGGTACGAGGCGTCGGAGATCGCGGCGCTGCGTGCGGACGGTGTCGTGTGAGTCCCCTCGTGCTGACGCTGCTCTACGTGCCGGCCGACCGCGTCGGCCGGGCCCGGAAGGCGCTGGCCTCGCCGGCCGGCGTCGTCATCCTCGACCTGGAGGACGCGGTGGCGCCGGCGGCGAAGGACGCCGCGCGCGAGGCCGTGCCGTCCCTGGTCGCCGAGGCGCCGGGCCGGGCGGTCCAGGTGCGGGTGAACGCGGCGGCGACGCCCTGGGGCGCGGACGACCTCGCGATGGTGGCCGGGCTTCCGGCCGCGGTGTCGGTGCGGGTGCCGAAGGTGGAGACCGCCGCGGACGTGGCGGCCGTGCGCGAGGTGGTCGGGGAGCGGGACGTCCACGTCCTGATCGAGACCGCGGCCGGAGTCGAGGCGGCGTACCTGGTCGCGTCGGCCCCCGGCGTGGCCTCGATCGGACTGGGGGAGGCCGACCTCGCCTCCGACCTGGGTGTCGTCGACGGCGACGGGCTCGCGTGGTGCCGGCAGCGGCTGGTGGTCGCGGCCCGCGCGGCCGGGCTGCCGCCTCCGGCGATGGCGGTGTGGACAGACCTGGCCGACGCCGACGGGCTCGCGGCGTCCTGCCGGGACGGGCGGCGCCTGGGCTTCGTCGGCCGGGCCGCGATCCACCCCGAGCAGCTCGCCGTCATCGAGGCGGCGTTCCGCCCGTCCGCCGACGAGGTCGCGCGGGCGAACGAGGTCGTAGCTGCCGTCGACGCCGCCGCGCGCGCCGGCTCGGGGACGGCGGTGCTGCCCGGCGGGCGCTTCGTCGACGTCGCCATGGTCGAGCAGGCCCGGCGCGTGCTCGACCTCGCCGCTCGTCCCGGGCACCCGGGGTAGCGTTGCGGGCGTGACCACCCACATCGTGGCGCGGCTGCGCGCGGCGGGCTGCGTCTTCGCCGAGGACGAGGCGAGGCTGATCCTCGACACGGCCCGCACGCCGGCCGAGGTGGAGGCGATGGTCGAGCAGCGGGCCGGCGGGCTGCCCCTGGAACACGTCCTGGGCTGGGCGGAGTTCTGCGGGCTGCGCATCCAGGTCGACCCCGGCGTGTTCGTGCCGCGGCACCGCAGCGAGCTCCTGGTCGCGGCGGCGCGACGCCGGGTCCGGCCGGGTGCTGTCGTGGTCGACCTGTGCTGCGGGACCGGCGCGATCGGCCTGGCGGTGGTGAACGGGGTCGACGGGGTCGAGCTGCACGCCGCGGACGTCGACCCGGCCGCCGTCGCGTGCGCCCGCCGCAACGTCGAACCCGTCGGCGGGCGGGCGCACCTCG
This sequence comes from Jiangella asiatica, assembly GCF_004349065.1. Classification (GTDB taxonomy): domain Bacteria; phylum Actinomycetota; class Actinomycetes; order Jiangellales; family Jiangellaceae; genus Jiangella; species Jiangella asiatica. The sequence goes on from NZ_SMKZ01000050.1 coordinate 16,786, forward strand.
GCGACCTCGACGCTGCACTGCCGCCGACGCTGCGCGGGCGCGTCGACGTCCTGGTGGCCAGCCCGCCGTACGTGCCGACGACGGCGATCGGCCTGATGCCGGCGGAGGCGCGGGTCCACGAGCCGCGGCAGGCGCTGGACGGTGGTGCCGACGGGCTGGACCTGGTGCGCCGGCTGGCCACGGCCGCACCGGTCTGGCTGAGGGCCGGCGGAGTCCTGGTCCTCGAACTGAGCGAGGGGCAGGCGGCCGCGGCCGCGACGGCCGTCGAAGCGGCCGGGCTGACCGCCGCCGTCGAGCACGACGACGAGGGTGACGCGACCGTCGTCGTCGGCCGGTCGACCGCCGATGTTCAGCGCGGCCAGCCGGCCGCCAGCGCCGCGGCGGCGGCCGAGGCACGCGACACCGCGGCCTCCACCGCGTCGTCCCCGGTGCCCCAGGTGCCGTCGAGCAACAGCGACGCGTAGCCCTGCGTCGCCGCGGCCACCAGTTCGTCACGGTCGGAGAAATGGCGGTACGGAGCCGCCGACGTGACGCCGACCCGCCGGCTCGCCTCGGCGATGGAGAACCCGTGGATGCCCTGCTCGGCGATGAGCGCCACGGCCTCGTCGATCATGGCGTCGCGCAGGCCGCCATGGTGGCAGGTCTTCCTGGTCCGTTCCGGCACGGTGATCAGCCTGAGGTTCCTACCTGGAGAGGAAGCGCACGCCGGTCAGCTCCTCCGACGCCGTGCAGAGCCGTCCGGCGGTCGCCAGGTCGTGCGACTGCGGGCTGGTGGAGACGACGCGGGGCGCACCGCGCGACTGTGCGACGCCGGACGGGCCGATGCACTCGCCGCCGACCGCCGGCCCGGTCGCGGTCAGGTTCGACCTCGCCACGCCCGGGTGACAGGCGACGGAGAGGCGTGTGTGCCTCAGCAGGCTTGCATGCCTGGTGGAGCGTGCGCAGTCCTGGGGATGGGCTCGGCGAGCCGCAGCGATCCGCCACCCGCCTTCGCCCCGTCCGGCGAGCACGCGGCACGCGGGCGGTACGCATATGTGCTCATTGCAGGGGGCGGCGCGAAAGCTGCTCCGCCGAGCGCGGCGGGCGGCGGGGCGCGCGGCCGGCGAACAGCCCTCTGGCGGAGCAGCGCGCCGGCGGGATGGCCTTACTGCCAGAGGGCGTTGGCGACCTGCGGGAACAGGCCCTCGGGGTGCGAGCGGTACAGGGGCTCGGTGCCGAACAGGGTGACGTCCGCGCCGTCGGCGACGCCGCTCACGACGACGGGCTGGCCGGCGGCGGCCTCTTGTCCGATCCAGTGTCCGGCGAGGAAGAACCCCTCGTCGCCGAGACGCTGGTCGACGCGGACGCCGTCGCCCAGGGCGGTGAAGTGGCGCGGTTCGCTGACGAACGACGACGGCAGAGCGCCGCCGGTCACCGGCGAGGCCGGGTCGTTGACCACGGCCACGATGCCGTTCGCGTCGCTGCGCGCCGGCACGGCGGTGACCGGCAGCAGCCCGGCGAGCTCGTTGAACGTGACGCCGTCCTCGCCGCGTGCGACGATCGTGCCGCCGGCCGCGCGCCAGGCCGCGAACGCCTCCTGTTGCGTGCTGTCCAGCTGCACGGGGTTGAACCCCCTGGTCGAGACGTAGAGCGCGTCGAAGTCGTCGAACGCGTACTCGCCGGTGTTGAACCCGGCGGCGTTGATGTCGGTGGTGGGGAAGCCCATCCGGGCCAAGGCGTGCAGCTCGCCGGCCGGTGCGCTCGTCCCGACCAGGCGCACGTCGACGGGGACCGCCCCACGCACGTCCGACGCCCTGAGCGCGGTGAAGGCGATGCCGTAGGTTGCCGCCGCGTCCTGCACAAGACCGCGCGCCGACCCCGGCACCGTGAATGTCCCGTCGCCCGTTCGCCGCACCGGCACCCCCGACGCGACGAACGCGTTCACCGCCTGGATGCCGGCCAACGTGTCGCCGCTGAAGCCGTAGTGAGCGGGCCGGCCGGGCGCCACCCAGCCCGTCGGCGCCACCGACTCCAGCGGTGACAGTGCCCGCACGTCCAGCGAGCCACCAGCCGGCACCGTCGCCACCGGCGCGCCCCACAGGTGCCCCTGGCTCCACGCGGAGATGTCGTACATGGTTGGGAAGTTCGTGGTCACGTCGCGGCCGACGTCGAGGATCGTGTTGGCCAGGCCGCGCTTGGACTGGTGCAGGTCCACGACGTACGAGCCGGCGGGATAGACCTCGCCGCCGGCGGTGAACGGCCGCCGCGCCTGATGCACCTCGACGTCGTTGTCGAGAAGGAACTGCGCCAGTCGCGCGGCGGCCGCGTCTCCGCGCCGCTCGGCCGGGATGACGTAGGCCCGCGGGTAGTCCTGCAGGAACGTCTTCCCGTTCTCACCGAGGGCCAGCGACAGCGCCAGCTCGTCGTCGATCGGCCGCGACGCCTCACCGGCGTCGCCGCGCCGGAAGATCTCCAGCTGGTCGGCGAGCAGGCTCATCCGGTTCTCGTGCGCCCAGGCGAAGTTCGCCTCGATGGTGGCCCGGGCGACGGCGGTGTTGATGCGGGTGTACTCGTGCCGGATCGCCGGGTCCGGCTCGTCGCGCGGGTTGTGCGGGATCTCGACGGTGTGCCCGACGGCGCCGTGGTACATCGCGTACATCGGCGTGAAGATCGGCGGCCAGTCGTCCCAGCCGTCGGTCTGGTTGCGGAACGGGATGTTGACCTCCGTGACGCTCGGCTCGCCGAGTGCCAGCACCGCCGCCTCCATGGCCAGCCCGTTGCGGATGGCCTGCCGGATGTAGAGGTCGTACTCGTAGTTCTCGCCGTGCGGCCCGGTGGTCGGCTCGATCAGAGTCGTTCCGGTGTAGCCGTGCTCGTCCAGCATGGTCAGCGGGTCGTAGCGGATGAGCTGGTCGCGGACGGCGCGCGACTCCGGCTGCGATGCGGTGATGTAGTCGCGGTTGATGTCGAAGCCGTTGCCGTTGGCGCGGGTCCCAGCGATCCGCCCGTCCGGGTTGTTCGTCACGACCATCGCGATGACGTGCTGGTCGAGCAGCTCGGCGACCTCGGGGTCGTACGAGAACGCCAGGTCGTCCAAGACCTGCAGGGTCGCGTCGGTGCCCTCCCACTCGTTGCCGTGGATGTTGCTGTTGACGAACAGCGGCGACTTCCAGTCGTCGTACTCGCCGGCCTCGAACGCGGCGATGGCGGCGACGGGGTCGTCGGTGCGCAGGTCGGACAGCCGCTGCCACTCCGCCCACTCCGCGTCGGTCATCGGCGAAGTGACGACGACGAGGTGCAGGTCGCGGCCGAGGGCGGACTGACCGATGATCTCGACGCTGACCCGCTCGCTCTCCTGCAGCGCCCGCAGCGCCGGCGGGATCGCGTGGTACGGCGTCAGGTTCATCGGGATGGAGGCGTCGTCCGGGTTGACGGGCACGTCCTCGATGACGTCGTCATGGGGCTGGCCGGGCAGGTCGGCCGCGGTGACGGAGAAGGGCGTCGGCAGGCCCTCCGCTGACGGCGCACCGGTCCCGGCGTCGGCCGGCGGCGACGTCGCCGGCCGAGACCGATCCTCGGGGGCGCGCACCGCCGGCTGGAGCGTGCCAACGCCGGCGGACGGGCCGCTAGAGGGGTCGGCGACGGGATCGGCGGTGGCGCCGAGCGCCGTCGTCACCGTGACCATCACACCCGCGATGCCGGCGACGGGCAGCGTGCGAGTCCACATGGCGACTCCCTCGTTGATCGCGGGCTGCGCGGGTGCTGATCATCCTGGCGTCTCCGGGCCGGCCGTGACAAGAGTTGCCGGCGATCACGATCCGTCCGATATGCGGCACAGCGAGCCGCCCGTTTCGGGATGACTTTCCGTGACAAAATCGAGCGACTTGCCGTCATCGGCTTCCAATCGGGGTGAACCCGGCCATAGGTTACGGTTCGACCCGCCCGATCGGCGGGGCTTGTCATGCCTTTCGACTTCATGAGGAGCGTCGATGACACGACCATCGAGAGCACCCGGCAGGCGGGCCGTCATCCGGCGCGCCGGCTTGGCGGCCACGGCCGGGATCGCGCTGACGACCGGGACGCTGGTCTCGCTCACCGCCGTCTCCGCCGATCCGGCAGCCGACGGGTACCTCGGCTCGGCCGCGGAGCTCGCCGGTGCCCCGGCCGCCGACGGCGAGCTGGTGCCGTCGCCGACCGGTTCCTGGTTCGTCGAGCTCACCAGTGAGCCGGTGGCCGAGGGCGGCACCCGTGCGGCGGCGCGGCGCCAGCAGGACCGGCTCCTCGCCGAGGCCGCGACGCTCGATGCCGACCTCGACGTCCGCTACCGCTACGACCGGCTGTGGAACGGACTGTCCGTCACCGCATCGCAGGCCGACATCGCGCGCATCGCCGGCTCCCGCGAGGTGACCGCCGTCTACCCGGTGGTCGCCGTCGAGGCGCCCGACCCGGCACAGACCGTGCCGGCCATGGACTCCGCGCTCGGCATGACCGGCGCCGACATCGCGCAGAGCGAGCTGGGCCTGACCGGCGAGGGCCTCCAGGTCGGCATCATCGACACCGGCATCGACATCGATCACCCGGACCTCGGCGGCGACGGCGAGCCCGGCGGCACGGTGTTCCCGACCGACCGGGTCGTCGCCGGCCACGACTTCGTCGGCGACCACTACAACGCCGACGACACCTCGGCCGCCTATCAGCCGACACCGCAGCCCGACGACAACCCGGACGACTGCAACGGACACGGCAGTCACGTCGCCGGGATCGTCGGCGCGAACGGCGACAGCGCCACCGGCGGCGTGCTCGGTGTCGCTCCCGGCGTGGAGTTCGGCGCGTACCGCGTCTTCGGCTGCGGCGGCTCGACGACCTCCGACATCATCCTCGCCGCGCTGGAGCGCGCGCACGCCGATGGCATGGACGTCGTGAACATGAGCCTCGGCGCCGGCTTCGTCACCTGGCCGGAGTACCCGACCGCCGTCGCCAGCGACGCGCTGGCCGACGCCGGCATCGTCGTGGTGGCCTCCATCGGCAACAACGGCGCCTCCGGCACCTGGTCCGCCGGTGCCCCGGGCGTGGGCGACAAGGTCATCGGTGTCGCGTCGTTCGACAACACCGAGTACGACGCCCAGATGTTCACCGCGTCGCCGGACGACCGCGAGTTCGGGTACAGCCCGGCCGCGGCCGCGCCGGACGTGCCGACCGAGGGCAGCCTGCCGATGTCGCGCACCGGCACCCCGGCCGCGACCGCCGACGCGTGCACCGCGACCGGGCCGCTGCCGGACCTCACCGCAACCGCGGCCCTGATCGAGCGCGGCACCTGCTCGTTCTACGAGAAGGCGATCAACGCGCAGAACGCCGGCGCCGCGGCCGTCGTCCTCTACAACAACGTCGCCGGCGCCTTCGCCCCGACGGTCGCGCCGACGACCCCGGCCGACCCCCCGGTCACCATCCCCGTCGTCGCGGTCTCGCAGGCCGACGGCCTCGAGCTGGACAGCCGCATCGCGGCCGGCACCACCACGCTGACGTGGACGGACGAGACGACCACCGTCGAGAACGTCACCGGCGGGCTGATCTCGTCGTTCAGCTCTTACGGAATGGCCGCCGACCTGACGCTCAAGCCGGACCTCGGCGCACCTGGCGGGCTGATCCGGTCGACCTACCCGCTGGAGAGCGACGGCTACGCCGTCATCTCCGGCACCTCCATGGCGTCGCCGCACGTGGCCGGCGCGGTCGCGCTGTTGCTGGAAGCCCACCCGGAGCTCGAGGTGGGCGAGGTGCGCGACGTGCTGCAGAACCACGCCGATCCCGCCGACTGGTCGCTCGTCCCGGACCAGGGCTACGTCGAGCCGGCGCTCCGTCAGGGCGCGGGCATGCTCGACGTCGACGCCGCCATCCTGGCCGAGACCGCGGTCACGCCGGGCAAGGTGTCGCTCGGGGAGAGCGAGACCGGCCCCGCGACGCGCACGCTCACGCTCACCAACGCCGGCGACGCCGACGTCACCTACGAGTTATCGCACATCGACACCGTCAGCACCGGCGACGCGCCGAACAACCCCGGCTTCTACCTGGGCGGGGCCACCGTCGACTTCGGCGCGTCCTCCGTCACGGTGCCGGCCGGCGGCGAGGCGTCGCTGGAGGTCACGGTCACCGCACCGGACGAGCCGGCTCTCGGCCAGTACGGCGGCTACCTCGTGCTGACCCCGGCCGACGGCGAGCCGCTGCGGGTGCCGTACGCCGGCTTCATCGGCGACTACCAGGACCTGCCGATCCTGACCGACGCCGGGTTCGGGCTGCCGGGCCTCGGCGACGTCACCGCGTGCGACCGGTACGTCGGCGTCGACTGCACCATGGGAGGCGAGTACGCGCTGCTGCCCGACGGCGCGACGTTCACGATGACGGAGGGCGACTACCCGGTGATCATCGCGCACCTGGAGCACCAGGCGCAGAACGTCTCGGTGCAGCTGTTCCACGCCAGGGCCGACGGCACGGCCGGGCGTCCGTACGCCGGCAGCCTCAACACCGTCCTGTCCGAGGACTTCGTCGGCCGCAGCGGCGCGGCGACGGCGTTCACGCCCTACGTCTGGGACGGCACCCGGCCGCGCGGCACCGGAACCGACCGGCGGGTCGAAGTGCCCGACGGCCGCTACGTCCTGCGGTTGACGGCCACCGCGCCGCTGGGCGACCCGTCGAACCCCGACCACGTGGAGACCTGGGACTCGCCGGTCATCACGGTTGACCGCGACGGCTGACGTCGTCTGGTTGATCGAGAGGGCGCCGCTACCCCGCCACGGGTACCGGCGCCCTGTCGATCACGCGTCAGAGGTGCAGTCGGATCTCCACGCCGGCCGGCGCGGCATCGGCGATCTTGCGGCCACGGATCAGCCGCAGCACATATGCGGACACCGACATCCTCTCGGCGGCGGCTCGGGTGCGCAGCACGGCGTGGGTGTCGTCCGGGACGTCACGGACCTAGAGGCTGCGCGTGCTCATCGATCGATGCTGGCACTCTGCTATCAGTCATCGCAGGATGCGACACCGGTCAGCCGGGGCGGAGCCAGAGGGTGCCCAAGGGCGGCAGGCGCAGCCGGGCCGACGCGGGCCGGCCGTGCCAGGGCTCGTCGACGGCGCTGACGGTGCCGAGGTTGCCCACGTCGGAGCCGCCGTAGACGCCGGCATCGGTGTTGATCAGCTCCTGCCACCGCCCGGCGACGGGAAGGCCGAGCCGGTACCCCTCGTGGGGAAGCGCGGAGAAGTTGGCCACGCACACCAGCACCTCGTCGTCCGGGCCGTGGCGCAGGAACGAGAAGACGTTGCCGGCGGCATCATTGGCGTCGATCCACTCGAAGCCGGCCGGGTCGGCGTCGCGGGCCCAGAGCTGCGGCGCGTCGCGGTAGGCGCGGTTGAGGTCGGCCACCAGCCGCCGCAGGCCGGCGTGGTCGGGGCGGTCGAGCAGGTGCCACTCGAGCTCGCGGGACTCCGCCCACTCCGACTCCTGGCCGAACTCGCCACCCATGAACAGCACCTGCTTGCCCGGGTGCGCCCACATGAATGCGTAGAACGCGCGCAGGTTGGCCAGCTGTTGCCAGTGGTCGCCGGGCATCTTGCGCAGCAGCGAGCCCTTGCCGTGCACGACCTCGTCGTGCGACAGCGGCAGCACGAAGTTCTCGCTGAACGCGTACATCATCGAGAACGTCATCTGGTGATGGTGGTACTGCCGGTGGATGGGGTCTCGCGACAGGTAGCTGAGGGAGTCGTGCATCCAGCCCATGTTCCACTTCAGCCCGAAGCCCAACCCGCCCAGATGGGTCGGCCGGGTGACGCCGGGCCAGGCCGTGGACTCCTCGGCGATGGTGACGATGCCCGGCACGGAGCGGTACGCCGTCGCGTTGGTCTCCTGCAGGAACGCGATGGCGTCGAGGTTCTCGCGACCGCCGTGGACGTTGGGCAGCCACGTGCCGTCCGGCCGGGAGTAATCGAGGTAGAGCATCGAGGCGACGGCGTCGACCCGCAGGCCGTCGATGTGGTACTCGGTCAGCCAGAACAGCGCGTTGGCGACCAGGAAGTTGCGCACCTCGGGCCGGCCGAAGTCGAAGACGTACGTGCCCCAGTCCGGATGCTCGCCGCGGCGCGGATCGGCGTGCTCGTAGAGCGGGGTGCCGTCGAACCGGGCCAGCGCCCAGTCGTCGCGCGGGAAGTGTGCCGGGACCCAGTCCAGGATCACCCCGATTCCGGCCCGGTGCAGGGTGTCGACCAGGAACTTGAAGTCGTCGGGGGTGCCGAACCGGGCGGTCGGCGCGTAGTACGACGTCACCTGGTAGCCCCACGAGCCGCCGAACGGGTGCTCGGCCACCGGCAGCAACTCGACGTGGGTGAAGCCGAGGTCGGTGACGTAGTCGGCCAGCTCCACGGCGGCCTGGCGGTAGGAGCGTCCGCGCCGCCACGAGCCCAGGTGCACCTCGTACACCGACATCGGCGTGTCATGGGCCGACCGGGGCCGCCCGGCCAGCCAGACGTCGTCGTTCCACACGTAGTGCGACCGGTGCACGATCGATGCCCGCGCCGGCGGCACCTCGGTGCGGAACGCCATCGGGTCGGCCTTGTCGCGCCACACCCCGTCCGCGCCGCGCACCTTGTACTTGTACAACGCGCCGTCGCCGGCCTCGGGAACGAAGGCTGCCCAGATGCCGCCACTCAGCCGCGTCATCGGGTTGGCGCCGCCGTTCCAGCCGTTGAAGTCGCCTGCCACCTCGACCGCGCGGGCACTCGGCGCCCAGACGGTGAATGCCGTTCCTTCGACGCCGTCGATGCTGGTCACGTGCGCGCCGAGGACGTCCCAGAGGCGCTCGTGCCGGCCCTCACCGATGAGGTGGAGGTCGACCTCGCCCAGCAGTTGCTGCGCATCGATCATTCCGACGAGCTTAGCTGTCGAAGGGCTGTGGTCGGTGGTGGGTGTCGCGGATCTCCGGAGGGCCATCGAGGCGCCGGTAGCGCAGCAGCAGCACGCCTTTCGCGAACGCCTTCGGCGGTTCGGCCAGCGCGAACCTGGTGGGTGCTGTGCCGTCGGGGAAGATCTTCTTGCCCTGCCCGATCACGACCGGACACATCCACAGGTTCACCTGGTCGACCAGGCCTTCGCGGAACAGGGTCTGCAGCAGGTTCCCGCTGCCCCAGGTGTGGATCTGCCGATGGCGCTCGCGCAGTTCGGGCACCTGGGTGGCCGCGTCGGAGATCTGGGTGCTGGTATCCCAGGACAGCTCCGGCGTGCCGCGGGAGGCGACGTATTTGGGGACCCGGTCGAAGGCCCGCCCGATCTCGTCGGGCTGGCCCGGCCAGTAGGCGCGGAAGATGTCGTACGTCGTGCGACCCAGCAGGAGCGCGTCGGATACCCGGACGTCCGCGTTCACCTGTTCGCCGGACCCCGGATCCCAGAACGGGCGCTCCCAGCCGGCGTACTCGAAGTCTCTGTCCTGCTCGGTGGGTCCACCGTTGGCCTGGATCACGCCGTCGAGCGTGACGTTCATGTTGACGTGCAGCTCACCCATGTCCCCGTCTCCTCGTCGTTCTCGTCCGTTCGGATCGTCTCCGCGGTCAGCATCCGATCGGCGCTTGGGACCCACTCGACGAGATCGTAGTCTCGGCTCGGCTCGGCTCGGCCGGCTTCGGGTGCGGCGCCAGGACGATGTCGGGCGGGGCCGCGGAGAACCTGCTCACCCCGTAGCCCAGCACCGCCAGGGGTCAGCGGGGCTGCGCGAGCCGCTCCACCGCGGCCAGGGGAATGGGCAGCCAGCTGGGCCGGCGCCGGGCCTCGTACACCACCTCGTACACGGCCTTGTCGGCCTCGTACGCGGTGAGCAGATCCAGATCGCCGCGCGGATCGGTGGCCGACGCCGAGGCGTAGCCGTTGCAGAACGCCTCGCTGTTGCGCTGGGTCCACTCCTGCGCGCGGTAGACGATCTGGTCGTGCGCCGGATCCTCCGGCGGGTGGTCGGTGATCAGCAGGTGCCGGGCGGCGTAGTCGAACGAGCGCAACATCTGGGCGACGTCGCGCAGCGGCGAGTGCGGTGCCCGGCGCTCCTCGGCGCTGGCCAGCACCTCGCCCTCGAAGTCGACCAGCTTCCAGCCGACGACGGTGCGCAGTACCTGCCCCAGGTGGTAACTGCCATGGATGCGCTGGACCGGCACCGCCTCGGTGCGGTCGCGCAGGACGTCGAAATGGGCCCGCAGGCCAGCGGCGAACGGCTCGAGCTCGGGCACGATGACGACGGCGGCGTCCAGCCGGCGGTTCATCGCCGCGCTGAGCGCGGCGAGGTCGGCCGGGGACATGGTGCCCGTGGGCAGCACCTCGGCTAGGGTCTCGTGCACCCGGGCGGTGGACATGCCCAGCCGGTAGGACTCCGCCGCGAAGTCGCCGCCGACCTCGTCGGCGTGCAGGTCACCCTCGGCGTAGAGGTCGCGGACGCTCGCCGTGGCCAGTGCCCAGCCGTCGGATGCTGTGGTGAGGTAGCCGCGCAGCATGGCGAGGTTCGCCGTCCGCTCGGAGCCGTCCTGGGGGTCCTGCCAGGTGCCGTCGACCCAGCCCTCCAGCGGCGCCACGAGGTCGCAGCCGGCGTCGGTGAGCGCCTCGTGGATCTCCACGTCGGGATTGCGGCCGGGCTCGATGCGGCGGAAGACCTTGAGCATGGACGCGTCACCGTAGGCGAGACTGGTGTTGTGGTGCTCGCCGGGCATGACCAGCGACGGCTGGCCGAGCGGGACGGTGGCCCCCTTCTGCACGTGGAACGTGAGGCCGTCCGCCACCGGCGCACCGTCGGCGAAGTGGCTCAGCAGGATCGCGGTGGCGTCCTTGTCGTGCAACGCGTCGTAGACGTGGCCCTCGCTGGTGCGGCCCAGGTGCACGTGGTCAAGGCGGTCGGCGCGGTGCGGGTGCACCGAGATCGGGACCTGGTAGATCTGAACGCCCTCGGCGTGCCGGACCTCGGCAAGCACGTGCCACAGCCGCGGCTCGGACTCGTGCAGAAGGGTCGCGAAGACCGCCCGCGCCTCGATCGGCCCGGTGCGGCTGCCGGTGAACCAGTGTTGATGGCGCAGCCACTCCGGCAGCAGCGCGACCGCTTCGGCGAGGCCCGCATCGATCCTCACGGCATCGTCTCCTCCGGCAGCTTGGCCAACCGGAACCAGTAGAAGCCGTGCGAGCCGAGCGTCAGCAGGTACGGCAGTTCGCCGATCGCGGGGAACCGCACGCTGCCGATGAGCTCCACCGGTTGCATGCCTTCGAACCGGCGCAGGTCGAGCTCGACCGGCTGCGGGAAGCGGGACAGGTTGTTGACGCACAGCACGACGTCGTCACCGAACGCTCGCACGTAGGTCAACACGGTCGGGTTGGACCCGCCGAGGTCGACGAAGTCGCCCAGCCCGAAGGCCGGGTTCTGCTTGCGCACCTCGATCATCCGCTGGGTCCAGTGCAGCAGCGACGACTTGTTCGCCATCTGCGCCTCGACGTTGGTGACCTGGTATCCGTAGACGGCGTCCATGACCACCGGGAGGTCGAGCCGGCCCGGGTCGGCGGTGGAGAAGCCGGCGTTGCGGTCCGGCGTCCAGTGCATGGGCGTGCGGACGGAGTCGCGGTCGCCGAGCCAGATGTTGTCACCCATGCCGATCTCGTCGCCGTAGTACAGGACCGGAGAGCCCGGCAGCGACAACAGCAGCGCGTTGAACAGCTTGACCTGGTTCATGTCGTTCTCGAGCAGCGGCGCGAGGCGGCGGCGGATGCCGAGGTTGGCCTTCATCCGCGGGTCCTTCGCGTACTCCGACCACATGTAGTCGCGCTCTTCGTCGGAGACCATCTCCAGCGTCAGCTCGTCGTGGTTGCGCAGGAACACGCCCCACTGGCAGCCGGCCGGGATCTGCGGCGTCTGCGCCATGATCTCGCTGATCGGGTAGCGCGACTCGCGCCGCACGGCCATGAAGATCCGTGGCATGACGGGGAAGTGGAAAGCCATGTGGCACTCGTCGCCGCCGACGTCGGGGTCGCCGAAGTACTCCACGACGTCGCTGGGCCACTGGTTGGCCTCGCACAGCAGCACGGTGTCGGGGAACTCGTCGTCCATCACCTTGCGCACCTTCTTCAGGAAGGCGTGTGTCTCGGCCAGGCTCTCGCCGTCGGTGCCCTCCCGCTCGTACAGGTACGTGACGGCGTCGAGGCGGAACCCGTCGACGCCCAGGCGCAGCCAGAACCGCACGACGTCGAGCATCGCCTCGTGCACGGCCGGGTTCTCGTAGTTGAGGTCCGGTTGGTGGCTGAAGAAGCGATGCCAGTAGTACTGCTTGCGCACCGGGTCGAACGCCCAGTTCGACGTCTCGGTGTCGTTGAAGATGATGCGCGCTTCGGGGTAGCCGGTGTCGTCGTCGGCCCATACATAGAAATCACCGTAGGCGCCGTCGGGATCTTCGCGGGAGGCCTGAAACCACGCGTGCTGGTCACTGGTGTGGTTCATCACCAGGTCGGTCATGACCCGCATGCCGCGGCTGTGCGCCTCGGCGACGAAGACGGAGAAGTCCTCGAGCGTGCCGAACTCGGGCGCGACGTCCATGTAGGCGGCGACGTCGTAGCCGCCGTCGCGCAGCGGGGAGGGGAAGAACGGCGGCAGCCAGAGGCAGTCGACCCCGAGCCATTTCAGGTAGTCCAGCTTCTGGATCAGGCCCTGGAGGTCGCCGACGCCGTCGCCCTGGGAGTCGTAGAACGACCGCACCAGGACCTCGTAGAAGACGGCTCGCTTGAACCACTCGGGGTCGGTGCCCCGAGCCGGCAGCGCCCAATCGGGCCGCTCGGCGAGTACCGCCTGCGAGGGCGATTCGCTCATGACCGACACCATTCGATGGTAAGAGGGCCAGCGTCGGTCGTCCCAGTGCCGGGTTGCGCCGGGAGGAACACGGGCGCGGTCGAGTCGGTGAGCACGTCCTGACCTCTCGTGAACGTGTGCGTCTTGTCGGATTGCGGGGTGGTGCGGCGGCGGGATCCACCATGCCCGGACGCCCGGTGGGGCGGATCAGGGGTCGTGCTGAACGATCAACGCGATTCGGTGATCTGTGCAACGTGCAGATTACGCAGACGTTTCCGGGCGGGGTGTGCCCGGCGAATAATATTCATGCGCGTCAGCCGTGCGCCAAGCACTTCGCGCGTGTCATCGGCGACACTCGAGGCTCCGGTCGGCGTCAAGGCTCTGACCTGCTGTAACGGGGGAGTCTGAGGCACGGTGTTCGCTATGGGAGAGCACCCTGGCGAGTGCGGTGTCGGTCGTATTTCTTCCCATTCTCCACAGCACACCGGGACCTTCGCAAATAGGGCGCCGACGGAACCCGCAAACGTGGTTCAGCTCACGTTCTCGGGCCGGGACGTGGGCACGGTTCCGGCCGTGCTGTCGGGGTCCCGGCTCCGCTGCGCCTCGTGATCATCAACGATCCGCTACATCACCAGGGTGTGTGTTGCTTCACCAGGCTTGTAGGCATGGTGAGGCGCGAGAACGCCTGGTGATGTACCGGATCGTTGGCGATCAAAGGGAGTCGAGGATCTCGCGCATGCGGGCGATCTCCGCGGACTGCGTGGCGTTGACGTCGGTGGCCATCTCGACCGCCGTCTGGTCGGTGCCGCCGGCAACCTCGGCATCGGCCATCTCCAGGGCGCCGGCGTGGTGCTGGCTCATGTAGGTGAGGAACAGCTCGTCGAACTCGGCACCGGAGGCGTCGCGCAGCTGCTCGAGCTGGAACGGCGTGATCATGCCGGGCAGGTCGCCGTGGTCGTGGCCGTCGGTCTCGGCGGGGACCGGCAGGTCGCGTTGGGTGAGCCAAGCCTCCAGCGCCAGGATCTCCGGCGACTGGCCGGCCGCGATGCGGTCGGCGACCAGGAGCACCCGCTCGTCCTCGGCGCGTTCTGGTGCCAGCTGGGCCATCGCGACCGCCTGCCGGTGGTGCGGGATCATCTGCTCGACGAAGCGTACGTCGGTCTCGCTGTACCCGCCCTCGATGATCTCGAACGACTCACCCGGTTCGATGACCTCGGCGGTCTCGCCCGGGCGGCCGGGCACGATGACGCGGGCGTCGGACGTCGCCGTCGAGGTGGAGGGGGCCACGCCGCGGTCCGCGGAGTCGTCCGATCCGCCGCAGCCGGTCATGACGGCGAGGGCGGTGGCGGCGGCGAACGCGGCGCCCGCGGCCGGACCGGGGACGCGGGGAGCAGCCCGTCGAGACCTCGCCATCGTTCCTCCTCGCCCCGGCGTCGCAAGCCGGACGGATCATGACATCGCGACGATACACAGAAGTTTCGACGAGAAACGCGGAAAGTGTAGCCACGACCCTTTCGCACCGTTATTGTCACCTTTGACCATGATCGGGTCAGTCCCAGCGATCCCTGCGAGGTGCCCATGACCGGACATCGTTGGAGAAGGCGAGCGGCGGGCATGACTATCGCCGTCGTCGCGACCGGTGGCCTGGCCATCGGATCGATCGGGACATCGGCGGCCGACGACGGCGAGCTGCGCGGCACCGGCTCCGAAGAGAGCGCGGAGTGCGCTGAGGCGCTCGCCGACGCCGTCGAGGGTCTTGGGGACAACTTCGAGGAGAATTGCCTCACCGAAGAGGAACTGGACGAGGTCACCGACGCCCCGGCCGCGTCGAGCATCCTCCCGCCCGACGAGGTCGCCAGTTCGCCGAACATCAGCCTGGTGTCGAACCTCCCCAAGGAAGGGCCGTTCACGCCCGCCAACGCGCTCAACTCCGACCTGGCTTTCCAGGGCAAGTACGCGTTCGCCGGCAACTACAACGGGTTCACGGTCTACGACCTGCACAACCCCCGCAAGCCGGAGGTCGCGGCCCAGGTGCTCTGCCCCGGCTCGCAGAACGACGTCACCGTCTACGGCGACCTGCTCTTCCTCTCCACCGACTCGCGGTGGACCGACGACTCCTGCAGTGCCGAGGGACCGCTCAGTGCGGAAGAGGCCGCGGAGTTGGATGACTACTGGGAGGGCATGAAGATCTTCAGCATCGAGGACCCGACGAACCCCGAGTACATCGGTGCCGTCGAGACCAAGTGCGGCTCGCACACGCACACGCTGGTGCCCGGCGACGACAGCGTCTACATCTACGTCTCGTCCTACG
This sequence comes from Jiangella asiatica, assembly GCF_004349065.1. Classification (GTDB taxonomy): domain Bacteria; phylum Actinomycetota; class Actinomycetes; order Jiangellales; family Jiangellaceae; genus Jiangella; species Jiangella asiatica. The sequence goes on from NZ_SMKZ01000050.1 coordinate 31,912, forward strand.
ACACCAACTCGCTGCTGTCGAACTGCCAGCCGCCGCACGACCTGATCTCGATCATCGACGTGCCACTGGACGACCCCGCGGCGGCATACGTCGCTGCCGAGCCGGTGCTGTTCCCGGACGCGGGCAACCAGGGCTCCAACACCCGCGGCTGCCACGACATCACCGCCTACCCGCACCTCGGGCTGGCCGCCGGTGCGTGCATGGGTGACGGCGTCGTGTTCGACATCTCCGACCCGTTGAACCCGACCGTCCTGGACCAGGTGCGCGACGCGAACTTCGCGTTCTGGCACTCGGCGACGTTCAACAACGAGGGCACGTCGATCATCTTCACCGACGAGCTCGGTGGCGGCAGCGGCCCGACTTGCAACCCGACCGTCGGACCGAACCGTGGCGCCAACGCCATCTACACGTGGGACGGCGACTCGATGGAGTTCGCGTCCTACTACAAGATCCCGCGCGAGCAGGCGGACACGGAGAACTGCGTGGCGCACAATGGCTCGCTGATCCCGGTGCCGGGCAAGGACATCTTCGTCCAGGCGTGGTACCAGGGCGGCATCTCGGTCTTCGACTTCACCGACCCGTACAACCCGACCGAGATCGCGTGGTACGACCGGGGTGCGTGGACGGGTGAGTCGATCGCCGGCGCGTGGTCCACGTACTACTACAACGGCTACATCTACTCCAACGAGATCCAGCGCGGCCTCGACGTGTTCAACCTGCGCGACCCGCTGGTGGCACCGGCCAAGGGGGTCCGGTACGACGAGCTGAACGTCCAGACCCAGCCCGTCTACTGATTGATCACATCGACGATGGGCGCTCCCGCTTCACGCATACGTGGAGCGGGAGTTCGCCGGTCGGAGTGCGTCGCCGTCCGCTCGCCGGCGAGTAAGCGTCCTGTAACAGTCATTGGCTACCGTGGTCGCCGTGCGCGCGATCCGACGACTCATGGTCCGTACCGTCCTGCCCGAGCCCCTCGCGGCGCTGGGCGATCTGGTCACGAACCTGCGCTGGTCCTGGCACCAGCCGACCCAGGAACTCTTCTCCGCCGTCGACCCCGGGCTGTGGGACGAGGTGGGTCACGACCCCGTCCGGCTGCTCGGTGAGGTCACCCCCGAACGGCTGGCCGAACTCGCGGCCGACCCGGCGTTCCTGGGGCTGGTCCGCGCCACCCACGACGACCTGCAGAACTACCTGACCGAGGCGCGCTGGTACCAGGACGCCGACGGGCGCGCCCCGGCCGGCATCGCCTACTTCTCCCCGGAGTTCGGCATCACCCACGTGCTGCCGCAGTACTCCGGCGGCCTGGGCATCCTCGCCGGTGACCATCTCAAGGCAGCCAGCGACCTCGGCGTCCCGATCATCGGGGTCGGCCTGCTGTACCGGCACGGCTACTTCGTGCAGTCGCTCTCGCGCGAGGGCTGGCAGCAGGAGCGGTACCCCGTCGTCGACCCCGACAACCTCCCGCTGGTGCGGCTGCGCGAACAGGACAGCCGGCCGGCACAGATCACCGTCGGCATGCCGGGCGGGCGCACCCTCACCGCCGCCATCTGGCTGGCGCACGTGGGCCGGGTGCCGCTGCTCCTGCTCGACTCCTACATCGAGGACAACGGCCCGGCCGAGCGCGAGGTCACCGACCGGCTCTACGGCGGCAGCCGCGAGCACCGGCTGCTGCAGGAGATGCTGCTGGGAGTCGGCGGCGTCCGCGCGGTCAGGGCGTACTGCCGGATCACCGGCACCCCGGCGCCGGAGGTCTTCCACACCAACGAGGGCCACGCCGGCTTCCTCGGGCTGGAGCGCATCCGTGAGCTGGTCGAGGAGCGAGGGCTGACCTACGAGGCCGCCCTGGAGTTCACCCGGGCCGGCACGGTCTTCACGACGCACACGCCGGTGCCTGCCGGCATCGACCGGTTCCCCGTCGACCTCGTCCAGCGCTACTTCGGCGGCGACAACGCCAGCGGCGGCCTGCCGATCGAGCAGATCCTCGCGCTGGGCGGCGAGGACTACGAGGGCGGCGACCCGGCCGTGTTCAACATGGCCGTCATGGGGCTGCGGCTGGCGGCTCGCGCCAACGGAGTCAGCACGTTGCATGGCGAGGTCAGCCGCGGCATGTTCGCCGGGCTGTGGCCGTCGTTCGACGAGCGCGAGGTGCCGATCGGCTCGATCACCAACGGCGTCCACGCGCCGACCTGGGTGGCGCCGGAGTTCCTGCGGCTGGAGGAGAAGGCGATCGCCGGCGGCGGGTGGAAGTCGGCCACCACCACGGTCTCCGATCGCGACATCTGGACCACGAAGCGGCAGCTGCGCGAGCGGCTGGTCGACGGCGCCCGGGCCCGGCTGCGCGCGTCCTGGGAGGGCCGCGGCGCCAGCGAGGCCGAGCTGGGCTGGATCGACGACGCCCTCGACCCGGACATCCTGACCGTCGGTTTCGCCCGCCGGGTCCCGTCCTACAAGCGGCTCACCCTCATGCTGCGCGACCCGGACCGGCTCAAGGCACTGCTGTTGCACCCGGAGCGGCCGGTCCAGATCGTCATCGCCGGCAAGGCCCATCCCGCCGACGACGGCGGCAAGCGGCTCATCCAGGAGATGGTGCGCTTCGCGGACGACCCCGAGGTGCGCCACCGCATCGTGTTCCTCCCCGACTACGGCATCGGGATGGCGCAGGAGCTGTACCCGGGCTGCGACGTGTGGCTCAACAACCCGCTGCGGCCCTACGAGGCCTGCGGTACGTCGGGCATGAAGGCCGCGCTCAACGCCGGGCTCAACCTGTCCATCCGCGACGGCTGGTGGGACGAGTGGTTCGACGGCACCAACGGCTGGGACATCCCCTCCGCCGAGGGCGTGGCCGACCCCGACCACCGCGACGACCTCGAGGCCACCGCGATGTACGAGCTGTTCGAGAACGAGGTCGCGCCGCGCTTCTACGACGTCGATGCCGACGACATCCCGCGCCGCTGGGTCGAGATGCTGCGGCACACGCTGACCTCGCTCGGCCCCAGGGTGCAGGCCACCCGAATGGTCCGCGAGTATGTCGACCAGCTCTACCGGCCCGCGGCGGTGTCCAGCCGCGCGCTCAACGCCGACTTCCACGGCGCCGCGTCGCTCGCGGACTGGAAGGAGCGGGTGCGCGAGGCCTGGCCCCAGGTCGGCGTCGACCACGTCGAGAGCACCACCGTCGACACCTTCGAGCGCGGCCAGACGCTGCGGCTGCACGCGTTCGTGTCGCTCGGGCCGCTCACCCCCGGCGACGTCGACGTCCAGGTGGTGCACGGCCCGGTCGACGACAACGACACCCTGCGCGAGCCCGCCGCCACCGCGATGGCGGTCAGCGAGGAGTACGGCGACGGCCGGTGCCGCTTCGACGGTGAGGTGCACCTGGATCGCACCGGAGCGTTCGGCTACACCGTGCGCATCGTCCCGCGCCACGAGCTGCTCGGTGACGGCGCTGAGCTCGGTCTGGCCGCACTGCCCGGGTGACGCGCCTGATGGCGGGGTGGAGCGGCGGGCGGGGCTCAGTAGTCGTAGTCGAAGTCGGAATCGGAGCTGTCATCCGGCGACGAGCCGCCGGAGGTCCCGCCCTCGACGGTGACGGCGTGCCACACGAAGTGAGTGCCCTGGAAGTCGTCCTCGAAGCCGTCGCCGATGAACGAGCCGGGGCCGGTGTCTTCGGCGAACGTGTACAGCGGGCTGCCGTCCAGCGTCAGCTGCTGCGAGCCGTCCGGGCGGTCGATGACGGCGAACTCGCCGTCGACGCCCTCGACCTCCGTGGGCAGCTCGTCGTCAGTGGGTGCCAGCGGCGGCCAGAACTCGGCGCAGCCGTCGACGCAGCGGATCGTGCCGTCGTCCTCGGCCTCGGTGGTGTACAAGGTGTTGCCCTCGGCGTCGACGAGCACGGTGCCGAAGCCGTCGATCTCGGCGGTGCCGACGGGGCCGTCCGTCGTGGAACCCTCGGCGCCCGCGGCGGTGTCGCCGCCGCCGTCAGCGCTGCCGCCGTCGTCGTCGTTCCCACATGCGGCCAGCGTCAGCACGAGGGCGGCGGCCCCGCCGAGCAACCCGCGGCGGAGACCGGCTGAAAGAGAAGTGTTCATGCCAGTTTTACGGACGTACCGGCCCTCGGGATTGCCGCCGCGCGTCGCCGCAGGTCAGCGAGCAGATCAGCCGGCGGGTCAGCCTACGACGCGGAGCAGCAGGCAGCTGCGGTCGGTGAGCGTGACGGTGGTGCCCGCCGGGTGGTCGCCCTGAAGCGCCTCGGCGGTGTCGAGGATGACCTCGTACGACGACGCCCAGATGCCGGCGGGCAGCGTCACGTCGAGCGGCTCGGGACCGGCGTGCAGCCACACCAGGAACGACTCGTCGACGATGCGCTCGCCGCGCACCCCGCGGGACCGGATGCCTTCGCCGTTGAGGTACATGCCCAGGGTGCGCAGCGACCCGTCGTGCCACTCCGCGTCGGTCATCTCGCGGCCGGACGGAGCGAACCAGGCGATGTCCTTGCGGCCGCCCTCGACCACCGGGACGCCCTCGAAGAACCGGCGCTGCCGGACCACCGGGTGCTGGCGGCGGAACCGCAGCAACCGCTGGGCCAGCCTCAGCAGCTCCGGGTACTGCTCGGGCAGCGACCAGTCCATCCAGCTGATCTCGTTGTCCTGGCAGTATGCGTTGTTGTTGCCGCGCTGGGTGCGGCCCATCTCGTCGCCGGAGAGCAGCATGGGCACGCCCGTGGACAGCAGCATGGTGGCGAGCAGGTTGCGGATCTGGCGCAGCCGCAGCTCGCGGATGGCGGGGTCGCCGTCCGCCTCGATGCCCTCGGCGCCGTGGTTCCAGGAGCGGTTGTCGTCGGTGCCGTCGCGGTTGTCCTCGCCGTTGGCCTCGTTGTGCTTGTGGTCGTAGGAGACCAGGTCGCGCATGGTGAAGCCGTCGTGGGCGGTGACGAAGTTGATGGACGCGTAGGGCCGGCGGCGGTCGTCGGCATAGAGATCGGACGACCCGGACAGCCGGTAGGCGAGGTCGCGGACCCCGGGTGCGGCGCCGCGCCAGTGGTCGCGCACGGCGTTGCGGTACTTGTCGTTCCACTCCGTCCACAGGTGCGGGAACTCGCCGACCTGGTAGCCGCCGGGGCCGACGTCCCACGGCTCGGCGATGAGCTTCACCTCCCGCAGCACCGGGTCCTGCCCGATGACCGTCATGAACGAGCCGAGCATGTCGACGTCGTGCATGGACCGGGCCAGCGCCGAGGCGAGGTCGAACCGGAAGCCGTCGACTCGCATCTCGCCCACCCAGTACCGCAGGGAGTCCATGACCAGGCCGAGGCCCGCCGGGTGGGCCACCCGGAAGGTGTTGCCGGTGCCGGTGTAGTCGAGGTATTGGGACGGGTCGGCGGGGTCGACGTGGTAGTACGCATCGTTGGCGATGCCGCGGAAGGACAGCATGGGGCCGCCGTCGCCCTGCTCGGCCGTGTGGTTGTAGACGACGTCGAGGATGACCTCGAGCCCGGCCTCGTGTAGCGCCCGCACCATGCCCTTGAACTCGGTGACCTGCTGGCCGCGCGCGCCGGACGAGGCGTAGGCGTTGTGCGGTGCGAAGAACGCGAGGGTGTTGTAGCCCCAGTAGTTTAGCGACCCGCGGTGCAGGAAGTCCGGCTCGCTGACGAACTGGTGCACGGGCATCAGCTCGACCGTGGTGATGCCGAGGTCGGTGAGGTACTCGACCGCCGCGGGATGGCCCAGCCCGGCGTAGGTGCCGCGCAGCTCGGCCGGGATGTCGGGGTGGCGCATGGTGAAGCCGCGGACGTGGGTCTCGTACAGGACGGTCTCGGCCCACGGCACCCGCGGCGCGGCGTCGCCCCGCCAGTCGAACGGCTCGGGGTCGACGACCACCGACTTGGGGACGTACGGCGCGGAGTCGGCGTTGCCGCGGACGGCGTGGTCGCCGCCCTCGTCCATGGATGGGCGGTCGTGCCCGAACACCGCCGGATGCGCGACCAGCTCGCCGTCGACCGCCCGGGCATACGGGTCGACCAGCAGCTTGGCGGGGTTGAAGCGCTGCCCCTTCGCGGGGTCCCAGGGGCCGTGAACGCGGAACCCGTACCGTTGCCCGGCACGCACCCCCGGAACCGCACCGTGCCGGACGTCGAACGTGCGGTTGGGCAGGACGTGCCTGGTCTCGGTGTCGTCCTCGGCGAACAGGCACACCTCGACCTGCTCGGCGTCGGGCGCCCAGAGCGCGAAGTTGGTCGCCTCAGGGTGGTACGTGGCACCGAGCGGGCTCCAGTGACCGGGCCAGGGAGTCGAGTCGTTCACGCGGGGCATTGTTGCTCATGTGACCGACAACGACCTCTTTGGGCAGGTCGCGGGGGTGTCTGCGGGCGGCGTGCACGGTACGGTGCTCAAGATGAGCGATCCAGATCCCGTGCGGCTGGAGGTCGCCGACGGCGTCGGCACCATCCGGCTGGACCGTCCCCCGATGAACGCCCTCGATGCCTCGATGCAGGACGCGCTGCTGGCGGCCGCGACCCAGGCGGGGGAGCGCCGCGACGTGCGCGCCGTCGTCGTCCACGGCGGCGAGAAGGTCTTCGCCGCCGGCGCCGACATCAAGGAGATGGCCGGCTGGTCCTACACCGACATGGTCGACCGGTCGGTGGCGCTGCAGGCGGCGTTCACCGCGGTCGCGCGCATCCCGAAGCCCACGGTGGCGGCGGTGACGGGCTACGCGCTGGGCGGCGGCTGCGAGCTGGCGCTCGCCTGCGACCTGCGCTTCGCCGCGGCCGACGCCAAGCTGGGCCAGCCGGAGATCCTGCTCGGGCTCATCCCGGGCGCCGGCGGCACCCAGCGGCTGTCCCGGCTGGTCGGGCCCTCGCGGGCCAAGGACCTCATCTACACCGGCCGCATGATCGACGCGTCCGAGGCCTTCGACATCGGACTGGTCGACCGGGTGGTGGCGGACGCGGCCGGCGTCTACGCCGTCGCGGTGGAGTGGGCGGCGCGGTTCGCGTCCGGGCCGGCGTACGCGCTGCGCGCGGCCAAGGAGGCCATCGACCGCGGGCTGTCGGCCGACCTCGACACCGGCCTTGAGATCGAGCGGCAGCAGTTCGCCGGGCTGTTCGCCACCGAGGACCGCACCATCGGGATGCGGTCGTTCATGGAGGACGGGCCCGGCAAGGCCCGCTTCGAAGGACGCTGAGTGGGCGGTCGGGAGGAGCCGGCGGAGGACGGCGGCCGGCCGCCGGCGTCGGCGGAGGACGTCGAGCGGGCCTGGAACGACACCAAGCTCGCCCAGGTGCTCTACCACGACTGGGAAGCCGGCAGCTACGACGACAAGTGGTCCATCTCGTTCGACGAGCGCTGCATCTCCTACGCCCGTGACCGGTTCAGCGCCGTCGCCGGGACGGACGGCTGGCCGTACCGCCGGGCCCTGGAAGTCGGCGCCGGCACCGGGTTCTTCTCGCTCAACCTGCGCCAAGCCGGGGTGCTGTCAGACGTCACGGTCACCGACATCTCACCCGGCATGGTCGAGGCGGCCCGGCGCAACGCCTCGCAGCTCGGGTTCGAAATCGCCGGTGAGGTCGCCGACGCCGAAGGGCTGCCGTTCGACGACGCCAGCTTCGACGTCGTCGTCGGGCACGCCGTCATCCACCACATTCCCGACGTTGAGCTGGCCTTCCGCGAGATGCTGCGGGTGCTGCGGCCCGGCGGCCGGGTCGTCGTCTGCGGCGAGCCGACGCGCTACGGCGACAAGGTGGCGCGGGCACTGTCGCGAGCCACCTGGTGGGCGACCACACGGGTCACCCGGCTGTCGGCGCTGTCTGGCTGGGCCCGGCCGCAGGAGGAGCTGGACGCGTCGTCGCGCGCCGCCGCCCTCGAAGCCGTCGTCGACCTGCACACGTTCGACCCGGGCGAGCTGACCGCGTTGGTCGGACGAGCCGGGTTCGACGACGTCTACGCGGTCACCGAGGAGCTGACGGCGGCGTGGTTCGGCTGGCCGGTGCGCACGTTCGAGCACGCCGTCAACCCCGAGCGGCTCGGCTGGGGCTGGGCGATGTTCGCGTACAACAGCTGGCTGCGGCTGTCCGCCGCGGACCGCCTGCTCGCCCGCGTCGTTCCTCGCGAGCTTTTCTACAACCTCTCCGTCAGCGCCGTCCGCCCGGAATGATCACGTTCAGCACGAGATCTCGTGTCGCACCATGCTCGTAGGCCTGGTGATGCGCGGGAACGCCTGGTGATGTGTCCGGTGCTGTCGCGACGGCGTCAGGCCGCAGCGGTCCTGCCGAGCTCGGCGGGCAGCCGGGCCGGTGCCGGGCGCAGCGGCAGCCGGGTCGCGTCGTAGCCGGCCGCCTGCTCGATGTCGACGGCGCCCAGGCGGGAGAGTGCGCGGCGGAACCAGCCGTCGCCGGGCAGGCAGGCGGCGTACACCTCGCCGTAGCCGACCAGGCGCGCCATCGCGACCAGGTGGTGCAGCAGGATCGTGCCGAGCCCGCGCCCCTGCCAGGCGTCCTCGACGAGGACGGCGAGCTCGCCGGCGTCGTAGGCGTCGCGGCCGAGGTTGGCCAGCGCGACGATCGCGTGGTTGGGTGCCTCGGCCACCAGCGCGATGTCCGTGCCGAGGAGCTGCGAGAGGAACCGACCGGTCATGGGCGGGACGGAGTGATAGCGGTGGTGCACGGTCTCGGTGGAGCAGCGCACGTGCATCGCGCTGACGTCACCGGCGTCGCGCGGCAGTGTGGTGCGGATGGTGACCGCTCGCTTGTCGCGGAGCGCGGTGGTGACGCCCGAGCCGGCGAACAGGTGGGCCGAATCGGCGAGTCGCGTCGTCTTCATGGGCACCAGGCTCCGCCGGGACTGTTTCCGCGTGATCTCGTGCCCGTAACGGGCCGATCAGCGCCTCGGGCCGATGCCTTACGGTGGCGGCTGTGTTCGGCCGACGTCGCGACCCCCGCCAGGTGCGTTACGTCACGCCCGCGCACCTGCGCTGGGTGATCCGGCACCGGGCCTGGACGCCGTGGTATCTGGTCCGCTACGCGCGGCTGGCGCGGCTGCGGCTGCTGCATCCCGAGGTGGTCACCGAGGGCATGGTGTTCCTGGGGCGACGGGTCACGGTCATGGGCCGCCCGGGGTACGGCCGCGTGGTGCTGGGCCGATGGGTACACGTCGGCGACCAGACGCGGCTGTGCGCACACGAGGGGACGCTGCGGGTCGGCGACAAGGTGGTGTTCGGCCGCGACTCCACCGTCACCTGCTACCTCGACGTCGAGATCGGCGCGCGCACTCTGATAGCCGACTGGGTGTACGTCACCGACTTCGACCACCGATTCGACGACCTCACGGCGGCCATCAAGGATCAGGGAATCGTCAAGGAGCCGGTGCGCATCGGTCCGGACTGCTGGCTGGGCGTCAAGGTGAGCGTGCTGCGCGGCACCGTCGTGGGACGCGGCTGCGTGCTCGCGGCGCATGCCGTCGTCCGCGGCGAGCTGCCGGACTCCGTCGTCGCCGGTGGTGTTCCGGCACGAATACTGAAACGTCGGATGCCTGGCTCGGGTACCTAGCCTCTTTTACCTGAAAAGGTCTCCACAGATTGTCCGAATGGAGTCAATGGCGCCGCGCGTTCTATCGCGCTGTGCCGGAATCGCGACCTATCACGGACTTCGATTGCATTTCGCTTGGGTACCCAAGTAAATAATTCAATTCTCTAGGTCAAGCGGTTAGTCATGTGCGTAGCATCGCACCCGTCCGCAATCACCCTCACATCTCGCGCGGGACGACATCCTGGCGATCTGCCAGGTAGCGCGAAACGGCACATCCCCTACAAGAGGAGAAGGGCATGGCAGACACGGCAGCACATCGCCGTCGGCGCCGAGTAGCGGGTTCGCTTCTTGCCGCCGGGCTGGCTCCGATCATCGCAGTCGGCGCGTGGTTGATCCCCGCCTCGGCGGCAGAAGGTGACGAATCCCGCGCGGCGGCGCGCTTCGTCGACGGGGAGGTGCTGGGGATCGACCTCGACACCGTCGCCGAACTGGCCGGCGTCGAGGTGGAGAACCTCGGCACGCCGGAGCCCGTCACCGACGCCAACCCGCTGGACCTGACCGCGCTCGGCGCGATCAACGTCGAGATCCCCGGTGGCGTCCAGCTCCCGCTGAGCGACGTCCTGCAGCTGGGTGCGGTGAACCAGTGGGCCTCCGCCGAGGACGGCGGCGCATCTCACGCCGCGACCGGCGCGGTGGCCGACAACGGCGGCGTCGGGACCGGGGCCGAGGCAGGCTTCCCCGGCAACGCGACGTTCAACCTCACTGACCTGGTCGGCGAGGCGCTGACCGATCTGATCGCCGACCTCCAGCTGGAGCTCGGCGCCATCTCTTCCGAGGCGCACCTCGCGGCGACCGACAGCGCGTTCGAGGTGACCCGCGACTACGAGATCGCCGGCGGCCAGCTGCGGCTCACCGTCCCGCTGCTCGCCGACCTCGGACCGCAGATCGAGGACCTCGTCGGCACCGTCGACGAGACCGTCAACGGCCTGGTCGGGCCCGAAGGCGCGGTCACCGGCGCGGTCCAGACGCTGGACTCGCTGCTCAGCCTGCTCGAGGTGATCGGCGCCGAGGAAGTCACCGTCGCCACGACCCTGGAGGCCGACCTGCAGGGCGCGGTGCAAGAGTTCCTCGCCACCCCGCTCGGCGAAGGCACCGGCGTCGAGCTCAACCTCGCCGAGGGCACGCTGGTCATCGACCTGGACACGCTGCTCGGCGGCCTGAACGACCAGGCGCCCAACACGCAGGTGCTGAGCAACGCCGTCGTCGACCAGCTCGCCACCACGATCGGCCAGCTGCTCGACACGCTGGTCCAGGACCTGGTGACGACGATCGAGAGCGCGCTGCAGTCGGCGACGCTCAACCTCACGATCCAGGCGACGGTGACCGACCCGCTGCTGGGCGTCGAGCTCGGCACGCTGGACCTGACGCTCAACGACACGCTCGGCAACATCATCGCCGGCGAGGCGGAGATCGTCGACAACAGCTCCGGCGTCGTGCCTGCCCTGATCGCGCCGCTCCTCGCGCCACTGCTGGAGACGCTGATCGACACGGTCGGCGGCGTGCTCGACGAGACCCTGTTCGGTGAGGCCGGCGCGGTCGCGACCCTGGGCGAGACCGCGGCCGGCCTGGTGGGCGGCTTGACCGATGCACTGACGCCGGTCGGGGAGCTGTTGGCGTCGATCCTGTCGATCAAGCTCAACGTCCAGCCGGACCAGCCCGACGCGCCCGTCGGTGAGTCGGCCGCCCGCGCCAGCGACGGCCCGTACAGCGTGGCCGCGATCGAGGTCGCCGTGCTGCCGGACTCGCCGGCCGCGGTCCTCACCCTCGCGCAGTCGACGGTCGGCCCTAACACCGCTGGTGACGATGGCACTGAGGTGGACGGGACCGAGGTGGACGGCACTGAGGTGGACGGCACTGAGGTGGACGGCACTGAGGTGGACGGCACTGAGGTGGACGGCACTGAGGTGGACGGCACTGAGGTGGACGGCACTGAGGTGGACGGCACTGAGGTGGACGGGACCGAGGTGGACGGCACTGAGGTGGACGGCACTGAGGTGGACGGGACCGAGGTGGACGGCACCGAGGTGGACGGGACCGAGGTGGACGGGACCGAGGTGGACGGGACCGAGGTGGACGGGACCGAGGTGGACGGGACCGAGGTGGACGGGACCGAGGTGGACGGGACCGAGGTGGACGGGACCGAGGTGGACGGGACCGAGGTGGACGGGACCGAGGTGGACGGGACCGAGGTGGACGGGACCGAGGTGGACGGGACCGAGGTGGACGGGACCGAGGTGGACGGCACCGAGACCGACGGCGTCGAAACCGACGGTGTGGAGGTCGGCGGAGAGATCCCGCGGCCGGACGCACGGGCCGGCCGATGACGATCCGGACGCCTCGGACGACCGCGCGAGGGATGGCGAGACGCTTCCCGATACCGGCGGCGACTCCAACCAGCTGATCATCCTCGGGCTCGGCAATGATGCTCGCCGGCGGCATCGCGGCCTACGCCGTGAGCCGCAAGGGCGGAGTGAACCAGGGCTGATCCAAGGCTCTGCCGGCGGCCGCGCATCCGTCATCGGGTGAGCGGTCGCCGGCATTGTTCGCTGGCACCCGCAGGAATGCATGCTTACCCTGCGCTGGCTATCACCCGAATGGCTGAACTGTCATCCGCTCAATGTCGCGACGGCATCGACATAGGGCCGAAAAATACGTCGCCGCAAAGGCTCGCGCGTGTCGTGCCAACGTAACAATTCGGTCACGAGAAGTGACCGCACGGTTTAGACCAGTGGTTCTGGCCCGTACCGGCGCGAGGTCACCTTTGTCCAGATTTGTCGAGCGAAGGACGCCCACCTATCTCCCTATATGCCCGAAATGCGCCACCTGAGCTGTCCGACCCCTTCGACACTGTTTGCGATAAAGGGTTGGTAGAGGCGTTTCGAGGCTTAGTGACCGGGCCGCGATGAATGGGCGGTGGATGGCGTCGGGGCCAAATTCACCAAGTACGAGACACGTCCTCGGAGCGGTTGTAGGTTCATGATCACGCTCCGCGGGCCAAGGCACATCTGATGGCTGCGGAGGAGCCCGCCATGTAAATGCCAAGAGGAGAAGGCATGCCTGCAACACCTGTATTGCGCCGGCGTCGTGCAGCGACAACGCTGCTCGTAGCCGGACTCGCCCCCGTCTTCGCTGTGGGCGCGTGGCTGACGCCCGCCGCAGCGGCCGAGGGTGACGAATCGCGCTCTGGTGCGCGGTTCCTGGACGGCGTTGTCCTGGGCACCGACCTGGACGAGATCGCCGAGCTGGCCGGTGTCGAGGTGGAGAACCTCGGTGAGTCCGCACCGGTCACGGAGGCCAACCCGCTGGATGTCACGCTGCTCGACTCGATCAACGTCAACGTCGAGGGCGGTGTTCAGCTCCCGCTGAGCGACATCATCAAGCTCGGTGCGGTCAACCAGTGGGCCACTGCTGAGGACGGCGCCACGTCGCACGCGGCCACCGGCGCCGTCGCCGACAACGGTGGAGTCGGGACCGGCGTCGACGCCGACTTCCCGGGCAACGCCACGTTCGACCTGACCGACTTGCTCGGCGATGGGGTCACGGACACCATCGCCGACGTCGAGCTCGAGCTCGGCGCGGTGTCGTCCGAGGCGCACCTGCAGCCGGCCGGCGACGACTTCGAGGTCACCCGTGACTACGAGATCGCCGGTGGCAAGCTGACCGTGACGGTCCCGCTGCTCGAGGGCCTGGACCTCACCCTGGGCGACGACGCCGCCGTCTGGATCGAGGACGGCGCCGTCGTCATCGACCTGAGCGCGCTGTTCGAGAGCCTGAACGACCTGCCGCCGAACACGGAGCTGATCGGCGAGGGCCTGTTCGACATCCTCGACTCCGTGCTCACCGAGCTGCTCGGTGACGTGGGTGGCGAGGTGGGCGACCTGCTGGGTGACCTGGGTGTCGACGGTCTCGTCGACGACCTGAGCTCGGCGCTGGCCGACCTGCTGTCGGTCAAGGTCAACGTCCAGCCGGACCAGGCCGACGCCTCCGCGGCAACGCCGGCCGTCGCTCGCAACGCCAACGACGTGCAGGCCGCTTCCACGTCCGAGACCTACAGCGTCGCGGCCGTGCAGGTCACCGTCCTGGGTGGCCTGGACAACGGCGGCGTCGAGGTGACGCTGGCCGAGTCGCACGTCGGCCCGAACACGGCCGACGACGGCGAGGAGACCGAGGTCGACGGCACCGAGACCGAGGTCGACGGCACTGAGGTCGACGGGACCGAGGTCGACGGCACTGAGGTCGACGGCACTGAGGTCGACGGCACTGAGGTCGACGGCACCGAGGTCGACGGCACTGAGGTCGACGGGACCGAGGTCGACGGCACTGAGGTCGACGGCACCGAGGTCGACGGCACTGAGGTCGACGGGACCGAGGTCGACGGCACTGAGGTCGACGGCACCGAGACCGAGGTCGACGGCACCGAGACGGACGGCGAGGCTGACGCCGGGGGCACGGACGACGGCGGCGAGCTGCCCGACACCGGTGCCGGCTCGAGCCAGCTGCTGATCCTGGGCCTGGGCCTGATGCTCGCCGGTGGGATCGCGGCGTACGCCGTGACCCGTCGTCGTGGCCTCGTGCAGGAGTAACAACGCATAACGCCCGATCACCGGTGGGTCCGCGTCCATGCCAGGGCGCGGACCCACCGGATCGGCGTTTCCGGATCACGGCCGCACAGCGGCCCCAGAGCACGACCAACGCACCGGTCGGTCAGGCGGTCGGCCGGGCACCGAGCACGAGAGTGCACGTACGACGAGGGCAGGGCACGATGCAGGACACACGGCCGGACAACCAGCGCCCGGTGTGGATCAAGGTCGTCGCCGGGATGCTGGGCGGGTTGCTGTGCGCCCATCTGCTGGCGACGGCGGTGTTCGTCGGTCCGGCGAACGCGGCCAAGGAGACGCTTGGCGCGTCGCTCACCGACTACATGGAGCCGTACTTCCAGCAGGAGTGGAGCCTCTTCGCGCCCACGCCCATCAGCGTCGGGTACTCGCTGCACGTCCGCGGCTGGTACGACGCGGAGACCCCGACCGACTGGGTCGACGTGACCGAGGTCGAGGTCGAGGGCAACATCCTGCACAGCCTGGCGCCGTCGCGCGCGGGCATCGTCACGCGTCGGCTGGCCGGCAACATGCGCAAGCAGTACAACGACCTCACCGTCGAGGAACGCGCCGTGCTCGCCGGCGACTACCACGAGAACGCTTGGCCTCGCATGGAGGAGGCGATGCTCGCGGCCGACGAGCACAGCTCCGACGCGCGCATCTCCTACGTGCTGCGGCTCGACCGCGCTATGGCCGCCTACGCGACGCAGTTCGCCTGGGCCTGGTGGGGTCGCGACGCCGGCATCGAGTACGTGGAGTTCCAGATCGTCGAGACCCGCGCCCCGCGGTTCGACGAGCGTGACTCCGACCCGTCGGTCACCACCCGCGAGTTCGGGCGCCGGCCGCTGTACCAGTACGAGGGCCAGGACTCCGAGGCTTTCGCCGAGGCGATCGAGAGGTTCCGTTCGTGATCGGGCCGGCCGTCGACCGGGGGCTGGAGGCCGCCGCGGTGCAGGTCGCCAAGGGTGAGGAGTGGCTGCTCGGAGCGCGGCGCGCCACCTACGGCGTCGCGGCCGTACGCATCATCTTCGGCCTGGCGGGCATCTGGTTCCTGCTGGCCAACTGGAGCAACCGGCACTACCTGTGGGGCGACGCCGGCCAGTGGATGTCGCCGCTGGCCCGCAACGGTGGCTTCGGCTGGCCGTTCACGCTGTTCGAGGGCGGCGGCAGCCAGACAGAGGTGACGGTCAAGCTGCTGGTCGTGCTCGCCCTGGCGGTCGCGTTCACGCTGGGCTGGCGCACCCGGATCGTCGCGCCGCTGCTGCTGGTCTGCTGGGTCAGCCTGATCGAGTCGAACCCGCTCTACGGCGACCAGAGCGACAACATCTTCCGCATCCTGCTCATCTACCTGTGCTTCGCCGACCTGTCCGGACGGTGGTCGCTGGACGCCCGGCGCCGGGCACGCCGCGCCGCCGGCACCGGCCGCCGGCTGCTGCCGTCGTCGCTCGGGCTCCCGTCGAACGTCCGGCGCAACATGGGCCTGTTCGGCACCCTGGTGCACAACCTCGCCGTCGTCGCCGTCGCCGCTCAGATCTGCATCATCTACGTGGCCTCGGCGCTCTACAAGGTGCAGGGGGAGTACTGGCAGGACGGCACCGCGGTCTACTACCCGATGCAGGTGGGGCAGTACCGGCCGTGGCCGTTCGTCAACGACCTGCTGTCGTCGAACCCGTTCGGCGTCCTCGTCGTCTCGTACTTCTCGGTCTTCATCCAGCTGTTCTTCCCGCTGATGCTGCTGCGCCGCACGACGCGCGTCATAGCCCTGCTCGGCGTGATCGGGATGCACATGGGGATCGCGGTCATCATGGGGCTGCCGTTCTTCTCGCTGTTCATCATGGCCGGCGACCAGATCTTCATCCGCGACGCCACCTACGCGGCCATCGCCGGGCGGTTCCGTGGCTGGCGGGACGACCGACGGCGACGGCGTCAGCCCACTCCCGACACGCCGGTGATCGTCAACGATCAGCGACCTCATAGTGTCGCCAACCGTTGACGATCACGGGCGAGGGGTTAGCCTGGCGGCCGTGTCGAGCGTCAACCCGCCACCGATCGCCAAGGGCGTCGCGTTCTTCCTCGTCGGCGTGGTGGCCATCCATATGGCCGTCACGTTCCTGTGGAACGCGCCGGACAACCCGATCAAGGACTCCGTCGGCGGCGAGGTCTCCGGGTACATGCGGCCGTTCTTCCAGCAGAACTGGAGCCTGTTCGCGCCGAACCCGGTGAACGCCGAGGACGAGCTGCTGGTCCGGGCGCAGGTCGCCGACCCGCAGACCGGCGAGCTGACCACCACCGACTGGGAGCGGCCGACCCTCATGGAGTGGACGCTCGTCCACCACAGCCCGGCGCCGTCGCGGGCCAGCCGCATCACGTCCAACCTGCACCGGCGCATCGACAGCGCCTGGGACGACCTCACCGACGAGCAGCAGGACATCGTCTCCGCCGACTACCAGGACATGTCCGACTGGGAGCCACTCGCCGACGACCTCATCGCCGCCCAGGGCGGCCAGACGTCGTCGCGGGTGGCCTCGATGGTCCGCGCCGACCGGGTCGCCACCGGCTACGCCTCGCAGTTCGCCCGGGCGACGTGGGGTGAGGACGTGGTGGCCGTGCAGTACCAGCTGCGCCGGACACCGGTGCCGCGCTGGAACGAGCGCATGGACCCGCCGGAGAACCCGTCGTTCACCACCCAGGAGTTCGGCTGGCGCCCCGTCCTCGTCGATGAGAACCAGGACGAGGACGCGTTCGCCGACGTCATCGAAGGGCTGACGAGCGGATGATCGGCGACGCGGCCCGCTACGTCGGCTGGGCCATCGGCCGGACCATCGACGCCGGCGAGCAGTGGCTGTTCGACGGCAAGAAGGCCACCTACGGCCTGGCGACCATGCGCATCCTGCTCGGGGTGGCGATCCTCGGCTCGCTGACCGTGAACTTCGCCGAGCGTCACTACGTGTGGGGCCCCGGCGCGCGGTGGCTGACGCCATGGCTGACCGTCGACGAGTACGGCTTCCCCTTCACCGCGGTGTTCAGCGAGAGCGACTCCACCACCGTCTTCACGCTCAAGTACCTCGTGCTGGCGGCGCTCGCGGTCGCGTTCACCCTCGGCTGGCGCACCCGCATCGTGACGCCGCTGTTGATGATCGGCGTGGCGAGCCTGATGCGGCTGAACCCGCTCGGCGACGACGCCGGCGACAACATCGTCCGCATCATGCTGCTGTACCTGTGCTTCGCCGACGTGTCCGGACGGTGGTCGCTCGACGCCCGCCGCCGGGAGCGCCCCGACCACCGGCCGCTGGTCCGCACGCCACCGTGGATGGGGGTGCTCTTCCACAACGTGGCGCTGATCGCCGTCGCCGCGCAGATCTTCATCGTCTACATGACGTCCGGGCTGTCGAAGGTCCAGGGCAGCATGTGGCAGGAGGGCGTCGGCCTCTACTACCCGCTGCAGATCGGCCAGTACGCGCCGTGGCCCGGCCTGAACGAGCTCGTGTACACCAGCGGGTTCTTCGTCACCGTCGGCAGCTACGTGACGGTGTTCGTGCAGGTGCTCTTCCCGCTGCTGCTGATGCGCCGCGGCACCCGGGTCTTGGCGCTGCTGGCCATCTTCACCATGCACATCGGCATCGCGATCACGATGGCGCTGCCCTGGTTCTCGCTGGCGATGATCGCTTCCGACGCCGTCTTCATCCGCGACGACACCTATCGCGCGCTGATCCGCTGGATACGCCGGTCCGGGCGGCGCCCGCCCGCGGCGTCTGCGTCGGAGGGGGAGTCGGTGTCGGCGGCGGAGAGACCGGCCGAGGCGCTGGGCTGACGGCCGGCGAACTGTTCTCAGAGGTCCCCGCGCACGCGCCGCCAGGCCTGCTGGACCGCGGCCGGCCGGCCGGCGAGGAC
>NZ_SMKZ01000051.1 GCF_004349065.1 Jiangella asiatica
GGGTCGGGGTCGGGGTCGGCTGCCCGGTCGGCGTCGGCTCGGGCGTGGGTTCGGGCGTGGGTTCGACGGTGACCGTGGGGTCGTCGGCGACCGGCTGCTCGGGCTGCTGCGCCTCCTGCTCGGCTTCGAGACCCTCCTGACGCTGCCGCTCCAGCTCCACCGTCGTGCCGCGGGCGGCGGCGAGCTGCGCCAGCGCCGTCGACCGCTCGGCCTCGACCGCCGCGAGCGCCTGCTCCTGCCCGGCGACGGCGGCCTCCGCGGCGTCGCGGGCGGCCTCGGCCTCCTGGGCGGCCCCCTCCCGGACGGCTCGCGCCTGCGCCGCGTCGGCGGCCGCCTCGTCCGCGGCAGCTGTAGCGTCCTTGGCGCGCTCGACGATGGTGGCCTGGGAGCGGGTCACCGCGCGCAGAGCGCCGACACCGTCGTACAGTGCCTCCCCGTCCTCGGCGCCGAGCACCAGGCCGACGGTGGCCAGCTGGCCGCCCTGGCTGTACGACTCCGCCGCCATCCGGCCGAGGTCGATCCGGGCCCGCTCGGCCTCGGCGGCCCTCCGGTCGGCGCTCTCCTGTGCCGCCTGCTCGGCCGCCTGGGCCTCCTCGAGCAGGACTCGGGCGCCGTTGTAGGCCTCGACGGCCTTGGCGGCCTGGATGTAGAGCGCGTCGACCTCGGCCGCGAGGCTCGCGAGCCGGGCCTCCAGCGCCGCGACACTGCCGGCGGCGGCCGCCTCGGCGTCGCGAGCCTCCTCGATGTCACTCTCACTGGGATAGGTCGGGTCGGCGAACGCCGGCCCGACCACGCCCCCGGCTGCCAAGGCGGTGGCCATCACACTCGCGACGATCCCCGTTCGCACTCCTGGCAACCTCCCCCGTATCAGGCGTCCCAATGAGCAGACTAGCCACGAAAATCACGCTGAGGAACAGGAATCACAGGAATTTCAGGAGTCACACGGCGTGTCGCCTTGACCAACCACATTGTTGTAATTTTGCAAGGATCCTGGTCACACCGGCGTGTTGGCCCCGGGCTCCGGTTCGGTCCGCGGCGACTGGATGCGTCGCAGGAGGGGCGACAGGACCAGCACGCTCCGGGTGCGCGCCACGAACGGCTCCGCCGAGATCTCGGTCAGCACCCGCTCGAAGTGCTGCATGCTCCCGGCGAACACGTGCAGCAGGGCGTCGGCGTCGCCGGTGACCATGAACGCCTCCACCACCTCCGGATACGTGCGAATGCGGCGGGCGATATCGGCGCCGGAGGTGCGTGGGTTGCAGAACACCTCGACGTAGGCCTCGGTGCCCCAGCCGACCTCCGCCGGCTCCACCCGCACGGTGAACCCCGTCACCACGCCGCGGGCGCGCAGCCGGTCCACCCGGCGCTTCACCGCCGGCGCCGACAGGTTGACCTTCGCACCGATGGAGCCGTAGCTGGCCCGGCCGTCGGCCATCAGCGCCCGGATGATCTGTTCGTCGATGGCGTCGAGAGTCATGTGAGGGATCGTCCCGGCTGGACCGTGTCTGACGCAACGAATCGCCGAGCATACGAGATACGACGCAACGTTTCGCACACATACGCGCAATGGAACGGTCTGGATCGCCACTCATCGCCGGCCCTACCTTCTGAGATGTGACCGTGAACGACGCCACGGAGCTCACCCGGCTCCCTCCCACCGGCCCCCGCGCCGCGACGACCCGCGACTACGTGATGTGCCGGCCCGATCACTTCGCCGTGCGCTACTCCATCAACGTCTGGATGGACCCGGACCAACCCGTCGACCGCGACCTGGCTCTCGCGCAGTGGGAGACCCTGCGCGCCACCTACGAACGGCTCGGCCACCGCGTGCACCTGCTGCACCCGCTCACCGGCCTGCCGGACATGGTCTTCGCGGCGAACGGCGCGTTCGTCGTCGGCGACCACGCCCTCGGCGCACGGTTCCGCGAGCGGGTTCGCGCCGACGAGGCGCCCGCCCATCGCGCCTGGCTGGAAGGCGTCGGCATCGGCGTCCACGAGCCCAGCGCCGTCAACGAGGGCGAGGGCGACTTCGCGTGGGCCGGCGGCCGCATCCTGGCCGGCGCCGGCTTTCGGTCCGACCCGGCCGCGCACGACGAGCTGGCCGCTGTCTTCGACGCTCCGGTGGTGCCGTTGGAGCTGGTCGACCCACGCTTCTACCACCTCGACACGGCACTGGCCGTGCTTGACCGCGACACCATCGCCTACTACCCGCCCGCGTTCGCGCCGGCCAGCCGGGACCTGCTGGCCCGGATGTACCCGGAGGCGATCGTGGCCACCGAGGCCGACGCACTGGTACTCGGCCTCAACGCCGTCAGCGACGGCCGGCACGTAGTGCTCGCCGCGCAGGCGGTCGAGCTCGCGGTCGCCGTCGCGCGCGCCGGGTTCGAGCCGATCCCCGTCGACGTCTGCGAGCTGTTGAAGGCCGGCGGCGGCGTCAAGTGCGCCACTCTTGAACTGCACCACCCGAACACTGCCGAGGAGCAGCCGTGACCACCCACGCCACTCGAACCGACGACGCGATCGCGCTCGCCGAGCGCAGCACCGCGCACAACTACCATCCGCTCCCCGTCGTCGTCACCGAGGCCGAGGGCGCGTGGGTGACCGACGTCGAAGGCCGCCGGTACCTCGACTTCCTCGCCGCCTACTCCGCGGTCAACTTCGGTCACCGCAACCCGGAGATCGTGGCCGCGGTCAAGGCGCAGCTCGACCGCGTGACGCTGACCAGCCGGGCGTTCCACCATGACCTGCTCGGGCCGTTCGCGCGCGAGCTCGCCGACCTGGCCGGGAAGCACCTGGTGCTGCCGATGAACACCGGCGCCGAGGCCGTCGAGACCGGGCTGAAGGTCGCCCGCAAGTGGGGCTACGAGGTCAAGGGCGTCCCCGCGGACCGGGCCACCGTCATCGTGGCCGAGGGCAACTTCCACGGCCGCACCATCAGCGTCGTCAGCTTCTCCACCGACCCGGTCGCGCGCACCCACTTCGGGCCGTTCACACCCGGCTTCGAGGTCGTCCCCTACGGCGACGCCACCGCGATCGCCGACGCCATCGACGAGACGACGGTCGCGGTGCTCGTCGAGCCGATCCAGGGCGAGTCCGGCGTCGTCGTACCGCCGGCCGGCTACCTGTCGCAGGTGCGTCAGCTGTGCGACGCGCGGCAGGTGCTGTTCGTCGCCGACGAGATCCAGTCCGGGCTGGGCCGCACCGGCACCACGTTCGCGTGCGAGCACGAGGGTGTCGTGCCGGACCTCTATCTGCTCGGCAAGGCGCTGGGCGGCGGCGTCGTGCCGGTGTCGGCCGTGGTGGGCAACCGCGACGTCCTCGGTGTCATCCACCCGGGCGAGCACGGCAGCACCTTCGGCGGCAACCCGCTGGCCTGCGCGGCCGGTCGCGCCGTCGTGGCCATGCTGTCCACCGGCCACTGGCAGCGGGCCGCCGCCGAGCTCGGCGAGCACCTGCACAGCCGGCTGTCGGAGCTGGTCGGACGGGGCGTCGTCGGCGTCCGCGGCCGCGGGTTGTGGGCCGGTGTCGATATCGACCCGGCCCTGATGACCGGCCGGGAGGCCTCCGAGGCGCTGATCGGCGAAGGCATCCTGGTCAAGGACACCCACGGGTCGACGATCCGGCTGGCGCCGCCGCTCGTGGTCACCCGCGACGAGATCGATCTCGCGGTCGACGCTCTGGGCCGGGTGCTGTCAGCGCGTGGCGCGTGACCTTCCGGACATCTGGCGGGCGTACGGTGACCGGGTGGCCAACAAGTCCGATGACGACGTCACCGTCCTGCGCGTCGACCCGACCGTCTGGGCCCACGCCCTGAAAGCGGCCGACGGCGACGCCAGGCGCATCGAGATCCGCGGCGAATTCGACGTCGTCGTGCACAACGACCCACTACCGCCGGGCCAGCGGGTCAACGTGACCTAAGTCTGACCCCCGGCCCACATGAGGCCCCAAATGATCACGTTCGGCACGATATTTCGTGTCACACCATGCCTGTACGCCTCGTGATGCACGAGCAGTCCTGGTGATGTGCGTGTCACAGCGTGGCCGCGTGCCCCACCTTCATCGTCGGGGACGACGGCGAAGGGTGCGGCCATGGTGGTGAGCGACGGCGGCCGGGCCGACGCCGGCGCTGGGGCGCGAGCGGCCGGAGCGGGCGGCGCGGGCGGAATCCGCCGCGCGGTGGAAGAGCTGCTTCGGGTCGAGGCGGAGGTGTCGCGCCTGGTCGACGGGGCCGCCCGAGACGCCGGCCGGCAAGGCGCCCGGGTCGCCGACGTGCTACGCCAGGCTCGGCACCCGCCCGTACGAAACACCGCCGACGAGGTCGCCGGCCTCTCCGCCACGCTGCCCGGCGCGATCGAGCCGATCGCGCAGACGAGCTCGGCTGCGCTGGCGACCGAGGTCCACGCACTCCTGGGTCTGCTCGCCGTCGACCACCACCACCTCGACCCGCTTCCGCCGCTGAACACCGGCGCGCCGAGGACGTCTGGCGGGATGGCCGGCGCCTTCCCGGAGGGCTTCGCCCGCGACTACGTCCAGACCGTCCTCGACGACCTCCGTCGCGGCCGCGCCACCACCAAGGACCAAGCCGGCGCCCACCCTGACGCGGACCAAGCGCTCGTCGACGCCGCCCGCGGCGCCATCGTCGCCGCCGTGTCGCCGCAGCACCGGCGGCAGGTGGACGACTGGCTGAGCCACCCCGACTGTCACGCGGTCGAGCTGCACGGGCCCCAGGTCAGTGACCGCGAGCTGGAACTGCGGGCCGGCTGGACCCGCCCACCCGACCGCGGAATCGGCAACGCCGACCCGTGGCGCCTCCGCGACGACGGCAAGGTCGTCTCCAAACACAGGGCCGGCACCGAGGCAACCCGCTTCACCTCAGCCGAAGCCTTCGCCCGTCCCCTGGAGATGTTCCTCGACATCGCCGACCGCCACCCGGGCGGCCTGGAGCATCTCCTCGACGAGAACTTCCCTGCCGGGATTGCGCCGGTCTTCATCGATGCGGCGTCCGCCGGAGTCAGACCTGATGACCTGACCGGGTTCCGCGGTACTGGCACCGGGACGGCCGCGGCGGCCAAGGACTGGCGCAAGATGCGCACCGCCGCGATGAAGAAGGAAGGGGAATGCCTGCCACCGGTACGCACGGTTGCCTACGATCCGACCGTGGAAGGATCGGTTCCGGGCGTGCGGCTGATCTTCACCAGGAACGCCGAGGGCTGGGTCATGACCACGTACTATCCGGCCGGCGAGCCCTCGTACGACAACGTTCGGTTGGAGGAGTTGACGTGATCCCGCGCTCCAAGAACTTCCGGAGCTGGTTCGCCTGGTTCAGCGATACCTCTCAGGAGCCGCGCCACTACATCGATGGCTGTGAGCGGGTTCTGCAATGGCTCGCCGAGGACGCCGAGGGTTTTTCCCAGTTTCGCGAGGAGCTGGCTGCGCACATCCGCGACTCCTCGTTGCCCCCGCCACGCCGCGAGACGCAATGGACGACGGATGAGTGGCTGCGCGGCGTCTGGTTCGACGCGTTCGGGCCCGAGCCGCCGCCGGACGACCCGTATCCCGTGCCGGCTGAGCAGTGGGGCCGAGTCCGCTTCACCGACTACATGCTGCACGCCGTCGACGAGGACGAAGAGGGAAGCAGCGACGGCGCCGCGGAGTGGCTGGCGCGACACGGGCTGACAGCACAGGGAATCCACGACGCCCCGACCGACGGCATGATGAACGTCCGGCCGCAGCCGGAGGACTACCTGGACCGTCTGAAGCGGCTCACCGAGGCCGGGTTACGCGAGCCGCAGCCCGGCGAGCCCTGGTACTCATCGCCCGCCTGAGCGTTACGGCGCCACGGCCTCCAGGTAGCGCGACGCGATCAGGTCGGCCACCAGCGGGTGCGGCCCGATCGGGGGCGCCACGACGTCCGCGCCCACCGACGCCAGGCGCTCCTGGAACAGCCCGGGCGCCAGCAGGTACGACGCCACGGCGATCCGGGAGTGTCCGGCCGCCCGCAGGCCCGCGACGGCATCGGGCACGGCGGGGGCGGCCGTCGTCACGTACGCCGGCACCACCTCGACGCCCAGCTCCGCGGCCAGCCGGCCGGCCGCCACGGCGACCTCGCCCAGCGCGGCCTGGTCCGACGACCCGGCGGCGGCGATCACGACGGCGTCGGCCACCGGCACGGCGTCGGTCGCCGCGCGCAGCCGCGATGCCACGGCCGCCACCACCGCCGGGTCCGGGCCGAGTGCGGGCGTCACCGTCACCGCTGCGCCGGTCGCCGCGACGGCGGCCGGCACGTCCACCCGCACGTGGTAGCCGGAGGCGAGGAACATCGGCACCACGACCGCCCGTCCGTCGAGCTCGGCCAGCACCTCCTCCAGCGTCGGGCCGATCACGTCGACGTAGGCGATCCGCACCTGCACGCCGGGCAGCCGCTCCCGGACCAGATCCAGCAGCTCCTCCAGCACCACAGGGCCCGCGGGCGCCCGGGTGCCGTGCGCCACCGCCACCAGCACATCGTGATCGCTCATGGCACCCATCTTGCTCGACGTGACGACGCCCACGTCCGTACTGTCGAAACGTGACGAGCCCAGTCGATCCCGACCAGCCGGCTCCGCGGCCAGAACGGCCCGAGCGGCCCGAACGGCAGCTGCGTCAGCGGGCCCGCCGGGTCGTCCGCCCGGAAGGTCCGCCGACGGTGCCGATCGCCATCCGCGGCAGCCTGAGCGGCCTCACCGCGGACGAGGAGCGCCGCGTACTCGACATGGTGCTGCGCACCGGCGAGGCGATGGTGGCCACCGGCGCTCCTGTCGCGGACGTCACGGCCGCGCTGCTGCGTCTCGCCGCCGGTTTCGGCGTCACCCGCTGCCAGGTCGACATCACGTTCATCTCGATCATCGCCTCGATCGATCGCGACGACGACCCCATCACGAAGGTCCGCGTCATCAATGTCCGGACCTCCGACTACAGCCGTCTCGCCGATCTGTTCGACCTGGTGGACGCGGCCCACGAGCGCAAGGTCACGCTGGAGGAGGCGGAGCGGCGGCTGGACGAGGTACTCGATGCGCCGCACCCGTACCGGCGGTGGATCGTCACGCTCGCGCTCGGCCTGATGGCCGCCGGGGTGGCGCTGCTGCTCAACGGCGGCTGGCTGGTGGCGCTGGTGGCCGCCGCGACCACCATGCTCATCGACCGGATCCTGCGGATGCTGCGGCGCAAGGGCCTGCCGTACCTGTTCCAGCAGGTCATCGGCGCCGCCATCGCCACCGTCGTCGGGCTGGCGGCGCTGTGGGCGGCGGACCGGTTCGGATGGTCGCCGACGCTGCTGCCGCCGTCGCTGATCGTCGCCTCCGGCATCGTGGTGCTGCTGGCCGGGCTGTCGTTGGTCGGCTCGGCGGAGGACGCGATCGCGGGGTATCCGCTGACCGCGGCCGCCCGCACCTACGAGGTCGTGCTGCACACCATCGGCCTGGTGGTCGGCATCGGTGTCATGCTCGACCTCGGCCAGCGCGTCGGCATCCCGCTTACCATCGCTGACCCGGACACCCTCAGCATCCCGACCACCATCCAGATCATCAGCGGCGGCATGATCGCCGGCGCGTGGGGCCTGGCGTCGTACACCCGGGCGCGGACCGTGCCGGTGGTCGTCGTTGCGGGGATGGTGGCCGCGGGCGTGCTGCTGCTCGCGCGCGACCTGCTCGAGCTCGGGACGGTGGCGTCGTCGTTCCTGGCCGCACTGGTGGTCGGCCTGTTCGCCGGTGGGATCAGCGAGCGGCTGCGCACGCCCAACCTGGTCATCTCGGTGTGCGGCATCACGCCGCTGCTGCCCGGCCTGGCGATCTACAAAGCGATGTTCGCCATGGTGGACTCCGACGACATCGTCGGCGGCACCGGGATGCTCATCGGCGCGTTCGCCACCGCGCTCGCGCTGGCCGCCGGCGTGACGCTCGGCGAGTACCTGGCCACGCCGCTGCGCTCGGAGATGGACCGCTGGCAGCGTCGCGTCAACCGGCGCGCCCGCGGTGCCCGCACCTGACCCCCGTCCCACCACCCCTCTCCCCCTCGCGTGTCATCCGGCCAGCAGCTGATCGCGGAGGGCGACCACCTCGCCGACGACGGTGACAGCGGGCGGCCGCACGTCCCGGGCCGCCGACGCCACCGTCGCCAGGGTCGCCGTCACCACCCGCGCCGCCGGGCCCGCGCCGTCCTGGATCACCGCAACCGGTGTCGTGTCCGGGCGGCCGCCGCGCATCAGCCGCGCCGCGATGGCCCCGAGGTGCGTCACGCCCATCAACACGACGACGGTGCCGGTGCCGGCGCCGAGGCGTTCCCAGTCGACGGTGCTCGCGGGGTCGTCGGGGTGCGCGTGGCCGCTGACGATCGACGCCTCCTGCGTCACGCCGCGGTGGGTCACCGGGATGCCGGCCAGCGCCGGTACGGAGACCGCGCTGGTCACTCCCGGCACGACCGCGTAGGGTACGCCGGCCGCGGCGCACGCCAGCGCCTCTTCGCCGCCGCGGCCGAAGACGTAGGGGTCGCCGCCCTTCAGCCGGACCACGCGCAGGCCGCGCCGGGCCCGGTCGATCATCAGCTCCTCGATCTCACGCTGGCCGCGGCGGTGCCGGTGTGGCTCCTTCCCGACGTCGACGACTTCGACGTCCGGCCGCAGCCCGTCCAGCAGGGCGTGCGGGGCGAGCCGGTCCACCAGCACCACGTCGGCCTGCTTCAGCAGCTCGAAGCCGCGCAGCGTCAGCAGCCCCGGGTCGCCCGGGCCGCCGCCGACGATGGCCACGTGTCCGGTCATGTCGGCCCCCCGTACTTCACCGCACCGGCCGCCTCCGGCTCGTAGGCCAGCCGGTAGCCGCGCTTCACGACGGTCTGCACCACCCTGGCGCCGACCGCGCCGCGCAGCCGGGTCACCGCCATCTCGACGGCGTGCTCG
The DNA here is from genome assembly GCF_004349065.1 of Jiangella asiatica. Classification (GTDB taxonomy): domain Bacteria; phylum Actinomycetota; class Actinomycetes; order Jiangellales; family Jiangellaceae; genus Jiangella; species Jiangella asiatica. The sequence goes on from NZ_SMKZ01000051.1 coordinate 8,930, forward strand.
TCGCTGCCGCCGCCGGGCAGTACCGCCAGCAGCTCCGCCCGCGGCACCACCACGCCCGGGCGCCGGGCCAGCTCCGTCATCACCGCCATCGGACCGGGTGCGAGCTCTCGTGCGATGCCGTCGACCACCACCGCGTGCCCACGCACCTGGATCGTGTGACCGGCCACCCGCAGGGTGCGGCACCGCGCCGGCAGCTCGGCGACGATCTCGCGCACGAGCGCTCCCAGCCGCGACCGCGCCGGCTGCACCGTCGCCACCCCGAGACGCTCCAGCCGGGCCGCCGTCACCGGACCCACGCACGCCGGGACGACGGGACCCCGGAACGCGGCCTCCACCTCCGCCGTGAAGCCCGCCGACGCCGCGAGCCGCAGCAGGCTCACGACGGCCGGAGCGCTGGTGAACACGACGCAGTCGACCTGCCGTGTGACGATGGCCTCGACCAGCCGGCTCAGCGGGGCCACGTCCTGCGGCGGCACCCAGCGATAGACCGGGACGATCACCACCTCGGCACCGGCCGCGGTCAGCGCGTCGGTGAAGTCCGGCAGCGCCTCGCCGTGCAGCTGCACCGCCACCCGTTGGCCGGACAGGTCCTGAGCCAGCAGGTGCTCCAGGACCTCTGCGGACGACTCCGACGGCGGCGACCAGTGATCGGTCAGCCCGGCCGCCCGGATGGCACCGCGCGCCTTGGGGCCGCGAGCCAGCAGGGTGGCCGCGCCGAGCCGGTCCAGCAAGGGCTCGCCGAGCCCCCAGCCGTCGGCGGCCTCCATCCAGCCGCGGAAGCCGATCCCCGTCGTCGCCACCGCGATGTCCAGCGGCTGCTCGACACAGGCGCGGGTCGCGGCCAGCAGCTCGGCGTCGTCGTCGAGCGGGACGATCCGGATGGCCGGGGCGTAGACGACCCGGGCGCCGCGGCGCTCGAGCAGCGCGCCGAGCTCCTCCCGGCGGCGCGCCGCCGTCACCCCGACGGTGAACCCCGCCAGCGGCAGCATGCCGTTCGCGGCAGACACAGCCGGGCCGGCCTGCTGGACCGCCGTCACGGGCTCGACACCTCGACGACGCCGTCGCGCACCCGGACGCCGAACACCGCGACCGCTGTGTCCGGCTCGTCCAGGCACACCCCGGTACGCAGGTCGAACACCTGCTTGTGCATCGGTGACGCGACCGTGGGCACGTCGCCCCGGGTGCCGACGATGCCGCGGGAGAGCACCTGGGCACCGGAGAACGGGTCGCGGTTGGACAGCGCGTGCACCGCACCGTCGTGGGTGCGGAACAGTGCCACCTGCACGTCGCCGACGAGCGCCGCCGCGCCGCGCTCGGGCTGCAGCAGGTCGTACCGGCACACCGCGGTCCAGGTGCGGACATCGAGCATGGTCATCAGCGAACCACCTCCAGAGTCGGCCCGGCGACGACGGGCGGCCCGTCGCCGGAGACGGGTGTCGCGGGCCGGATCTGGCCGCGCTCGGTGACGAATCGGATACTCGGGTCGGGAGCGTCCGGTGCGTTGACGAAGGAGACGAACCGGCCCAGCTTCTCCTCGTCGGCGAGGACCGCGGCCCACTCGTCGGTGTAGGAGCCGACGTGCCGTTCCAGCGCCGCATCCAGATCGGCGCAGATGCCCAGCTCGTCGTCGACCAGCACGCGGCGCAGGTACGCCAGCCCGTCGCCGTGCTCGTCGGTCAGCGCCTCGATCCACGCCGCGGTGCGCTGTAGCCGGTCGGCGGTGCGGACGTAGAACATCATGAACCGATCGACCAGCCGCACGAGCTCCTGGGTCGACAGGTCCGACGCGAACAGCTCGGCGTGGCGCGGCCGGAACCCGCCGTTGCCTCCGACGTAGAGATTCCACCCGTTCTCCGAGGCGATGACGCCGAAATCCTTGCCGCGGGCCTCGGCGCACTCGCGGGCGCAGCCGGAAACCCCGCACTTGATCTTGTGGGGCGCGCGCAGGCCGCGGTAGCGCAGCTCCATCATGATGGCCAACGACGTCGAGTCCTGGACGCCGTAGCGGCACCACGTCGAGCCGACGCACGACTTCACCGTCCGCAGCGCCTTGCCGTAGGCGTGGCCCGACTCGAACCCGGCGTCCACCAGCCGTCGCCAGATGGCCGGCAGCTGCTCCACCCGGGCGCCGAGCAGGTCGATGCGCTGCCCGCCGGTGATCTTCGTGTAGAGGCCGAAGTCGCGCGCCACCTCGCCGATCACGATCAGCTTCTCCGGGGTCAGCTCGCCGCCCGGCACCCGCGGCACCACCGAGTACGTGCCGTCGCGCTGGATGTTGGCCAGGAACTGGTCGTTGGTGTCCTGCAGCGTGGCCTGCTCGCCGTCCAGGATGTGGCCAGCGCCGAGGCTGGCCAGGATGGACGCGATGGCCGGCTTGCAGATGTCGCAGCCGCGGCCCCGACCGTGCCCGGCGATGATCTCGCTGAACGTCCGCAGCTCGGTGGCGCGGACGACGTCGAAGAGCTCGGCTCGGCTCAGGTCGAAGTGCTCGCACAGCGCGGTGCTGGCGACCACGCCCGACTGGGTCAGCAGCGTCTTGATCAGGGGCACGCAGCTGCCGCAGACGGTGCCGGCCCGGGTGCATGCCTTGATCCCGGCGACGTCGGCGCACCCCTGGTCGCGGATCGCGCCGCGGATCGACCCGGCGGTGACGTTCTGGCAGGAGCAGACCTGCGCGTCGTCGCCGAGATCCGACGTCGCGGGACCGGCCATCAGCAGCCGCTCCGGGGTGTCGGTGAGCGGCCGGCCCACCATCGTGCGCAGCGCCGCGTAGGCCGACGCGTCGCCCACCAGGACGCCACCGAGCAGCTCGGCGGCGTCGTCGGTGACCACGAGCTTCTTGTAGACGCCTGCCACCGGGTCGGCGTACACCACCTCAAGCGCGTCCGGCGTGGCGCCGTGCGCGTCGCCGAAGCTGGCGACGTCGACGCCGAGCAGCTTGAGCTTCGTGGAGGTGTCGGCCTCGGCGAACACCGCGTCGCCGCCGACCAGCCGGTCCGCCACCACCTCGGCCATGTCGTAGCCGGGTGCCACCAGCCCGTACACCCGGCCGCGGACGAGTGCGCACTCGCCGATCGCCCAGATCGCCGGGTCCGCCGTCCGGCAGCCGTCGTCGACGACGATGCCACCGCGCTCGCCGACCTCCAGGCCACTCGATCGCGCCAGCTCGTCGCGCGGGCGGATGCCGGCCGAGAACACCACCAGCCCGGTGTCCAGCGACGATCCGTCGGCGAACACCATCCGCAGCCCGCCGTCGGCTGCCTCGATCCGCTCGGTCGCGGTGGCGAGCCGCGCCTCCAGGCCCAGCTCCTGGATCTTCCGGCGCAGCACCTCACCGCCACCCTGGTCGACCTGGGCCGGCATCAGGCGCGGCGCGAACTCCACCACGCTGGTCCGCACGCCCAGCGAGAGCAGCGCGTTAGCCGCCTCCAGGCCGAGCAGCCCGCCACCGACCACGACGCCGCTGCCGGTGTCCGCGGCCCGGTCCCGGATCGCGTCCAGGTCCTCGATGGTGCGGTAGACGAAGCAGCCATCCAGGTCCGCGCCCGGCACCGGCGGGACGAACGGTACCGACCCGGTGGCCACCACTAGCGCGTCGTAGGCGACGACCCGTCCGGACGCGGTGGTGACGGTGCGCGCATCGCGGTCGAGGTGGTCGACCGGGTCGGCCAGGTGCAGCACGCAGTCGTCGTCGTAGCAGCCGTCCGGCACGACGCTCAGGTCCGCGGCGCTGGTGCCGGTGAGGTACGACGTGAGAGCGACGCGGTCGTAGGCGGGGCGCGGCTCCTCGGCCAGGACGGTGATGCGCCACCGCCGCTGCGGGTCGCGCTGCCGGAGCGCCTCGACGAGCCGCTGCCCGACCATGCCGTTGCCGACGACGACGAGGGTGCGCTGGTGGTTGGTGCTCATGCGGGAACCTCCACGGTTGCCTCGACGGCACGGTCGGCGGGCCGAGCCGCGGCGAGCACTGCGGCGACGTCGGCTCGGCAGCCGCCGCAGCCGGTGGTGGCACGGGTGGTGGCGGCGACGTCGGCGACGGAGCGCGCGCCGGCCTCGGCGGCCTCACGGACCCGGCCACAGCTGACGCCGTTGCAGCGACAGACGGTGTGGTCGTCGGGGAGGTCGGCGGGGTCCGATGGACCGCCGGCATCCGACACACCGGGGAAGATCAGCGCCCGGCGGTCCAGCGGCACCAGCGCCGCCCGGTCGAACAGCTGGGTGACCGTGCCGACCGTCTCCGGGCCGCCGAGCATGATGGCGCCGGTCACGCGCTCGTCGCGGATGACGATCTTCTGGTAGGTCCCGCGCGCCGGGTCGGCGAACCGCAGCACCTCCAGCTCCTCGTCCAGATCGTCCACGTCGGTGTCGCCCATCGCGGCCAGGTCGACGTCGGCGGCCTTCAACCGGGTGACCACCTGCGACCCGGCGTACCGCGCCGTCCCGTCCGTCAGCACGTCGGCCAGCACCGCCGCCTGTTCCCATGCCGGTGCTACCAGCCCGTACACCTGCTCGGCGTGCTGGGCGCACTCGCCGATCGCGTGGATGAGCGGATCGGTGACCGACGTGAGACGGTCGTCGACGACGATGGCCCGGCCGATCTTCAGCCGGGCCGCCGCGGCAAGCCCCGTGTTGGGCCGGACGCCGCAGGCGACCACCAGCAGGTCCGCCGGAACCCTGGCGCCGTCGTCCAGCACCAGCCCGCGGCCGCAGGGGCCTTCGTCGTAGCTGACCGCCTGGGCGCCGAGCCGGACCCGTACGCCCAGCGAGCGCAGCGTGCGCGCCAGCACCCGGCCCGCGTCGAGGTCCAGCTGCCGCTCCATCAGCCGGTCGGCGGGATGCACGACCTCCACCTCGACGCCCCGGCCGGCCAGCCCGCGGGCCGCCTCCAGCCCGAGCAGACCGCCGCCGAGCACCACCGCCCGGCGCACCCGACCGAGCCGGGCCAGCATCGCGCGGCAGTCGCTCAGCGTCCGGAAGACGACGACGTCCTCGTCCAGCTCGCCGTCATCGCGGACCAGCCCGTCGATCGGTGGGACCCAGGCCCGGCTGCCGGTCGCCAACACCAGCCGGTCGTAGCCGATGTGCTCGCCGCCGCTGGTCAGCACGCGGCGACGGCGACGGTCGACCATCGCAACCTCGATGCCGGTGCGCAGCTCGACGTCCTCGGCGGCGTACCAGGCCGACGGGACCGTCTCGATCTCCGCCGGCGTCAGCGACCCCGCGAGCACCGACGAGAGCAGCACCCGGTTGTACGCGGCCTCCCGCTCCGCACCCAGCACTGTGATCTCGAACCGGCGGCGCGGGTCCCGCGCCCGCAGCTCCTGGACGAACCGGGCGCCAGCCATGCCATGGCCCACCACGACGACACGCGTCACGACACCACCCTCTCCAGCCGGACAGCACAGACCTTGAACTCGGGCATCCGCGACACGGGGTCCAGCGCCGGGTTGGTCACCCTGTTGACCGCCTGCTCGCCGCCCCAGTGGAACGGCATGAAGACGGTGTCGGCGCGGATGGCGGTGGTGAGCCGGACCCGCCCGACGGCGTCGCCGCGCCGGCTGACCACCCGGACCAGGTCGCCGTCGGAGAGACCGCTGCGCCCGGCCAGGTCGGGGTGGATCTCGACGTGCGGCTCGGCGGCCGCCGCGGCCAGCGACGGGACCCGGCGGGTCTGCGCGCCGCTCTGGTACTGCTGGAGCACGCGGCCGGTGGTCAGGTAGACGGGGTGGTCGGCGTCGACGTCCTCCGCGACCGGCCGGTGGTCGACAGTGACGAAACGGGCCCGCCCGTCCGGGGTCGGGAAGCCGTCGGCGAACAACCGCGGCGTCCCGGGGTGCCCCGGCCCCGGGCAGGGCCAGAACACGCCACCGTCGGCGTCGATGCGCTCCCAGGTGATGCCGGAGTAGTCGGCGACGCCGCCGGCACTGGCCCGGCGCAGCTCGTCGAAGACCTGCTCCGGGTCGGTGCCGAACCTCTCGCCGTGGCCGAGCCGCTCGGCCAGTCCGGCCAGCACCTCCAGCTCGGTGCGGACCCCGGGCGGCGGCTCGACGGCCTTGCGGCGGCGGATCACCCGGCCCTCGAGGTTGGTCATGGTGCCGTCCTCCTCGGCCCACTGGGTGACCGGAAGGACGACGTCGGCCAGCTCAGCGGTCTCCGACGGCACGAGGTCGCAGACGACCACCAGGTCGAGCGCCGCCAGCCGTTCCATGACTCTGCGCCCGCGCGGCGAGGACACCACGACGTTCGTCCCGTGCACCAGCAGCGCCCGCGGCCCGCCGTCGGTGCCCAAGCTCTCGATCAGCTCGTACGCCGACGGACCCGGCCCGGGGAGGTCGTCGGCGTCCACGCCCCAGACGCTTGCCACGTGCGCGCGGGATGCTGGGTCGTCGATCCTCCGGTAGCCCGGCAGCTGGTCGGCCTTCTGGCCGTGCTCGCGCCCGCCCTGGCCGTTGCCCTGGCCGGTGATGCAGCCGAACCCGCTGTTCGGCCGCCCGGGCAGCCCGAGCGCCAGCGCCAGGTTGATCAGCGCGGTGACGGTGTCGGTGCCCTTGCTCTGCTGCTCGGCGCCGCGGGCGGTGAGGATGACGGCGCCGTCGCCGCGGGCGCCGTCGGCCAGCGCCCGGACCGCGGCTCGCTGCGCCGTCACGGGGACGCCGGTCACCCGCTCCACGCGCTCCGGCCACCACTGGGCGGCCGCCCGCCAGGCCGCCTCGAACCCCGTCGTGCGGTCGGCGACGTAGGCCCTGTCGACGTGGCCGTCGGTCACCGCAAGGTGGAACAGGCCGAGCGCCAGCGCCAGGTCCGTGCCGGGCATGACCGGCAGGTGCAGCGTCGCCTGGTCGACGGTGGCGGTCCGGCGCGGGTCCGCGACCACGAGGGCTCCGCCGCGGTCGCGGACGGCGGCCAGGTGCTGCATGAACGGCGGCATCGTCTCGGCCACGTTGCCGCCGGCGATGAGCACGGCGCCGGTGCGGGCCAGGTCGGTTAGCGGGAACGGCAGGCCGCGGTCGATGCCGAACGCGCGGTTCGACGCGGCCGCCGCCGACGACATGCAGTACCGGCCGTTGTAGTCGATGTTCTTCGTGCGCAGCGCGACGCGGGCGAACTTGCCCAGCTGGTAGGCCTTCTCGTTCGTGAGCCCTCCGCCGCCGAGGACGGCGACCGCGTCGGCCCCGTGTGCGCGCCGCGTGGCGCGGACGCCGTCGGCGACGATGTCCAGCGCCTCGTCCCAGCTCGCCGGGCGGAGATCCTTGGCGCGGCCGTCGCGCACCAGCGGCGTGGTCAGCCGCTGCGGCGAGGTCAGCAGGTCCGCGGCCGTCCAGCCCTTCTGGCACAGGCCGCCACGGTTGGTCGGGAAGTCCCGCGGCCGCACCGTCACCGTCCCGTCGACCGACGGCGACAGCGTCATCCCGCACTGCAGCGCGCAGTAGGAGCAGTGCGTGGCGGTCGCGACCATGCCAGCTACGGTGTGAACCTGTGGTTTCCCAACCACCTCAGCCGTGTTACGGCCCGAATAAATGAGTCGCACCGGTCATCTCCTCGACCCGTGAACCCACCGCCTCCGCCCATGATCATCAACCGTTGGCGACGCCATGGCGTCGCCAACGGTTGATGATCATGGGATGGGGCGGTGCGTCAGATGTCGACGGCGGCCAGTGCGGAGCCACGGCGGGCGTAGTTCCACCAGGTCAGCGCCGCGCAGGTCACGTAGAACGCCAAGAAGATCATGAACGCGGTGGCGATCGCGCTGGCGGGCACCCGGCCGTCGTTGAGCAGGCCCAGCACGCCGAACGTCGCCACCATGACGAAACCCCCGAACGCGCCCACCGCCGAGGACAGCCCGATGACGGCGGCGGCCTCGGTGCGGCCGCGGGCGAGCGCCGCCTCCCGGTCACCGTCCGGCGCCATCCGCAGCGCCCGCTTCTGAAAGATCATCGGGATCATACGGAACGTGGAGCCGTTGCCGATCCCGGTGGTGACGAAGACGATCAGAAACGCGCCGAGGAACAGCGGCCACACCTCGACGTTCACCGCGACGATCACCACGACCGTGCCGGCCGCCATGGCCGCGAAGTTCCACAGGGTGACCCGCGAGCCGCCGAGCCGGTCGGACAGCCAACCGCCGAACGGCCTGGCAACCGAGCCGACCAGCGCCCCGAGGAACGCGTAGCTCGACGCCGTCACCTCCGGGAACTGCAGCTGGATCAGCAGCGGAAACGCTGAGGAGTACCCGATGAACGACCCGAACGTGCCGATGTAGAGCCACGACATGACCCAGGTGTGCCGGTACCGGACGACCTTGATCTGTTCGCTGAACTTCGCCAGCGACACCGACAGGTTGTCCATGAACAGCCAGGCGCAGACCGCGGCCACCAGGCCCAACAGCGCCCAGACCCAACCGGCCCGGGCCAAGTCGACCCCGGCCGCGCTCGCGCCGACCAGCCCGAACAGGCCGCCGGCGCCGACGAGCAGCGGCAGCCCGAGCTGGATCAGCGCCACCCCGATGTTGCCACCGGCGGCGTTCAGCCCCAGCGCCAAGCCCTTGCGCCGGTCCGGGTAGAAGAAGCTGATATTCGTCATGCTGGAGGCGAAGTTGCCGCCGCCGAACCCGGCCGTCGCGGCGATCAGCAGGAACGCCCAGTACGGCGTGCCCGGGTTGTCGACCGCTACGGCCAGCAGCACTGTCGGGATCAGCAGGAGCAGCCCGCTGACCAGCGTCCAGTTGCGGCCTCCGAACTTCGGCACCGCGAACGTGTAGGGAATGCGCAGCACGGCCCCCACGAAGTTCGGCACCGCCACCAGGAAGAACATCTGCGCGGCGCTGAAACCGAAGCCGTAGTGCGCGACCAGCAGCGCCGCGGAGATGCTCCACAACGTCCAGACCGAGAACGCGATGTTCTCCGCGAGGATCGAGAACACGAGGTTCCGGCGGGCGACGGACTTGCCGGTGCTCTCCCAGAACCGCTCGTCCTCCGGTTCCCAGTGGTCGATCCAGCGTCCGCGGCGCCGCGGAGCGGGCGCGGCCTCGCGGACCGCGGCGATGGTAGGCGTCTCGGTCATGGCGGCCTCCGGTGAGGGATCGTGATGGCCGCCGACGCTATGAAGCCGCCGTTACGCTCGCGTCGCCCGGGTGACGCCGAGATGTCAACGTCTCCTCACGCGCCACCGCACGCCGCCGTGAGGCATGGCGGACGTGGGGGTTCCTGGTTAACGTTGGGGTGATGGACGACGACGGGTCTCAGTCCGCGGCGGCGCGTACCGCCGCAGTCGTCGGCGCCGGCCCCGCCGGGCTCTACGCCTTGGCAGCCCTGTTGCGCAGCGAGGCGTTCGATCGCGTCGACGTCTACGAGGCCGCGCCCGCGCCGTACGGGCTGGTTCGCTACGGCGTCGCGCCGGACCACCCGAAGACCCGCAACATCTCCCGCGTGCTGGCGCAAGGGCTCCAGCAGCGCCAGCGGGTCCGGTTCCTCGGCAACGTGGTCGTCGGCAGCGACCTCAGCGTCGACGAGCTCCGCGCGGCCTACGACACGGTCATCGTCTCCACCGGCATGCTCGGCGACCGGCGGCTCGGCATCCCGGGCGAGGACCTCGAGGGCTCCCTCGGCGCGTCGGAGATGGTGGCCTGGTACACCGGGCACCCGCAGGCGCGGCAGTTGGCGTTCCCCGACGACCTGCGCTCGGCCACGGTCATCGGTGCGGGCAACGTGGCGCTCGACATCGCCCGCATCCTGGCCAAGGATCCGGCTACCCTGCGCACGACGTCGATGCCGCGGCACGTGGTCGACGTGCTGGCCGCGAGCACGCTGACCGACGTCCACCTGGTCGCGCGGCGCGGGCCGGCGCAGGCCAAGTTCACCTCGCCGGAGCTTCACGAGATGGGCGCACTGGAGGGTGTCGACCTCGTCGTGCACCCGGACGACCTCGTCCTCGGGCCCGCCGACGAGGAGGCGGTCGCGAACGACCGGCACTCCCGAGTGACGGTCGACGTGTGCCGGGAATGGTCCGAGCGGCCGCCCGCCGGCGCCGGCCGACGCATCCACCTGCACTTCTGGCGCCGGCCGGTGCGCATCGAGGGCACCGACCGCGTCACCGGAATCGAGCTCGAAACCACCCGCTCCGGCGACCGCCCCACGCTGCGGCTACCGACCGAGCTGGTGGTCCGCGCCATCGGCTACCACGGCACGGCACTGGAAGGTCTGCCGTTCGACGAGCCCTCCGGCACCGTCCCGTCGCAGGACGGCCGCGTCGTCGTGGACGGTGCGGTGGTGCCGGGCGTCTATGTCACCGGCTGGCTGCGCCGCGGCCCGACCGGGGTCATCGCCACGAACCGCGGCGACGCCAACGAGGTGGTCGCGTCGGTGGTCGCCGACGCTCCGACACTGCCGGCCCGGCGTTCCGATCCGGAAGCGGTCGACCGGCTCCTCGCCGAGCGCGAGGTCCGGGTCGTCAGCTGGGACGACTGGCTGCGACTGGAAGCTCACGAGAAGGCCGCCGGCGACGCCGCGGGGGGCGACCCGATCGTCGTCCATGACCTCAAGACCGTCATCGAGGTGATCGAGGCCGCCGCCGGCTGAGCACAGGTCCGCGCCGAGCCGGCCCGGCCGCTTCGACCGGCTCAGACGGTCGGGCGGCGGCGCAGGCCGCCGACGGTGACCAGAGCGCCCGCCCCCACCAGCGCGGCCGCGGTCCGGCCGGTGTCGCCGCCGCTCCATTCGCTGCCGGTGTCGGTGCCGCCGTCGGTACCCGTCTCCGTCCCGGTGTCGGTGCCACCGTCGGTACCCGTCTCCGTCCCGGTGTCGGTGCCACCGTCCGTTCCCGTCTCCGTCCCGGTGTCGGTGCCACCCTCGGTACCCGTCTCCGTCCCGGTGTCGGTGCCACCCTCGGTACCCGTCTCCGTCCCGGTGTCGGTGCCACCCTCGGTACCCGTCTCCGTCCCGGTGTCGGTGCCACCCTCGGTACCCGTCTCCGTCCCGGCGTCGGTGCCGCCGGACTCGTCGCCGCCGGACTCGTCACCGCCGGACTCGTCACCGCCGGACTCGTCGCCGCCGCCGTTCTCGTCTCCGCCTTCGTCCCCGTTCTCGTCGCCGCCGCCTTCGTCGCCGTTCTCGTCGCCGTTCTCGTCGGACGGGCGGTCGTCGTCGTTCTGGCCGCCGTCACCGTTGCCGTTGTCGTTGCCGTTGTCGTTGTCGCCGCCCTGGTCGTCGTCTCCGACGTTGGCAGGCTCGGGAAACTCCTCCTCCGGCAGGCCCTCCACGGCGGCTTCCATGAACGCCGTCCAGGTGCGGCCCGGGTAGGCGCCGCCGCTGAAGTGGTCCATGCCGCCGACGCCGTCGAGCGACTCGGTGCCCGCCGCGGTGCCGTCGCCGCGGAAGTAGACGACGGACGCGGCCAGCTGCGGCGTGTACCCGCTGAACCAGGCCGTCTTGTCGTCATGGGTGCCGGTCTTGGCGGCCACCGGGCGGTCGAGATCCTGCGCGACATCCGCGGTGCCTTGGTCGACGGTCTCGGTGAGCGAGTAGGTGACGTCGGCCATGACGTCGGGCTCGAACACCCGCTCGGTCGTGGCCTCGTGCGCGTAGTCGACCTGGCCGTCGCGGTCGAGCACCTCCGCCACGACGTACGGGTCGGCGTGCATGCCCTGGGCGGCGAGGGTGGCGTAGGAGTTCGCCATGTTCAGCGCCGACACTCCGCCGATGCCGATGGTGACTCGAGGGTTGGCCTGCAGTTGATCGTCCTGGGGGAACCCGGCTCGCACCAGGGCGTCGATGACGGTCTCCGCGCCGATCTCCATGGTGAGGTCGACGAACGCGGTGTTGATGGAGTTCTCCATGGACCGTTCCAGCGACACCTGGCGGCCGTAGTCCTCCTCACCCTGGTTGTTGACCGGTGGGCCGAGTTCGGGCGGATCGAACGGTGAGTTGCCCCAGAACCGGCTGTCCAGGGAGTAGCCGTTCTCCAACGCTGCGGCCAGGGTGAACGGCTTCACCGTCGAACCGGCCTGCGGCACGGCGTCGACGGCGTCGTTGAAGCTCTGCTGGACGGCGTCGGGCCCGCCGTAGACGGCGACGACGGCGCCGTCGTCCGGGCGCACGGCGGCCAGCCCGACGTGCACCCGATCGGCGTCCTCGGTGGGTCGCTCCTCGGTGACGGCGGCGACGGCCGCGGCTTGCGCCTGCGCGTTGAACGACGTGGTCACCCGCAGGCCGCCGGTCTCGACCTCCGGCTCGTCGTAGCCCATCGCCAGGAGCTCGTCGCGCACCATCATCAGCAGGTAGCCGTTGGGCCCGCCGTAACGGTTGACCTGCTGCTCGGGCAGGACCTCGGGCGGTGCCGTCGCGTCGGCGGTGGCCTGGTCGGTTGCGCCGGTGGTCACCATGCCGTCGAGCACGTACTGGAAGCGCTGGGCGAACCGCTCGGCGTTCTCCGGCCCCAGTGTCGGGTCGTAGAGGGTGGGCGAGCGGAGGATCGCCGCGAGCGCGACACTCTGCGCGAGGTCGAGCTGCTCGACGTCGACGCCGAAGTACGACCGCGACGCCGTCTGGACGCCGTAGTTGCCGCGGCCGAACCAGATCGTGTTCAGGTAATCGGCGAGTATCTGGTCCTTGTCGACCTCCTGGTCGATTTTCACCGAGATGACAAGCTCGCGCAGCTTGCGGGTGTAGGAGCGGTCCTGGGTCAGGTAGTAGTTCTTGACGTACTGCTGAGTGATCGTGGAGCCGCCGCCGGCGCTGGGGTTGCCGCGCAGAGTGTCCCACGCGGCCCGGGCCATGCCGGTGACGGAGAAGCCGGAGTTCTCGTAGAAGCTGCGGTCCTCCGCCGCCACCACGGCCTGCTTCAGGGTCTCCGGGATCTGCGCCGAGTCGACGATCTCGCGGTTCTCCGCGCTGAACCGGCCCAGCTCGGTCTCGCCGTCGTCGAAGTAGACGATGGTGGCCTCGGAGGTGGAGAAGTCGTTGGGTTCGGGCACGTCGATGACCGCGAACGCGATGCCGATACCGGCCGCACCCAGCAGGAACAGCCCAAGCACCGAAAAACCGAACGTCTTCCAGTTGACGACGCGTCGCCACCCGGTCCGCTTGGGCCGGGTGGCTCGGTACCGGGGGCCTTTGTCTCCCCGGGCAGGCTCGTCAGGTTCAGGTTCGATGCTCATAGGCATATCGATGGTAAGTTGCGCTGCTTTGCTCCGACGTCGGTCACAAGAAGGACGCCTGGAGATACCAGCTTAGTTCCGCGCCGCCGGCCGTCGTGCCAGCCCTACCACCGGCCGTCCGGCCCGCCGCCCTGCGGGCACGGCGCAGCGACGTTTCTCCGCCACCCCCGCGAGCGGAGATCTCGAACCGCCGCGCCCTGCCCGCCGACCCCATATACCCGGCCGGCACATCGGTTGAAACCGCGACGAGCGTCACGAATCGCCGGTGTCACTCAGACCCAGCCGCTTCAGCGCCTCGTCGGCGATCTCGTCCGGCGTGCCGTCGATGGGCACGCGCACGCCGTCCTCGTCCGGCTCCAGCGGCTCCAGGGTGTCCAGTTGCGAGCGCAGCAGCGAGGGCGGCATGAAGTGGCCCTGGCGCTTGCGCATGCGCTCCGCGATCACTTCCGGGTCGCCGTCGAGATGGACGAAGCGCACGTGTCCGTCGGCCCCACGCAAGATGTCGCGGTAGGAACGACGCAGCGCCGAGCAGGTGATGACGCCGCACCGGCCGGCCTTGGTCTGCTCGGACAGCCAGTCACGCACGAGCTCCAACCAGGGCCAGCGGTCCGCGTCGGTGAGCGGCGTGCCGGCGGCCATCTTGGCCACGTTGGCCGGTGGATGCATGTCGTCGGCCTCGACGAACGGGCGGCCCAGGCGATCGGCCAGTCGCTTGGCGACCGTCGTCTTGCCCGAGCCGGAGACACCCATCACGACCAGATGCGCCACTGTGTTCACGCGGACCAGGATCACACACGCGATCTCCTGGAAGGACTCACCCATGACCGAGACCCCGAGGGTGCGCGAGCTGCGCCTCGTCGTCACCGCCAGCGACTGGGACGCAGCGGTGCGGTTCTACCGCGACGTGCTCGGCCTGCCGCAGGCGGCGGACTTCTCCTCCCCCGACGGACGCGTCGTGCTGCTGGAGGCAGGCCGCGCGACGCTGGAGATCGTCGACCCGGACCAGGCGGAGTTCATCGACCGGGTCGAGGTCGGCCGCAGGGTGGCCGGCCATGTCCGGGTCGCCCTGGAGGTGGACGACGCAGCAAGGGTCGCCGGCGAGCTGGCGGCGGGCGGTGCCGACGTCGTCGCGGAGCCGACCCGCACGCCGTGGAACTCGCTGAACGCACGGCTCGACACGCCAGCCGGGCTGCACCTCACACTGTTCACGGAGTTGGACGCCTGACGCCGCTCACCTTCGTGCGGGCGTAGTGCCGGCGGGCCTTCGCGCGATTCCCGCCGGTGTGCTCTCGTAGAGGCCTCGGTCCGCGTCGGTCAGTAGGGTCGCTGTGTGTCCGTGCCCGAGGTTCGTGAGGCTTACGCTGCTCGGGCAGCGGAGTACATCAGCCTGTTCGGCAGCATCGGGGCCGCGGCGGAGCACGATCGCGAACACATACTCGGGTGGGCGCGAGGTATCAACGGGCAGATCATCGATGTCGGCTGCGGTCCGGGTCAGTGGACGAACTATCTGTCCAAGCGAGGCGTGGACATCGATGGTGTCGATCCCGTGCCGGAGTTCACAAGGCCGCTCGGCAGCGATATCCCGGCGTCGCCTACCGGATCGGTCATGCGCATCGCCTCGGCGTCGAGGACGCTAGCTTGGGAGGAGTCCTCGCCTGGTACTCACTGATCCACACCGACCCGGACCAGATCGGCGCGCTTCTCGCCGAGTTCGCGCGGTGCACACGGCCTGGCGGTGGCATGGCCATCGGCTTCTTCGAAGGGCCCGAGCTCGTGCCCTTCGACCATGCCGTGACCACGGCATACTTCTGGCCCATCGGGGTGCTGTCTTCGCAGGTCGAGCGGGCAGGATTCGCGGTGACTGACACTCATGCCCGCACCGATCCCGGCGTACGTCGGCAGGGGACGATCATCGCTCAGCGATGCGCATGACGCCTGGTTCGTGCGTCGGATGTCGGCGATAGATCACCGCTCGAACCCCAGGTGGACGTGGTCGCGGTGGAGGTCGTCGGCGAAATGGTCCCCACCTGGGCCGTCCGGGTCGATCGGGCCGCCGATCTCGTCGCTTCCGGTCGCGCGCACGGCGGCGAGGAACTCGCTCAACCGCGGGTCGTGGCGGGCCATGCTCGCGACCGGAGCACCGTCGACGGCCCAGATGTCGACCGCCCGCCCACGGGTGTGGTTGCTGGTCCGGTCGGTCCCGAAGACGTTCTCCGGATGGCCGGAGCGGAAGACCGACACCGACAGCTCGTACGTCCGTGACAGCGTCGTCAACGCCGCCACGACCCGGCTGTCGACCCTGCCGGCGGCCAGGTCCGCCACCGCCGCGTCAGGCAGATGGACGCGGCCGCCGCCGGCCAGCTCCGCGGCCGGACCGGTCAGGGGCAGAGCGGCGCGATCGACGGCGGCGACCGGGCGGAGCTCCTTGACCGTCCACCCGTCCGGGCCCTTGGTCAGGCGGACGTCGACGGTGACGCTGCGGCTGTCCAGCTCGCGGTCGGCGATCCACGTCTGCTCGGCCACCGCCATGACGCAGGCGGTGGCCCGCTCCAGCCCGCCGTACTGCGGATAGACGACGGTGACGACGGACGGCGTCGCCGTCGGCACCAGCGGACCGGCGGAGGCGACGAGACTCGGCGCCGCGCCGAGGTCGGCCAGCCGCCGGGACGCTTCCGCGGGGTCGGGAGCCGCACCCAGGGCCTCGATGACCTGGACCGCGGCCAGCTTGATCTCCGGGGAGATCTCGCCGGCCGCCGGCGTCCACGGCTGGGGCGCCGGCAGGTCCGGCACCGGCGCCAGGTGGTCTGAGCCGGCCAGGACACCACCAGGCTGCTTGGGTGCGGTCTCCGGGGACCGGACCGCACGGGACTCCAGCGGCTCCTCCGTCCCGCAGGCCGCCATCAGGATCGTGCCGGCGGTGAGGCCGCCGCCCAGGGTGGCGCGCAGGAACGCGCGCCGGTCCAGCTGTCGCGTCATCGAGCTCGCACGAATCGTGGGTCGATCCGGAAGGTCAGCACGCGGTCGCCGTCGCGGTCGACGTGGCTGCCGACCTGATGCCATCCCGCCCGCTCGTAGAAGCCGGCCGCGCCGCTGGCGCCGGCCTTCGTGACCAGCTCCGTCCGCTCCACGCCGGCCGCGGCGACGATGCCGAGGAACGCCTCGACCAGGGTGGTGCCGACGCCCTCGCCGCGGCCCTCGGGCGCGACGACGACGGCCTCCAGCACGGCGATCGGGGCGAACCCCGCCTCGGGCACGTCGCCCTTGCCGGCCACCCGAGCCGGTGCGGCGCCGCGTCCGAACAGCCGGCGGACATACCGCAGCCCGCGGGTCCGGAGGAACCCGAAGGCCACCCTCGGGCGCGTGAGCAGGCGGCCCAGCGCCGTCGCCATCAGCTCCCACCGGCGGTGGCTGATGATCCAGGCCACGTTGGCCGGCCGGTCGGTGGTGCCGAGCACGAAGCCGATCACCTCGTCGCCACGGGTCGCGACGAGGACCACGCCGTACGGCGACGCCACGTGCGCACGGTGCCACCGCCGGACGAAACCCTCGCCGAGTCGAGGGAACAGCCCGTGTGGCAGCTCCGTCACGTGCAGCGACGCCGTCATTCGCAGCTGGTCGTCGCCCGCGGGCACGATGCCGGTCTCGCGACCTGTGCTCATGTCAGTCTCCTACCCATCGATGCCTCGTTGGCAACCGACCCCGCACTGGTAGACGCCCGGCGCGACCGCGACGATGTCGCCCAGCAGCAACCACCTGCCGACCCGCCGCGAGCGCGCCGGGAGCCACCAGCACGGTCCATCGTCGAGCGCGAATCTCAGAGGAACCTCAGAGCGCACGTGCCACCATCGACGCATGACAGCGGACCGTGGCAACCGGCTCCTGCTGGTCGAGGACGACGGCAAGCTGTCGGACCTGCTGAGCCGGCTCTTCACCGCCGAGGGCTACGAGGTGGGCGTCGCCCGTGACGGCCATAACGGCCTGCACCAGGCGCTGACCAGCCGGTTCGACGTCATGGTCATCGACCGCGGCCTGCCGGCCATCGAGGGGGTCGACCTCGTCCGGAAGCTGCGCGCCCAGGGCATCACCACGCCGATCCTCGTGCTGACCGCGCGCGGCACCACCGAGGACCGCGTGGAGGGCCTGGACGCCGGCGCCGAGGACTACGTCGTCAAGCCGTTCGAGATCGACGAGCTGCTGGCCCGGCTGCGGGCCCTGCTGCGGCGGCACACCGACACGTCGACCCGGCTGAACCTCGGCGAGCGGTACCTGGACATCTCGTCGCGGCGGGTGGTCGGCGGCGCGGCGCCGATCGAACTGTCCGGCCGCGAGAGCCAGCTGCTGCAGCTGTTCGCATCACACCCCACGCAGATCTTCACCCGCGACGACCTGCGCCGCCTCGTGTTCCAGGACGCGGACAGCCCGGGCGCTGTCGACACCTACGTCTACTATCTGCGCAGGAAACTCGGCCGTGACGTCATCCGGACCGTGCACGGCCTCGGCTATCAGATGGGGGCGGCTTGACCTGGCGCCGCGACGGACCGAACCGTCGCCGTCCACAACCCGCGCTGAGCGACCGCCGGCTGCTGCGACGGGCGTCGCTCGTCGTCGCCGTCCAGACCGGCGTCGCCGCCGCGCTCGTCGTCGCCGCCGTCATCGGACTCGTCTATACGATCAGCCTGCAGGAACGGCACGAGTCCACCGAGCACAAGATGCAGGACAAGATCGACAACTCCGCCGAGTACGACCTGCCGGCCGGGTCGCCGATGATCCTCGACGGCGTCCCGGAGGGCTGCGCCGAGTCCGACGTGGAGGCGGTCGTCGACGAGCTGCCGCTCGGCGCCAGCGAGTTCGAGGCCTGTGACGCGCCGTTCTTCGCCTACGTGGCCGAGGTGAACGGCGAGCGGCTGGCGGCCGTCACCAGCTTCGTCGAGCAGCAAGAGGAGACCGAGCGGCTGGCCCGGCTGTCCATCCTGGTCGGCGCGATCGGAGTGCTGGCGGCGGCCGGACTCGGATGGCTGGTGGCGCGGCGGGCGGTGCGGCCGCTGGGCGACGCACTGGCCCTGCAGCGCCGCTTCGTCGCCGACACGAGCCATGAGCTGCGCACGCCGCTGGCGATCCTGCACACCCGCGCTCAGCTGCTGCAGCGCGGTCCGGCCACCGACGACGACCAGCGCCAGGAGATCGCGCAGCTGGTCGATGACGCCAGGGTCCTCAACGACATCGTCAACGACCTGCTGCTTTCCGCCGAGATGCAGTACCGGCCCGAGTCACGGCAGCCGGTCGACCTCGCCCGGGTGGCGACCGAGATCAAGGACTCCTTCTCCGCGACCGCCGACGAAGCCGGTGTCGACATCGTCGTCGACGCGGAGCCCGACGGCCGGCACGTCGTCACCGGAGTGCCGAGCGCGCTGCGCCGCGCGGTGGCCGCGCTCGTCGACAACGCCCTGGACCACGTGCAGCGCGGCGGCACCGTCACCATCGGCCTGACCAGCGACGACCGCTCGGTCCGCATCAGCGTGATCGACGACGGCGTCGGCCTCGACCCGCAGCTGGCGGCAGAGCTGACCAAGCGCTTCCGCCGCGGCCACGAGGGGAACGGCAACGGCAACGGTCACCGCGTCGGTCTCGGCTTGGCGCTGGTCGACGAGGTGGTCCACGCCCACGACGGCGCCATGGCCATCGACGGCCGCCCCGGCGACGGCGCCACCGTCACGCTGACCTTCCCCGCCGCCCGTTGAGCCCGGCCACCGGATTTCCCCCACCGCGCACGGCGCCGCACAGCCGGGCTGGTCATGGTTGTCGCAATGGGATGGGCGCCAACCCGTGTAACCTTGGGCTACCAGGGTTATGTCAATGGTGAGGCAGAGATACGCGGCCTCCGTATGGTTCTGGTTCACGACAATCCGGCCCGATGGGCCGAGATAGGCCAGGATCATGCGACAAGCCCCATATCCGACCCCGAGGGCGGCACGGCTGCTCCGCCTCTTCCAGCGCCCGGCCCGTTCGAGGTTCTGATCTGCCGGATCGCCCGCGAGCAGTCGTGCCCCTCGACACGAGAAACGGTGCCCACCGATGACACAAACCGACATCGCACGCGCGAAACCGCTCAGCAAGACCGGCGGCGAAGCATCCCCTCGTGAGCGCCACGTCAGCGCGTATGCCGAGCTCTCGAAGACCATCCAGGCTGCCGGCCTGCTGAAGCGCCGCTACGGCTTCTACTGGACCCTGATGATCGGCTCGGTGGCCGCGTTCGCCGGCATCTGGGTGGGTTTCGCGTACATCGGCGACTCGTGGTACCAGTTGCTCCTGGCTGCCGCGCTCGCCGTCGTGCTGGCCCAATTCGGCTTCATCGGGCACGAGGGCTCGCACCGGCAGATCTTCGCCTCGCACCGCTGGAACGAGTGGACCGGGCGGGTGATCTCCGGCCTGTTCACGGGCCTGAGCTACGGCTGGTGGATGAGCAAGCACACCCGCCACCACCTAAATCCCAACAAGGAGGGCGCGGACCCGGACATCGCACCGGGCGTGCTGGCGTTCAGCCCGGCAGCGCTGGAACGCCGACGCGGGCTCTCGGCGCGGCTCGCCCGCCGGCAGGGCTACTTCTTCTTCCCGCTGCTGCTCCTCGAGGGTCTTGCCCTGCACGTCGCGAGCATCCAGACGATCACGCGACGGGAACGGCTCAAGCACCGCTGGGTCGAGGCCGTGTTCGTCAGCACTCGGCTCGGTGGCTACCTCACGGCGCTGTTCGTCGTGCTGCCGCCGGGGAAGGCTGCCGCGTTCATCGGCGTCCAGATGGCGCTCTTCGGGCTGCTGCTGGGCGGCACCTTCGCCCCCAACCACAAGGGCATGCCGGTGGTCCCGGCGACGATGAAGATCGATTTCCTGCGCCGGCAGGTGCTGATGTCGCGCAACATCCGCGGCGGCGCGCTCACCGATCTCGCGATGGGTGGCCTGAACTACCAGATCGAGCACCACCTGTTCCCCAACATGCCGCGGCCGAACCTGCGCCGGGCCCAGCCGATCGTCCGCGAGTTCTGCGCCCGGCACAAGATCACCTACACCGAGACCAGCCTGTTCGGGTCATACCGAGAGGTGGTCAGGTACCTCAACGACGTGGGGCTGCGCGCCCGCGATCCGTTCCAATGTCCGTTGACCGCGCAGTACCGCACCTGAGCTCGTTTGGTCATCTCCGGCTCCGTCGGGCACACTTGGTGGCGACGGGGCACGATGACACGCCCCCGAGGTCGACTGCGACGCGCCGGTAGCAGGCGCAGGTTCCCCTTCCAGATGAGTGGGCGTCCGTTCGTGACCGGCCGATCTCTTCTCGTCCTGGAAGGACGCTTCTTGCCTACTGACGCCCGCACGGCGCGGAGCGGCTCTGCCCGCCGCCGCGCCCGTAACCGTCGCGCTCCGCAGCCCGTTGCGGCTGTCCGCGAGTCCACCTCCACCGTGGCCACGGCCCCCGCCGCCCGCGTCGTGCCGGCCGGCGATGACGCTCGCTCGTTCGCCGAGCTCGGCGTGCCGACGGCCGTCGTCGTCGCCCTCGCGGCCGACGGCGTCACCACTCCGTTCCCGATCCAGGCGGCCACGCTCCCGGACACCCTCGCAGGTCAGGACGTGCTCGGCCGCGGCCAGACCGGCTCCGGCAAAACCATCGCTTTCGCCGTGCCTACCGTGGTCCGGCTGACGGGGTCCGGTCGGCCTCGCCGGGCCGGCCGACCCCGCGCACTCGTCCTCGTGCCCACCCGCGAGCTGGCCAACCAGGTGGCGGCCACGCTCGCACCGCTGGCGGCCGCGATGAACCTGCGCACCAGCACGGTGTTCGGCGGCGTCGGCCAGATGCCGCAGATCCGCGCGCTGCGCAACGGCATCGACATCCTGATCGCCTGCCCCGGCCGGCTCGAGGACCTCATCGCGCAGGGCCACTGTGACCTGGGCTCGGTCGAGGTCACCGTGCTCGACGAGGCCGACCACATGGCCGACCTCGGATTCCTGCCGGCGGTCCGGCGGCTCCTGGACGCCACCCCGCGAAGCGGCCAGCGGTTGCTGTTCTCGGCGACCCTCGACAACGACGTGGACACGCTGGTGCGCCGTTACCTGACCGACCCGGTCATGCACTCGACGGCGCCAGCTGTCGCGCCGGTCACGACCATGACGCACCACGTCCTGTCCGTGGCCGCCGGCGAGAAGGGCCAGGTCGTTCGCGAGCTGGCCGCCGGGCAGTCGCGCACGCTCCTGTTCGCCCGGACCAAGCACGGTGCGAAGAAACTGGCGAGGAGTCTCACCGCGTCCGGCATCCCCGCGGTCGACCTGCACGGCAACCTCAGCCAGGGCGCGCGCGAGCGCAACCTCGCCGCGTTCTCGGCCGGCACCGCTCGGGTGCTGGTGGCCACCGACATCGCCGCACGCGGCATCCATGTCGACGACATCGCCCTCGTGGTGCATGTCGACCCGCCAGCCGAGCACAAGGCATACCTGCACCGCTCGGGCCGGACGGCGCGAGCCGGTGCCGACGGCGCCGTCGTCACCGTGATGACGCCGGACCAGGCAGGCGACGTTCGCACGCTGTGCCGGCAGGCCGGCATCAGGCCGATCATCTCCAGGGTGTCCGCGGGCGATCCGGCGATCGAGGCGCTGACCGGGCCGAGGGCGGCGTGGGTGGAGCCAGTCGCCCACGTGCCCGCACCGCAGCGGACGCGCGGACAGCGCGCCGGCGGCGGGGACGGCCGGCGACGGCGCCGCCGCCCCGGCCGCTCTACCCAGGCCGCGGTCGCCTCCACCGGGTCGGCCGGCACCGAGCCGGCCGCCTCCGCGCGGACGTCGCGACGCCCGAAGCCAGGCGCTGCCGCCGGAACCGCCAAGACGACCGCCGGCGCGTTCTCCGCTTCCTTCTCCGGCCGCCGCCGGTAATCCCATCGGCCAGGTCGTCACGCGGATCGTGCCGATCGACGAGATCCTTGGTCTGCCACGAAATCGGCTCGACGGTCCCGTGGCCGGGCGGGCAGGGTGTGGCTATGACGTCCCGCATCTCGCACACGAGCATCGACTGCGCCAACGCCTACGAGCTGTCCGAGTGGTGGAAGCAGGTCCTCGACTACGTCGACATCGCCGACGACCCCAACGAGCCCGGCCACGAGGAGTGCGTGATCCAGACGCCCGACGGCAGCCACCAGGTGCTGTTCATCGAGGTGCCGGAGGGCAAGACGGTGAAAAACCGGCTGCACTTCGACCTGCGGCCGACCGACCGCACCCGGGACGAGGAGATCGAGCGGCTGCGCGGCATCGGCGCCACCGACGTCGCCGACCACCGCGGCAAATACGGCCCCGGCACCGGCTGGCTCACCATGGCCGACCCCGAAGGCAACGAGTTCTGCGTCCTCCGCAGCGACGCCGAGGTGGCGGCCCGCAGCGCCCGCACCTGACCCCCTTCCTGTTGATCATGATCAAGCCCATGATCAACAGGGGGTGAGACCGGGGCGAGCGGGATGTTCATCCGGGGTTCACGCGGGCGACGATCCGAGGCGACGTGGTGCGCGCCGAGCCACGGTTTGCTGTGACGGGGTTCCGTCGCAGCAGAGGAGGCTCGGTGACCACCGTTCGCCCAGGACGCCCACTCGGCCGGCTGGCTCGGTTGAGCATCGCGGCGGCCGGGGCCGCTGTCGTCGCGATCCTCCCGAGCCTGCTCATCGCCCCGGCAGCTACGGCGCACCCCTTCGGTCCGCCGCTGAACGCCCGGGTCGACGTGAACGCGAACGAGGTCTCCGTCCAGTGGCTCGCCGCCGAGGACGACTGGGTGATCCTCGGCGAGCACCTGGACGCCTTCGCCGCCCAGACCGACGCCGACGGCGGCCAGCTCACCGGCGCCGACCTGCTGGCCCGGTCGGACAACCTGCCCAGCTATCTGCTCTCACACATCTCGGTGTCGCAGCGGGGTGAGGTCTGCGCGGGCCGCGTGGACCAGCTCGACGACCTGCTGGCGCACGGCGCCCTGCTGGTGTTCGAGTGCCCCGCGGAGGTCACGGCGGTGGAGCTGAGCGTCACCGCCCTGACCGACGTCAACGAGAACTACCGCACCGTCGTCACGTCCGAGGTGCCATCGGAGCCGGGACAGTCGCTCTTCACGGCGGGCACGTCCACCCAGATGTGGCGGTTCGACCCCGACGGCGGGTCGAGCATCGCCACCCAGTCGCTGGTCGCGGCCGGTGCTCTGGTCGTGGTCGCCGTCGGCGGCGGGGTGGTCTGGTGGCGCCGCGCCGCGAGCACGCCACCGGCCGAGGTCGCCAGGTGAACGGGCTGAGCGGTATCGAGGACCGGCTCGTCGAGCTCTTCGACACCCCCGGGGTGTGGTGGGCGGGCCTGGCGGTCGCGCTCGTCGTCGGCTGCGCACACGCCGTCGCGCCCGGGCACGGCAAGACGATCGCGGCCGCGTACCTGGTGGGTTCGCGTGGCCGATACCGCGACGCGCTCCTGCTGGGCGCCATCGTCGCGGGGATGCACACGTTCTCGGTGCTCGTGCTGGCGCTGGCCTGGGTGGGCCTGACCGCGTCGGGCACGACGGGCACGGAACGGATCACGTCGTGGTTGCAGGTGATCGCCGCGGTGGTGGTGATCGCCGTCGGGGTCGGGCTGCTCCGCCGGTACATCAGCGCCCGCCGGGCCGAGCCGGCTCTCGTCGGCTCGGCGACCCGATCCGCCGCGCACGGCCACGGGCACGGGCACGGCCACGGGCACGGGCACGGACCGCCGCCGGGGGTCGCGCCGTGGTCGCGTCACGGACTGGTCGCGCTGGGGCTGTCCGGCGGCCTGCTGCCGTCGCCGTCGGCCTTCCTGGTCCTGGTCAGCGGCATCCTGACCGGCCGGACCACGTACGCGCTCATCCTCGTGGCCTGCTTCGCCGTCGGCCTGGCGCTGACCCTGACGCTGGTGGGAGTCGTGACCATCAAGGGCGGCACGCTGCTGATGGCGTCGGCACACCGCTCGCCCCGGCTGGCGCGGTTGTCGCGCGGCATTCCGCTGCTCGCGGCCGGCGGCGTGACGCTCGGCGGGGTGGTCTACCTGGTGGTCGGGCTGGCCGCGGTGGCCGGCGCCGCCTGACGTCGACAGCCGCGACACAGGCGTCGAAACCGCGTCACGAACACAGGCAACCGGGTCATGGACGCAGGAAACCGTCGCGGACCAGGTCACGTACCCGCGGCAGCAGGTCGGCCCGCAGTTCCCCGGCGTCCACGGACAGCACGGTCGCCAGCGCGTCGATGATCGCGCCGACCGTGAGGGTGCCGTCGCAGGCGCCGACGAACCCGGCCTCGGCCGTGCCGGCGTCGACCGCTCGCAGCAGGCCGCGGCGCTGCCGCAGCACGATGTGCTCCGGATCCTCCTCGCCCGGCCGGCCGACCTGCTCCTGCGCGAGGTGGTCGGCGACCACCAGGCGGCTGGCGAGCAGGGCGGCATCGTCGACCCGCAGCGCCCGCGCGCGGTCGAACCAGGCCGCGACCTCCGGCCCCAACGGCTGCTCGACGGCGTGCGGCCACTCCTCGATCCGCACCGCCGGGTCCGACGTACCGGACCGTCGCAGCGCCACCCAGCCGAACCCGACGCCGTCGACGTCGTTGTCGTCGAACCAGCGCAGCCAGGTCTCGTACCGCTCGCGGTACCCGGGGCTGCCGGCCTCGCCGGAGTCGCGCAACCAGAGCTCGACGTACTCGGCGGGGTCCTCGACCTCGCGCTGGATCACCCACGCGTCGCAGCCGGTGGCGGCGACCCACGCACCGACCCGCTCCTGCCAGCTCTGCCCGCGCACGTGCATCCAGTTCGCCAGCGACTGCAGGATGCCGCCGTCGGCCAGCCGGGCGGCGCCATCGACGACCACCCGGCGGGAGATCTCGTCACCGGACCGGCCGCCGTCGCGGTACACGTGGCTGCCGCCGGGCGAGACGACGAACGGCGGGTTGGTGGCGATCAGGTCGAACCGCTCGCCGGCGACCGGCTGGAACAGGCTGCCGAGACGAAAGTCGACGTCGATGCCATTGAGGCGGGCCGTCAGCGACGCCAGCGCGAGCGCCCGCGGGCTCACGTCCGTCGACACGATGTGGTCGCAGTGCCGGGCCAGGTGCAGCGCCTGGACGCCGCAGCCGGTGCCGAGGTCGAGCGCCCGCCCGGCCGGGCGCCGCACCGTGAGCTGTGCCAGCGTGCTGGAGGCGGCGTTGAGTCCGAGCACGTGGTCCTCGGGCACCGGCGCGCGGTGACCGTCCATGCCCGGTGTGAGGTCGGCGACCACCCACCAGTCGCCGACGTCGTCCGCGTAGGGCCGCACGTCGACCACTGCCCGCAACTGCGCGCCGTCGACGGCGACGACCCCGCCGGCCAGCAACGTGTCGACCGGCAGGACCGGCTCCAGCTCTGCCCGGCGCACCGGCGCCTGCAGCGACCACAGCCGGGTCAGGGCCGCGAGCGCGGAGCCGTCGCCGTCGGTGACCAGCCGCCCCGGCGTCGTCTCGTTGCGGTCCAGGGCCGCGGCCGCCCGGGCGCCGAGCAGGTCACGGACCCCGTCGACGGTGTAGCCGGCGGCGGCGAGCGCCTCGCGCAGCCGCACGACGTCGTCGTCGGACAGCCCGGGGTGTGGTGTCGTCACGCCGGTATTCTGTCGTGGTGACCGAGACCCGTTCCGCCCGGAGGGCACTGTCGGGGCGCTCGGGGTCACGCCGCGCTCCGGCGGGCGGAGCTGATCCATGCCGGTGATTCCGCGTGCCGTCGGGGTTCGCCTGCCCTACGCCGACATCCCCGACCGGGTGCGCCGATGGGTCGAGACGACGCTCGGCGCCTCCGTCGTCAGTGCCGAGGGTCAGTCCGGCGGCATGTCGCCCGGCTGCGCGACCCGGCTGCGCACGTCCGCGGGCACGACGGCGTTCGTCAAGGCCGTCGGTGCCTCACTGAACCCGGAGACGCCGGCACTGTTCCGGCACGAGGCCGCGGTGCTGCGAGCGCTGCGACCGGCGCCGTACCGACCCGGCCGGCTCGGCGACTACGACGACGGCGACTGGGTCGCCCTGCTGCTGGCGGACGTGGACGGGCGCTACCCGGACCTGGCCGACCCGCACGGGCCCGACGCCGTCGCCGTCCGGGCGACGCTCGAGCGGCAGGCGAGGGAGCTGACGCCGTCGCCGCCGGGCCTGCACGTGCGGACGCTGCCGGAGATGGCGGGGCGCTGGCTGAGCCGCTGGCAGGAGATCGCCGCCGACCCCGCGCGGTTCCTGCCGGAGTGGGCGGTGGCGCGGGCCGGCGTTCTGCACGACCGCGTCGCCACCCTGCCCACGCGGCTGGCCACGGAGACGCTGTGCCACTGGGATGTCCGCGACGACAACCTGCTGATCCGGCCGGACGGCGGCGTGGTGATCGTCGACTGGGGGATGGCCTGTATCGGTCCGGCCTGGGGCGACGCGTTCGCGCTAGCCCTGACCTGGGCTGACTCGCCGGTCTTCGACGAGCTCATGCGGCCCGCGGACCCGGAGACGGTGACCGACCTGCTCCTGCTCTTCGGCGGTTCTCAGGCGCGGCGAGCGGCCATGCCGGCGCCGCCCGGCCTGCCGGCCTTCCCGGCCTTCTGCCGCCGCGACGCCGACCGGCAGTTCGCCGGCGCCGCCCGCCGGTTGTGCGTCGCGACGGACGGTGAGGCCTCGTTCGAAACTCCTGGAGGTGCGTGATGGCCGCGCTGCTGTACTCGATGATCACGTCGCTCGACGGCTACGTCGCCGACACGAACGGCACGTTCGACTGGAGCGCCCCGGACGAGGAGGTGCACACGTTCGTCAACGAACTTGCGGGCCCGATCGGCACGTTCCTCTACGGGCGCCGGATGTACGAGACCATGGTCTACTGGGAGACCGCGCACACCATCCCTGACCAGCCCGACTTCATCCTCGACTGGGCACGGAAGTGGCAGGCCGCCGACAAGGTCGTCTACTCCCGCACGCTACCGGAGGTGTCCAGCGAGCGCACCAGGTTGCAGCGGACCTTCGACCCCGACGCCGTCCGCCGCCTCAAGGAGACCGCCGACGGCGACCTCACCGTCGAGGGTCCGGGCCTGGCCGCCGCGGCGCTGCGGGCCGGCCTGGTCGACGAGATCCACCAGCTCGTCTCTCCGGTCGTGGTCGGCGGTGGGACGCCGTTCCATCCCGACGGCGTCCGCCTCGACCTCGAGCTGCTCGACGAGCGCCGGTTCGGCAACGGCGTCGTCTTCCTGCGCTACAGCGTGCGCGACTGACCTGCCC
Source organism: Jiangella asiatica (assembly GCF_004349065.1). Lineage (GTDB taxonomy): Bacteria > Actinomycetota > Actinomycetes > Jiangellales > Jiangellaceae > Jiangella > Jiangella asiatica. The sequence continues at coordinate 36,344 of NZ_SMKZ01000051.1, forward strand.
GCGGGCTCGCGCCGCGGTCGCGGGCGGACTAGGTGGCCGCGGCCGCCGGCCTCGACCGGTCGGTGAGCATGTGCACGGCGAGCGCGGCGAGGACCGAGCCCATCACGAACCGCTGCGCCCGCAACCAGACCGGCCGCCGGCTCAGGAACGACGCCAGGGATCCGGCCGTGAGCACGATCAGGGCGTTCACCGTCAGAGCCACCACGATCTGGACAAGCCCGAGCACGACGCTCTGGGTTGCGACGCTACCCCGCGAGGGGTCGACGAACTGCGGCAGGAGCGAGACGTACAGGATCGCGATCTTCGGGTTGAGCAGGTTGGTCACCAGGCCCATCGTGAACAGCCGGCGCGGCCCGTCCGGCGGCAGCGGTTTCGGCGAGAACACGGAATCGCCTCCGGGCCGCAATGCCTTCCACGCCAGCCACAGCAGGTAGACCGCTCCAGCCACCTTGAGCGCCGTGTACAGCGCCGGCACCAGGGTGAACACCGCCGCGATGCCGACCGCGGCGGCCAGCAGGTACACGAAGAAGCCGGCAGCCACACCGGTCAGCGAGATCAGGCCCGCCCGCCGGCCCTGGGTCACCGATCGCGACACAAGGTAGATCATGTTCGGCCCGGGCGTGAGTACCAGCCCGAGGGCGACGGCCGCGATGCCGAGGAGAGCATTCGTGGTGACCATGACGGCTCCAACCTCGCGGCGACGCCGTGCATTCCAGTCCCCGTTGATCGGCAGGCGAGTGCCTACGCGCGGCGGCGACGGTCGAGCAGCGGCACCGCGACACCGCCGGCGAGCAGCGCGAGCCCGATCGCCAGCAGCGGGCCCGGCCCCGCACCGGTGTCGGGCAGGTCCCCGTCGCCGGTGCCACCGGCCCCGGCGCCGCCATCGTCGGACCCGCTACCGTCCTCGGATCCGTCGTCGATGTCGCCGCCGTCCTCCGAACCACCGTCTTCGGAGCCGCCTGGGGCCGCGGTGATGGTGCAGTCCGCCGACACGGTCCGGCCGGACGCGAACTCGTCGCTGGCGGCGACCGTGAGCTCGACGTCGAACGAACCGATGCCGTCGACCTCCTCGAACGGCTGCGCGAGCCCTTCGCCGTACGACGGTGGGTTCGACGAGATCCAGACCGACGAGCCGGTGCTGCCTTCCATGTCCGCGCCGCCGAGGCACGGCGTGGGCTGCTGACCGGGGCCGGTGTTGACGCACACGACGACGTAGATGCCCGTGGCGAGGTCGAAACCCTCGCCACGGATCGTGACGGTTTCGCCCGCGGGGTCCAAGCCGTCCACCGTCGACACGGTGATCGTCTGACCCTCCGGGCCGCTGGCGGTCGCGGCCCCTCGCGGTCTCCGCGACGCTCAGCGAGCCCCCGACCGCCAGAACCACCCCACAGCCATGACCAATCGACGGCGACGTCTGCGCCGCCCGGTCCCGATCGACATGTCCTACCTTTTCAGCGTGATGTCGGATTCAGCGGATCACGGGTGACACTATCGTGATAGGTAAGGCATACCTAGATTGGGGTAGGCAATCCTAAGCAGGCATACTGAAGGTAGCAAGACCCGCGACCGGAGGAGAATCCGTGCCAGCGATCAGCAGCCACGCCGATGCCGAGTACCGAACGTTCTCCCAGACGCTGCGCGAACGCAGCTGGCCGTTGCACGACGAGGCCAACGGGACAGGATTCATCTCCGCGCTGATGGGCGGCCGGATGAGCCGCGACGGCTACGCGGCCATGGTCACCCAGCACCTGTTCGTCTACGAGGCGCTCGAGTCGGTCGCCGCCGGGATGCGCGACGACCTGATCGCCGGGCCGTTCGTCACCGACGACCTCACCCGCGTGCCGGCGCTGCGGACCGACCTGGCCCACCTGCTCGGGCCGGACGCCCTCGACAGCCTCGAGCCGCTCGCGTCGACCCGCAGATACGCCGAGCGCATCCGCGAGACCGCCCAGTGGCCGGGCGGGTTCGTCGCCCACCACTACACCCGCTACCTGGGCGACCTGTCCGGCGGCCTGGCCGTCGGCACGATCGTCTCGCGCACGTACGGCTTCGCCCCCGGCGGCGACGGGGTCAGGTTCTACAGCTTCGAGCGGATCCCGAAGCCGCGGCCGTTCAAGGACGCCTACCGGGCCCGGCTCGACGCCGCACCGTGGAACCCCGAGGAGCGCGAGCGCGTCCTCGACGAGGTGCTCACGGCCTATCGGTTGAACATCGAGGTCTTCGCCGAGCTCGCCAGGGCCTACCCCGCGGCCCGCTGACGTGGCCCGGGTCCGCTCCTCGGCGCCGTCGCCGTCGTGGTCGCCTTGGCTGGGTGCGCCGTGCCGGCCGACGACGACGGCGCCCGCTCGGCCACCGCGGTGGTGGACGACCCGCGCCGCTGACCGGTGCGGTGGCAGGATGATGCGATGCCGCCGCTGCGCATCGCCGTCACCCAGCCCGCCATCGCCGCCGACGTCGCCGAGAACGGCCGCCGGGTGCGCTCGCTGCTCCGGTCCGCGGCCGGTGCCGGAGCCCGACTGGTGCAGTTCCCAGAGGGCATGCTCTCCGGCTACGCGAAGGCACAGGTGCGCGACTGGGCGGACGTCGATTGGGAGCTGGTGCGCGCCGAGCTGTCGCTGACCATGGAGGTGGCCGCGGAGCTGCGGGTGTGGGTGGTGCTCGGATCCGCGCACCAGCTGACGCCGCCGAACCGGCCGCACAACAGCCTGTACGTCATCTCCGATCAGGGCCGCCTGGTCGACCGCTACGACAAGCGGCTGTGCTCCAACACCGAGATCACCCGCTTCTACTCACCCGGCTTCCGGCCGGTCGTCTTCGACGTCGACGGGTTCAGGTTCGGCTGCGCGATCTGCATCGAGGTCAACTTCCCGGATCTCTTCGCCGAGTACGAACGGCTGGGCGTCGACTGCGTGCTGCTGTCGGCCTATCCCATCGACGCGATCTTCGCGACGAAGGCCCGGGCTCACGCGGCGATCGAGAGCTACTGGCTGGGGGTCTCAGTGCCGGCACAGTGCGCCGGCCTGATGGCCTCGGAGCTGATCGGCCCGGACGGCGGCACCCTGACCCGGGTGTCGGACCCCGACGCCGGCGGCCTGGCCATCGCCGACCTGGACCGTTCGGCGCCGGACCTGCACATCCCGCTGAACCTGGCCCGGCCCTGGCGCGCGACCGCCCGCGACGGCGAGATCTACCGCTCCCGCCGCGTCGACGACCCACGCAGCACGGACCGCACCTGCGTGTGACAGCGGGCCGATGCGTCCCCACGACCCACCCCACCGCGGGAACGAGCTCAGGCGATTGTCGGCGTCACAAGGCAGACGTGATCGGCAGGTCGCCCGGAAACCGCGAAGGGAGGTACACGGAGATGGCGCTGCACGCCTACGTCGACGAATCGAAGAAGGGCGACGACATCGTCGCGGCAGCTGTGATCACCGACGACGAGGTCGGTGCGGCGCTCTGACCACCACCGCTCAGCGGACCGAGCGCAGCCAGAGCCGCTGCAGTGGCGTCTCCACGGCGTGCGGGTTGTAGTTCGCCCGGATCCAGCCGACGGCCTCCGTGGCCGGCACCCCGTCCAGGATGGCCATCGCGGCGAGCGCGGTGCCGGTGCGCCCGCGCCCGCCCTTGCAGGTGACCTCGACCCGCTCACCGTCACACGCCCGGCGGTACGCCCCGCGCAGAGCGTCCAGCGCGTCGGCGCGGTCCTTGGGGATCCAGAAGTCCGGCCAGTCGATCCGGCGGTGCGGCCACGCCGGGATCGGTCCACTCGCCAACACGAGCGCGAAGTCGGCCGGACTGACGGCGTCGCCGATCCGACGGCCACGGAGGATCACCCCCGACGGCAGCGTGACGAGTCCGTGTTTGTCGAGCCAGCCATCGGTCATGCCGCCGATTCTGCGGGAACGGCCTGCGGCGCGGAGGGGTCGACGCGTCCGCCGTCCGCGAACTCGCCCGCTCGCGGCGCGCGCCGCAGCCCGACGACGATGCCGGCACCGCACAGCAACGCACCGCCCAGCACCGTCGGCGACCAACCGGACGTCCCGGCGACGACGCCGGCCAGCACCCCGGCGATCGGCATCACGCCTGCGAACAGCCCGGCCCGGTCCGCACCCAGGCGCACCACGCCGCCGTACCAGAGCAGGAACGCGATCGCGGTCGTGCAGACCGCGAGGAAGGCCAGCGTGGCCGCCTCGGACACCGTCGGCACGACGAGGTCGGCGCCGGGTTCCAGGACGGCGAGCCCGGCCAGGAGCGGCACCGCCACCAGGCACACCGCACCGGAGACCTGCAACGGGCTCAGCTCGCGTAGCAGCGGGACGGCCAGCAGCGTGAACGCGGCCTCGCACAGCAGGAACCCGACGGCGTAGGGGACCGCGCCCAGCGGGGCCGTCGTCGCGCCCTGGACGACGAGGATGCCGGCCACCACGACGACGCTGCCCGCCACGGTGCGGCCGTGGATTCGTCCGCCGTCGAACAGCGGGCCGGCCAGCGCCAGCACCAGCGGCGTAGCGCCGATCACAGCGGCGAGGAAGGCAGGGTCGGACCGGGCGGAGCCCTCGATCAGGAGCCAGTTGAACGCGGCCAGCCCGGTCCCGGCCAACAACACCAACCGGCCGAGCTGCGCCAGCCGTGGCCGCGGGACGGGCACGCCGCGCGCGTGCATGACGCCGAGCAGGACCAGCCCGGCCAGCAGGTAGCGCCACGCCTGGCCGGCCAGCACCGGGTAGTCCACCAGCAACGGCGCCAGTGCGATGGACGTGCCCACGACCGTCATCCCGACGGTGCAGGCCAACGCCCCGCCGGTGGTCGGGTGCAGGCTCGCGGATCGGATCATGGCGACGATCCTGACCCAGTGACTGGCCTATGGACAGGGCCAGTTCCGAGCTGATTCACTGGGCCAGTGGCATCCGACAGCGCTGCCGAGCTGGTCGCCTCCTGGGGGCCGGCCCCGGCCACCGGCAAGGCGTCCTGGCTGCGCGCGCGGCTCATCGACGCGGTCCTGGGCGGTCGCCTGCTGCCCGGGACCGTCCTACCCGGCGCCCGCGACCTCGCCCACGCGGTGGGTGTCGCCCGCGGGACCGCCGACACGGTCTACGCCCAGCTCGTCGACGAGGGGTTCATCGACTCCCGGCCGCGACGGCGACCGGTGGTGGCCGGCGGCCCGGGCCGCGACGCACCGGCCCTCGCACCGCCCGTGTCGGCCGCGCCGCCGCCGACACCCGGGGTTCCCGACAGCGCGCTGTTCCCGCATCGCGCCTGGTCCGCGGCGTCCCGGGCAGCACTGGCCGGGCTGTCGGCGGGCGATCTCGGCTACCCCGACCCGGCCGGACACCCGCGGCTGCGAGCCCGGCTCGCGGAGTGGCTGGGCCGCACCCGCGGCGTCTCGGCCACGCCGGACCAGGTGCACGTCACCGCCGGCGTCTCCCATGCCCTGTGGCTCCTGACGACGACGCTGTCGGCCAGCTCCTGGGCCGTCGAGCTGCCGTGCTCACCGGGCACCACGCACCACCTGCTCCGTCGCCCGGTGAACGTCGAGTACATCCCCGTCGACGGCGATGGGCTCGACCCGGCGCTGATCCCGGCCAACGTCGGCGCCGTGCTGGTGACACCCAGCCACCAGTACCCCACCGGAGTCCAGCTGTCACCATCCCGCCGGCGCACGCTGGTCGACTCGTGCCGCGCCGCCGGCCGGTGGATCGTCGAGGACGACTACGACTCGCACCTGGCCGCCCCCGGCGTCGTCCCGGCTGCCGTCCAGGCGCTGGCGCCCGACCTCGTCGTGCTGACCGGGTCGCTGTCGAAGCTGCTGGCACCCGGATTGCGGATGGGCTGGATCGTCGCGCCGCCGATGGTCGCGGCTCGGCTGCGCCAGCAGCGACAGGAATCCGACCTCGGGGTGTCGACGGTGCTGCAGCTGACGGTGGCCGAGCTCATCGCGTCCGGAGGGATGGACCAGCACCTGCGCCGGGCCCGGCGCGAGTACGATCGGCGCCGGGAGCTGCTGGCCGGCCGGACGGCGCGGTCCGGGCTGCCGCTGGAGGGCGCGCCGGTCGGGGTGCACGCCTTCGCCCGGACCAGACGGGGCGACAGCGGCCAGGCGGCGTTGATGCGAAAGATGACGAACGCCGGAGTGCCGGCCGTCGCAATTGACGACGACCGGCACTCCGGCGTGGTGATCTCGGTGGCGGCCGCCCGGTAGGTCAGACCCACCGGGCGGCACACCGGTCAGACGGCTGCCTGCTCCCGAGCGGGCTCCTCGTCGCCGATGACGGTGGAACGACGCTTCGAGAACCAGACCGCCGCGACGATGATCACGACGGCGACGATGGCGATCGTGTACCGCAGCGCGTCGTTCTCGTCAGCCCCGACGCTCATCGACACGATGGCCGGTGCGATCAGCACGGAGACCAGGTTCATGACCTTGATCAGCGGGTTGATCGCCGGGCCGGCGGTGTCTTTGAACGGGTCGCCCACGGTGTCGCCGATGACGGTTGCGTCGTGCGCGGCCGACCCCTTGCCGCCGTGCCGGCCGTCCTCGACCAGCTTCTTCGAGTTGTCCCACGCACCACCGGAGTTGGCCAGGAACACGGCCATCAGCACACCGGTCGCGATGGCGCCGGCCAGGTAACCGGCCAGCGGGCCGGTGCCCAGACCGAAGCCGACGGCGATCGGGGCCATCGCCGCGAGCAGGCCGGGCGTGGCCAGCTCGCGCAGGGAGTCCCGGGTGACGATGTCGACGACGCGGCCGTAGGCCGGAGTGGTGGTGCCGGCCATGATGCCTGGGTCCTCGCGGAACTGGCGACGGACCTCGAACACGACCGCACCGGCCGCCCGGCCGACGGCGTTGATCGCCAGGCCCGAGAACAGGAACACTACGGCGGCACCAATGATCACACCGACCAGCACGTTCGGTGAGACGATCGCCAGCAGGAACGAGTCGTCTCCGGAGATGTCGCCGGCGACGTTGCGGATCTCCCGCTCGATGGCATCCATGTACGAGCCGAACAGCGCGGTCGCGGCCAGCACCGCCGTCGCGATCGCGATGCCCTTGGTGATGGCCTTCGTGGTGTTGCCGACCGCGTCCAGCTCGGTGAGGATCTGCGCGCCCTCGCCGTCGACGTCGCCGGACATCTCGGCGATGCCCTGGGCGTTGTCGGAGACCGGACCGAAGGTGTCCATCGCGACGATGACGCCTACCGTGGTCAGTAGGCCGGTGCCAGCTACCGCGATGAGGAACAGCGACAGCACGACCGAGCCGGCACCCAGCAGGAACGCGCCGTAGACGGCGGCGCCGATCACCAGGGCGGTGTACACGGCCGACTCCAACCCCAACGCGAAGCCGGACAGGATGACGGTCGCCGGACCGGTCAGCGACGTACGGCCGACGTCCTGCGTCGGCTTCTTGTCGGTGCCGGTGAAGTAGCCGGTCAGCCACAGGATGATGCCGGCAAGCACGATGCCGAGCAGCACCGCTACCGAGGCGAGCACGCGCGGGTCGCCGTCGTGGTCGCCGAGGCCACCGTCGAGCTGGGCGAACGTGTCGGGCAGGTAGGCGAACGCCGCGATGGCGCACAACACCGCCGATACCACGGCCGAGATGTAGAACGACCGGTTGATCGTGGTCAGGCCGTTCTCGCCGGGCCGCGGCCGAGTCAGGTAGATGCCCAGCACCGCGGTGAGCGCTCCGATGGCGGGCACGATCAGCGGAAAGACGAGCCCCTCCTGGCCGAACGCCGCCTGGCCGAGGATCAGGGCGGCCACCAGCATCACGGCGTACGACTCGAACAGGTCCGCGGCCATGCCGGCACAGTCACCGACGTTGTCGCCCACGTTGTCGGCGATGGTCGCGGCGTTGCGGGGGTCGTCCTCGGGAATGCCCTGCTCCACCTTGCCGACGAGGTCCGCGCCGACGTCGGCGGCCTTGGTGAAGATCCCGCCGCCGACCCGCATGAACATGGCCAGCAGCGCCGCGCCGAAGCCGAAGCCCTCGAGCACGGTTGGTGCGTCCTCCTGGTAGGTCAGGACGACGACGGCCGCGCCGAGCAGGCCCAGGCCGACGGTGGCCATACCGACCACACCGCCGGTCCGGAACGCCACTCGCATGGCCGGGTCGCGCCCCTCGTCGCGGGCAGCGGCAGCCACCCGGACGTTCGCGCGCGTCGACAGCCACATGCCGAGATAACCAATGGCGGCAGAGAAAGCGGCACCGACGAGGAAGAACAGGGACCGCCCGAAGCGGACATCAGCGTCCCCGGGCAGCAGGAAGAGCAGCCCGAACACCAGCACCACGAAGATGCTCAGCGTCCGGAACTGGCGGTTGAGGTAGGCCGCGGCGCCCTCCTGCACGGCGCGCGCGATCGTCTTCATGTTCTCGGTGCCCTCACTGGCAGCGAGAACCTCCCGGCGAAACAGCGCCGCCATCGCCAGGGCTGCCACCGCGATCAACGCGACGACAACCACGTAGGAGAGGTTGAGCCCGGTCATTCGTCCTCCTTGACGTAGCCCTCGGGCAGGGCTTGTGAAACACCCATCCGCGCTGCGGCCTTCTCGGCCGAGCGCTGACAGTTGACTCGTTCGGGACCGGATGCCAGAAAGTCGGCCCTCGACATCCGGCTGACTCGCGGAGTCTAAAGGGCCGACAGCCCAAAGGTCACGCCGGTGTGCCCCACCAGTGCCTATGGCGCCGTGTGACAGTACCCACACGGCGCCGGTTCACGACGGCCCGCTCAGGACCCGTCGGTGGCGGCGACAGCCTCCTCCAGGCGCTCGTGGATCGGGAAGACCTTCGTGAGTCCGGTGATCCGGAAGATCTTGAGGATGCGCTCTTGGTTGCATACCAGGCGCAGCGACCCGTCGTGCTGGCCGACCCGTTTCAGGCCCCCGACGAGCACGCCCAGGCCGGTGGAGTCGAGGAACTCGACCGCCCGCATGTCGACGACGATGTGGTAGTGCCCTGAGTCGACGAGCTCGACGAGCTGATCGCGCAGTCTCGGCGCCGTGTAGACGTCGATCTCACCCCCGACCGCGACCACACTGCGGCCGCTCTCGGTACGGGTCGACAACGACAGGTCCACGCAGATCCTCCATGCCTCATCGGTCACTGCTCTGGCGCTCTCCGCATGCCGGGCTCATCCGCATTCAACCATGATGCGAGACTCACGAGGTGCCCCGCCCGAACGACCTGCTCGATGTCCTCCTGTCCGGTCCGCACCGGTCCGGACGTGTCACGCACATCGAATCGATCCCTGCCCGAGCCGCGAGTCCCGCCGCCTGGCCGGGATGGGTGGACCCGGTGGTACGCGAGCGCTTCATGACCGCTGGCATCGTAGCGCCCTGGACGCACCAGGCACAGGCCGCGTCGCTGGCCTGGTCCGGAAGGTCGGTCGTAGTGGCCACCGGGACGGCGTCCGGCAAGTCGCTGGCCTACCAGCTCCCGGCGCTGACGGCGGCCCGGTCGGGGCGGCGCACGGGCGGCACCACCCTGTACATCTCGCCGACCAAGGCGCTGGCCGCGGACCAGCTGCGCTCCCTCGACGAGCTGGGCGTCCCGGACGTCATCGCCACCACCTACGACGGCGACACCCTGGTCGAGCTGCGCGACGTCGCCCGGGCCCACGCGACGTACCTGCTGACCAACCCGGACATGCTGCATCACTCGATGCTGCCCGCACACCACCGCTGGGCCGGGTTCCTGCGGTCGCTGCGCTTCGTGGTCGTCGACGAATGCCACGGCTACCGCGGCGTCTTCGGCTCGCACGTCGCCCAGGTGCTGCGCCGACTGCGACGGGTCTGCGAGCTCTACGGCGCCGCGCCGACGTTCGTCCTCGCCTCGGCGACGACGGCGGACCCGGCGCGCACCGCCGAGCTGCTCACCGGCCTCCCGGTCGAGCCGGTGACCGCCGACGGCTCCCCCAGCGGCTCGAAGACGTTCCTGCTCTGGGAGCCGCCGTTGTCGGCCGACAACGGGACACGGCGGCGCAGCGTGCTGGCCGAGACCGCGGACCTGCTCGCCGACCTCGTCGTCGCAGACGCCCGGACCGTCGCGTTCGTGCGGTCGCGGCGGGCCGCTGAGACCGTCGCCGGCCTGGCCCGCGACGCCCTCGAGCCGGTGGACGGGTCGCTGCCCGGCCGGGTGGCGTCGTACCGGGCCGGCTACCTCGCGTACGAGCGCCGCGGCTTGGAGACCGCCCTGAACGACGGCTCGCTCGTCGGCCTGGCCGCGACGACGGCGTTGGAGCTGGGCGTGGACGTCAGTGGCCTGGACGCGGTGCTGATCGCCGGCTGGCCGGGTACCCGCGCGTCGCTGTGGCAGCAGTCCGGCCGCGCCGGGCGGGCCGGGCAGGACTGCCTCGCGGTGCTCCTGGCCAGCGACGACCCGCTCGACTCGTACCTCGTCCAGCACCCGGAAGCGATCTTCGGGCAGCCGGTCGAGGCGACCGTTCTGGACCCGGACAACCCGTACGTGCTCGCGCCGCACTTGTGCGCCGCGGCGGCCGAGCGGCCGCTTTCCAGCGCAGACGCCGCGATCTTCGGACCATCCACCGACGACGTCATGGCCACGCTGGAGCATCGGCGCCTCCTGCGCCGGCGGGTCAAAGCCGAGACCACCTGGCATTGGACCAAGCGCGAGCGTCCGACCGAGCTGGCCGACCTGCGCGGCTCCGGCGGCCTGGTCAGCCTGGTCGAGCTCGGCACCGGGCGGGTCCTCGGCACCGTCGACGAAGTCCGGGCCCACTCCACCGCCCACCCCGGTGCCGTCTACGTCCACCAGGGCGAGACCTACCTGATCGACGGCCTCGACCTCGACGACGGCGTCGCGATGGCCATCGCCGGCGCCCCCGAGTACACGACGACGGCGCGAACCGTCAGCACGCTGCACGTCCTCGAGGAGTCGACGTCGGTCGACTGGGGCGACGCGCGCCTCAGCCTCGGCTCCGTGGAAGTCAGCAGCCAGGTGGTGAGCTATCTCAAGCGGGCGCTGCGCAGCGGCGAGGTGCTCGGCGAGGTCCCACTCGACTTGCCTGAGCGCCGCCTGCGCACCCGTTCGGTCTGGTGGACCCTGCCCGCCTCGGCGATCACGGCGGCCGGCGTGTCCGAGGCCGACGCGCCCGGAGCGGCCCACGCCGCCGAGCACGCCTCGATCGGGATGCTCCCGCTCGTCGCCAGCTGCGACCGGTGGGACATCGGCGGCCTCTCGACCGTGCTGCACCCCGACACCGGCCTGCTCACCGTCTTCGTCCACGACGGCCACCCCGGCGGGGCCGGCTTCGCCGAGCGTGGTTATCACGCCGCACACGAGTGGCTGGCGGCAACACGCACGGCGGTGGCGACCTGCCCGTGCCGCGACGGCTGCCCGTCGTGCGTCCAGTCGCCCAAGTGCGGCAACGGCAACGAGCCGCTGCAGAAGGCCGGGGCGGTCCGCCTGCTGGACGCGCTGCTGGCCCAGGCGCGCTGAAAGCGGGCACACCGCGGCTCGAGAGTGGCGGGTCGCGGGTCACCGGCCCGGGTCGCGGGCACCCTCGCAACCCGAACCCGCCGAACCCGCGCGCCACCGGCCAGGAGATCGCTACGGTGGGAGGGAGGTCCCGATGAAGAGGTGGTCGTCGTGGTCGCTGTCGCACTGATCGTTCTGCTCCTTGCCCTGCTGCTCACCATCGGCGTCATCGCGGGGGGCGGCGAGTCGCTCTCGCTGGACCTCCTCGGCTCCGATGTCACGACGTCCGGCTCGGCCCTCTACTTCGCCGGACTCGTCACCGGTCTGGCAACCCTCGCCGCGCTCTGGCTGCTCCGGATCGGCCTGCGGAAGGGATGGCGCCAGCACAAGCGCATCAAGGACCTCGAGCGCCGCGCCGAGCACGCCCCGGACCGCAAACCCGACTCCACGCCGCCGGCGGAGACCACCTCTGCTGAGCACTCGCGGGAGCCCGAGCACTCATCGACCGAGAAGCCCTGACACCCGTCCCGCTCCAGGTGCGATACGCGTGATCATCAACAGTTGGCGACGCCTGGAAGGCTGGCGCGCATATCAAGAGCCCAGGATCGGCGGTACTGATGGGTGGCGCGCGCCTGAGCGACCCCCTGCCAACCACC
>NZ_SMKZ01000052.1 GCF_004349065.1 Jiangella asiatica
CCGCCCGCCCTGCGCCCGCTCGAGCACGTGGGCGCCGACCTGGGTGGCCATCCGCCCGGCGACCTCGCTCATCGGGGCCAGCAGCGGCAGGTGGCCGTCGGCGGACTCCACGGTCTCGTAGGCGATGGCGGTGATGCCGGACTCCATCAGCGCGTCGGTGCACTCCCGCGACGCCGCCAGGTGCAGGTAGGTGAAAAGGATCTGGCCCTTGCGCATCCGGTGGTACTCCTCGGCCACCGGCTCCTTCACCTTGCAGACCAGCTCGGCCGCTTCCCAGACGGCGTCGGCATCGGGCGCTATGCGCGCGCCCGCGGCCTGGTACTCCTCGTCTCGTACCGACGAGCCCTCCCCCGCACCGGCCTGCACGAGCACGTCGTGCCCGTTGAGCACGAGCTCGTGCACCCCCGCCGGCGTGATCGCCACCCGGTACTCGTTGTTCTTGACCTCGGTTGGTATGCCGACCAGCACGCGTTGTCCACCCTCTCGGAACTCCCGACGACATTGTCGGGCGCACCGCCCCCGCTGGGCGGCGGCGCTGAGTCTAACCGCGCCATGTCACGACGTCTCGGTCCTGTCATGACAAGTCAACGCGCCCTGACGCGCGGGCACCACCCGTCCGCGCCACGACGTCGCGAACATCTCGCACGGCAGCGACGACGCAGGGAAATACATCAGATCTCTATCCCGCTCGGCGTCTCCTCTGTCACGACGGAAAGCCGACCCTAGACAGTGCGGTATCGCACGATTTAGCCTCACATCACGCAGTTTCGCGCATCACGAGCACTCTGGTCGCCCCACTATGACGCCCACCTACGTGCCAGCCCGAGGAGACGCGAGATGCCGAGAAAGCTCCGACCATTCGCCGAGCCGCCCGTCACCGCACGCACAGAGGGGACGGGCCGATGCCGCGCCTGAGATTGCTGGTCGCCGTCGCGACCACGTTCGTCTGTGTCCTGGTTGCGTCGGCCGCCGCGGGTGCGCCCGCCTCGTCGGGCCCCGCATCCGCGAAACCTGCCTCCGCCGGCACCACGTCCACCGACGCGGCGCCGCCGCCGACGGGCATCGACGCGGTGATCCCACGCCCGATCGGCTGGACCGCCGAGGCGGGCACCGTGCGGCTCCACGATCGGTCCCGCCTGCTCATCGACCCCTCCTCGCGGGCCCTGACCGGGCTGCCCGGCGGCGAGGCGGAGTTTCCCGGCCCGGTGACGCAGACGACCCAGGATTTGGCCCTGCTGCTCCAGGCCGAGCTCGCAGAGGTCACCGGGATCACGTTGCCGGTCACTCGGGCGGTCAAGCACCCGCGGCCGGGCGACGTGCTGCTGCGGCTGGTCGACGAGCCCGCCCTCGGCGCCGAGGGCTACCGGTGGGACAGCTCGGCCGGGACGTTGGTGATCGAGGCGGCTACCACCAACGGTCTCTACTACGGGTCGCGCACCCTGCTCCAGCTGCTGAGCGCCGACCCGGACCATCGCGACGTGCCGGCGGGGACCGCGACGGACACGCCGACGCAGGCCGTGCGCATGGTGCAGCTCGACGCCGGGCGCCGGTACTGGTCCATGGAGTACCTGGAGAACCTGATCCGGCGCATGGGTCAGTTGAAGCTCAACACGCTCTTCCTGCACCTCTCCGAGTCCGAGGGGTTCCGGCTCGACAGCGAGCGCTTCCCCGGCCTGGCCGACCCCGACAGTTCCTACGACCGTGCCGACATCGAGCGGCTCAAGGCGCTCGGCGCGCAGCACCACGTCCAGATCATGGGCGGCATCGACGTGCCGGGGCATGCCACGCACATCAGCGAGACGTTCGGCATCGGCATGGGCGCGGGCGACGACGCGTGCACCGGCGCGCACACCCACTCGCACCTGACCGCGAACTGGATCATCGACATGACCAGCGAGGCGGCCGTGGAGAAGACCAAGGAGATCGTGGCGGAGTTCTCCGGCTGGTTCGACGCGCCGCTGTTCTCCGTCGGCGCCGACGAGCTGCCCGGGCAGCTCGCGTCGTGCCCGAAGGTCCAGCAGGCCATCGCCGCGGACCCGCAGCTGGACACGCTCGGCGATATGCTCAGCCGCTACATCAACACCCTCGACGACGTCATCACGGCGAACGGCGCCCGCACCGCGATCTTCAGCGGCGTGGAGAACATGGACTCCCCCAAGCAGGACGTCAACGCCTCCGTCGTCCACCTCACCTGGGAGAACGACAACCCGGAGCCGGAGATACCCGGGCACGACGAGATCGCCATCGGGCCCTTCTACCTGACCCCGAACAACTACCACAACCTGTACCCGGACGTGCCCTGGATCTACGAGACCTGGGCGCCGAGCGCCGCGTCGGACATGCTCGGCTCCGGCATGCCGAGCTGGGCCGACTACAACTTCTGGGCCGACGACCACTACTTCGAGGACCTGATGGCGCTGGGCCGGGCCGCCCTGGCCGACCGGTCCTGGAACGGCTCGGCCGCGTCGGACACCGTCGCCGAGTTCACCCGCCGCTTCGAGGCGCTGGCCGATCCGGTCGGCGTGCGGCCGCGGCCTGGAACCCCGCGCGTCGACGACGGCCGGCCCAGCCACCACTGGACCTTCGACGACGCCGACTACCCCGCCGGGTGGACCTGGGCCGGCAGCGCCGGCAACACGATCATGGTCGAGGACGTCGCCGGTGACCTGCCGGGCACCAGCTACATCATCAACAATCCCACGGTGGTGCCCAGCGACGTCGCCGGCGACGCGTTCCGGTTCGACCACCGGCGCGACGGCGTCGGGTTCGGCGGTGTCGACGTGGCCGAGCCGTGGACCGTCTCGACGTGGGTGAACCTCTCGGCCGACAGCACGGACCAGGTGCTGCTCGCGTCGAAGGACGGTGCGCTGAAGCTTCGCCAGGCCGGCACCGGCCGGGTCGGCTTCACCCGGTACGGGGTGGCGGACTACTCGTTCGAGTTCACCCTCCCGGCCGGCCGGTGGGTGCAGCTGACGTGGGTCGCGACGCCCGGCGAGACCACCCTCTACGCCGACGGCCAGCACGTCGGGACGGTCGCCGCGTCCATCCCGCTGCCGCTGCGCTCGATCGGCACGCCGTCGGCCTCGTTCTTCGGCGACTTGGACGACCTGGTCACCTGGGACGAGGCACTGAGCGCCGAGCAGGTGGCCGGCCACTTCGGGCGGTACGAGCGGCCGGCCTGGGACTTCCAGCCGACCGTCGCGTCGCTGAACAGCCACGAGACACCACAGTGGTTCCACGACGACAAGTTCGGCATCTTCATCCACTGGGGTGCCTACTCGGTGCCGGCGTGGGGTCCGCGCGGTTCCTACGCCGAGTGGTACTGGAACTACCAGAACAACCCCGGCAGCCCGACGAACACCTACCACCGCGACACCTACGGCGAGGACTTCGCCTACGACCAGTTCATCGGCCAGTGGCAGGCGGAGAACTTCGACCCCGAGGCCTGGGTGCGGCTGTTCGAGGACGCCGGCGCGAATTACTTCGTGCTCACCAGCAAGCACCACGAGGGTGTCGCGCTGTACGACTCGCAGGTCAGCGGCCGCGACGCGGTGGACCTGGGGCCGGGCCGCGACCTCGCCGGCGACCTCTTCGCCGCCGCGCGCGAGCACACGGACCTGCGGGCCGGCTTCTATTACTCCCTCTACGAATGGTTCAACCCGTCCTACACCGGCCGCCCGGTCACGAACCCGTACACCGGCGAGGAGGTCCCCTACACCGGCGCGCCCGTGGTGGACGACTACGTCGGCGACTACATGCTCCCGCAGATGCGCGAGCTGATCGACCAGTACGACCCGGACATCCTGTGGTGCGACGGCCAGTGGGAGAAGCCGGCGGACTACTGGCGCGTCGCCCCGGTGCTGGCGGAGTTCTACAACGGCGCCAAGAACCGGCCCGACCCCAAGGAGGTCGTCGTCGCCAACCGGTGCAAGATCCAGAGCGGCGCGCTGGACTCGCTGGAGCTGGACTTCCAGACACCGGAGTACACGGTCAAACCGGACATCGACCCGAACAAGTGGGAGTCCAGCCGCGGCATCGCGCACTCGTACGGCTACAACCAGAACGAGCCGGTCGAGGACTACCTCACCTCCGACGAGCTGGTCGACTCGCTCGTCGACATCGTGTCCAAGAACGGCAACCTGCTGCTCAACGTCGGTCCGCAGGCCGACGGCACCATTCCGGCGCTGCAGCAGGAGCGACTGCGCGACATCGGCGCCTGGCTCGACGTCAACGGCGAGGCCATCTACGGCACGACGTACTTCAACCGGGCCGAGGAACCCGCCTCGTCGGTGCCGATCCGCTACACCGTCAAGGACGGCGCACTGTACGCCACCGCGCTGGAGTGGCCCGGCGACACGCTCACGCTCGGCGGCGACCTGCCCTTCGGCGACGACACCCGGGTGACGCTGCTGGGCTCCGGCGGCGCCGCGCTGCCGTGGAGCCGGACCGACGACGGCATCGTCGCGATCGACATGCCCGCCGCCGGGGCGGACGCCACCAGCAGCGAGCACGCGTACGTCTTCAAGATCGAGACCCCCGGGGTGGGCGCCATGCCGCGCACGACGATCGCCGCCCCCGCGGAGGTCCCGGCCGGAGCCACGACGACGATCAGCGCCACCGTGACCAACCCGTCGGCACAGGCCACCGGCGCCGGCGCGGTGAGCGTCACGGCGCCGGAGGGCTGGACCGTCCAGCCGGACGCGCACGACCTGCCAAGCCTGGAGCCCGGCGAGTCGTACACGGTGCCGATCACCCTCGCCGTCCCCGACGGCGCCGTCTCGGCCGAGTACGACCTGACCGTCAGCACGACCGTCGACGGGCTCACGACGGCCGCACACGCCGGCGTCACGGTCGCCCTGCCCAACCTGTCGCGCGGCAAACCCACCGAACAGGCGTCGCTGGCCTGGGGCGGTGTGCCCGAACGCGCCGTCGACGGCAACCGCGACGGCGTCTACGGCGGCAACTCGGTCACCCACACCGCCGAGCCGTCGAACCAGGCCTGGTGGCAGGTCGACCTGGGCGCCTCGGCGGCCATCGACACCGTCGACATCTACAACCGGACGGACTGCTGCGCCCAGCGGCTCAGCGACTTCTGGGTCATGGTCGGCACGGAGCCGTTCACGACCGACTCCCTGGAGGAGGCCCGCACCGCACCGGGCGTCACCGCGGTGCATGTCGAGGGGACGGCCGGCCGCCCGTCGGTGGTGGAGCTACCCGAGGGCACGCAGGGCCGCTACGTCCGCATCCAGCTGGAGTCGGCCAGCGACCCGCTGTCACTGGCCGAGGTCGAGGTGCGCGGCCTGCCGCCCGGAGCGTCGTAGGTCACGGGCGCCCTGGTCAGCGCTCCGGCTTCACGCCGGCTGGCCAGGGCGCGCCGACCGGGCGCAGCGCGTCCCAGCCGGAACCGTGCCGGGCCGCCCAGGCCGCCAGCACGCCGGCGCACAGGGTGGCGTTCTGCACCTCGCCGGCCAGCACCGCGTCGACCAGCTCCGGGAGCGGCACCCACGCGACCCCCAGGTCGGCCTCCTCGTGCTCGCCGGCGAACCGCTCGTCGTCGGGCACGCGGTCGACGTCACGGGCCAGGTAGACGCGGATCGCCTCGTCGGTCATGCCAGGTGATGTCAGCAGGTCGACCAGCACGTGCCACCTCCCCGCGCGGACGTGGCCCTCCTCGTACAGCTCGCGAGCGGCGCTCTGGTGCGGCGGCTCGCCGTCGACGTCGCGCAGCCCGGCCGGCAGCTCGACCGGCCGCAGCCGCACCGGGTGCCGGTACTGCCGCACGACGAGGACCCGCTCGGCGTCGTCGACGGCGACGACGGCGACCGCGCCGGGATGCTCGACGACGTCGCGGACGAACCGCGAGCCGTCGACCGGCGACCGGACGGTGTCGCTGCGCACCGATACGACCCGCCCGGTGAAGGCGACCTCGGACGTAGTGACCGGCCAGCTCAGCGGCTGGTCGCGAAGGGGATTGTCCACCCGGCCACCCTAGCTTCGCCGACCAGGAGGATGCCCACGTCCTTGCTCGCGGCACAAGGCGCAGCTCGTGATCTTCAAGGGTCCAACCAGCTTGAGTCCTGGTGTTCGTGGCGCCGCGTGCCTGTCGGCTCTTTGGTGATCGTGTGTTCAGAACGGCGGCGGGTCGGGGTCCGCGGCTGGTGGAAATCGCGTGGGCGGAGGTTTGTCGGGTGACCCGATGGCCTCCGGTGCGACGCTGTATGTGCGGCCGGCCGGGCTCGTCCAGACCAGCGCGCCAAGTCCGGGGCTCTCGAGCCGCCAACCGTGCAGGGTCTTGTCGATGTGAAACCGGCGGACGAGGGGCTCGAGGTTCTCCTCGCTGGTGACTCCGCCGTCGTCGTAGGAAACGCGGTGGTCGAGGTCACAGGCCTGAGCCGGAGTGTCCGACGTGGGGAACCGGCAGGTGCGGTCGCGAGCGATGACGAAGTCGACCAACGCCTGCGGCGGCTCGTACGTCGTGCGGCCGTAGTCCAGCAGACGCCCGTCGACCGGGTCGGTCACCAGTCTTCGCAGGGTGGCGTCGGCTGCGATGAGCCGGCCCACCTGCGCGGTGACCCAGCCATGCCCATCCAGCCATGCTGGGTCGTCATTCGTCCCGACGAGCGTGTCGAGCGACAGGGTGACGTTCACCGTCGCGGGTCGGCCCTGCCTGGCCGCCAGCCGTTGTCCGGCAGCCACCCCAGCCTCCGCACCGGCTCCGGAGTCAGGCGTGACGCCGCAGCCGCCCAGGCGCCCGGTGGCAAGAGCGGTCCAACCCAGCGACGTGGCGATGTCGAACCGCAGCTGGTCCAAAGTGCGCGAGTCGCCATCGACACGGGCGGCGCGAGCAGCGGCGTCCAACGCCCTCCACAAGGCGGTGAGGTCCTCGACCGGACCAGTCAGGCACATCATGCCCGTGCCGTCGGCCTCACCGTACGGAGCCGGCCTCTGCACCCGCCGCTGCTCCCGCCCCTGGCAGCGGCGTTCCTCGGCCGCGCCCGCGTCGGCTTCGATGACCAGCCGGTCGAGGTCGCGCGACAGTTGCCGGAGCGTCCGCCCACCAGCAGCCGGCAACACCAGCGCCTCCACCCGGCTCCGCGCGTCCGGATCGAGCACCCGCGTCCTGGTCGCGATGAGCTCGGCTCGGCGCTCGTCGATCGACCCCGCGGCCAGCGCCCGCAACGTGGCGGGAAGGTCCTCGACGAGCTCGACCCCCAGGGCCACTCGAGCATCGGCGTGCCCAGGCGTCCAGGCCAACGCCGCGGACACCTCGGACCCGGCCGCGCGCACCGGATCGTGACTGTGACGCGGCACCTGAGCGTCGCCGTCGTCACCTCCGCCGCACGAGGCATAGTTCTCACGGGCCGCCAGCTCCGCCATCGCTCGCAGCTGGAGCGCCCGCAGATGTGCGACCTGCCGCTCCACCGCGATCACCACATCGACGACCGGCGAGTCGTCCAGAACGCCGAGATCGACCTCCTCGAGGGCGACCGCGAGCTCCGCTCCCACCGGCAGCGTCAGTCCATCGGGCACCGGGGAAGACGAAAGCTGCGCGACCATACCTTAACTCTATCGGACACCCGTTCGATTCGCATCTCCAATCAGTGGGTCTACACCGACTCCGACCGTCACCCGACCAGCCCCGGATCCAGTACCGACGCACGTGCACGTCGAGCGCGGTGGCCGGCCAGGTCGTGTCCGGGCGCGGGATGGGTCAGAGCGCCGTGAGCGTCGCGGCCAGGTCGTCGAGGCTCGTGGCGGCCAGGTCGAAGGAGTCCGTCGCGGTGGGCGGGTCGCCGACGGGACGTTCGACGTAGGCCGTCCTCATGCCCGTGGCCTGTGCCCCGCGAAGGTCCCACGCGTGGGCGGCGACCATGAGCAGGCGGTCCGGGGAGCTGCCCGCGTTGGCGATCGCGAGCCCGTAGACGTCGGGGTGCGGCTTGTAGGCCTGCGCGTCCTCCGCCGAGAGCACCTGGTGCCAGCGGAGCCCGGCATACGCGCTGATGCGGGTCAGCGCCGAGTGGCTGGCGTTCGACAGGCCGACCACCGGGAAGTGCGCGGCGATCCGGTCCAGCGCCCGGACCGTGTCCGGCCACGGCTCCAGCCGTTGCCCGGCGGCGGCCAGCGCGCGGATCGCGTCGGGGTCGCTGATGCCGGCATCGGCGGCGACCCTGGTCGCGGCCTCGAGGTCGATCACCGTGCCGTTGGCGTAGAGACGCCGGCCCGCGAGAATCTGCTGCCGCTGCTCCTCGACGTGTCGCTGCCACGCCTCGACGAGCTCAGTGGTCCTCGCGTCGTCGATGTCCGGGAGCGCGGTCCGCAGGCCGCGGCGGATCCCGCCGGGCTCGTCGACCATGGTCCCGAGGATGTCGAAGACGACCAGGTCGATGTCGGGGCGCGCCGTCACGAGGTGCGATCCTCGGTCATCCCCGCGGCGGCCAGGGTGTCGACGCGTTCCCAGGTGCAGCGCAGCACCGGCAGCTCGCCGCCGCCCAGGTGCGACACCTCGCCACCGGTCTCGTTGGCGCCCAGCGCACGATAGAAGCGGCGGGCCGGCTCGTTGGCCTCGAGCACCCGCAGGTACAGCCGCGCGTCGGGGTCGGCCGCACGCAGCCGGGTTGCGGTCTCTGTCAGCAGCCGCCGCCCGATGCCGTGGCGGCGCAGCTCCGGCCGGACGTGCAGGTTGTCCAGGAAGGCACCCCACTCCGGGTGATGGTCGAGCATGGTGTGTGCGAAGCCGGCCAGCTCACCGCCGGCGTCGCGGGCGACCACCGTCAACGTGCCGGCGCGGTCGGCGAACCGCTCGGTCCACTCGGCGAGGCGCTCACCGTCCAGGTCGCCGTCGAGGAAGGCGTCGGGCACGTGCCCGCGGTAGGCCACGCGCCAGCTCCGCGCGTGCAGCGCCGCGATCGCCGCGGCCTCGTCGTCGCGGGCCGGCTCGTACGTGAACGTCACCCTGTCACCTCACCCCGTCCGGCGCAGCAGCGCCAGGTACATCGCGTCGGTGCCGTGGCGGTGCGGCCACAGCTGGACGTCCGGCCCGGCGCCCAGGTCCGGTACCCCGGGCAGGTAGGGCCGGGCGTCGACCCGCTCGGCGTCGGCCCGCGCACCCAGGACGTCGTCGACGACGGTGGCCGTCTCGGCCAGGTGCGGCGAGCAGGTGACGTACGCGACCAGCCCGCCTGGCCGTACCGACCGGATCGCCGAGCCCAGCAGCGCGACCTGCAGCTCCCGCAGCCGCGCGAGGTCGTCCGGGCGGCGGCGCCAGCGTGCCTCGGGCCGGCGGCGCAGCGCGCCCAGGCCGGTGCACGGCGCGTCCAGCAGAACCCGGTCGAAGTCGGCCTCCGGCCACGCCGGCTCGGTGGCGTCGCCGACGAGCACCTCGTGCTCGCCGGGGTCGCCGGCCAGCGCCTGCGCCACCAGCCGGGCCCGGTGCTCGTGCTGCTCGACGGCGAGCAGCCGGGCGCCGCGCTCGGTGGCCAGGCCCGCCAGCAGCGCCGCCTTGCCGCCCGGTCCGGCGCACAGGTCGAGCCAGCGCTCGTCCGGGCCGTCCAGCGGCGCGGCGGCCAGCGCCAGCGCGACGAGCTGGCTACCTTCGTCCTGCACCCCGGCGCGGCCCTCGCGCACGGCGGCGAACCGGGCCGGCATACCCGCCTCGACCACGACGCCGTACGGCGACCACTGGGCCGGCCGGGCGCCGGCAGCGAGCAGCTCGTCGACGGTGGCCCGGCCGGGTCTCGCCGCGAGGTGGACCTCGGCCGGTGCGTTGTCGGCGGCCAGGCAGGCCTCCAGCTCGTCGTCGCCGGGCAGCGCGTCGCGCAGCGCCCGGACGATCCACGCCGGGTGGGCGTGACGGAAGGCGAGGTGGTCGACGGCGTCGGTGTCGCCGCGTCGCGGCGCCAGCCGGGCCGCCCAATCGTCGAGGTCGTGCTCGCCGACCCGGCGCAGGACGGCGTTGGCCAGCCGGGCCGCACCGACGTTGACGTGGGCCCGCACCAGGTCGACGGTGGTGGAGACGGCGGCGTGCGGCGGGACCCGGGTGGAAAGCAGCTGGTGCGCGCCCAGCCGCAGCGCGTCGAGCAGGGGTGGGTCGAGCCCGGCCAGCGGCCGGGTGACGCAGGCACCGATCACGGCGTCGTAGGTGCCCTGGCCGCGCAGGGCGCCGTAGGCAAGCTCGGTGGCCAGGGCGGCATCGCGGCCGGTCAGGTCGTGCCGGCGCAGCGTCGTCGGCATGACGAGGTTGGCGTAGGCGTCGTCGGCGGCCACCGCGCGGAGCACCTCGAACGCGGCCTCGCGGGCTGGGTCGCGGCGCGGCGGCGTCTGGCGGCTGGGCGCCCGGGCGTCGCGGCGCCGTCCGGGCGGGTCGGTTCGGCGCGGGGCGCGGCGCCGGCCCCGTCGATCGTCGGGAGACCGGTCGGTCACGTGCCGAGCCGCTCCCCCGCGGCCGGGCGCACGCCGCGAGCCCAGTCGGTGGCCGGCATCGCCTTCTTGCCCTGCGGCTGGACCTCGCCGAGGACGACGGCGTGGCTGCCGGTGCCGATCCGGACCCCGGACTTCTCCACCGCGATCTCGCCGGGCGCGAGGTCGCCGCGGCCGCGTTCGAGGGTGATCGGTCGCAGCTTGAGCCGTTCGCCGCGGAACGTCGTCCACGCGCCCGGCGCGGGCGTGCAGGCGCGCACCACCCGGTCGACCCGGATGGCGGGGGCGGCCCAGTCGACCCGGGCGTCGTCGACGGTGATCTTCGGCGCGAGCGAGACCCCGGCGGCCGGCTGCGGCTGGGCGCTCAGGCTGCCGTCCTCGATGCCGTCGAGGGTGCGCACCAGCAGCTCGGCGCCGGAGAGCGAGAGTCGGTGCAGCAGGTCGCCGCTGGTGTCGCTGGCTCGGATCTCCTCGGTGACCAGGCCGTACACCGGACCGGTGTCGAGGCCCTCCTCGAGCTTGAACGTGCAGGCACCGGTGACGTCGTCGCCGGCCATGACCGCGTGCTGCACCGGTGCCGCGCCTCGCCAGGCCGGCAGCAGCGAGAAGTGCAGGTTGACCCAGCCGTGCTTGGGCACGTCGAGCGCGGTCGGCGGGATCAGCCCGCCGTAGGCCACGATGGGCGCGCAGTCCGGCGCGAGCTCGCCCAGCCGGGCCAGAAAGTCCGGGTCGCGCGGGCGCACCGGCTTGAAGGTCTCGACCCCGGCTTCCTCGGCCAGCCGCGCCACCGGCGACGGGGTCAGCCTGCGGCCCCGCCCGGCCGGCGCGTCCGGGCGGGTCAGGACCGCCACCACTTCGTGCCGGGACTCCAGCACCGCCCGCAGCGACGGGACGGCGACGTCAGGGGTTCCGGCGAACAGCACGCGCATGCACGCGACCATATCCGACTCCCCGGACGCGCTGGGGTCACGTCTCGAAGGCGCTCAGGGTAGGGTCGTAGTCGCTCACGCCGACGTCGTACATCGGCGTCATCCAGTGGTAGAAGTTGTCACCCCGCGCGCGGAGCAGGTCGTAGAGCCGCTTGCTGAGCCGGGCCCGCACCGGTGCCATCTCGGGCTGCTGGTGGCGGTTGTGCAGCTCGTGCGGGTCGGTGACGAGGTCGTAGAGCTCGTTGCACGACTCGGGGTTGACGACCAGCTTGTACCGCTCGTCGCGGATCATGCGCTGTGCGTGCGGGAAGTGGTGGCCGTGGAACTCCGCGACCAGCTCCGCCGGCCACTCCGGCCGCTCGCCGCGCAGCAGCGGCACCAGGCTGCGGCTGTCGACGGCGGGTGCGGTGTCGGCACCGGCGAGGTCGAGGATGGTGGCTGTGCAGTCGGTGAGGCTGACGAACTCGTCGCGCACCTGGCCGGCCGGGCCGCCGGGAACCCGCGCGATCCCCGGGATGCGGTACACGTCCTCGTACATGGCCGGCCCCTTGTCGTGCAGCCGGTGCGCGCCGGTGAACTCCCCGTGGTCGGCGGTGAAGAAGACCGACGTGCGGTCGGACAGGCCGAGGTCGTCCAGGGCACCGAGGATGCGCCCGATCTGCTCGTCGATGAGCGTGACGTAGCCCCAGTAGACGGCGATCAGCTTGCGGGTGGTCTCGATGGGCATCGTGTCGAAGCCCCAGTGCGCGCTGTAGTTGCGCTGCACCGGCGGCTTGCCCGCGAACGTCTCCATCACCGACGGCGGCAGCTCGACCAGCTCGGGGTCGTAGCGGTCGAAGTACTCGTCGGGCAGCAGGTACGGTAGGTGCGGGCCGAAGAAGTGGGTGGCCAGGTAGAACGGTGCGCCGCTACCGCGCTGGCGTTCGGCGTAGCGCTCGAGCGCCTCGACGGTCCGGGTGGCCAGGTAGTGCTCGAACGTCGCCTCGACCGGCTGCGCGAGCCTGGCCGCCAGCAGGTTGCCCGGGTTGCCGTTGGGCGTGGTGCCCCGGATCAGGTCGGTGATGGCGTACGGGGGCAGGTCCTTCTCGCGCAGGAACTCCAGGTAGTCGGGATGGTCGACGGGATTGTGCCAGCCGGGCAGGTGCGGGCCCTCGAAGCCGAAGTCGCCCGCGGTCTTGTGGGTGCCGACATGCCACTTGCCGATGAGCCCCAGCGCGTATCCCTCGTCGCGCAGTGACCGGGCGAACGTGAACTGCTCGTCGTGGAGGTCCTCGATGTAGCCGACGTTGCGCTCGTAGTTGGCCAGCAGGCGGTGCCGGAACGGGGCGTACCCGGTGAGCAGGCTGGCCCTGGCCGGGGTGCAGATTGCCGTCGGGGTGTAGAAGCGGTCGAACCGCGTCCCGGTAGCGGCGAGCCGGTCCAGGTGCGGGGTCTCCACGTGCGGGTTGCCGTAGCAGCCCAAAGTGTCGACCCGGTGCTGGTCGGTCATCAGGAAGAGGAAGTTCACCGTGGTCCCGCCCTCACTCGGCCGGCGTGGTGGGCACGAGCTCGGCGACGAAACCACCGTCGGCGGCGAGGTCGACGGCGACCTCGTCGCCCGTGGCGAGCTGCAGCGACCTCTCGGCCGGGCGTCCGCCGGCGCCGTCGACGAGCAGCCGCGCGTCATAGCGCTGGCCGGCACCCAGGACGTCGAGACCGAACCGGACCCGTCGCGGCGGCCCGGACGCGATGCCACCGACGAACCACCGCGCACCGGTCCGCCGCGCGATGACGACCAGCCGGCCCGGGAACCCGGTCACCAGCCGCGTCTCGTCCCACACCGTGGGCACCAGGTCGAGGAACGCCTCGGCGAGCGGCTCGCCGGCGTAGGTCTCGATGCTGTCGGCGAAGTGCTGCCAGCCGGACTCGAAGACGACGGAGAGCGCGAGCTCATGGGCGAGGCTGGTGGTGCGGCGCTCGTGGGACCAGGTGACCGGGGTGTAGTCCATCGGGCCGACAACGTTGCGCGTGAACGGGACGACGGTGTTGTGCTCGGAGTCCGGGCCGTGGTCGGGCATGACGAGGTAGCCGCCGTCGCGCTCGGCCCGGCGCACGTAGTGCTCGGCGCCCAGGACGGCCTCGTACGTCATGACGTGCGGCCAGGTGCGGCCGCGGCCCTTCGGCACCGTCGAGCCGTGGAAGTTGACCATGAGCCGGTGCTCGGCGGCGTCACGGGCGAGCGCCTCGTACCAAGCCATCCGCTCTTGCGTGTCGGAGTCCATGAAGTCGACCTTGATGCCCGCGATGCCCCAGTCGCGCCACCGCGGCAGCAGCTCGTCACGCTGCTCCTGCGTCTCCAGGCCGGTCCAGTGCGACCAGATCAGCACCCCGACGCCCAGGCCGGACGCGTAGCGCACCAGCTCGGGCAGCCACGAGGGGTCCCACCGCGCGTCGACCAGCACGAACTCCCAGCCGTGCTTGGCGGCGTAGTCGACGTGGGCGCGCTGGCGCTCCGGGTCGGTGGGGCTGAACTTCTCCGCCCACCACGACCACGCCACCCGGCCTGGCCGGATCCACGACGTGTCGTCGACGCGGGAGGGCGGGTTGAGGTCGGTGACGAGATCGGACTCGACGACGGCGGCGAGGTCGCCGACGACCGCCACCCGCCACGGCGTGGTCAACGGCAGGCTCGACAAGACGCTCTCCTGCGGCAACGTCAGCCGGAAGCCGGTCACGCCCGGCGGCGACCAGGTCATCCGCGACGCCGCATAGGAACCGTCGACGGCGGCCTCGGTCAGCAGGCACCACAGGTCGTCGCCCCACCCGACCAGCACCGGGAAGCCGTAGCTGCCGCCGCCGGCCAGGTCGCGCAGTGGGAGCCCGCCACGCCACAACCCCTCGTAGTTGTCGCGGTACGGCGCCAGCCACACCCGCGCCTCACCCAATCGATCGCCGTCGTCCCCACCACCGTGCGCCGGGGTGAAGACGGCGGGCTCGCCGGTGATGGTCACGGCGTCGGCCGGGCCGTCGGGCGCGGCCAGGCGGTGGCGGTAGGCGACCCCGTCGCGGGCGACCCGGACATCGAGCTCGACCTCGTGCTCCCCCACGGCCAGCGTGAACGTCGCCTCGGCGGCGTGATGGCGGTGAGCGAGCCGCTTACCGGTGGGCGTGGTGTAGGACTCGTCGACGACGCGGTCGGTTCGCCCGGCGACCACCGGGACCGCACCTGGCGGCGCCGTGCCGGTCAAGATGATCCCCACCGGGCCCATCCGGAGCACCTCGCGCTGCCGGTGCCGCACCAGCAGGCTCAACCCGGCGGCGCCGTCGTCGGCGAGCACGGCATCCAGGTCGCCCTCGGGTGCGGTCACTGGTCGGAGCCGGTCCGCCACTCTTCCTCCTCGTTGACGGTCGACGTGCGGCCGCCGGCGGGCGGGCCCACGTGCGTGGCCGGGTAGCCGGCCAGCAGTGCGGATCGGCGCAGGACCAGGGCGATGCCGCCCAGGGCCGCGGCGTCCTCGGTGAAGTGCGCGCCACGGACGGTGAGCGCGCGGTGCACGCTGCGGTGCGAGTAGGCGGCGATGGTCTCGCGCACCGAGGCCAGCAGCGGCTCGCCGATCCGCGCCACCGGCCCGCCGACCACGACCACCTCGGGGTTCACGACGTTGCAGGCCGCGGCGACCACCCGGCCCAGCCGTTGGCCGGCCTCGCGCACCGCCTGGTGCGCGCGGCCGTCCGGGTCGGCGTCGGCGCGCTGGAGCTGCTCGATCAGGTGGTCGAGATCGTCGGCGCCGCAGCAGTCCAGGATGGCGTCCATGCAGACGTAGCGCTCCAGGCAGCCGCGGCCGCCGCAGGGGCACTCCGGGCCGTCCGGGTCGACCGACACGTGGCCGAACTCGGCCGCGCCGCCGAACGCGCCGGAGAACAGGTGCCCGCCCAGGACGAGCCCGCCGCCGACGCCGTAGGACAGGTGGACGTAGAGCACGTTGTCCGAGCCCGCGCCGCTGCCCCAGATGGCCTCGGCCAGCGCCGCGAGGCGGGTGTTGTTGTCGACGTAGGCCGGCACGCCGAAGCGCTCCTCGACGAGCTCGTGGACGACGCGCGCGGGGTCCGGCGCGCCGTCGTCGTCCGTCCTCGGCGCGACCCCGGCCTCGGCGACGAAGCCGGTCTCGGCCACCGGCCCGACGACGCCGACGCCCACGGCCTCGAGCGCGGCGAGGGAGATGTGGTACCGCGCGCACAGCGACTCGACCAGCTCGAGCGCCGCGGACGTGCGCTCCTGCCACGACGCCGTCTCCGAGCAGCTCGCGCTGGTGGCGGCGATGACGTCGTGTGCGACGTTGGCGACGCTGACGTGGATGCGTCGGCGTCCCACGTCGATGCCGAGGGCCAGCCCGCCGGCCGGGTTGAGGTTGAGCAGCGTGGGCGGGCGGCCTCGCCGGCGGGTGCCGGTGGCCGGCTCCCCCGTCGTCTCGACGACGGCGCCGGCGGACAGCAGCCGCTCGATGATCGACGACAGCGTGGCGCGGGACAGCCCGGTGCGGCGCGCCAGCTCGGCCCGGCTCAGGGCGCCGTGCGAACGCAGCAGCTCGATGACACGGTCCTCGTGACGTTCACGGAGCAGCCGGAGGGCATTGCGCGGGGTCTCGACCACGCGATGACTGTGGCATGGCCGATTTTTTTTGTCAACGTTCCAACTTATTGTTGCTCTTTCAGTAAGAGAGCCCATGCCAGAGGGGCACTTGCCGATCATTTTGTTCAACCTATTGACAGAATCTGGCGCCGCCACCACACTGGCGCCAATCGTCACCACCGCATCGCCTCATCGCCCCGTCGCCATGCAAAGGAGCAGGGACAATGACCGAATCCGCACCGCGAGGCGGGCCGCAGCTCTCCCGCCGCACCCTCCTGGCCATGCTCGGCGGCAGCGGTGCCGCGGTGCTGCTCGGCGGCTGCGGCGGCCACAGCGAGCCGAACCAGTCCGGCGCGTCCAGTCCGGGCGACTTCCCGACCGGCGACGTCACGTTCCGCTGGGTCGACAGCGGTGACCAGAAGGCGACCTATCTCGAGCAGTACTTCGAGCGGTACAGCCAGGAACACCCCAACATCACCATCCAGTACGACCCGCTCCCCCGCGACGAGATCGCCCAGGTGGTGCCGCTGGGCGTGCAGAACGGCAACGCGCACGACGTGTTCCAGCTGCCTCCCGGCGTCACCGGCGCCCAAGCCATCCGCGAGAACTGGGTCGCGCCGCTGAACGACATCGTCCCCGACTTCGAGACCTGGAAGTCGCGGTTCCCGGAGGGCCACTTCCTCCAGGGCAGCCACGAGGTCGACGGCAAGCTCTACGGGTTCCGGCTCGGCTCGGGACGCCGCTACGGCACCATGCTGCTCTACAACCGGCAGTACCTCGACGCCGCCGGGTACGACCCCGAGAGCGAGCCGCTGACCTGGGAGACCTTCCGCGACGCGGCGCGCCGGGTCACCCAGGCCGGTGGCGGCGACTACTACGGGTACGTCATCGGCGGCGGCCAGGTGGAGCGGTGGGCCTACGTCGTCAGCGGGCTGGCGGAGATGGCCGGCTCGGGCACCGGCACCTGGCAGGTGGTCCCGTTCGACTGGACCACCGGCGAGTTCGTCTTCACCACCGACCAGCACATCGGCGCGATCGAGCTGCTGCTGGCGATGAAGGCCGACGGCAGCATCTTCCCCGACTCCGCGGGCATCACCGCGCCGCAGGCCCGCGAGATGGTGCCGCAGGGCGTCGCCGCGATGATCCTGCAGGGGCCCTGGAACATCCCGATCTGGCAGGACACGTACCCCGACTTCGACTTCGGCGTGGCCAGCCAGCCGGTGCCCGACGGCGGGTCGCCGACGCCCATGCAGATCAACAACGACGACGGCAACACGCTGTGGGTCTTCGCCGGCAGCGAGTACCAGCGCGTCGCCGGTGACATGTTCGCCTACCTCGGCAGCGAGGAGGGCCAGCGGGAGTGGGCCCGCATCGTCGGCGTCTCCGACCCGCCGGCGCTGAGCAGCGCGATGGACGACGCCGAGCTCGACGAGCGCTCCCAGCGCGCCTGGGACCTGTTCGGCGAGCAGCTGCGGGTGGGACCGGAGCCGGTGGTCCGCAACATCGGGGCGGCCGATGTCTTGACGCAGTGGGGGCAGGGCCTCACCCCGACGTTCGGGGAGACCCTCCAGGGCATCTTCACCGGCCAGCTCGACGACCCCCGCCAGGCCCTCCAGGAGGCGCAGGACCGCTACAACGCCGAGCTGGACCGGGCCATCGAGGCGGCCAGCTCGGCCGCCGCCGAGGTGTCCCGTGACGACTTCGTCTTCTCCAACTGGGACCCCACGCGTGACTACACCACCGACGACTACGCCCAGCTCTAGGCGCCCGCGCGGCGGACGCCGGCCCCGCGCCGGGCGACGGGAGACCCCATCGTGACGTTGCAGTCTGATCGGTACCAGGAGCTGGCAAGGTCGGCGCGGTCCGCCGCGGCCGGCTCGCTGGGGCGGCGCATCGTGCGCGCCCGCTGGTGCTACCTGTTCGTGCTGCCGAGCCTGACCCTGTCGATCCTGTTCACGTTCTATCCGGCCGTGGCGTCGTGGTGGATCTCGCTGCTGGACTGGTCCGGCTTCTCGTCGGTGCCGGTCTACACCGGCCTGGACAACTTCCGCGAGGTCCTCGGCGACGAGTACTTCTGGGGCGCGTTCCGCCGCTCGTTCATCTTCATGTTCGCCGCGGTGCCGCTGCAGTTGGGCATCTCGCTGATCGTCGCGATCGTGCTCAACGACAGCAAGCTGCGCATGGCGCCGTTCTTCCGCACCATGTTCTTCATCCCGGTGGTGACGACGGCCGCCATCGTCGGCATCGTCATGACCTTCGTGCTCGC
The DNA here is from genome assembly GCF_004349065.1 of Jiangella asiatica. GTDB lineage: Bacteria > Actinomycetota > Actinomycetes > Jiangellales > Jiangellaceae > Jiangella > Jiangella asiatica. The sequence continues at coordinate 18,221 of NZ_SMKZ01000052.1, forward strand.
GCAGCACAACGGCCCGGTCAACACCGCCCTTATGGACCTCGGCCTCATCGATCAGCCGGTGGACTTCCTCGGCAACCCCGACCTCGCCCTGCCGACGGTCATCGGGGTGTTCGTGTGGAAGTGGATGGGCCTGACCATGATCTACTGGCTGGCCGCCCTTCAGGTCGTGCCCGCCGACGTCTACGAGGCCGCCCGGGTCGACGGCGCCAACCGCTGGCAGACCCACTGGCGGATCACGATGCCGCTGATCATGCCGTTCGCGGCCATCATCACGCTGATCGGCGCCATCGGCGCGCTCAACGTCTTCCCGCTGATCCAGACGCTGACCGGCGGCGGCCCGTTCTTCGCCACGGAGGTGATGGAGATCTACATCTACCGCACGGCGTTCGGCGTCGAAGGTGCCACCGCGCCCCGGCTGGGTTACGCCTCCGCGGCCGGTGTGTGGTTCGGCATCTGCGTCATGCTGATCGCCCTCCTGCAGGGCCTGGCCGCCCGACGGGTGGCCGCGATGCGCCGCGACCTGCAGGGCGGGGGTGCGCGATCGTGACGAGTACGTCCACCACCACGACGACACGTCGGCCGGACGCGGCGGCGGGTGGCGCAGGTCAGTCCCGGCCGCCCAGGGCCTCGCGGCTCACCAGGCTGCTGCGGCGCAACTCCCGCGGCAAGGTCACCACGATCCTACTGCTGCCGATCTGCGTGATCTGGATCTACCCGTTCCTCTGGATGGTGTCCGCGGCGCTGAAGACCGACGCGGAGATCTTCTCCGGGCTCGGGCTGATCCCGTCGGACCCGCAGTGGGACAACTTCGCCCGGGCGTGGAACGACGCCAACATGGGTCAGTACTTCGTCAACACGGTGCTCATCACCGGCGGCTCGATCGCGCTGGTGGTGATGTCCGCGGCGATGATCGGCTACGCCCTGGGCCGCTACAGCTTCCCCGGCAAGCGGATCATCCTGGTCGCCTACATCGCCACCGTGTTCGTGCCCGAGGGCTACACCGTCATCCCGATCTTCGACCTGGTCAACACCCTCGGCCTGGCCGAGTCGCTGCTCGGCGTCACCCTCGCCGTCAGCGGCGGCGCCAACGTGATCGTCGTGCTGCTGTTCGCCGGGTTCTTCAACCAGCTGCCCAAGGAGCTGGAGGAGGCCGCCGTCATCGACGGCGCCGGCTTCGTGCGGGTCTTCTGGAAGGTCATGCTGCCGCTGGCCAAGCCGGTGATCGCGACGGCGATCATCCTGCAGTTCATGCAGGCGTGGAACGCCTACCTGCTGCCGCTGGTGCTGACGCTCTCGCGCCCGGAGCTGCGCACGCTCTCAGTGGGCATGACGGCGTTCCAGGGCCAGTACTTCAACGACTGGTCCGGCATGGCGGCCGCGGCCACCATCAGCCTCGTGCCCATCATCGTCGTCTTCGTCTTCCTGCAGCGCTACTTCGTCGACGCCGTCGCCGGAGCCGTCAAACAGTGACACTCCCCCTTTCACCAACGATCGCTGACATCACGAGGATCGTGTGTGCTTCACCATGCTCGTAGGCATGGTGAAGCGCGGGAACGCCTGGTGGTGTGGGAGATCCACAGTCCCAGAGCGACGGGCGGTTGGCGGCGCGGGTGTCGTCAGGGGCCGAGGTCGACGATCGCGGCGACCGGGCCGCCGCCGTCGGGGCCTTGGTGGGCCGCCGACACCGAGACGAACACCGCCGGGTCGCCGGTCACCGCCGCGGTCACGCCGCCGACCGCGGCCTTGATCTGGCGGTGCCAGTGGACGTCGGAGTCGTCGAGCATGGCGTTGCGGCGGCCGCGGACCATACCGTCCTGGCTGGCCTCGCACTTGAGGAACACGTTGACCAGGCGCCCGTCGAGGTCGCTGTGGTGCGGACGGTCGGGCAGCTTGAGGCCGGCGTCGCGGACGGCGGCCCAGATGCCGTCGGCGTCGATGGCATCCTCCATGACGGCGTGGCCGATGCGGTAGCGGCCGCCGACGCCGCGGGCGTTGCCGACCACCACCACCTGCGCCCGGTCCAGCTCGACGCCGGACGAGCAGGAGGCGACCGACGAGTACAGTTCGCGGCGATGCATGACGTCGTCGTCGGAGGGCATCCCGATCTCGCCGAGCGCCACCGCCACGCCCAGCGCGGTGCAGCCGTTGGACAGGTCCATCGACTCGTGCGTGTTCTCGGTCCAGACGGTCTTGCCCCGGGCCTTGGCGTCGCGGATCGTGTGGATGGTCAGCAGCGGCGTCTTGGTCTGCACGTAGTGCACGTCGGCGGGGTCGGCGATGCCGGCGCGCTCCATGCCGACCCCGACCGCGGCCGCGACCTTCTCGATCATGCCGCGGCGGCCGATCTCCTCCGGCAGGATCGCGTCGCTCATGGCGAACCCCACCGTCAGCCGTGGCTCGTCGACGGCCTCGACGTCCGACGCGGGCAGCGTCGCGAACACCGTCGCGTGCGGGCTGATGACGCCGTCGGTGCCGCCGGACCACACGATCGGGACCTGGCGCACCTCGTCGTCGGTGCGGGTGCCCCTGGCGACCAGCACCTCGCGGAACGCGCGGTCGGCGATGATGCGGGTGTAGTCGTTGACCCCGCCGTTGCCCTCGGTCTTGCCGACGACGGCGATCACCCGGTCCGCCTCCACGACGCCGGCGTCGATCAGCTCCGCGAGCCCGGACGCGTCGCTGACGTGCTTGATCGGCACCTTGCGTACCTCGATCGGCTCAGCCATGCCCGGCCACCTCTCGTGTGATGTCTACTGGCAGAACGGTCGTCCCGACGTCGTCGCGGACGGCCTCGGCGATGCGGCCGAGGGTGGTGATGACGGCGCGCCGCCCACCGTGCTCGACGAACTGGCAGGCGGCCTCGACCTTCGGCCCCATGCTGCCGCCGGCGAAGTGGCCCTGTGCCGCGTAGCCGCGCAGGGTGGCGGCGTCGACGGTGCCGACCGGACGCTCGCCGGGGGTGCCGAAGCCGAGGACGGCGCCGTCGACGTCGGTGGCGATGACGAGCATCTCGACGCCGAGCGCCCGGCCGAGCAGAGCGGCGCCGAGGTCCTTGTCGACGACGGCCTCGACGCCGACGACGGACCCGTCGGGCTGGCGCACCACCGGGATGCCGCCACCGCCGTTGGCCACGACGACGAACCCGGCCGCGAGCAGGGCGGCGACCGCCGCCGCGTCGAGCACCTCCACCGGCTCCGGGCTGGCGACCACGCGCCGCCAGCCGCGCGGGCCGCGGTCCTCCCAGACCTGGCCGTGCTCGATCAGCACCTTCGCCTCCGGCGGCGGCAGGTAGCGCCCGATCGGCTTGGTGGGCCGGCCGAACCCGGGGTCGGACGCGTCGACCAGCGTCCGGGTGACGACGGCGGCCACCCGGCGCCGCACGCCACGCGCGGCCAGCGCTCGCTCGAGCGCGTTGAGCACGATGAACCCGATGGTCCCCTGGGTCTGCGCGCCGCACCAGTCAATCGTCACCGGCGGCACGACCGACGCGGCCAGCTCGTTCTTGACCAGGAGGTTGCCCACCTGCGGGCCGTTGCCGTGAGTGATGACGACGTCGAGCCCGACGGCCACGAGGTCGGCCACCGGCTCCATGGCGGTGGCGACCGCGGCGATCTGGTCGGCCGGTCGCGCCTTCCCGTCGGCCGACGTCATGGCGTTGCCGCCCAACGCGATGAGCACCCTCACGCCGTCGACGTCCTCCCCTGAACCGCGCTCGATGCGAGTGAGCCTACGGACCCCCGCGGGCTCCGACGACGGTGATCTTCGCCCAATCGGCGGGCCGCGTTCAGCAGCAATCGCCCACGGGTTGCCCGACCTCGTAGAGTTCGGCCATGGCCGACGACGGGTTCCCCGCGGACCACCGGCTCACCCTGCGCGTGACCGAGACCTGGCTGCTGCTGCTCGTCATCACGGTGGGATCGGGGCTGGCGGTCGGGCTGGTCCTCTACGGCGTCCTGGGCTGGCCGTGGTGGGTGGGGCTGGGCGCACCACTGCTGGCGGCGGTGCTGGTCTACGCCCTCGACGGGCGCTCCATGGTGCTGCCGAAAGGGCTCGAGGTCGTCGACGTCGACGCCGGCCGCGAGCCGGACCTGCACGCCGCCATGGACCGCCTGTGCGCGCTGGCCGGAATCCGGCCGCCCAAGCTCAAGGTCATCGAGGCGCAGTGGGCCAACGCCCTGGCGTTCAAGCTGCCCTGGCGCCGACCCACCGTCGCGGTCACCCGCGGGTTGCTGGAGCGCTGCGACGGCGAGCAGCTCGACGCCGTCCTCGCACACGAGCTGGCGCACCTGGCGCATCGTGACGCCAGCGCGATGACGGTCGCGGCGTACCTGTCGACGTCGGTCGCGCTGGTACCAGTCCTGGTCCTGGCCCCGCTGATGGCGATCGAGTCGCCACTGTGCTGGGTGGCCCGGCAGTGCGGCTGGCGGTGGGTGCCGGCCAGCAGCGGCGAGGACGCCGACGCCGTCGAGGTCCGCTCGGCGCCTGCCGGTCGACGCGTACTGCTCACCGCGACCGTCATGCCCGTGGTGACGGTGCTGCGGGTGGCGCTCTACGTGGTGCTGTTCGGCCTGGCCATCTTCCTCGTCCCGATCATGCTGGCGCTGATGATCCCCGGCGCCGCGACGGCGGCCCGGCTCGGCCGATACCGCGAGCTGGCCGCGGACCGGGCCGCGTCCGCGTTGACCGGTCGGCCGGCGGCGCTCGCGGCCGCGCTGACCGCGCTCGGCGGGGAGGGCACGGCCATTCCGCGCAAGGACCTGCGTGAGCTGTCCGCACTGTCGGCGGTGTCCATCGTCGCGCTGCCCCGCTACGTCGACCAGGACGGCAAGCCGCGCCCGCCCGGCGCCGTGGACCGGGTGCTGGCCACGCACCCGTCGCTGCCGTCGCGGCTGGAGCAGCTGGCCGGCCTCTCGCGGGCGCTCGCGGAACGCTGACGGTCACCCCGCTGAGCGGTCAGCCGCCGGCGGTCACCCGCCGTCGCCGTCGTCGGTTCCGTCCAGCTCGTCGAGCCAGGCCCGCACGGACTTGTCGTGCTCGCCGAGCAACGGCGGCGCGGCGTGCTCCCGCGGCGCCGCGCCGTCGAAGCGGACCGCCGGGCCGGGCAGCTGGACGGTGCCCAGCACCGGATGCTCGACCTCCACGAGCAGCCCCTGCGACCTTGTCTGCTCCCACGTGTACACCTCGTCGAGGGTGCGCACCTTGCCACTGGCGATGCCCACCTCGTCCAGCCGGGCCAGCCAGTGGTCGCGCGGCCGCGTGGTGAGCACCTCCTCCACCGCGACGACGAGCTCCGCGCGGTGCTGGACCCGCAGCCGGTTGGACGCGAACCGCGGCTCGTCCGGGTCGAGGCCGACGACGGCGGCGAAGCCGCGCCACTGCCCCTCGCTGCCGACCGCGACCTGCAGGAAACCGTCGGCGGCATGGAACAGCCCGTACGGCGCGATGGACGGATGGTGGTTGCCGATGCCGTGCGGCACCTCGCCGGCCACCGTCCACCGGGTCCCCTGGAACGCGTGTACGCCGACGACCGACGACAGCAGCGACGTGCGCACCACCCGGCCGCGGCCGGTGCGCTCGCGCTCGAGCAGCGCGGCCAGCACTCCCGCCACGCCGTGGACGCCGGCGAGCAGGTCCGCGATCGGCACGCCCACCTTCGTCGGCTCGTCCGGTTCGCCGGTGAGGCTCATCAGGCCGGCCTCTCCCTGGGCGATCTGGTCGTAGCCGGCCCGGCCCGCCTCGGGTCCGTCCGGGCCGAACCCGGTGATGGACAGCACGACCAGCCGCGGGTTGAGCTCGTGCAGCCGCTCCATGCCGAAGCCGAGGCGGTCGAGCACGCCGCTGCGGAAGTTCTCGATGAGCACGTCGGCGTGGCGCACCAGCCGGGTCAACAGGTGGCCGCCGTCCGGGGACTTCAGGTCAGCGGTGACCGACTCCTTGTTGCGGTTGGCGGACAGGAAGTACGTGGACACCGCCTGCTCCGGTGGGCCGATGAACGGCGGGCCCCAGCCGCGGGACTCGTCACCGTGCTCGGGAACCTCGACCTTGATGACGCGCGCGCCCAGGTCGCCGAGCATCATGCCGGCGTGCGGCCCGGCCAGCGCGCGGCTCAGATCGACGACGACGTAGCCGGTCAGCGGCGCGCTCACGGCGGACTCATCGGTGTCGGTCACCGTCACCTCCAGGTGTCGTCCGCGGATTGCCCGTTGTGGGCAGGTTACGGCCTCGCGAGTTCCGGAGTCCGCCCCCGTCCCGTCCTCGGCCCGACGTACGGTGGGCTTCGTGATCAACGACCGCCGGCTGTCCCGGCGTAGTGCCCTCGGCCTGTTCGGTGTCGCGGCGGCGGTCGTCGCCGGCTGTTCGTCCTCGGCCGGCGGCTCGCCCGACGACGGCGAGCCGCGCGGCGCTCCGTCGTCGAGCGCAACCCAGGACCCCGCGCTGACCTCCGCCGAGGACGCCTGGGCCCGGCTGGTCGACGGCAACGACCGGTTCGCCGCCGGCACGCCCCGGCACCCGCACGAGGACGAGGACCACCGGGCGTCGCTGGTGGCCGGTCAGCACCCTATCGCCTGCGTCCTGAGCTGCGCGGACTCGCGGGTCGCCCCGGAGCTCGTCTTCGACCAGGGCCTGGGCGACCTGTTCACCGTCCGCTCCGCCGGCGAGGTGCTCGACGACGCCGTCGTCGGCAGCATCGAGTACGCCGTCGAGCACGTCGCGGTGCCGCTGGTGGTGGTGCTGGGCCACGCCGGCTGCGGCGCGGTCCAGGCCACCGTCGACGTCGTGCGCGGCGCGCCGACCCCGGACGGCAGCATCGCCGCCCTGGTGACGGCCATCGAGCCGGCCGTTCGCGCCGTAGCCACCACCATCGATGACGACGCCTACCTGGCCGCCTGCGTCGCGGCGCAAGCCCAGGCGGCCGCGGACGCGCTGGCCGAGGCGTCGCCGATCGTGCACGAGGCGGTCGCCGCCGGCCGCACGAGCGTCGTCGCGGCGGTCTATGACCTCGCGTCCGCCCGAGTGACCCGCCTCTGATCCGCCACGCCGGGGAACATCTCTGACCTGCGCGAACGCGACCATCAGAGCCAGTCGACGTCCGCCGCCGCCCGGCCGCCGGCCAGCCGGGCGTAGCCGGGGCCGCGGTCGAAGAACGGTTCGTCGCCGCCTCGGGAAGCACGCATCGAGTCGCGCAGGGCCGCCGTCGCCACCTCGTCCACGGCCGGCTCGTCCGGCGTCCCCGTCGCCACCACGCCGTAGTCCGTGCGGGCGCCGTCGAAGGACACCTTCCGCCAGCGCAGGTCGCGCACCACCTCGTCGACCGGGCGGTCCAGCGGGTCGCCCCAGCCTCCGCCGCCGGTGGTGCGGATGCGGACGACCTCGCCGGCGCGCACCGGCTCGGCGTCGGCCAGCGCGTCGACCTTTCGCTCGCTCGGTCCACCGGGGTCGATGGTCACCGAGAACGGCCGCCCGGCGCGACCGCCGCGCACTCCCCAGCACGACAGGATCGACCGGTCCGCGATGGACATGAAGTGCCCGTCGCGCAGCATCCGCAGGTGCTTCTCGTAGCCGAGACCACCGCGGAACCGGCCGGGGCCGCCGGAGTCGACGGCCAGGCCCAGCCGCTCGACGACGAACGGGAACCGCGCCTCGCTGAACTCCGTCGGCAGGTTGCGCGAGTCCGGCACGACGTGGATGGTGTCCTCGCCGTCGGCGTAGTACCGCCCGCCGGAGCCGCCGCCGAGCACCTCGCGCATCAGGTACGGCCGGCCGTCCAGGCCCTGCCCGTACACGCCGGTGTAGCGGATGGTCTCCTGGTCCGCGGGCATGTAGCCGTCGACGGCCTTCGCGACCGCACCCGCGAGCACGCCGAGCAGCCGCAGGATGACGAACGTGCGGGCGTTGGTCGGCGCCGGGAAGACCGGGGTGAGCAATGTGCCCGGCGGCGGGAAGCGCAGCTCGATCAGCGGTACGACGCCCTCGTTGACGTCCAGCTCGGCCATCCGTTCCGGCGAGTCGGCGAGGTTACGCAGGATCGGCGCAAGCCACTTCTTGAGGAACACGCCGTCGGCGTAGTCGCCGCAGTGGTTGATCGGGCCTCTGGCCTGTGGTCCCGTGCCGGTGAAGTCGATGACCAGCCGGTCCGGATCGGTCTGGCGAACGAGCGTGATGCGCTGGGTGTGCAGCCTCGGTTCGTCGACGCCGTCGTGCTCGGCGTAGTCCTCCCACGTGTAGGTGCCGGGCGGGATCTTCGCCAGCACCTCGCGCCGGAACGTCTCGGTGGTCTGGTCCAGGATCGCGTCGAAGCACGCCTCGACATCGGCGCGGCCGTAGCGCTGGAACAGCTCGGCCAGCCGGCGCGCCCCCATGAGGCAGGCCGCGCACTCGGCGTCCAGGTCGGCGGCGAGCGACTCCGGCATCCGCGAGTTGCGCGTCATGATCGTGAGCGCCGCCTCGTTCGGGACGCCCTGGTCCCACAGCTTGATCGGCGGGACCATCAGACCCTCCTCGAACACGCTGGTCGCGTGCGAGGGCATGGAGCCGGGGACGGTGCCGCCGATGTCGTCGTGGTGGCCGAACGCCTGGACAAAAGCAACAACCTCGGGGTCACCGGCTGTGTCTTCGATGAAGACCGGCGCGGTGACGCACAGGTCCGGCAGGTGCCCGATGCCGCCCTCGGAGAGGTAGACGTCGTTGTGGAAGAACACGTCGCCGGGCCGCATCGACTCGATCGGGTGGTCGCGCACCACCGGGTGCACCAGCGCCGAGTACGACCGCCCGGTGAGCTTGCGCAGCCGCCGGTCGTGGATGCCGGCGCGGTAGTCGTGAGCATCGCGGATCATCGGCGAGCGGGCGGTCCGGCCGATCGCCGTCTCGACCTCTTTCTCCACCGACGCGAGGTACCCCTGGACGATCTCGACGAGCACCGGGTCGACGCTCATGCGGCCACCTCCCGGGTGATCAGCAGGTTGCCGAACGGGTCGACGACGGCGCGGAAGCCTGGATGGACCGGGACGGTCGAGCCGAACTCCTCGACGACCGCCGGCCCGTCGACGACGTCGCCGGCGCCCAGCGCCGATCGGTCGTACACCGGCGTGTCGGCCCAGTCGTCGAAGCACACCGGCCGCGAGTCGCACGGCCGAGCACCGTCGCCGGCGCGCACGCGTTCCACCGGCGGGCGTTCGATCGGGCCGATCCCGGTGACGCGCAGATTCACCCACTCGACCTCCTGCCGGCCGTCCAGGGCGAAGTCGTAGCCGTAGAGCCGGCGGTGCTCGGCGTGGAAGGCCGCGGCGACGGCGTCGGCCAGTTGCACCGTCACCGGACCGGCCGGCACCTCGACCCGCACCTCGTAGGCCTGCCCGACGTAGCGGAGGTCCGCGGTCCTGGTGAATTGCCGAACCGACCGCTCGAACCCCTCGCGAGTCAGCGCCGCGTCCGCTTCGGCCGTGAGGTCGTCGAGCGTCTTGGCGACGGCGTCGAGGTCGAACCCCGCGTGCCGGGCCACCGCGGTGCGGACGTAGTCGTTGCGGACGTCGACGGTGAGCAGCCCGTACGCGGACAGGTTGCCCGGGTTGGGCGGCACGAGCACCCCGGACAGTCCCAGCACGTCCACCAGCCGGCAGGCCAGCAGCGGACCCGAGCCGCCGAACGAGACGAGGTGGAAGTCGCGCACGTCCAGGCCCCGGCTGACGGTGATGCGGCGCAACGCGTTGGCCTGGTTCCAGGCGGAGATCTCCAGGATGCCGGCCGCACAGCGCCGCATCGACAGGCCGAGCTCCCCGGCCAGCCGCGCGATGCCGGCGCGGGCGGCGTTGGCGTCCAGCGGGATCTCGCCGCCCAGCAGATGCGGCGGGATGCGCCCGAGCAGCAGGTGCGCGTCGGTGACGGTCGGCTCGGTGCCGCCGGTGCCGTAGCACAGCGGGCCCGGGTCGGCGCCGGCCGAGCGCGGCCCGACCTTGAGGGTGCCTTCCGGGCTGAGCCAGGCGATCGACCCGCCGCCGGCACCGACCGTGACGACGTCGATCATCGGGATCTTGCTCGGGTAGGCGCCGACGCTGCCCTCCGTCGTCAGCGCCGGGTGGCCGTCGACGACGACGGTGACGTCGGTCGAGGTGCCGCCGCCGTCAAGGGTGAGGACGCTGTCGAACCCGGCCGCTCCCGCCACGACGGCGGCACCGAGCGCACCGGCCGCGGGCCCGGACAGCACCGTCGAGATCGGCTGGTGCACCACCTCGTCGGCCGACAGCACCCCGCCGTTGGACTTCATGACGTAGAACGGCGGCGGCTCTCCCCCGGCGAGCGCGGCCAGCCGGGCGGCGATGGTGCGTACATAGCGACCGATGCTGGGCTTCACCGCGGCGTCGACGAGCGTCGTGACGCTGCGCTCGTACTCGCGGTACTCCCGCAGCACCTCCGCCGAGATCGAGACCACGGCGTCCGGGTGCTCGCGCCTGAGCACGTCACGCATCCGCAGCTCGTGCTCGGGGTTGGCGTAGGAGTGCAGGAAGCAGACGCCGATGGTGGTGATGCCGCGGTCGCGGAAGAAGCGGGCCGCGGCGACCGCGTCGTCATCGTCGAACGGCCGGATCTCACCGCCGTCGAACGCGAGCCGGCCGCGGACGGTGCGGACCCGGTCGGCCGGGACGATGCGCGGCGGCTTCACCCAGAAGTAGCTGTTCCCGTAGCCGTCGGGCACCGACTGCCTGGCGATCTCCAGGACGTGCTCGTAGCCCTCGGTGGTGATGAAGCCGAGGTCGTCGACCTTGCCCTCCAGCAGCCGGTTCGTCGCCACCGTGGTGCCGTGGCAGACGGCGGCGACGGCGTCCGGCTCGGCGCCGATCGCGCCGAGCACCTTGTGCACGCCGGTCATGAACCCCTCGGCCGGGTCGGGGGGCGTGGACGGCGTCTTCGTCGTGACGACCCGGCCGGTCCGCTGGTCGACCGCGACGACGTCGGTGAACGTCCCGCCGGTGTCGATGCCGATTCGGATGCCTGGCGACGTGGCGGGCATGCGGCTCCTCGCGCTGGGGGCTGTGCCGCCGATTCAACCCGCCGGCGACGGCGTCCGGCGTCGGCAACTGCTGCCAACGGTTCCGCGCCGGGCTTGTGCGGCGCGCCGCGCCGCGGTCAGGCGGGCCGGGTCTCCTCGATGCGCGTCATGTTCTCGTGGCCCCAGTCGCCCAGCGGCCGCAGCGCGACCTCCAGCGACCGGCCGAAGTCGGTGAGCGAGTACTCCACCTTCGGTGGCACCTGCTGGAAGACCTCCCGATGCACGACGCCGTCGGCCTCCAGCTCGCGCAGCTGCTGGATGAGCATCTTCTCGGTGACGGCCGGGATGCGCCGTTTCAGCTCGCCGAAGCGCAGCGGCCCCTGGTCCTCCAGCGTCCAGACGAGCACCGCCTTCCACTTGCCGCCGACCACGTCGATGGCGGCGTCGAGACCGCAGGTGTATGGCCGGTTGCGGGCCATGTCCGAGCCCCTTCCCTTACCAATTGGTGAGTACCTGACTTTATTGTCAGTACTTGATCATGCGCAAGTACCAACCGAGGATCGAGGAGACACCCCCCTGGACGACGAGAGGTGACGCATGAACGCGCACGACCGCCGGTTCGGCGTGCTGGTCCTGCCCGATGCCGACGCGCCGGCGCTGCTGGAGCGCTTCCGCCGGGTCGAGGAGTTCGGCTTCGACCAGCTCTTCCTGCCCGACCACATCGCCAACATCTTCGCCACCGAACCGCCCTGGCTGGACGGCTGGACCATGACGACGGCCGCGGTCATGGCCACGTCGCGAATCACCGTCGGCACTCTGGTCAGCAACCCGATCCTGCGGCCGCCGGCAGTGCTGGCCAAGGAGGCGCTCACCATCGACCGGCTCTCCGGCGGCCGGCTGGAGCTCGGCATCGGCGCCGGCATCGTGGAGTCCGACCATCACGGCACCGGCACGGCGCCGTGGTCGGTGAAGGAGCGGGTGGCCCGCTTCGGCGAGTACGTCCAGGTCCTCGACGAGGTGCTGCGCGCCGACGGCACGCCGTACTCGTTCGACGGCGAGTGGTATGCCGTCCGCGACCTGCCGACCGGTCCGGCGACCCTCCAGCGCCCGCGCCCGCCCATCGTCGTCGGGGGCCAGGCGCCCACCATCCTGCGGGTGACGGCGCGACGGGCCGACGTGTGGAACACCAACGGCCGCCCCGATGCCAGCGTCGAGGAGAACGTGGCGCTGGCCGCCGAGCACAACCGCCGCCTGGACGTGCTGACCGAACAAGGCGGACGCGATCCGGGCACGCTGCGCCGGTCGGTGTTGCTGTGGGCGAACACCGACGCCGTCACGGGCTCGACCCCGCTGGAGGAGCTGGTCGAGCGCTACACGGCTGTCGGGATCGACGAGTTCGTGATCTGCTGGCCGGACCGGGACGAGGACTACGGTCGGTTCGAACATCTCGCCACGACGATCATCCCCAAACTTCGCTGACGTCTCGCGGTTGACTCGTCCCCTGGGGAAGACTGGAGGCTCCCTTCCGAGAGGAGGTGGCGATGAACGAGCTGATGCCGATCGGCCGGTTCTCGCGGATGTGCTGGCTGAGCATCAAGGCACTGCGCATCTACGACGAAACCGGCCTGCTGCACCCGGCCTACGTCGACCCGGCGTCGGGCTATCGGTACTACCGCCCGTCGCAAGCGGCCACGGCTCGCGTCATCGCCACCCTGCGCTCGCTCGACATGCCGCTGGCGTCGATCCAGGAGGTGGTGACGCAGTCCGATCCGGACCGCGTCCGCGACCTCCTCGACTCCTACCGGCTGGTGCTCGAGCAGCGCATCGACCGTCATCGGCACATGCTCCAGCGTGTCGAGACCTTCATCCGGAAGGGAGCCGTCATGGCCTACGAGATCACCACCCGCGACATCGCACCCGCCGACGTCCTCGGCACCACCTATCCGGCGACGCTGGACTCGCTGTCGGAGACCAGCCAGGTCGCCTACCACCGGCTGTACGAGGCGATCACGGCGGCCGGTGCGACCCCGGCCGGCCCGCCGCGCATGGTCTACCTGGACCTGGCCGACGACACCTGGACGATCGAGGCGTGTGTACCGGTGGCCGGGCTGTCCGCGGCACCCGGCGGGTTCAGCCTGCACCGCATCGACGGCGGCCGGGCCGCGGTCACCCGCCACATCGGCCCGTACGAGGAGCTGGGCATCGCCTACCGCGAGGTCGAGTCGTGGCTCGACGCGCACGGGTTGACGTCGGCCGGCGCGCCGTACGACGTCTACCTCAACGACCCTGCCCAGGTGAACGACCCGTCCAAGCTCGAGACCGAGATCATCTGGCCGGTCCGGTCTGCGTAGTCGCCACCTGGACGCGCCCTCACCGAGGAAGCTCGAAGGGCGCGGCCAGACCGTCGAACATCGGGAAGTGCCGCACGTTCAAGGTGGCGAGCGGCACACCCCGGACACCCGCGGTCGCGGCGACGAGGTAGTCGCCGAGGCCGATTCCGCTGTGGCTGCGGCGGTACCGGCGCATCAGCTCGCCGGCCACCCTGGCGATCACTTCGGTGACCGGCTCGACCCGCAGTGCCGACAGCAAGCCCCACACCTCGCGACGCTCGGCCGACAGCATGCCACCGGTGAGCTCGGTCACCGTAACCGCGCTGACGAGGAGCGGACCGTTCGTCCGCATGTGGCGCAGCCAGTCGCGCGCCGGCACGACTCCTCGAAGGTGGGCGATGAGAACGTCGGTGTCGACGAGGATCACCCGGTGCGCTCCCACAGCCCAGCCAGGTGGTCCTCACGCTGGCCGGGCTCTCGCGGGGCGACTTCCGCGTCGCGGTACGCCCCGAAGGCCGAGTCGATAGCTGCCAGGTCGGCGACCAGATCGTCGTCCTCCCCGGCCAGCGCCCGGTCGAGCAGCCGCCGGACGATCTCGGCCCGCGACGTACCTTCCTGGGCCGCCAGTCGGTCGAGCGCTGACGTCTGCTGCTCGGTCAGGTAGAGGTTGGTGCGGTGCATACACCACAATATACACCACACCGACCGCCAGCCAGTCCCATGATCATCTGGCTCTCAGCTCGTCAGGCGTGGGGGAAGGTGGTCCGGGCGGGTGCCGCGAGGTCGTCGGCGTACCGGCTGATCAGCTCGAGGTTGCGGTCGGCGAGGTGGTCGAAACGCTGCTCGACGCTCGACCCGGGGGTGAGTGAGCGCAGTGCCGCGTCGGGGTCCAGGCGCGCGGAGACCCAACACTCGTGGCTGGCCGCCCGTGCGACCACCTCGGCCACCGGGGTGACGATCATCGAGTTACCGAAGTACAGCACGCCGGCCGGGTCGGTGCCGGTGCAGTTGGCGCCGACGACGTACACGTGGTTGTCGTACGCGCGGGCCCGGTTGGTCAGCTCCCACAGGTCCGCCGAGCGCAGCAGCGCCGACGGTCGCACGATGACCTCCGCGCCGCGCACGGCCGTGATGCGCGAGAGCTCCGGGAAGTCGCCGTCGAAGCAGATGATCATGCCGACGCGGCCGAGCTCGGTGTCGACGACGCACGGGTCGGTGCCCGGGGTCACCCAGCCGCCTTTCGAGGCCAGCTCGGTACAGAACGGGTGGGTCTTGCGATAGACCCCGCGGACCTCGCCGTCCGGGCCGGCCAGCACGGCGCAGTTGTAAACGATCCCCCGCTCGGCGCCGCGTTCGTACGTGCCCCAGACCAGGTGCACGCCGAGTCGGCGGGCGACCTCCCGGAACGGCTCGTTCAGCGGGCCAGGCACGTCGTCGACCAGGTCCCACAGGCGCGCGGGGTCGAGGCCGCCGGGTGTGAATCCGGTCGTGACGGACTCCGGCAGCACCACCAGCTCCGCGCCGGTGTCGGCGACGCAGCGTTCGACGTAGTCGATGGCGTGCTCGATGTTCGCCTTGACGCTCTGCGCGGTCAGGGGCTCGGCCAGCGGCCGCACCTGGACCGCCGCCGCGGTGAAGCTCCGCATGATCAGTCCTCCCGTGTCGACGCAACGCGCCTTACCACAAGGTAGCCACACCGAACTGCTCGAAAGCGTCGTCCAGCGTCACCAGCCGCAGAATCTCGAGCTCACTCTGGGCGGCCAGCATACGGTCGAACGGGTCGCGATGAGCGACCTCGTACCCGCCAGCGCGCAGACTGTGCAGATGCGTGACCGGCAGGTTGGCGAAACCGTCGGCCGCGACCAGCTCCACGTACCGCGCGGCCGCTTGCGGCACGTCGTCGAGCTTGCCCAGCCGCTGCTTCGTGGCAATCTCCCAGGCCGATGCCGCGCTGACGAAGACCTCGTTCACTTCGTCACCGATGGCCGCACGAGCCTTCGGCGACAATCGGTCGTCGTCGGTGAACCACCACAACAAGGTATGTGTGTCGAGAAGAAGCTGCATCAGGCGTGATCCCAGGCGTCGAGTTCATCGGCGGGGAGCGGTTCGAAGAACTCATCGCCGACGCGTCCGGAGAGTCGCCCGGGCTGACGATTCGCCGGCGCTGTTGCGAGCGGCATGAGCCGGGCGTACGGCTTACCGGCCTTGGCGACGATGATCTCCTGCCCAGCATGCGCCTGCTCCAGCAACTTGGAGAAGTTGGTCTTGGCCTCGTGAACGTTGACGACCGGGCTCATCTGGCTACCCCTCCGATTGGACTAAGTCATAGGACTTAGTCCAATTCTAGCCGGGTTCGTCGTGCCGCCGCCAGCGGCGATCGGCTCCCAGTCCGGCGTTAGGCCTTGAGAACGGGCACGTCGTAGCCGTGTATGGCGGTGTCGCGGCTTACCAGGGTCAGGCGTTCCACCCGCGCCTGAGCGACCAGCATCCGGTCGAACGGGTCACGATGGTGCGGTGGGAGTCGCCCCGCCTCGATCGCGTGGTCGAATCTGACGGGCAGCTGGTGCAGGTCACTGTCGCGAATCTCTTCGGCGAGGTCGACCGGAGACGTCAGCTTGCCGATGCTCTGCTTGATCGCGACCTCCCACCCGGTCACCGCGCTCACGTAGACCTCGAGCTCCTCGTCGATCGCCGCTTTGAGGTCGTCGGCGAGGGTCGGATCGTCAGCCAGCCACCACAGCACCACGTGGGTGTCGAGCAATAGCCTGGCGCGTGCTGTCATGGCCGCGGCCCGAAGTCGGCGCCGATGGCGTCATTGACCTCGTCGGAGTCCCAGTCGTCGGCCAGCTCGATCCGGCCGGCCAGCGAACCGCGCTGCCGCCGCCGCGCATTGGCGGGCAGCGGCACCACCTTGGCCACCGGAACTCCGGCCCGGCTGATGACCACCTGCTCGCCCCGTTCGACCCGCTCGATGATCCGCGACAGCTGGGTCTTGGCCTCGTGGATGTTGTACTGCACCGCTGCCTGCTCTCCCATGGCACCAGTTTAGCTAAGTTAGCTTAGTCCGCCAGTTCCGACCTCACCTCCGCGAACGCGCCCCCAGCCAGCCGCCGACGGCGACGCCGGCCAGCGCGACGGCGGCACCGACGAGCACGCCGCGGACGAAGTCGCCCGACGACGTCGCCGCCGCGGGCGGGGCGTCGTAGTAGACGCCGGGCATCGCGGCACGACCAGCCGCTTCGACCGGCTCGGCGGGCACCGCCTCTGCGACGCGGCCGGTCAGGATGTCGTCGACGGCGGCGAAAAACTCCCCCGCGGTCTTCTTGGCCACCCCGGCGAGCATGCGCTGCCCGACCCCGCCGATCATCCCGCCGACGATCGCGTCCGCGTCGTACTCCAGGCGGGTGGCGCCGTCGCCGTCGTCGGAGAGCCGGACCAGGACGTCCGCGCTCACCGTCCCGGGCGCGCCGGAGCCCGACGCCGACATGACGAACGACGCCGGCTCGTGCCGGTCGTGCAGGGCGACGTCCCCGGCGTAGGTGCCCTTGATCGAGCCGACGCCCGCGGTGACCGTCATCCGGTAGCGGTCCGGGCCGTCCGCGTCGAGCCGCTGGCAGCCGGGGATGGTCCGCACCAGGATCGCGGGATCGTTGAGCGCCTCCCACACCGCGTCGCGCGGCGCGTGCAGGACGGCGGAACCGGTCACCTTCATCGGGCGGGACCTCCCTCACTCGAGTGCCGCAGACGCAGCTCGTGCAGGTCCGACGGCGAGATCGGCATGCGCGTGACCGCGAACCCCTCGGCGTCGGAGACGGCCGACGCGATCACCGCGGACACCGGGATCACGCCCGCCTCGCCGGCGCCCTTGATGCCCAGCGGGTTGAGCGGCGACGGAGTCTGTTGGTGATCGGTCTCGACGACCGGGACCTCGGTCGAGTACGGCATCAGGAAGTCCATGAACGACGCGTTGAGCAGCTGGCCGGCGTCGTCGTAGACCATCCGCTCGTACAGTGCTCCCCCGACGCCCTGGGCGACCCCGCCGTGGATCTGCCCCTCGACGATGCGCGGGTTGATCAGCGTGCCGCAGTCGTGCACGACGCAGTAACGCAGGATGGAGATCTCGGCGGTGTCCGGGTCGGTCTCGACGATCGCGGCGTGCATGCCGTTGGCGAATGTCGAACGCGGCGGCGAGTAGTACCCCGTCTCCTCCAGCCCCGGCGAGTCGCCCTCGGCCACCGGCGGCTTGCTGACGTCGACCGGCCCGCCGAACTGGGTGGCCCGCTCGGCCTCGCGGTCGAAGGCGTAGCGCAGCGGGTTGGCGAGGACGGCGACGGTGGCCAGCGGGATGCTCGTGCCGGGCGCGCCCGGCGGCGAGCCCACCACGCGCACCGTCCCGTCGACGATCTCCAGGTCGCGCGCGTCGGCCTCCAGCGCCTCGCCAGCCACCCGCAGCGCCTTGTCGCGCACCTTGCGCGCGGCGATGGCGATGGCGTTGCCGCTCATGACCGCCGCGCGGGAGGCGAAGGTGCCCACGGCGTAGCCGAAGCGCCGGGTGTCGCCGGTGGTCACTGCGACCCGCTCGATCGGCACCCCCAGTTCGGCCGCCACGACCTGCGCGAACACCGTCTGGTGGCCCTGGCCCTGGGTGGTCAGCCCGGTGGCGACGACGACCGTGCCGTCGGTCTCGACCTTGACGAAGCCACCCTCGTACGGACCGACGCCGGTGCCCTCGACATAGCAGCCGATGCCGATGCCGACCCGCCGGCCGGCGGCCCGCGCCTCGGACCGGAACGCCGCGAAGTCGTCCCAGCCGACCAGCTTCTTGATCTTCTCCAGCGTGGCCGGGTAGTCGCCGGAGTCGTAGATGAGCGGCCGGCCGTCCTGGAAGGTCAGGCCGTGGTCGAAAGGCATCTCGTCGGGCTGGATGAAGTTGCGCTCGCGCACCACCGTGCGGTCCACGCCGAGGTGCTCGGCGATGGCGTCCATGGTCCGCTCCATCGCGAAACAGCCCTGCGGCCGGCCGGCGCCGCGGTACGGCGTGACCGTGACGGTGTTGGTGTAGAGGCTGAAGAACTCGGCACGGTACGCCCCGGGCTTGTACGGCCCGAGCAGCTGCGTCGTCGTGATGATCGGGACGATGATGCCGTACGGCGTGTAGGCGCCGTTGTCGTGCCACACCGTGACGTCGAGGCCGAGCAGCCGCCCTTCGTCGTCGAACCCGACCCGGACGTGCTGGAGCTGGCCGCGCTCGTGGGTGGCCGAGACGAAGTGCTCGCGACGGTCCTCGGTCCACTTGACCTCGCGGCCGAGGCGGATCGCCGCCCACGGCACCAGCACCTCCTCCGGCCACGGGTGCATGATCTTCACCCCGAAGCCGCCGCCGACGTCGGGCGCGATGACCTCGACGCGGTCCGGCGGGAGGCCGAGCTTGGCCGCCAGCGCCGCCCGGACCGAGGTAGAGGCCTGGGTGGACGTGTATACGCGCAGGCTGTGGTCGTCGGCGTCCCACCGCGCGTGCACGCCGCGGCCCTCCAGCGGCGTGGACGCGCTGCGCTCGATGGCCAGATCGAGCTCCAGGACGTTCGGTGCGGCATCGATGGCCGAGCGGGCGTCGCCGTTCTCCTGCACCAGGTGGGCGGAGACGTTGCCGGGGACGTCGTCGTGGACCAGCAGTGCCGCGTCGCGGGCCGCCTCGATCCCGACCACCGGGGGCAGGAAGTCGTACCGGACCCGGATGCGCTCGCAGGCGTCCTCCGCGACGTACCTGTCGGTGGCCACCACCATGACGACGGCCTCGCCGACGTGGTTCACCTCGTCCTTGGCCAGCGCGTACGGCGTGCGGCCGTGCGTGAGCGCCTCGTGCGGGATGAGCAGCGGCAACGGCTCACCGACCCGCCCCTCCAGGTCGTCGTGCGTGTAGATGGCGACCAGGCCGTCCACGTCGAGTGCCTCGGTGACGTCGACGTCGACGATCCGGGCGTGCGCGTGCGGGCTGCGCACGAACGCCGCGGCCAGCGCGCGGTGCCCGATGTCGTCGAGGTAGCGACCCTGTCCGGTCAGCAGCCGGGGGTCCTCGCGTCGGGCGATCGGCTCACCGAGCATGGACGTCGTCACGGCGCGGCCTCCGCGGCGGCTTCCGTGCTGCCAGTGCGGAGCTGCGCCGCCCGCAGCACCGAGGCCACGATGTTCTGGTAGCCGGTGCAGCGGCACAGGTTGCCGGCGATGGCCTCGCGCGCCTCGTCGGCCGTCGGCTCCGGGTTCTCGTGCAGGTAGGCCGTGATGGTGGTGACGAAACCGGGCGTGCAGAAGCCGCACTGCAGGCCGTGGCAGTCGCGGAACGCCTGCTGGACCGGGCCGAGCTCGCCGTCGGGCCGGGTGCAGCCCTCCACGGTGGTGACCTCCTCGCCGTCGACGGTGACGGCGAACTGCAGGCAGGAGCGGATTGGCCGGCCGCCGACGAGCACCGTACAGGCGCCGCAGACTCCGTGCTCGCAGCCGACGTGGGTGCCGGTCAGTTCGAGGTCGTGCCGGAGGAAGTCCGACAGCAGCCGGCGCGCCGGCACCGTCGCCGACCGGTGCACGCCGTTGACCAGCAGCGTAACCTCGTAGAGCTGCTCGCTCACACAGCCACCTCCGTGGCGCGGCGCGCCGCGGTGCGCAGGGCCCGCTCGGTGAGCACGGCCGCGAGCTGCCGACGGTAGCCGGCCGTCGCGTGGATGTCGTCGTCGGGGTCCAGGCGCCAGGCCGCCAGCCGCCCCGCGGCCGCCCAGCCGTCGTCGTCGGCCCTGGGGTCCTGGCCGGCCACCGGCTCGGTGAGGTCGAGCACCGTCGGCACCGGCCCCATCGACACGTAGACCGCCCGCGCGGCGACCACCCGATGGTCGTCGCCGAGCCTGACCAGGACCCCGACCCCGCACACCGCATAGTCGCCGTTCCGGCGAGCCAACTCCGTCCAGGCGGTCCCGGTACGGCCCTCCGGCACCGGGAACGCCACGGACGTGACCAGCTCGTCCGGAGCGGCGGACGTCTCCATCGGCCCCGTCGTGAACTCGGCGGCGGCGACCGTCCTGGTGCCGCGGGCCGACCTCAGCTCGACCGTGCCGCCCAGCAGCGCGAGCACCGCGCCCATCTCACCGGACGGGTCGGCGTGCGCGATGCTGCCAACGGTGGTGCCGCGGTTGCGGATGGTCGGGTGCGCGACCGTGCGCAGCGCCTCGCGCAGCAGCGGCAGTGCCGCGTGGGCCGCGGCGTCGTGCTCGACGTCGGTGTGCCGGGCCAGCGCACCGACGACGACGGTGCGCCGGCCGCCGTCGTCGTCGACGCGGACGTAGGCGAGCTCGGTGAGCCGGTTGACGTCGACGAGGTGGGCCGGCGCGGCCAGCCGCATGTTGAGCATCGGCACCAGGCTCTGGCCGCCGGCCAGCACCTTGCCCGCGGGGCTCACCTCGGCCAGCACGTCGACCGCCTCGGCGACGGTGGACGGCCGGTGGTAGGCGAACCCCGATGGCTTCACCCGCTCATCCTCTCTCGCCCGGCGGCGCCGCGTCGGGTGGTTCGGCCGCCGGATCGGCTTCGTCGCCGTCGGTTCGGTGCACCCCCGGCGGCCCGACGGTGAGGACGGCGCCCTGGCGCAGGTGCGCCGGGGCGACCGCGCGGGCCAGATGGTAGGCGATGATCGTGACCAGCGTGCCGAGCGCGATGCCGGAGAGCACGAAGTCGTCGGTGATCTCCAGCGACGTGTCGCCGATGGCGATGATGATGCCGGCCGACACCGGCACCAGGTTGACCGGATTCGCGAAGTCGACCCGGTTCTCGATCCAGATTCGGGCGCCGAGCAGGCCGATCATGCCGTACAGCACGACGGTGATGCCGCCGAGCACGCCGCCCGGGGTGGCCGAGATCAGCGCGCCGAACTTCGGCGAGAACCCGAACAGGATGGCCACCACCGCGGCCACGTAGTACGCCGCCGTCGAGTACACCCTGGTAGCCGCCATGACGCCGATGTTCTCCGCGTACGTCGTGGTGGGCGAGCCGCCGACCGAGGACGCGATGACCGTGCCGACGCCGTCGGCCGCGATCGCCTTGCCCATGACGGGGTCGAGGTCGCGCTCGGTGATCTCGGCAACGGCCTTGACGTGGCCGGCGTTCTCGGCGATCAGCGCGATGACGGCCGGCAGCACCAGCAGGATGAACGTGACGCTGAAGCTCGGCAGGTGCCAGCCCGGGACCTCGAGCCCCTGGGCGTCGACGAACGTCTCGTCGGGGAACCCGAACCAGTCCGCCTCGCGGACACCGTCGAAGTTCACGCGGTCGTGCGTGGTGACCTCGCCTGCTGCCGCGTCGAACGACGTGATCTGGCCGAACACCCGGTCGAACACCCACGACAGCGCGTAACCGATCACGAGCCCGACGAAGATGGCGATGCGGCCGAGGAACCCGCGCAGCCCCACCGCCATGACGATGACCAGCGTCATCACGATCAGCGCGATCCACTGGTCCTGCGGCCAGTACGTGTCCGCCACCACGGGCGCCAGGTTGAATCCGATGAGCATGACCACCGCACCGGTGACCACCGGCGGCAGCACCCGGTGCAGCACCCCGGCGCCCAGGTAGTGGATGACGACACCGACAGCCGCCAGCACCGCGCCGGCCACCAGGATCGCGCCGGTGACGTCGGGCGAGTCGCCGCCCTGCTCCCGGATCGCGACCACGCCGCCGACGAACGACGCGCTGGTGCCCAGGTAGCTCGGGACCACGCCACGCACGATGAGCAGGAAGCAGATGGTGGCGATGCCGCTCATCATGATGGCCAGCTGTGCGTTCAGCCCCATGATCAGCGGGAACACGAACGTGGCGCCGAACATCGCCACGACGTGCTGCGCGCCGAGCCCGACCGTGCGCCCCCACGACAACCGCTCGTCCGGTCGGACCACCTCACCCGGTGGCGGCGTCTTCCCTTCGTAGACCACCTTCCAGCCCAGTGCCACGAACGCCTCCTCGAGGACGGCGGTGACCTGTGATCACCCCGGGGGACACGATGGGGGCAACTTAGGCACCCGGCGCGCTGGGAGCATGGGCACGAAGTGCCGAGGTGATCACTCGATCATCGGCAACCTCTGGGGTCGCGAGGTCGTGGGCCTGTTGAGGGCGCTGGGGTCGTGTCTGGACATGCCTGTGTGGCGGTGGGGTCGTGACGGACCCGTGGCGGGTCCCGGCGCTGGTGGCTGGTGGCCGGCGGAACCGTCACGCGGGCAGGCCGAGGCGCAGCTCCTCGGTGAGCGCCCACGCGACCTCCCGGGCGTCCTGCGCGGTGAACCGGCCGCGGGTGAAGTTGCGCAGCTCGGCCGCGGTGATGACCACCGTCCCGGACGCCTGTACCGCGGCCCGGTCGGACACGACCACGCGCCCTTCGGCGGTGAGGCAGAGTGCCGGCTGGTCCGGGCGCTGGCCGCGGTTGAGGCCGGCGTCCCACAGGTCGCGGATGTGCTCCGGCGTGATGATCGGCTCGGCGGCGTGCATCGGTCTCCCCTCGGCGGCTACGTATAGACATCATTGTGAGTGGTGTCGCCACTCGAATCAAGAGTTTTGAGTACCAAAACCTGATCGGCGATGATCGTACCAGCGAGTCCGTGCCTTCGTGGGCCATCCTCACCCCGGCTGAGTGCTGGGCCGGCGCCTCCGGCGATTGATCGATCCGGCCCCGGACGGCGGGCGAAATTGGAGTGCGACGCATCGCAGAGCCCACCTACGGTGCGGGCATGGAGCTGCGACCCGAGCTGCCGACCGACCACGACGCCGTGCGAGACGTGCATCTCGCCGCCTTCGGCGACACCGGGCGCCTGGTCGCCGACCTCACCGACGATCTCCGGTCACTCCTCCCGCCGGCCGGCTCGCCCATGCCGGGCAGCGCGGACGAGGCACGGCACGGCGCGCCGGGCGAACTGTCAGACGGCGGCGCCGCGGCCGGGTTGTCGCTGGTCGCGGTCGACGGCGGACGCGTCGTGGGGCACGTGATGTTCACGCGCTCGCTGCTGGATGCGCCCAAGCGGCTGGTCGACGTGCTCGTGCTGAGTCCGCTCGGGGTGCTTCCCGGCCGGCAGGGGCGCGGCGTCGGGACGGCGCTGGTGCGGCGCGGCCTCGAGCTCCTCCGCGGCACCGGGGTGCCGCTGGTGTTCCTTGAGGGGCACCCCGGCTACTACTCCCGCCTCGGGTTCGAGCCCGGCGGCGAGCTCGGGTTCTGCAAGCCGTCGCAGCGCATCCCGGACGCGGCGTTCCAGGTGCACCGGTTGCCGGCGTACCGCCCGTGGATGACCGGCACGCTCGTCTACACCGAGATCTTCTGGCGGCACGACGCCGTCGGCCTGCGCTGAGACCGGCCGGCCGCGCCACCGTTGCCTACCGGTGGTGGTCCACGTCGGTGTTCGCCAGGCGGCCCCAACCGTGCCAGCGGTCGACGTCGATCCAGGCGCTGACGCGGCGGCGGTCGCGGGTGCGGTACGGCTTGCCGGTGTAGTGCCGGGCGAGCCGGTCGATGTCGGCGAGGTCGGTGTCGTCCGCCAGCTCGGCGACCCCGCCCTGCAGGCTCACGTGGGTGTACCAGCTGCGCTCGTCGAGGACGGTCAGGCTGACGCGGGGGTCGGCTCTCAGATGCTCCAGCCGCTTGCGCGACTCGTCGAGGTTGACCAGGATGCGTCCGTCGATCCACAGGTACCAGGTGGCGACGGTGACCGGCCCGGCCGGTCCGATGGTCCCCATGACCGCGGGGTTGGGCTTGGTGAGGAAGGCGCTGATGTCGTCGGGGAGTGGAGGTTTCGGCATGCCCCGATCCAAGCACCCCATTCAGCAATGATTCAGCAGGATTCCCCGAGCGTCACCATGATTGCGAGCATGATGTGACACGAGATCTCGTGCTGAACGTGATCATTTCGGGATCACCACGCCGGAGCGTCAGCTCAGGCCCCGCATCTGCAGCACCTTGAGCGCCAGCGCGAGGTCGAGGCGCAGCTCGGGGTCGGTGGTGAACGGGCCCAGGATGCGTTCCAGCTTGGTGATCCGGTACCGCAGCGTGTTGTAGTGGAAGTGCAGCTGCCGGGCGGCCTCGGCGACGTTGAGGTTGGTGTCCAGCAGCACTTTGAGCGTGTGCCGCAGGTCCTCCATCTCCGGGTCGTCCTCGGCGGCCAGGCCGTGCAGCGTCTCGCGGACGAAGCCGCGCAGCTCCTGGCGGTCTTCGATCTGGCTGAGCAGCCGAAACGACCCGAGGCTGTCGAAGTGCGCCACCGACCCCGATCCGTTCATCTGCCGACCGACGTCGACGGCGCGGCGGGCCTGCTCGTAGGCGACCGGCAGCCGTTCGGGATCGTCGACCAGCCGGCTCACCCCGGAGGAGAACGACCGCCGGCCACCGCCCCCGTCCCCGGCCACCTGGCGGACCAGCTCGTGCACGACGGCGTCGACCTCCTGCCCGTCGGGCACCGGCACCAGCGCGACGACCTCCTGGGTGAAGCCGACGACGGCGGCCGCGCTGTCGCGGCGCGTCACGACGCTGTGCCAGGCGACGCTGAACCTCTCTTGCACCGGCCGCAGCTGCAGCCCGGTGACCTGCGCCGGCCCGGTCTCCGGGTCGAGCTCGGCGACCACGACGACGACCGGGCGGTCGACGTCCCAGCCGAGCGACTCGCAGTGAGCGACGACCCGAGCCCGGTCGCCGGCCCGGCCGGCCAACACGTCGCGCAGGAAGTCGCCGCGGTACTTGCCCTCGACCGCGGTCACCGCGAGCTGCTTGTTCACGGCGAGCGCGGCCACGGTCGCGGCCCGCTCCAGGACGTTGACGTCGGCATCGTCGAGGGCTCGGTGCCGGGCGAAGGCCACGATGCGTCCGTGATCGACGCGCCCGGCGACGATGGGGACGACGGCGTGGCAGCCCGGCACGTCGGCGTGCTGGTGGACGCCGCCGGGCTCGTACTCGGTGCGAAACCGGCCCGAGGTGTCGAACGACGGCGTGTGGCGCCAGGCCCCGAGGTCGTCGGCGTTGCCGCCCTCGGCCAGCACCCGTCCGTCGGCGGTGGTGACGAAGACCGCGACGCCCAGCACGGCCGACGTCTTGGTAGCCAGCTCGGTCAGCCCGCCGCCCTCCAGCACCACCGACAGCAGCGCGTGGTGGACCTCCCACGACCGCTCCAGCACCGCGGCCTGCCGGTTGAGTACCCCGGTGAGCACCTGGTTGAGGATGTCGTCGAACCCGACCGCGTCCGGCAGCAGCAGCAACGGCATGCCGAGCCGGTCGGCCTCGGCGACCATCTCGTCCGGCAGCGCGTCAAGGTACCGGTGCAGCTTCACGCCCAGAGCGGCCAGCCCGCGCGCGTCCAGCTCCGTCACCAGCTCCGGCAGCCCCTGCGGTGTGTTGCGCAGCGGATATCCGGTGGTCAGCAGCAGCTCGTGCGGCTTCACCCAGGGCAGGATGTCGGGGACCTCCATGATGTTGGCCCGCTGCACCACCCGGCCGAGGCCCTTCTCACCGGCCAGCAGCCGCGCCCCGGTCATCGCCGGGATCTCCATGGCCTTGCGCACGGTCAGCCCGGGCACCGCGTGCGTCGGCCACTTGCCGTCAGCCGTCGCTGGCAACTCCAGCGAAGCCGGGGGCCGATCGTTGGCAAGTTTGCCCATGCGAAGACCGTAGCGTCCGGACTACGTTCGTGGCAGTCCCAGTTCGACGATCTTGGTGGAACGGAGGTGACCCGTGCCGGTCTCGACGGCACCGGACCTCGCGCCAGCGGTTCGGACGCCGATGCCAGGTGCGGCCAGCACCGCCGTCGCCTCGCTCGTGGGTGGGCCACGGCTCGCCGGGGAGGTCGTGGCCTCCACCCGCGGCCTGCTCGCCGCCGTGGTCGGCGGCGAGCTGGTGAGTGTAACCGGTACCGAGGCCGCCCGCCTGCCCTGTTCGGTCGTAACCGTGTCCCCGCCGCCGCCGGCCCGCGTGGGCGCGCCGGTCACGGCCGGCGGTGGGTCGATCGTCGTCGACGACGGCGTCATCGTCACCGCCGTGCGCTGGTGGCGGCCGCGGCCGGCTCGGCTCCCGGACGCCTGGCTGGCCGCCGGACGGGCCGTGCGGGCGCGCCGCCCGCACCTGGACCCCGTCGTCGGCGCGGCCGCCGACCGACTGGGCACAGCGCTGTCGGCAGCCGGTGACCTCGACCACGCCGTCCGCGGGCTGCTCGGGCTCGGCCCGGGCCTCACCCCCGCCGGCGACGACGTCCTGGCCGGGGCACTGGTGACGCTGGCGGCGCTCGGCGAGGCGCAGCGGCTGGACACCGCCGTCCGCGCCGCCCGTCCTTTCGACCGCACGACGGCGGTCTCCGCCGGGCTGTTCGCGCATGCCGCCCGCGGCCTGGCCGTCCCCGAGCTCGCCGACCTGGTCCGCGCGCTCGGCACCGCGGATGCCGATGTCGACGGCGCCCGGCGCGCGCTGTTCGCCGTCGGACACACCTCGGGTGCGGCGCTGTACCTCGGCGTGCTGACCGCCCTGTCCCTAGCCGGCCGGGCGCCATGACGCGTCACGTCGAGCTCCGTCCCGGCGCCTACCACGACTCGGTGACGCTGATGCAGGTCAGCCGCACCGTGGCGACCGAACCGGGGGTGGTCTCGGCGCTGGTCGCGATGGCCACGGAGCTCAACCTCGACCTGCTCACCGGCATGGGCTTCGACCGGCCGGACGGCGCCGGCCCCGGCGACCTGCTGGTCGGCATCGAGGCCAGCGACGACGACGCGCTGACCCGGGCGCTGGCGCGGCTGGAGGCGGCGCTCACCGACCGCACGCCGTCCGGGTCCGGTCCAGCCGCCGGTGCTGGCGCCGAGCCGGCGCCGCGCACCGTCGGCACCGCAGCCCGGCGCGCCGGCGCCACCGTAGCGCTGATCTCCACGCCCGGGCCGCATGCCTTCACCGAGGCCATGGACGCCCTGCACAGCGACCTCCATGTCGTCGTGTTCTCCGACAACGTCCCGGTCGAGCAGGAGGTCCGGCTCAAGCAGGAGGCCCGCGAGCACGCCCTGCTGGTGATGGGACCCGACTGCGGCACCGCCGTGGTGGGCGGCGTCGGCTTCGGGTTCGCCAACGTCGTGCGGCCGGGCCCGGTCGGTATCGTCGCCGCGTCCGGCACCGGCGCCCAGCAACTGATGAGCCTGGTCGACGGCGCCGGGGTCGGCATCAGCCACTGCCTTGGGGTCGGCGGCCGCGACCTGAGCTCCGTCGTCGGCGGCGCGTCCACGCTGGCGGCGCTGGACCTGCTGGCCGACGACGAGGCCACCGAGGTCATCGTCGTCGTGAGCAAGCCGCCGGCGCCGGAGGTGGCCGAGGCGGTCCGGCTGCGGGCGGACAAGCTGGACAAGCCGGTAGTGCGGGCGCTGCTGGGCCCGGGCGAGCCGGACCTCACCGCCGTCGCCGAGACCGTCGTCACCGCGGCTGGCGCGCCGTGGCGGCCGCCGCGCTGGTGGCCCGCCCCTGTCCCGCGCACCGGGTCGTACCCGACCGTCCGCGGGCTGTTCGCCGGCGGCACCCTCTGCGACGAGGCGATGCTCATCGCCAGCGCCGCGCTCGGGCCGGTGCGGTCCAACATCCCGCTGCGCCCGTCGTGGGTGCTCGAGCCAGACCTCAGCGGCTCCGGCCACCAGATGATCGACTTCGGCGACGACACCCTGACCCAGGGCCGCCCGCACCCCATGATCGACAACTCGCTGCGCATCGAGCGGCTGTTCGTCGAGGCCGCCGACCCGACCTGCGGCGTCGTCCTGCTCGACGTCGTCCTGGGGCACGCCGCCCACCCCGACCCGGCCGCCGAGCTGGCGCCGGCCATCGTCCGGGCCCGCAACCTCGCCGGGGCGCGCGGCCGCGACCTCGCCGTCGTCGTCGCACTCATCGGCACCGCCGACGACCCGCAGGACCTCCCCCGGCAGGCGAAGGCGCTGCGCGAGGCCGGCGCGTCGGTCCACCTGTCCAACGCACACGCCGCGCGGACCGCCGTCGACCTCGTGCGAGGTACCGATGACTGACCTGCTCGGGACGCCGCCACGGGTCGTCACCGCCGGCGTCGACCTGTTCGCTACGGCGCTCGCAGCGCAGGCGGTGCCGGTCACGACGGTGGAGTGGCGCCCGCCGCTGCCCGGCACCGAGCACGACCTGGCCCGGATCCTGGCCGACCCACGCCGGCCGGCCGCCAACGCGCTGGTGGTGTCGCGGATGCTCGCCGCCACCGCCGACCTCGTCGACGTCCGGCCGGCCCGCGAGGTGCTCGGCCTGCGCCCGGGTGAGTTCCTCCACGCCGGACCACCGCTGACCTGGGAGCGCGCGTCCGGTCCGATGCGCGGCGCGCTGATCGGGGCGATGCTGTTCGAGGGCCTGGCCGGCTCGCCGTCGGAGGCGGAGGCCGCGCTGGCGGCGGGTACCGGGATCGAGCTGACGCCGTGCCACGACCGCGGCGGTGTCGGCCCCATGGCCGGCGTCGTGTCACCGTCCATGTGGCTGTTCGAACTGTGCGACGACGTCCACGGCGGCACGTCGTGGTGCTCGCTCAACGAGGGCCTCGGGACGGTGCTTCGCTACGGCGCCTATGGCCCGGAGGTCATCGAGCGGCTGCGCTGGATGGCCGACGTGCTGGGGCCGGCGCTGCAGGCCGCGGTGCGCCGGCGCGGACGTATCGACGTCAAGGGCATCGTCGCGCAGATGGTGCAGATGGGCGACGAGGGCCACAACCGCAACCGCGCCGGAACCCTCATGCTGCTGCGCGACCTCCTGCCCGACCTGGTGGACAGCGGGACACCGTCGTCGCAGGTCGCGGACGTGGCACGGTTCGTCGCCGGCAACGACCACTTCTTCCTCAACCTCGTCATGCCGGCCGGCAAGCTGCAGACGGCGGCCGCCGCCGCTATCCCGGGCTCCAGCGTCGTCACCGTCATGGCCCGCAACGGCACCGACTTCGGCATTCAGCTGTCCGGCACCGGCCCGCGGTGGTTCACCGCGGCGGCCGACACCCCGTCCGGCCTCTACCTCGGCGCGTACGGCCCGGACGACGCCAACCCCGACATCGGCGACTCCGCGATCACCGAGACCATCGGCCTGGGCGGGTTCGCCATGGCGGCCGCGCCCGCCATCGTCCGCTTCGTCGGCGGCACGGTCCCCGACGCGCTGGCCACCAGCCGCCTCATGTACGAGATCACGCTCGCCGAGAACCCCGCCTACGCCTTCCCCATCCTGGAGTTCCGCGGCGCGCCGACGGCCATCGACGCGACGCTCGTGGCGCGGACCGGAATCCTGCCGCAGATCAACACCGGGATCGCCGGCCGGGTCGCCGGAACCGGCCAGGTCGGCGCCGGCCTCGTCAAACCGCCACCCGAGTGCTTCACCTCCGCACTGAAGGAACTCGCCGCCCTCACCCCGTCTGAACCCCCACCACCCTCGTCGAAATGATCACGTTCAGCACGAGATCTCGTGTCGCAC
>NZ_SMKZ01000053.1 GCF_004349065.1 Jiangella asiatica
GTTCAGTGGTCATCGGGGTCCTGCCGGTGCGGGCGCGCCGATCGTGGCCAGGATGGCGCCCAACGCCCGGCGGGCCGCGGCGACGTCGTCGTCGGTGATGTCGGGGCGCACGGCGAACCGCGCCCGCCGGTACAGGTGCAGCAGCGTCGCGGGGGCGGCGTCGTCGGCGTGGGCGTCGGCGAGCCGGACGGGTTGGGCGCGTCGGTGGACGGCGGCGGCAGCGGAGCGCCGGCCGGACCGGGGCCCGGGGTCGGCGTCGGGAAGCCGGTGCCGGAGTCGTAGGCCTCGATCCACGACATCACCCGGTCGACGTAGGCGGTCGAGGGGTTGTAGCGGTACAAGGCCGCCCGCAGCCCTGCCTCGGTCGACAGGTCGTGGCCGCCGGCGCACAGGTACCCGGCCGCGGCCAGGGTGGCGTCGAAGAGGTTGTGCGGGTCGACGACGCCGTCGCCGTTGCCGTCGGCGCCGAACGCCTTCCACGTGCCGGGAATGAATTGCATTGGCCCGACCGCGCGGTCCCAGGCGGTGTCGCCGTCCCAGCGGCCGCCATCGCTGTCGCCGATGCTGGCGAAGCCGTTGCCGTCGAGCGCGGGGCCGATGATGCGCGGCTGGACCTCGCCCGTGGCCGCGACCTGGCCGCCGTTGGCGTGGTTGGACTCGATTTTGCCGATGCCGGCCAGGATCTCCCAGCGGATACCGCAAGCGGGGTTCTCCAGCGACATCCGCGAGGCGGCGCTCTGGTAGGCCTGCAGTACCAGGCTCGGGATGCCCAGGCCGCCGGCCAGCGTCGGCGAGCCGAGCGGGTTGGTGGCCGGCGAACCGACGACGAAGCCGGAGGCGGTCGACTGGTCGTCGACGACGACCGTCACCGAGGCCTGCCCGTCGAAGGAGCCACCGACGATCGAGTCGCCACGGTTGGCGAACGTGTCCGATCCCTCGTCGTCCGGATACTCAGAGGACGAGACGAGCTCCGCCGGACCTGGCAAGCCCGCCGCGCCACCCAAGCACAGGACCCCCGAACAGGCCACGACAGCGCCAGCGGCTCGGAACACAGGTCGCAACGCGGACTCCGTTCTCACGACGTCCCCACGAGCCTCGCATGCCATCGTCCGATCGGTCTACCCCGTGCGGCAAACAGATGACCAACGGTGTGGTTAACACGGACGACCCGGCGCTGACGCCGGAGTGACCGCCGGCCCCGCGCGACGGATCGGCACGCAGGTCAGTGACCGGCGTCCTGCCAGGTGCGGCCCAGGCCGATGGAGACGTCGAGCGGCACCCGCAGCGGATAGGCGGCACCCATCTCGCGCCGCACCAACTCGATCACCTGGTCCCGCTCGCCCGGCGCGACCTCGAGCACCAGTTCGTCATGGACCTGCAGCAGCGTGCGCGACCCCAGCTTCTCGGCCGCGAGCGCCCGCTCGACCCGGAGCATCGCGACCTTGATGATGTCGGCCGCCGAGCCCTGGATGGGTGCGTTGAGCGCCATCCGCTCGGCCATCTCGCGCCGCTGGCGGTTGTCGCTGGTGAGGTCGGGCAGGTAGCGCCGGCGGCCTAGCATGGTCTCGGTCCAGCCGACCATGCGCGCCCGCTCGACCACCTCACTGAGGTAGTCCCGGACCCCACCGAACGTCTCGAAGTACTCGTCCATGAGGGTCTGCGCCTCGGCGACGGGGATGTTGAGCTGACGCGACAGCCCGTAGGAGGACAGCCCGTACGCCAGGCCGTAGTTCATCGCCTTGATCTTGGCCCGCTGGCCGCCGCTCACCTCCTCGGCCGGGACGTCGAACACGCGCGAGGCCGTCACGGAATGGAAGTCCATGCCGGAGGCGAACGCGTCGATGAGCTCCTGGTCGTCGGACAGGTGCGCCATGATGCGCATCTCGATCTGGCTGTAGTCGGCGCTCAGCAGCGTCTCGTAGCCATCGCCGACGACGAACGCGGCACGGATACGCCGGCCCTCGTCGGTGCGGATGGGGATGTTCTGCAGGTTGGGGTCGGCCGACGACAGCCGGCCGGTGGCGGCGATCGTCTGCGCGAACGTGGTGTGAATGCGGCCGTCGTCGGAGACGGAGTTGAGTAGTCCCTCGACGGTGACCCGCAGCTTCGAGGCGTCGCGGTGACGCAACAGTGCCTCGAGGAAGGGGTGCTCCGTCTTCGCGTAGAGCTCGGCCAGCGACTCCGCGTCAGTGGTGTAGCCGGTCTTGATGCGCTTGGTCTTGGGTAGCGCGAGGTCGTCGAAGAGCACCGCCTGCAGCTGCTTGGGCGAGCCGAGGTTGACGTCACGCCGGCCGATGGCGTCGTAGGCGTCGTCGGCGGCCTGCGCGACGTTGCCGCCGAAGGACGACTCCAGCTCGTGCAGATGGTCGACGTCGACGGCGATGCCGGCACGCTCCATCGACGCGAGCACCTGGACCAGGGGCAGCTCGACCTCGTCGAGCAGGGTGCGACCGCCCTTCTTGTCCAGCTCGGCCTCCAGCGCGGCGGCGAGGTCGAGCACGGCGCGGGCGCGCACGGTCTCGTCGGTGCCCAGCTGCTCCTCGTCGCCGCCGTCGAGGGACAGCTGGACCTCGGCACCGGCGGCCTCGGCGCGCAGCTCGCGGCCCAGGAACCGCAGCACGAGGTCCGCGAGGTCGTACGAGCGCTGGCCGGGCAGCGCCAGGAACGCGGTGAGCTCGGTGTCGGCGGACAACCCGCGCAGCTCCCAGCCCCGGGCGGCCAGCGCGTGCATGGGGCCCTTGGCGTCGTGCATGACCTTGCCGCGCTCGGGGTCGGCCAGCCAGGCCGCGACCGCGGCGTCGTCCTCCGGCGTCAGCCGGGACGGCTCGAACCACCCGCCGGCGCCGTCGGTGGTGGCGACGGCCAGCTCGGTGATCTCGCCGGTGCCGCGGCCCCAGGTGCCGCGGACGGACACGCCGGCCCGCTCGGCGCCGAGGTGCTCGGCCAGCCACCCGGCGACCTCGCCGGGCTCCAGGTGGACCGCGTCGATCTCGAAGCCCTCCTCGGCCTCGGGCTCGCCGGCCTCCAGGTACTCGTACAACCGGTCGCGCAGCACCCGGAACTGCAAGGTGTCGAAGAGCTGGTGCACCGCCTCGCGGTCCCACGTCTGGCGGGCCAGCTGGTCGAGGTGGACCTCCAGCGGCACGTCCCGGACCAGCTCGGTGAGCTGCCGGTTGGTCATGACCTGGCCGAGGTGGGCGCGCAGCGCGTCGCCGGCCTTGCCCTTGACCTCGTCGGCCCTGGCCACCAGCTCGTCGAGGGTGCCGAACTCGGCGACCCACTTGACCGCGGTCTTCTCCCCCACGCTCGGGATGTTGGGGAGGTTGTCCGACGGGTCGCCGCGCAGCGCCGCGAAGTCGGGGTACTGAGCCGGGGTCAGACCGTACTTCTCCTGCACGGCCTCGGGCGTCATGCGCGACAGGTCGGACACGCCGCGGCGCGGGTACAGCACGGTGACGTGGTCGCTGACCAGCTGGAAGGCGTCGCGGTCACCGGTACAGATGGAGACGTCGAGGCCGTCGCGCTCGGCCTGCGTGGCCAGCGTGGCGATGATGTCGTCGGCCTCGTACCCCTCCTTCTCCACATACGGGATGCGCAGCGCCGTCAGCACCTCCTTGACCAGGTCGAGCTGGCCGCTGAACTCCTCCGGGGACTTGCTGCGGTTGGCCTTGTACTCCGGAAACCTCTCGCTGCGGAACGTCTTGCGCGAGACGTCGAAGGCGACCGCGACGTGCGAGGGCTGCTCGTCGCGCAGCACGTTGATGAGCATGGACGTGAAGCCGTACACGCCCTCGGTGTGCTGACCGGTGGTGGTGACCAGGTTCGCGTCTTTCAACGCATAGAACGCCCGGTAGGCCAGCGAGTGACCGTCGAGGAGCAAGAGGCGGGAGGGGTTAGCAGCTTCGACCACGCGGCAACCCTAGTCGCCGGGTCCGACATTGTCTCAGGGGTCGGCGCGGTCCATCGCGGCCGGGCCCCGCGATATCGTCAGCAGCCATGACCGAACAGGCGCGTGACGGCTCTCCCGACGACGGCGGACGCCCCGAGCTCGCGGCCGTGCCGAAGGCCGCCCTGGACGACCGGATGGGCATCGAGTACCTCGAGGTCGGTCCGGACCGGGTGGTCGCGCGGATGCCGGTCGAGGGCAACACCCAGCCGTTCGGGCTACTGCACGGCGGCGCCTCGTGCGTACTCGCCGAGAGCGTCGGCTCCGTCGCGGCCAACCTGCACGGCCAGCCCGATCGCTACGCCGTCGGCGTCGACATCAACGCCACCCACCATCGCGGCGTTCGCTCCGGCCACGTCACCGCGGTGGCCACGCCCGCCCACTTGGGCCGCAGCTCGGCGAGCTACGAGATCGTCATCGCCGACGACGACGGCCGCCGCGTGTGCACCGCGCGCCTCACCTGCTTCCTGGTACCGATCGCCGGCGACCGCTGACCGGCGCATGTTCCCAGGCTTCGGAACGGTCCTCAACGTCGTCACGGTTATCGCGGGCTCGGGCGTCGGGCTGCTCGTCGGGCACCGGCTGCCGCCGCGCACTCGCGACGTCGTCACCGATGCGCTCGGGCTGGTCACCCTGCTGATCGCGGCGACGTCGGCGGCCGCGGTGCTGGACGCCGGGTTCGCCGCGGAGGTGGGCGACTCCGCGACGGTGCTGATCGTGCTGGGCGCGCTGCTGATCGGCGGCATCGCCGGGTCGCTGCTGCGGGTGGAGGCGCGGCTGGAAGGCGTCGGGTCCGGGCTGCAGCGCCGGCTTTCCGGCGACGGCGACGGCGAGGCGCGGCGCCGGTTCGTCGAGGGCTTCGTCACCACGTCGCTGCTGTTCTGCGTCGGGCCGCTGACCATCCTCGGCTCGCTGTCGGACGGCATGGGCTTGGGCTACGACCAGCTGGCGCTCAAGGCGACCATGGACGGCTTCGCCGCGGTCGCGTTCGCCGCCTCGCTGGGCTGGGGCGTCATGGCCTCCGCGATCGCCGTTGCCGTGGTGCAGGGCGCGCTCACCGTCGTCGGCGTGATCGCCGGCAGCCTGCTCGGCGACGCGTATGTGGCCGCCATCACGGCAACGGGCGGGCTGCTGCTCGTCGGTGTCGCGCTGCGGCTGTTGCGGATGAAGCCGCTTCCGGTCGGCGACCTGCTGCCGGCCCTCGTCGTCGCGCCGATTCTCGTCAGCATTGTCGCGGCAATTCGGTCCTGACCGGCTGCAACGCACAAACGTTACCAACTGGTATCGGTCCGAGAACGGCGCCTCCGTGGCGCGGGAGACGTCCAGGAAGAGAGTTATGCTCCGGCATCGGACGTCTGACGGTCGACCGTCGATCTGGCGCGTGCACGACACACGCATCCGGGTCAGCGGCCCTGGAGCGGGAGGTACACCACACGTGCAGAAGCTGGCCAGATATCTGGGAGCGCTTCTCGCTGTCCTGGCCACCGTCCTGCTCGTAGCACCGGTGGCGGGAGCCCAGGGCACGGGCGAGACGATCCACGGCACCCTGGAGTTCCAGGACGCGCCGGTGCAGGGGGTCACCATCACGGTCACCTCCGCCGACGGCGAGGAGATCGGCACCGCGCAGACCGCCGCGGACGGCACCTGGGAGGTCCCGGTGCCCGGTCCCGGCGATTACACCGTCGTCCTCGACGCCGCCACGCTGCCGTCCACCGCGCCGGGAGTCGTCCGCGACACCATCGAGACGACGGTCAACCCGCAGCAGCGCAAGGTGGTGCTGTTCCGCGTCGGCACGCCGGAGGGCGACGGCGAGCCGTCACCGGGCGAGACCTCCACGCCCACCGACGACGAGGACGAGTCGGTCACCGGGACGGAGTCCGGCGGCGCGGAGTCCGAGGCCGGCGAGGACGTCACCGTCACGTCGGGCAACAACCAGCTGCTCCAGCTGTTCGTCAGCGGCCTGCGGTTCGGGCTGATCCTCGGCCTGGCCGGGCTGGGCCTGTCGCTGGTGTTCGGCACCACCGGGCTCACCAACTTCGCGCACGGCGAACTCATCGTCTTCGGCGCGGTGGCCGCCCTGCTGCTCAACCAGGCCGGCATGCCGGTCCTGGTGGCGGCGCTGCTGGCCACGGTGCTCAGCGCCGTGTTCGGATGGGGGCAGGACCGCGGCTTCTGGAGACCGCTGCGCAAGAAACCCACCGGGCTGATCGCGCTGATGATCATTTCGATCGGCGTATCACTGTTCCTGCGGTACCTGACGCAGTTCATCATCGGCGGCGGCCGGGAGACGTACGACGAGTACACCTTCCAGAGCCCCATCTCGATCGGGCCGGCCAGCATCACGGTCCGCGACCTGGTGATCATGGGCATCTGCGTAGCCCTGCTCGCGGCGGTGGCCCTCGCGCTCACCCGCACCCGGATCGGCAAGGCCACCCGGGCGGTCGCCGACAACCCCGCCCTGGCCGCGGCCTCGGGCATCAACGTCGACCGCGTCATCACCGTGGTGTGGACCGTCGGCACCGGGCTGGCCGGACTATCCGGGATCTTCTTCGGCATGATCCAGGGCGTCGACTACCTCATGGGCATGCGCATCCTGTTGCTGGTGTTCGCCGCCACCATCCTCGGCGGTCTCGGCACGGCCTGGGGCGCCATGGTCGGCGCGCTGGTGGTCGGCATCTTCATCGAGATGTCGGCGTACGTGGTCCCCTCGGAACTCAAGACGGCCGGTGTTCTGGTCGTGCTCATCCTGATCCTGCTCGTGCGGCCACAGGGCATCCTGGGCCGGCGAGAGCGGATCGGCTGAGGCGGAAGGAGCTACGACCATGGACTGGGGCAGCATCTTCGAGCTCTCGATCCGCGAGCTGATCGGTGTCCAGGCGATCGTCTTCGCCCTCGCCGCCATCGGGATCAACATCCAGTTCGGCTACACCGGACTGCTCAACTTCGGCCAGGCCGCCTTCGCCGCGGTCGGCGGGTACGGTGTCGCCGTCATCGTCACCACCTACGAGATGTCGTTCTGGCTCGGCATAGTCGTCGCCATCGGCGCGGCCGTCGTGCTCGCGCTGCTGCTTGGCGTGCCGACGCTGCGACTGCGCGCGGACTACCTGGCCATCGTCACCATCGCCGCGTCCGAGATCGTGCGGCTGGTCGGCCGGTCTGCGTGGGGCCGCGACGTCTTCGGCGGCTCCGACGGGATCACCGGGTTCAGCGACACCTTCTACGACCTCAACCCGTTCACCGAGCCGCTGGAGTTCGGACCCTTCGAGTTCCGCGAACGCATCCTCTGGGTGATGGCCGTGGGCTGGGGCCTCGTGGCGTTGTGCACCCTGATGGTGTGGCTGCTCATGCGCAGCCCGTGGGGGCGCGTCCTCAAGGCCATCCGCGAGGACGAGGACGCCGTGCGCAGCCTCGGCAAGAACGTCTACGGGTACAAGATGCAGTCGCTGGTCATGGGCGGTGTCATCGGCGCGCTCGCCGGCATCGTCTACTCGCTGTTCCAGGGCGCTATGCAGCCGGACGTGTACGCCACGAACTTCACGTTCTTCGCCTACGCGATCCTGATCCTGGGTGGGGCGGCGACGGTGTTCGGCCCGGTCCTGGGCGCGGCGATCGTCTGGTTCGCGTTCCAGTTCATCGACCTGACGCTGCGGGCGGCCATCACCAATGAGTACATACCGGACTGGCTGATGAACCAGAACGACACAGGAGCCGTACGATTCATGTTGACGGGAGTCGTACTGGTGCTGCTGCTCGTGTTCCGCCCGCAAGGCATCCTCGGCGACCGGAGGGAGATCGCGCTCGATGCCCGATGACACCATGGGAGGCCTGTCGGTCCGGCGCGAACGGGCGCTGGCCGCGCTGGCCGACGTGCCACGTGAGCCGGGTGCGAAGAAGGCCGATCCGATCCTCGTCGCCGACGACGTCAAGCGGCAGTTCGGCGGCCTGCTGGCCGTCGACGTCGACCACGTCGAGATCCAGCGCGGGTCGATCACCGCACTGATCGGGCCCAACGGCGCCGGCAAGACGACGTTCTTCAACCTGCTCACCGGGTTCGACCGGGCCAACAACGGCTCCTGGTCGTTCAACGGCAGGTCGCTGCACGGCACGCCGCCCTACCGCGTCGCCCGCATCGGCATGGTCCGCACGTTCCAACTGACCAAGGCGCTGTCCAAGCTGACGGTCATCGAGAACATGCGGCTGGGCGCCACCGGGCAGCGGGGCGAGAGCTTCTGGCGGGCGATGTTCCCGGCTCTGTGGCGCTCGCAGGAGGACGACATCACCGAGCGGGCCGAGGACCTGCTGCGCCGGTTCAAGCTCGACACCAAGCGCGACGACTTCGCGGGGTCGCTCTCCGGCGGCCAGCGCAAGCTGCTGGAGATGGCTCGTGCGCTCATGGTCCAGCCGGAGCTGGTGATGCTCGACGAGCCGATGGCCGGCGTCAACCCCGCGCTCACCGAGTCGCTGCTCGAGCACGTCAAGGACCTGCGCGAGCAGGGAATGACGGTGTTGTTCGTCGAGCACGACATGGACATGGTCCGCGACATCGCCGACTGGGTCATCGTCATGGGCCAGGGCAAGATCCTGGCCGAGGGGCCGCCGGAGGCGGTCATGTCCGACCACAAGGTCATCGACGCCTACCTCGGCGCCCACCACGACCAGTCGCTGGCCGAGCTGGAGGAACAGCTCGAGGGCGGCGCATTGGCCGAGGAAGTCGCGGCGGAGCTGGGACAGGAAGGGGCCGCGGCGGACGACGAGGCACCGACGGCGAAGGCCGACACGACACCGCCTGGGACGACGGAGGACGAGGCACCCACGACGACGGAGGGCGACGGCGCGCAAACCGCCGACGTGACCGCCGAAGCCGCAGGGGCGGCGCGGAACAACGGCGACGACAAGGGCGGGCGATGAAGGAAACCACCACCGGTCAGGCCGACCGCTCGGCCCACGTAGCGGGCGCCGAGGGTGCGGTGCTGCGCGCCGACGAGATCGTTTCCGGGTACGTCGAGGGCGTCAACATCCTCACCGGGTGTGACCTCTACTGCAAGCCGGGCGAGATCGTCGGCATCATCGGCCCCAACGGTGCCGGCAAGTCCACCCTGCTGAAGGCGCTGTTCGGGCTGGTCCGGGTCCGCGAGGGCTCAGTCCGGCTGCACGGCGAGGACATCACCAACCTGCCCGCCAACGAAATGGTCTCCCGCGGTGTCAGCTTCGTGCCGCAGACCAACAACGTGTTCCCCGGCCTGACAGTCGAGGAGAACCTCGAGATGGGCCTCTACCAGGCGCCCAAGCGGTTCACCGAACGGTTCGCGTTCGTCACCGACCTGTTCCCCGCCCTTGGCGACCGCCGCAAGCAGCGCGCCGGCTCGCTGTCCGGCGGTGAGCGGCAGATGGTCGCCATGGGGCGGGCCCTGATGGCCGATCCCAGCGTCATCCTCCTCGACGAGCCGTCCGCCGGCCTGTCCCCTGTGCTGCAGGACGAGGTGTTCATCCGGACCCGCGAGATCAACAGGGCCGGCGTCTCCGTCGTCATGGTCGAGCAGAACGCCCGGCGCTGCCTGCAGATCTGCCACCGGGGGTACGTGCTCGACCAGGGTCGCAACGCCTACACCGGCACCGGCCGCGAGCTCATCAACGACCCCAAGGTCATCGAGCTCTACCTCGGCTCGCTGGCCCGCGTCTGACACAGTCACAGCACCAGCCCTGTCACGGTCGTCCTCGCCCGCGTCACGCATCGGGAAATGGGAGGAGGCCTCCGGGGCTCCCGGTCTCATCACCAGGCCTGCCCGACCCTCATGAGGCTTGCAAGCATGGTGTGACACGAGACTTCGTGCTGAACGTGATCATTTCGGGGTGGCCACGGGGATCCGGCGGGCACGAAAGAGCCCCGCCGGGACGGGCCCGGCGGGGCTCTTCGCGGGTCCAACGATCTGACCGAAGTCCGACCGCGGCCGGCTGGTGGTCACTCCATCGTGCGCTCGACGAAGTCGACCGGCGTGGTGTTGTTGTCCGGGCCGTACTGGTAGACGCCGATAGTGGCCGTCTCCGGGTCACCGGCGTCGGTGAACTCGATCGGGCCGGACGCACCGTTGTAGTCGATGTCCTCGCCGTCCTCGATCAGTGCGGCGCACTCCTCCCACCCGGTGCACTCGGTGCCCTCGCGGGACACGTCGACCAGGTTGTCGGCGATGTCGCGGCTCTCGACCGAACCGGCCTGGAGAGCGGCCAGCGCCAGCAGCATGGCGGCGTCGTAGGACTCCGCGCTGTAGTTGAAGTCGACCAGCTCGGGGTCGACCTCGAGCAGCCGCTCGCGGAACTCCTCACCGATCTCGGCGCCCGGCTGGGTGCCCTTGTTGCCCTCGAGCAGGCCCGCCGGCAGCTGGTCACCCCAGTTGGAGATGTTGCCGTCGACGAAGTACAGCGGCACGCTCTGCGGGCCGATGTTCTGGTTCACGAGCTCGGGGATGATCGTGACCGTCTCCTCGAACCCGATCAGCGCGATGGCGTCCGGCTGGGCCGCGGCGATCTGGCTGACCTCGGACGTGTAGTTGGACGCCTGCGGGTCGTAGACGACGTTCGCGGCGATGGTGCCGCCACCGCTCTCGATGGTCTCGGACAGATACTGCGCCAGGCCGTTGCCGTACGCGTCGTCCAGGTTCATGACCGCGACGTTCGCGTGCCCGTCGCCGAGGATGACGTCGCCGAGCACCTGGCCCTGCAGCACGTCGGACGGCGCGGTACGGAAGTAGAGGCCGTCGTCCTCGTAGGTCGTGAAGTCGGGCGAGGTGTTCGCCGGCGAGAACATGATGGTCTCGTCCTGGACGATGCGGTCGAGCACGGTGAACGACACACCGGACGACGCGGCACCGATGATGGCCGCGACACCCTCGTTGAGCAGCGAGTCCGTCGACTGCTGGGTGACGGCGGAGTTGCTGGCGTCACTGGAGTCGGTGTGGGTCACCTCGACGTCGTGACCGAGAGCGCCACCGGCGGCGTTGATCTCCTCGATCGCGAGGTCGACACCGGCGAACTCCGGCGGCCCGAGGAAGGCCAGGTTGCCGGTCTGCGGCAGCAGGGTACCGAGCCGCAGCGGCTCGTCGCTGGCCGGGGCCTCGCCGCCGGCGGTCCCGTCGTCCGCGGGCTCGTCGTCGTCGCCGCCACAGGCGGCCAGCACAAGCGAGGCCACCCCGGCGACGGCCAACGACCGCCACAGTCGCGATGTGCGGTTCATGTGATTTCTCCTTCGCCGAGCCGGCCACCCGGGATGAGGTGCCGGTTGGTTGCGATGATTCCCGAAACTTATGCCGTCCTATGTCCCAAACGTAGTGGTCGTGGCCAACCAGGATCATCTTGTTAGGACACTGTGACCTTGGGGTCTCGGCCCGGATCACTCCTGGTCGGCCACCGGACGCCATCGTCCGTCCCGCAGGACGCTGAACGCCACGGTGCCCCCGTCGCGGTCGCCGAACGCGTCGAACGCCACCTCGCCGGTCACCCCGGCGAAGTCGAGCTGCACCATCTCGCCGACGCAGCCGCGCCGGGCCGCGGACGCCGAGCTGGCCGGCGGCAAACACCGGTCGAGTACCGTGCCGACCGCGGTGGCGGCGTCGTAGGCGGCTGCGCCGTACGCACCGGCGTCAGTACCGGTGTCGGCGTTCGACGGGAGCGACGCGCCTCGCGTCGGGTCCAGCTCGGCCGTCGTCGCCGTGACCGCGCCGTCGCGGACGCCCTCGGGGACGCCGTCGTCGCCGGAATCGGAGTCGTCCGCCTCGAACGCGGCAGCTCCCAGCAGCGTGGCGTCGAGTCCGGTCCGGCGGACCTCCTCCGCCGTCTCCGTCGCCGCGTTCGAGGTGCCGGAGACGAAGACGGCTCGCGCGCCGTCCTCCTCGGCAGCGGTCACGACCGCGGCGACGTCTGCGACGGTACCGCGCGCGACCACCTCGCCGCCGGCGGCCCCGACCGCGTCGGCGAACGCCGCCGCCTCCCGCGCGTCTCCCCCGTCGACGACGGCGACCGCGCTGGCCGCGAGGCCGGTGACGGCGTACCGGCCCAGCGCCGCGGCCGGGGACTCGTCGCCGACGGCCGTGCGGAAGTACGAGCGGTACGGCCGCAGCGGCGCGCTCGGGTTGGCGCCGCGGGTGTGCACGGGGTCGACATCGGCGGGCGACACGAACAGCACCGACTCGTCGTCGAGCACCGGTTGCACGGCCCGCACCGCCTCGGTGCTCAGCCCACCGATCACCGCGATCAGGTCGCCGTCGACCAGCTCACCGACCTCGTCGCCCAGCTCGGCGCCGTTCTCGTCGACGGCCGCCACCTCGACCGTCCAGCCGCCGATGTCGTCGGCGGTCGCACCGATCGCTGCCTCGACCGCGGCCAGCACGCCGGCGCCGTCGGCCTCCTGCCACCCACTGGCCGGCACCAGGACCGCGACGGTGGCGCTCTGCTCGCCGGCGTCGTCGTCGCCGAGCGCGCTCACCATGCCGCAGGATGCCAGCAGCGTGGCCGAGACCGTCAGCGCGGCCCACCCCGCGCCACGACGGACCCCCCGCATGTCAGCCCTTCGGCTCGCCCTCGGACTCGGAGAGCACGACCTTCGCGACGTCGCGCATGGACGTCCGCTTGTCCATGGCGGCCTTCTGGATCCACCGGAACGCGTCGGGCTCGCTGAGGCCGTATTTGGTCTGCAGGATGCCCTTCGCGCGGTCGACCAGCTTGCGCGTCTCGAGCCGGTCGGCGAGGTCGTGGACCTCGTTCTCCAGCTGGGTGATCTCCTCGTGCCGGGACAGCGCCATCTCGATGGCGGGCACCAGGTCGGCCTTGCTGAACGGCTTGACGAGGTAGGCCATGGCGCCGGCGTCGCGGGCGCGCTCGACGAGGTCACGCTGGGAGAACGCGGTGAGGATGAGCACCGGCGCGATTCGCTGCTCGACGATGCGGGCGGCCGCCGAGATACCGTCGAGAACGGGCATCTTGACATCCATGACGACGAGGTCGGGGCGGTGCTCCTCGGCCAGCCGGACGGCACTGGCGCCGTCGGCGGCCTCACCCACCACGTCGTACCCTTCCTCGCCGAGCATCTCGATGAGATCGAGGCGGATCAACGACTCGTCCTCCGCCACGAGGACCCGTCGGGCAGGCGCGTCTGGTGTTGGCGATTCGGTCACCCGGGAAGCCTACTCGGCACATGTTTCCGATGCCGGTAGGCTATGAACCTGTCGCCGCCGAGCGCGGCCCGGTAGGCAAATTGGCAAAGCCGCCGCACTCAAAATGCGGTGTCTGTGGGTTCGAGTCCCACCCGGGCTACTCCTCTTGACCTGTGGCTCCAGTCGAAGTCCCGGCTCAGACCCGCGACCGAGGCGGGCTGTGCTGGAACACTGCTTCGTCCAGCGACGTATCTGTCGGTCCGAGAAGCCGTCGGGGGTGGCCGTAGTTCGCAAGACCGACCGCTTCGGGATCGACCGGGTGGGCCGCCTCGGCCAACGCTTCCAGATCCTCGACAGCAACCGGCTCTTCGGTGTCTGCCGCGGCGTACTCCGCGCACGCCTCCTCCCACCGGGAGGAACGGTGAAGCCCTCGTGCGCGGGCCAGGTGCGCCGTGGCGACGCCTCCCATGCCTCCCCGGCTCCGCTCTTAAGGCAGAACCGTGTTGATCATGTTGGTCAGGCCCGCGGCTTGGAGTTCATGCTGAGCGTCGGCGTACTCAGGTCGCCCAGCGACGCTGTTGAACTCGTGCGGGTCGACCTCGACGTCGTACATCTCCGTGTACCTGGTGTCGTCGCGGTGTGCCATGACCAGCTTGTGCCGCCCGTCGGTGACGGTGAGGAAGCCTTCGCCTTCGGCGACGACGTGTGCGTGGCCCGAATCGTCGAGGTGGCGCCCGTCGACCCCGACTGGCTCGACACCGGCGGTCGCGAGCAGGGTCGGGAAGACATCGACCAGGCTGGTCAGGCGGTCGCTCCGGGTGCCGGCGCCGACGCCGTCGGCGCGTCGCAGGAGTAGCGGTACGTTGAGGACATCCTCGTAGAAGCCGCAGTCCTTGCCCCAGAATCCGTGGTTGCCGAGCATCTCGCCGTGGTCGCAGGTGAACACGATGACCAGGTTCGCGCCGAACCGTTTCTCCGCGGCGCTGATCAGCAGGCCGATCTGGTCGTCGATCAAGGCGACATTGGCTTGGTAGTTGCGTCGAAGACGGTGCCAATAGTCCGCGTCGCGGTCGCGGTAGCCGCCTCCTTCGGCACGTCCGCGACTGTGGAAGCTGCGGTAGTGCAGCCGGCCCGGCTCGCTCCACTCCTCGGGGCGGAGGTGGGGCTCGCCCAACTGCTGGTCGTCGACCCGGGCGAGGTAGGCCTCCGGAGGGTCGAACGGGAAGTGTGGCCCGCTGAACGACACCCAGCAGAACGGTGGCTGGCCGCCGTCGTACGACTCGATCCATTCGCAGCTCTTGCGGCCCACCCAGGCATCGGGATGCCATTCGGCCGGTCCGGGAAAGGTGAAGACCTTGTCGGCGCCCCGGTCCCATACCGCGGCACGATAGGCCTCCAGGTGACCGGCGGCCTCCAGGTCACGCGTGTAGTCGTCGTAGAACCAGACCGACACCTGCTTGTCGTCTTGCAGGGCAAGGTGGTCCATGCCA
This sequence comes from Jiangella asiatica, assembly GCF_004349065.1. Classification (GTDB taxonomy): domain Bacteria; phylum Actinomycetota; class Actinomycetes; order Jiangellales; family Jiangellaceae; genus Jiangella; species Jiangella asiatica. The sequence continues at coordinate 14,580 of NZ_SMKZ01000053.1, forward strand.
AGGCTCAGGTAGTAGTCCCGGAATTCCTGATACGGCAAGGTCCGGTCAGGGGCTGTGTCGCCATACGGGACCGGGGCGTAATGGCACTTGCCGATATGCGCCGTGGTGTAGCCGTCTCTGCCCAGAACGGTGTAGAGGTTCGGGATCTCGGGCGACAGCACGTGGTCGCGAAAGTTGCTGTAGGCACCGTGGTTGCGAGGATAGCGGCCCGTGACGATCGAGCAGCGGCTCGGCAAGCACCAAGGGCTGGCGGTGTATGCCCTGTCGAAGATCGTCCCGGACGCGGCCAGGCGATCCAGGGACGGCGTGGGAACAGCCGTGTTGCCGTAGCAGCCGAGCGCGTCCTTGCGCAACTCGTCCGCCGTGATGAACAGGATCGCCGGTTGCCGCGCGCTCATCTGACCCTCAGCCCTCCGCTGATCGTCGCCGTGCACTCGGAGATACGCGTCGTGACCTTATAACGTTGTACATTACGAAGTAAAGCTCCGGCGAGACCCCGGCGAGACGTCGATCTCACGGCTTTGTGGCAGCGTGTCGGCCAACTAGGATCTGCGTGGGGGAAAGGGAACGATGGTGAGGGTCCGGCTCAAGGACGTCGCGGATCACGCTGGCGTGTCGGTGAAGACCGTGTCCAATGTGGTCAACAACTGGGAGTACGTCACCGACGCCACCCGAGAGCGCGTGCAGAAGGCCCTGGACGAGCTCGGATACCGGCCGAACCTCTCTGCCCGCAGCTTGCGCACCGGCCGGACGAACCTGATCGCGCTCGCGCTGCCCCGCCTGCACGAGCCGTACTTCGCCGAGCTGGCCGACTGCGTCGTGCGCGCGGCCGAGGACCACGGGCTCACCGTGCTGATCAGCCAGACCGATGGACGACGCGAGCGCGAGCAGCAGGTCGTCTCCGGCTTCCGGCCGCAGTTCATCGATGGGCTGCTGTTCAGCCCGTTGGCGCTGGAGTGGGACGACCTCGAGGAGATTCCGGGGCATCCGCCGGTCGTGCTTCTGGGTGAGCGCCTGGCGGCCGGAGGTGCGGCCGATCACGTCGCCGTCGACAACGTGGCCGCCGCGCAACGCGCTACGCAGCACCTGGTGGAACTGGGGAGGAAACGGATCGCGGTCATCGGAGCTCCGCCATCCAAGACCGCTCGGACCGCATCGCTACGGCTGGAGGGCTACAAGCGAGCCCTGCGTAAGGCCAGGATACGCCTCGACAAGCAGTTGTTGCTGCCCGTGAATCAGCTCCACCGCGCTGATGGCGCCGCCGCGATGGCGACACTGCTCGACCTGGCCCCGCCGCCCGACGCCGTGTTTTGTTTCAACGACCTGCTGGCGCTGGGAGCGTTGCGCACTCTTCAGGAGCGTGGTGTCGCCGTACCGTCCGAGGTCGCGGTGATCGGCTTCGACGACATCGAGGAGAGCCGGTTCTGCAGTCCGTCGCTGACGACCATCTCGCCGGACAAGAAGGCGCTGGCGGGACTCGCCGTCGCGGCACTGGTACAGCGGATGTCGGTCGCCCCAGACGCCGCCCCGCAGGAGCTGCACGCCGGCTTCGAGCTCGTCGAACGGGAGAGCACCATGGGCCGGCGGGCCTGACCACGCCCTGTCGTCCGCTCGATCGAGCCGGCGTCCCCGACTTCGACCTAGAACCCATCACCCAGCCGGCATCTTTTCAACGTTGTGTGCCACGATGTACAGTCGTGATCGTGCGCTGCCATGCGTAGCCAGTGCGCACATGCTGTTCGTTGCGACTCAGCCGCCACCCCTTGGCCTGGAGGAGAGCATGAACAACCTCGGCCGGAAACTCGCCCGCACGTCGCCCCTCGGCGTCATGGTCGTCACGCTCTCGGTGTGTGCGCAGGGAGCGCTCGCCGGGGACCCGGCTCCGCTCACGGCCACGATCGCGGTGGACGCGGGCAAGCCCACGAAACCGGTCAACGTGACCCTGATGGGCGCCAATCACAGGTACTCGTTCGACGGCTACGGCATGTGGCATGTGCCAGGCGGCGGCGGCACACCGTTCCCGGATCCGATCGTGGTGGAGGGGACCGACCGCGCCGGAGTCAAGCTCGTCCGGTACCCGGGCGGTACCCTGGCCAACCTGTTCGAGTGGAAGCGCGCGATCGGTCCGTTGGAAGATCGCAGCTGCCAGGTCGACTCCCGCCGCGCCAACAGGTCGCCGCTGGAGAGCAACTACGGACCGGACGAGCACGAAGAGTACGTTGAAGCGTCGAGCCTGGATCCCGACACGGGGCAGCCGCGGGCGAACCCGGTGGAGAGTCAGATCATGGTCCCGTTTCACCGTGGAACACCCGAGGATGCCGCGGACTGGGTCGAGTACATGAACGCTCCGGTCGGCACGAACCCCAACGGCGGCACAGCGTGGGCGGACGTGCGGGCGGAGAACGGCCACGCCGATCCTCATGACGTGACGTACTGGGAGGTGGGGAACGAGCCGGATCGCCCGAACCAGCGGTACTGGATGAGCGAGGACGACGCTGCCGCGATGGACGAATACATCCTGGGCGGCACGACGCAGCAGGTCGATCAGCTGGTCGGCACCAGATGCGACCATCGGTCGAGCGCTGCCGCGAGCGATGGCTCGGCGCACCAGACCTTCACCGTGCACTACCCGCCCGTGGTGCCCGACAGCGAGACCATCCAGGTCGGCCAGTCGGGCGACCCGGACTCCTGGGTGACCTGGACCGGAGTCGCCGACCTCGCCACGGCGGGACCGGACGATCAGGTCTACGAGTTCGACCCCGCGTCCGGAACGATCCTGTTCGGCGACGGGACCAACGGCCAGATCCCGCCGCAGGGGCGCGACATCCGAGCGACGTACGGCTCGGGGCCGCATGCCGGCTATCCCGCCTACTATGCCGCCATGAAGGCGGTGGACCCAGACATAGAGGTCTGCGCCGCCTGGGGCACCGCAGAGTTCGTGGCCAGGATGGAAGCTCTCGGGCATGAGTCCGACTACGACTGCCTGTCCGTCCACCCCTACGTCAACTTCGGGCGGGACTTCGGCACGCAGGCATGGGAGTCCGCCCGCCAGGCGCATGATCAGCACATGGTGGGCGAGCTGGCGAGTCGCGACGCAGTCATCGCGTTGAATGGTGCCATCCGGGACGGGACAACGCGCACCGACGTCGGTATCGCGCTCAGCGAGTACGGTGCCATCGGCGGCCCACCGCCCACGGACCCGCAGTTCCCACAGTGGACCGCGTCGATGACCCACGCCCTCTACATGGCGTCGCAGATGCTCCGCTTCCACAACCTGGGTGTCGAGATCGTCGAAGGCGGTGCCCTGACCGACACGACGCTGCGAGGCGTGTTCGGTGCTGCCCCGGACTTCGTCTACTCCGCCGAGGCCGCCGTGCGGCAAGCGATCCGGCCGTTGGCGCTCGGTGGCGGCGACGTGGTGCCGCACAGCACGACCGGGAATCCGACGATCACCAGCGCCGACGGTTCCTACCAGGCGCTCGTCGTCGGCACCTCCGTCCGTAACGACGGCGCACTGGTAATCGCCGTGGTGAACCGGCACCCGACCCAGCCGGTCGAGGGCACGGTCACCTACCAGGGTTTCACCGGGTCCGGCAGTTACCAGGCGCGGGAAGTCGCACCTGGCTCCTTCACCGCCTTCAACACGGCACAACAACCCGAGGCGGTCGCGTTGTCGGTCACATCGGAGTCGAACGGCGGATCCGGCTCCCTCACCTACAGGTTCGCGCCGCACTCGGTCACCGTCCTGCTCGTGGACCCGCAGTGATCGGCTGACGAACAGATGCCCTTCGCCGGTAGGTCAGAGAGGAAGCGATGAAGGCCCGGATCGAGGTCGACCTGGGCCATCCGATCGGAGCGGTGGACCCACTCATCTACGGCCAGTTCCTCTCGAGGCGACGGTGGGTGGCTGACGGAGGCCTGCACGATCCGAAGCATCCGGACGCCGGCAGTGATGGCATTCGCCGCCAGGTCCGTGACCGCATCGCCCGGCTGCGCCCGAGTGTCATTCGATGGCCGGGCGGCTGTACTGGGACGAGCTACTGGTGGGAGGCAGGGATCGGACCCGCGCAGGCGCGACCGCGAACCGTCGACTGGCACTTCGGGTACGACGTCGCCAACGACTTCGGCACCGTCGAGTTCGTCGACTTCTGTCGCAGCGTCGGCGCCGAGCCGCACCTCAACTTCAACACTGCGACAGCCTCCCTGCGCAACGCCCTCGACTGGGTTGAGTATGTGAACGGGACGGGCTCCTCGCCGAACGCGGAGTTGAGGCGTCGGCATGGCAGGGCCGATCCGCTGAACGTGCGGTACTGGCAGATCGGGAACGAGGACTGGGGCGAGTGGGAGATCGGCCAGTGCTCCGCCGACGAGAACGCGGTCCGGGCGAGAGAATGGGCCAAGGCGATCAAGCGAATCGATGACGGGCTCAAGCTCATCGCCGTCGGTTGTTGGCGTCCGGAAGAGTCGGTCGAGTGGAACGCCGCCGTCCTCGATCAGGCTTGGGATCAGGTGGACTATCTGGCCGTGCACACTTATTGGCGGTTTTCCGGGCGCATGGGAGAGGCAGAGTACGACCGGATCGTCGCTGCGGGATTCATCGAGGAGGACGGCATCCGCGCGCTCGGCGGGCTGGTCGACCTGGTGGCCAGGCAGAAGGGCACCGCGCGGCGGCCGCGCCTGGCCTTCACCGAGTGGAACTGCGCCGACACCGACCTGCGCGGCATGAGCGCTGCTTGGCGTCCGGAAGCTCCGCAGTTCCGGCTGATGGACGCCCTGGCCGTCGCCGGCTTCCTCAACGCCATGCAGCGGCAGTGTCGCCTCGTCGGCCTTGCCAACTTCGCGCAGACCATCAACGTGGTCGGCGCGCTGTTCGTCGACCAGGACCACGTGGTGCCGGAGACCGTCTACTGGCCGCTGCTCATGCAGCGCGAGAACAGCGGCCCGATCAGCGTCCCGGCCCACGTGGAGTGCGACGGCTATCTCCTCCACGATCACCGCCATCTCGGCGCCGTCCCGTACCTTGATGCCAGTGCCACCCACGACGAGCGCGGCCGCAGGGCCTGGATCTCCGTCGTCAACCGTTCCCGAGACGATGAGATGGTCACCGACGTCGTCCTCCGGGACAGGTCGCCGAAGCCGGCAGCCACCGTCATCCAGCTCGCCGCGGACGATCCGCTGGCCCAGAACACGCCGGACTCCCCCGACGCGGTCCTGCCCAGGACCGAACGCGTGACCGTCGACGGCGACCTGTCGCTGTCGCTGCCGCCGCATTCGTACACCATCGTGGCGCTCGAGTACTGACGGCGGCGGCTGCCGCCCGGGTCCGGTGATCGATCAGCCTTCGAGAATCCGCTCGGCGGTGTCGAAGAACGACTCCGCCGCGTCGGACACGCCGCTCTGGCCGAAGCCGATCTGCTCGTTCAAGGGCTTGAGCTGCTGGAACAGCTCATTCGCTCCTACCGGGTAGACGACATCGACGGCACCGGTCTGCGAGGCTTCGACGGTGGCGAGGAGATCGTAGATCTTCTGATGAGCCGGCTTGGCCTCCGGATACAGCTCTTCGCGCGCCTCCTCGAAGAGTGGGACGCCATGCCTACCGATCCCGATCGTCCGCAACGCGTCCATGTTCGAGATGTGGTACGAGAGGAAGTCGATGGCGGCGTCGACCTTCTCGGACTCGGCGGACACTGCGAACCAGGCCCCTGGCACGATCTGGGTCGCCGCCGGCGCGTCTGCGGCCGCCCTCGGGAACGGCACCAAGACGAGCTCGTCGTCCGTCAGGCCGTCGAGCGCGAGCCAGCCCTTGTCCTTGGCCGTCGTGGTCAGCGCCGCGTCCGCGGTGACGACAGGGTCGTTCTGGAACCCCACCGCCGCAGCCGTAACCTCGATCGGAACTGCGGAGCCCTCGCGCCGCAGCTCATCCCAGAAGTTGAACCACTCAGCAAGATCGTCGACGTCGAACCCGAGCCCACCGGACGACAACAGCGAAAGCTCGTGGGTGCGTAGCCATGCACCCAGCGCGGGGGGAACCCCGCCGAGATCGGCCGTGCCTGCGGTGCGCACCCCGCTCTGGGCGACGGCCTGGGCGAGTTCACGGTACTCCGCCAACGTCCACTCGTCGCTCGGAAGGGCGAGGCCAGCCTGCTCCAGGACGGTCTTGTCGTAGATGAAACCTGGCTCCGTGGAGACTCCGAGTGGGACGAAGTGGAGCTCGCCGCCGATCAGGCAGCCTTCCACCACGCTTTCATTCGCGACACTGTCCAGTCCGAGCGGCTCGGCGCGGAACTCCTCGATGTTTCTCACCGCTCCTCTGGCCGCATACTCGGCCAGCGAGACGTCGTGGATACCGAAGATGTCAGCTGGATTCCCGCCGGCCACTCTGGTGGCCAACTTGTCGTAGTAGCCTTCGAGTCCCGAGTACTCCGCCGAGAACGTGACGCCGTCGGCCTGCTGCTCGTACAGCTCGATCAGCTCGAGCTGGAGCTCGTTCTGGTTCCCCTCCCCCCAGAACATGATCGAGAGTTCTCCGCCGGCGCTGCTGGAATCGCCCGCGTTGTCATCTCCCGCTCCGCAGCCCGCGGCCAGGCTGCCGACGCCCGTCGCCGCCACCGCACCGAGGAACGTACGGCGCGAGATGGCTGGTCTCATGGGGTTCGACGTATTCATGTGGCACCTCCGTGTGCCTCTAGTGGACTTGCTGCAGCTGTGGCCGGCATCTGTCAGCCCCGTAATCCAGTCGTGGCGATTCCCTGGACGATTCGCCGTTGAAATACCAGAAATACGATGAACAACGGAATCAGTGCTACGGCGCTCATTGCGAGCATCGGTCCCCACGCGGACTCGCCAGTCGCGTCCAAGAACATTCGCAGGCCGAGCGGGACTGTGAACAGGTCGACGTCGTTGAGGTAGATCAGCTGGCTGAAGAAGTCGTTATAGGTCCAGATGAACGTGAATATCGCCGTCGTGGCCAATGCCGGCGTGAGCAGCGGAAAGATGATGTGGCGGAATATCCGCACCGGTCCACACCCATCGATGCGGGCAGCGTCGTCGAGTTCGTGCGGGATCGTCCTGATGAACTGTACGAGCAGGAAGACGAAGAACGCATCGACCGCCATGACCTTCGGGACCAAGAGCGGCAGGAAGGTGTTGACCCAGCCGAGGTAGTCGAACATGGAGTATTGCGGGATCAGCGTGACATGGTGCGGCAACATGATCGTGCCGAGCATCATCGCGAACCAGAATCGCCGGAAGCGAAAATCGAGGCGCGCAAATGCGTATGCGGTGATGGAGCAGAAAATGACGTTACCGATCACGGCCACGATCCCGATGACGAGCGAGTTCGTGAAGAACGTCGTGAAACTCTTGCCGGCGCCGGTCCAACCCTCGGCGTAGTTGGCCAGGTCCACCGGGTTCGGGATGAGCCCGGTGGAACTGAAGATCTTCGAGTCTTCCTTGAAAGAGCTCGCGAGCAACCACAGCAGGGGATAGCTCATGACGACCGTGCCGACGACGAGCGCCCCGTGCGCGAGGATGCGACGCGGTCGACGGCGCTGAGCCGTGTTCGATGTCATCGTCTCCCTCCCTAGCGGTCGTAGTTGACCCAGTACTTGCTCAGCGCGAAGTTGACCGCGGTGACCGCCGCGATGATCAGCAGCAGGATCCATGCGAGCGCGGAGGCATACCCCATGCGGAAGTACGCGAAGCCTTCCTGGTACAGGTACAGGGTGTAGAAGAGCGTCGAATCGGTTGGTCCGCCGGTGCCTCCGCTGATGATGAAGGCGGGGGTGAATGCCTGGAACGAGTTGATGAGTCGTAGCACGAGGTTGAAGAAGATGATGGGCGTGAGCAGCGGAATCGTGATGCTCCAGAAGCGGCGGAGGACTCCGGCCCCGTCGACCGCGGCCGCCTCGTAGAGCTCGTCCGGGATGCCTCTCAAGCCGGCCAGGAAGATCACCATCGGTGCCCCGAACTGCCAGACGTTCAGGACGACCAGGGTGAACAGCGAGTAGCTCGGGTCCGAGATCCAGCTCGGTCCCTCGATGCCGAACACCGAGAGAACATCGTTGACCAGGCCGTCGCGCCCGAAGACCTGGCGCCACAGCACTGCTATGGCCACACTGCCGCCGAGTAGGGACGGCAAGTAGAACGCCGACCGGTAGAAGTCCAGGCCCCGCAGTCCACGGTTGAGCACGATGGCGACGAGGAGCGCGAAGGCGAGCTCCAGCGGAACGCCGAGCAGAACGTAGGTCGTGGTGACCTGCAGCGACTTGGTGAACCTGTCGTCGTCGGTCAGCATCCGCACGTAGTTCTCGAGGCCGACCCAGTTCGGCGCCGACAGCAGGTCGAAGTCGGTGAAGGACAACACCAGCGACGCCAGCATGGGTCCGACCGTGAGCAGGACGAAGCCGAGTAGCCAGGGCAGAAGGAGCACGTAGCCCCACACGTTGTCCCGGTACCGGCGACGTTTCACGCCGACTCGGCCAGTGGTGTCCTGCGTCCGCTCCTGCGCGGCGGCCGTCATGGTGCGGCCTTCGATCGACCCAGCCTCACGCGCCACAACGATGAGGCGCATTCCTGCGAGCCATCTCGGCACCGTACATCGTAATACACATCGTTGTAAAGTCTGGTCGCGGCGCCCTGGTCCCGAGCCGAGATCCGGCGTCCGGCGGCCAGGGTGGGCATCATGGCGCGTCCGGTGTGCCCAGCGCTGCCAACAGGGCTCGGCGGCGCTGATGGTCGATGGACTCGCTGGGTACGGCGCTGCTCGGGCGGGTGATGATCTCATGCAGCACCGGCAACGGAAGCTTGGGAGTACGGTCCTCGGTGAGCAGGCCGTTGCGCTCCTGTGCAGTGTCGGTCAGCTGCGTGTAGCAGAAGCCGGCGATCTCGGGGCTACCGATCAGCGCGGCAACCAGTTCCTCGAAGGCGGCTCGGAACTCGTCCTCCGAACCCACCACGCGGTATCCGAACCACTTCTCGCCAATGGCAGGTAGGTAGGCCAGACCACCGAACTCGCTGATGACGACGGGGTGGCCCGCCCGTTCCTGATCGCCCAGCACAACCTTCCGTCCGGCCGGCCCGGTTCCAGCCAGAACCCCCGCGAGGGCCTCGGGATCACCGTATCGTCGCCGGAGGTCAGCGCCGGCCGTGGCGTAGTCGTGGATGCTCCAGATGTCGCTCACCGGGTGCTCCCAACCGTCGTTGGAGATCACTGGTCGCGTTGGATCCAGGGTCTTGGTGAGGTGGTAGAGGGCACGTGCATGGTGCTGCTGTCTGGCGGAGGAGGCGATGCTCGGCACGCCCCAGCTCTCGTTGATCGGGACCCAGGTCACGATGCACGGATGGCTGCGATCGCGGCGGACGACGTCGGCCCATTCCGTGATGACCTGGTCGGCGCTTCTCGCGGAGAACTCGTGCGCGTTGGCCATCTCACCCCAGACCAGCAGGCCGAACCGGTCGCACCAGTAGAGGAACCGCGGATCCTCGACCTTCTGGTGTACGCGAACGCCGTTGAAGCCCAGCTCCTTGATCAGCTCGACTTCCCGCCGGAGCGCGTCGCCGCTCGGCGCTGCGAGGTGGGACTCCGGCCAGTATCCCTGCGCGAGCACCATGCGCAGGTAGTAGGGACGGCCGTTCAGCAGGAAGGCACCGTCGCGGACGCCCACCTCCCGGAACCCGACATAGCTGCGGACGCGATCGACGGTATCGGCCACTCGCAGGGAGAGGTCAGCGGTCATCAGGGTAGGAGATTCCGGCGACCAGTGCAGAGCCTTGTCGTTGTCCTCGAGGCCGGGGATGCTGACCGAGAACTGCGCCCGCGAGCCCACCAGGCGCATCGACTGAGCTGCCAGCAGCCGGTCGCCCAACTCGAGCGTGACGTCTAGGGTGCCAGTTGTGTCGACCGTCCCCCGGACGGACAGCTCGACGCGCAGGACCCGCGCGGTCATATCGGGGATCAGGTCCAGCTTGTCGATCGAGACCCGCGGTACCGGCTCCAGCCAGACCGGTTGCCAGATGCCGCTGGTTCGCTCGTAGAAGATGCCCGACGGCTCGGGGTCCCAGGTTTGCTTGCCACGCGGAATCCCAGCATCGTCGGGTTGATCCTCCGCCCTGACGACGAGCGATTGCTGGTCGCGCCGCGGGTCGAGCGCGTCGCTGATGTCGACGGTGAAGGGCGTGTGGCCGCCTTCGTGGTCGGTCAGGTGGTGCTCGTTCAGCCACACCGTGGCTCGGTGGTCGACGGCGCCGAAGTGCAGGAGCAGCCGCTCGTCGTCGCCGAGCTCCGGCAGGTCGAAGGCACGGTGATACCAGATGACAGGGTGAAAGGATCGGTCGTTGACACCCGAGAGCTTGGACTCCGGCGGATAGGGCACCTCGATGGTGCGGTCGAAGACACCGGGCGGAACGGTGAACCACTGCTGACCGATGCCGTGATCGCGGTCGTCGTAGGCGAACCGCCACGTGCCGCAGAGGTCGTACCATCGATCGCGGACGAGCCGGGGCCGAGGGTACGAAGACGAGTCGATCATGTGGTCCTCTCAATCCGCACCGGCCGACGGGTCCAGTAGTCGCGTGGGCACACGCGCGAAGCGATCATGAATCGGTCTCAGCCGGTCGTGAGCGTTCTGGCGATGGCGGGAAAGACGTCGTCGATCTCCGTAGCGATCAGCTTCCGCAGGTACCTCCGGGTGTCCGCACATGCTGGATCGGCGGCCAGATTGTGCTGCTCGCCGGGATCCGTGACGTGGTCGTAGAGCTCGTCCTCGTCACGGGAGCGAAAGATGTAGCGCGCGGTCGGAGTGCGTACCGACAGGTTGATGGCGTCGGTCTCCGCGCGCCAGGTGCGCGGGTCGAGATGCTCGCCGTTCGCGTCGGCCCGCATCCGATACAGCACGGACTCCGCGGTCACATGGTCCCGTGTCGGCGTGGCATCGGATGCGCCGATCATTTCCGCAAAGGATATGCCGTCGTCGGGCCCTCGCCAGCTGACATCGGCGAGTTCGGCCAGCGTGGCTGCGATGTCGACCATCGAGATCAGGTGCGAGATCCGCGCCTGGCCCGCATCGGGATGCCGGATTATGAGCGGAACACGCAGTGCCTCCTCGTAGTGGAGTAGGTGCCCCTTCTCCATCAACCGATGAGCACCCATCATGTCGCCGTGGTCGGAGGTGAAGACCACGGTCGTGTCATCCAGCGTGCCGGTCCGCTCGAGATGGTCGAGGATCCGGCCGACCTGCGCATCGACCAGAGCGCAGAAGCCCAGGTAGTGGCCGACGAGATCGACCCAGCCGGCTTGATCCAGGTCGGCGTACTCGGTGGCGAACGGCGACTCGCGCACCTCGCGCGGCCTCGTGCCTGGCCCTGTCGCGAAGCTGTCAGGTAGCCGGACCAGGCCACGATCGATGATGGAGTCATATGGTGCCGGCACCACCATCGGGAAATGCGGAGCGTTGAACGAACAGACCGCGAACCAGGGACGATCGGCTGGCCGGCGGTCGAGGGTGTGGAGGAACTGATCGGTCTGCCAGGTCTCCAGGTAGTGCTCGAGCCGGATCTCGGCGCGACCTCGATGCGGTGAGTCCGGGGCCCCCAACTCGCGCAGGTCGGCCGCCGAGAGATTCTCGATGTGCCCGGGCACCAACTCGTATCCGAGCTCGGTGACATACCTCCGGTAATCCTCGATGTACCGCCCGCGATCCCGCCCGTCGAGAACGGCGGGGATGGCGGCCGTGTCGTCGAAGCCCATCAGCTGCGGCGTGGTTCCGGGCACATGCCATTTGCCGGTGTACATCGTGTGATAGCCGGCGTCGCGGAATGCCGAGGCGATGCTTCGGGAACGAAGTTCCGGTGCGATGGCTCTCCAGTTGCCGAGCACGTGATGGTGCCGCGGCATCAACCCGGTCCACAGGCTGGTTCGAGAGGGGCAGCACAGCGGGAACGGGGTGTAGCACCCATCGAAGATGGTGCCGATCTCGGCCAGCGCGTCCAGCCTGGGAGTCCTCGCTGCCGCGTTGCCCGTGCAGCTCAGGGTCCCCCAGCTCTGCTCGTCGCTCATCAAGATCAGCACATTCGGCCGCATGGAGTCCCCTGAGCCCAGACGTACATCGTTATACATAACGTTGTAAGAACCATAGTGGGACAGCATGGGCGCCGCAACCGTCCAAGGTTCTCCCAGTAGGTCGCCTTGATCAGCGGGGCACGGCGCCGCCGGTCCCGAGGTCGGCGCCGTCCAGAGCCCGGGTGGTGTGAACCCGCAAGGGGTGACGCTGCGGCCAACAATTGGCCATAGCGTCACCAAGGGCGCGCGGCTTCGCGGACGGTGGCATTCCCTGAAGGCGGCCACCGCGCGACTGGTCAGTGAGACCTGTGGTCGTCCAGCCCGGCCCTCAGACCGTGACCGCCTCCCAGCCGCCGCTGGCCATCGACCGGTAGGCGGCGTCGACGACGGCGTTGTCGATCATGCCGTCGCGGAAGGTCTGGACGGGGCGCTCGCCGGCGAGGAAGGCATGGACGAAGTGGTCCAGCTCCGCGTGGTAGCCGTAGCTCCACTCCTCCTGCGGCACGGGGTTGACCCAGCCGCGGTCGGAGCCGGCCTTCTCCACGACATAGCCGGCCGACTCGCCCGCGAAGGCGCGGATCCCGGTCTGGCCGGTGTGGTCGGTGGCGATGTAGCCGTTCGAGCCGTGGATCTCGGTGCGGACGTCGAGGCCGGCCAGGTGGCCCCAGCCGACCTCCACCTGGGCGACCCGGCGGTCGGCGAAGCGGATCATCGCGATGGCGCTGTCCTCGCAGTCGACGTCGTCGCGGGCGAGGCGGTCGCCCCAGGCGAGGACCTCGGTAGGCACGCCGCCGCCGAGGAACCAGCGCCCGATCGCCACACCGTGGATGCCCAGCCCGCGCAGCGGGCCGCCGCCCATCAGCTCCTTGTCGCGGGCGTGCGCGTGCGGGGCGCTGTGCGCCTCGCGGGCCCGCACCCAGTAGACGTCGCCGACGGCGCCATCATCGACGAGCTGCTTGGCCTGCCGGACCGCCGGCACGAACAGCTCGGTCTCGGCATAGCCGTGCCACACCCCGGCCCGTTCGGCGGCCTGCAGGCACTCGCGGGCCTCGTCGGCGTTGCGGCCGAGCGGTTTGGTGCACAGCACCGCCTTGCCGGCCTGCGCCGCCGCCGTCACCGCCTCGACGTGGAGATGGTGCGGCAGCCCGACCACCACCAGGTCGACGTCGTCGCGGGTGACGACGTCGGCGATGCTGGTGGTCGCAACCGGAATGCCCCACCGGCGGGCCACCGCCTCGGCACGGTCGCGGCTGCGGGACGAGATCGCCACCACCTCGTGGTCGCGGACGTACCGCAGCGCCCGCAAGTAGAAGTCGCTGACGAAACCGGCGCCCAGCAGGCCGATGCGTACTCGTTCCATCGTCATCCTCTCGCCGTCGCCCGCTCGATCGCGCCGGAAATGAACGCCCGCGCATGTGCTGCCAGGTCGTCCGGATCGGACCACACGTCCCGCCACAAGGCCATCGATCGACGGAGCGCATCGGGCGCGGCGGCGGCCGTGAAGCTCTCGAAGCCGACCGGCCCGCCGTAGCCGACGTCGGCGAGCGTGCCGAAGACGGCGTCGAAGTCGACGCTTCCCCGGCCCAGGTGCCCGCGGTTGCTCTCGCTGGCGTGCACGTACACCAGCCGGTCGCCGCAGGCCCTGATAGCTGCTGCGACATCGGCCTCCTCGATGTTCATGTGGAACGTGTCGAGGTGGACGCCGACGTTGTCGGCACCGATCTCGTCGATCAGGTCGAGGGCTTGCGAGGCGGTGTTGATTAGGTTGCTCTCGTACCGGTTGACCACTTCCAGGCCGATCGTGACGTCGGCGGCCGCGGCCCGGCCGGCCAACCGGCGCAGCGCGGCCACGCTGCGCCGCCGGTCATCCGTGGTAGCCGGGCCGTCGTGCCGGCCGGCCGCGCCGTAGAGCACGCCGCCCAGGTAGGGCGAGCCCAACGATGTCGCCACCGCCAGCGCGTCGTCCAGCAGCCGCGCGCCGCGGGCCGCCACGGCCTCGTCCGGGCTGGAGACGTCGGCGTCGAACGGCATCGCGAGCAGGCCGACCGCGCCCAGGCCGGCGTCGTCCAGCAGCGTCCTCAGCCCGGGCGCGTCGACGGCGGACGGGTCGCGCAGCGGCACCTCCAGCAGGTCGAAGCCGGCAGTTGCGGTCGCCGACACCACGCGCTCCCAGGCCGCCGGGCCGCCACCGCGCAGGAACACCATCGCGTGCAGCGCGAGCGGATTCACCAGGGTCACCCCTCGCCGCGGTAGTCGACCGCGGCCTCGGCGATGTCCGGCGCCAGGAAGTCGAACTCCGGCACCTCGTCGTACTGGCCCTTCGTCACGAAGAACTCGGCGGTCGCGCCCAGTACGTCGGCGGCATGGCCGCTGGACAGCAGCTCCGTGGACTCTTCCAGGCTGTACCAGTCGTGCCGCTCGGACTCGGCCCGGATGTCCTCCTCGGTCAGGTCGACACCGTTCTCGGCGTAGAAGGCCAGCAGGGACTCCATCGCGCCGTCGAGATCGTTCTTGAGCAGTTCGTTGGCGTCGAAGATCGCCTCGATGGCCCGCGCTGCCGCCTCCGGCTGCTCGGCGGCGAAGTCCGGATGCACCACGAACACCGTGTAGACCTCGGTGCCGGCGTCCGTTCCGGTGCAGAGACGCTCGAACCCTTCGGCGTCCATCCGCTCGACGAGCTCGCTCCACACCTGCGCGACGGTGCCGTCGCCGGCGGTGAAGGAGTTGGCGATCTGCGGCGGCTCGAGCGGGACGAGCTCCATGTCGTCCGGCTGCATGCCGAGGCTCTCCAAACACGCCTGGTAGACCTGCTCGCCGAGCGAGCTGCCGACCACCAGGGCCTGTTTGCCGGTGAGGTCCGGCGCCGGGTCGTCGAGGTCGACCTCACCCTCGCGTACGTAGAGGATGATGTTCCCGGCCTCCTCGTTCTGCACCCCGGCGATCTTCAGGTCCCACTTCTCGCCGGCGACGATGGCCGGCGGCGAGCCGAGGAACGCGACGTCCCACTCCCCCGCCAGGCCTGTCTCGACGATCGGCGGGCCGCTGTCGAAGACCTCCAAGGAGGTCACCTCGAGGTCGTTCTCCTCGAAGAACCCCAGGTCCTGCGCGCCCCAGACGGACCACCCGACCAGGTTCGGCACGGTGGCGAGCCGGATCTCGGCGGTGCCGTCGCTGGTGGTGCCGGCGTCCTCGCCGCCGCACGCGGTCGCGGCCAGCGGGACGGCGAGCGCCCCGGCCAGCACGAATCGTGCCCGGCGGCCAGCAGAAATCGTGTTCATCACGCGAGTCCTTTCGTCAGCTGATGCGCTGCTCGGCCGAAGCGGCGGAGATCTCCTCGCGCACCGAGGTCCAGATGTGCTGGCGAAGCCGGGCGAACTCCGGCTCGTTCATCACGTCGTGCGCCGGCTGGTCGCGCCAGGCGCTGTGCTGCGCGACGTCGATCGACTCCTTCACCCGCCCGGGCCGGGCGGACATCACCACGATGCGGTCGCCGAGGTAGATGGCCTCCTCGACGCTGTGGGTGACGAACACCGTCGTCACCCCCGACCGGGCGACCAGCTGGGCGACCTCCTCTTGCATGGTGACCCGGGTCTGCGCGTCCAGCGCGCCGAACGGTTCGTCCATCAGGAGCAGGTCCGGTTCGAGGACCAGGGCTCGGGCGATCGCGACCCGCTGCTGCATGCCGCCGGACAGCTCGTGCGGGTACGCGTCGGCGAAGCCGGCCAGCCCGACCCGTTCGAGCTGGGCCATCGCGACGTCGCGCCGCTTCGTTCCGGATACCTTCGCCACCCGCAGGCCGAATTCGACGTTGCGGACCACCGTCATGGACGGGAACAGCGCGAAGCTCTGAAAGACCATGCACCGATGCGGGCCGGGCCCGCCGGCGGGCCGGCCGTCGATGCGGGCCTCACCGGCGGTGGGGCGCTCGAGGCCGGCGGCGATATGCAGCAGGGTGCTCTTCCCGCAGCCGGACGGTCCGAGGACGGTGCAGAACTGACCGGCAGGAACCGCCAGCGTCACGTCGTCCAGTGCCGTGACCACAGCGCCGCGGCGGTGGAAACGCTTGGTGATTCTCACCAGCTCCAGCTTGGGCGTGCCCGCCGCAGTGGCGTCGGCGGTCTCGTCGGTGAGCGCCCGGCTTCTCGCCATCGTCGATCACGTCTCCCGGTGTGTGTCGGTGTGCTGCCAGCGCAGGACCCGCCGGGTGGCCAGGCCCATCAGCGCGGTCATGGCCGCACCGATGATCCCGATCACGACCATCGCGGCCACGATGATGTCCGGCGCGGCGTTGGACTGGCCACGGAGGATCATGAAACCCAAGCCGGACCTCGCACCGACCAGCTCGGCCCCGATGAGCGCCATCCACCCGTTCGTCATCGCGATCGCCACCCCGGCCAGCACCGTCGGCAGCCCGGTCGGCACCGCGACCCAGACGACCTCGCGCCAGCGGCCGGCCCCGAGCGTCCGCGCCGCGCGGCGCAACACCGGGTCGATGCCGCGGACCGCGCGGTGGGCGTTGAGCAGGCACGGAGGGAACGCCGCCACGAACACCACCAGGGCTTGCGCGGTGACCGAGGCCCCGAGCCAGAGGATCGCCAGCGGCACCCAGGCCAGCGGCGGGATGAACCGCAGCGCCTCGAAGACCGGGGTCACCGCCGCGTCGACGTCGGCCTGCTCGGCCATCAGCATGCCCAGCGGGACGCCCAGCAACACCGCCGCGGCCAGGCCCAGGACCCAGCGCTGCAGCGACGCGGACACGTGGCCGGTCAGGGTCTCGCCGGCGAACGGGGTGGTGACCAACTCGGCCAGCCGGTCGGCCACGGAACCCGGGGAGGCGAACATGTCGGCGCCGACCAGCCCGATGCCGTCGGTCACCAGCCACCACAGCACGACCAGGATGGTCAGCGAGGCGAGCACCGACCCCGCGGTGCGCAGTGGCCGGGCGATGGTCGTGGCCGAGCGGGAACGGGTCAGCTCAACGGTCACGATGCCCCGCCTCCCACGGCACCAGGCGCGGTTCCAGCCACCGCATGCCCGCGCCGAAAAGCGCCCCGAGCAGGCCGATGACCAGCATCGCGGCGAACAGCAGGTCGGGCTGGAGTGACCGCCGGGCGTCCAGCAGCAAGAACCCCAGCCCGGCGCTGGCGGCCACCAGTTCGGCCCCTACCAGGGTCATCCACGCGTTGCCGAGGGAGAGCCGGATGCCGGTGAAGGTGAGCGGCGCGGCGGACGGCAACGCCACCCGGCGCACCGTCGTCAACGTGCCCGCGCCCAGCGTCCGGGCGGCCCGCAGCAGCACCGGGTCGACCTGCCGGACGCCCTCGCGGGCATTGATCACGCACGGGATCGCGGCGGCCAGGAACACGACGAAGAACCGGGCACCTTGGCCGATGCCGAACCAGACGATGGCCAGCGGGATCCAGGCTATCGGCGGGATCGGCCGCAGCACGTTGAAGACCGGCCCGGCAAGCGTGTCGACGATCTTCGACGATCCCATCGCCGAGCCCAGCGGCACGCCGATCACGATGGCCAGCAGCCAGCCGCCGAGCACCGTCTGCAGGCTCGCCCACACGTGCCCGGCAAGCGTCGATCCGCTGTACGGCTCGGTGGCGACCGAAACACCCGCGGTGACGACGTCGACCGGCGACGGCAGCACCAGGGGCGTGACCATCGCGAACACCTCGGTGGCGAGGTACCAGGCCGCGGCGAGGACCAGCACCGACGCGGTGGCCACGACGCGCCGCCGAGCACGGCCGGCCCGCCTCGGCTCGTCCGGCGCCTGCCCGCCGCGCTCCGGCGGCGCAGCGGAGCGGTGGCTCGCCGTCTTCGTCATGACCTGGGAACCCGCGACATCCGCAGCTCGTGCGCGCCGTCGGCCCGGGTCATCTCGTAGTACAGCCACCACTCATCATCGACGGTGACGGCGTCGAGGTAGCGCACCGACCCGCTGCCCTGCGACGTCGTGACCCACGGGCGGTGGGGGGTGAGCCGGCGCCAGTGCTCCAGGTCGAACGAGAGCGCGAGGCCGGTGCGCTCCTCGTAGTTCTCGTCCGCACCGGCCGACCCGTCGTAGAAGCCGAGGTAGGCGCCGCCCAGCGGAAGGATCGTGTTCAACCGGGCCTGGTAGCGGTCCCACTCCGTGCCCACGCCGAGGACCTGGCCGTGCCAGTCGAAGGCCCGGCCGTCGGTGCTGGTGGCCAGGCCGGTCGGGTGGGTCGTCACGCCCGTGTTGTAGATGTCGGACGTGGCGTGGGCGCGGGCGCGCTGCTCCTGTGTGAGCGTCTGGGCCTCGGCATAGCTGGCGAACAGGTAGACGGCCGGCCCGATCCGCCACGCGTACGGGTCCTTGACCCCCTCGGTTCCGGTCGTGGCCGCCGTCAGCACGGGCTCGGCCTTCGACACCGAGAAGCCCGCTGGCGTGTCGGCGTCCATGACGTCGATGCGCCAACGGTTGTCGTCGGGGTCGACGTAGCTCAGGTACAGCAGGTAGCCGTCGCCCATCGGGAGCAGTGAGCACCGTTCCATCGACGCCGTCGACAGCTCCTCCTTCTCCACCGCCCAGATGTCGCGGAAGGTGACTCCGTCGTCGCTCTCGGCGATTGCGCAGCGCCAGCCGCGTTCACGCTCGGTACCCCGCGGCCGGCGTTGCCGGTAGGTCAGCAGGAACCGGTCCCCGTCCCGAAGGATCCCTGGGCAGCCGCTCCAGTAGCCGCTCTCCGCGATCTCGGGCGGCCGCACGACGACGCCCCGCTCGGGACCGAACGGCGGAAAGGGCGAGAGGACCCGATGCCCGGCGGCCTCACTCATCGATGCTCCTCGACATGGTTGGTGTACGTAGCGCCGTTTGCCACGACGCGCCGGCCAGACGGTGTGGCGCCGGCACCTGACCACCGGCGTCGACCGGCG
Organism: Jiangella asiatica; assembly: GCF_004349065.1. Lineage (GTDB taxonomy): Bacteria > Actinomycetota > Actinomycetes > Jiangellales > Jiangellaceae > Jiangella > Jiangella asiatica. The sequence goes on from NZ_SMKZ01000053.1 coordinate 33,544, forward strand.
GGCGGTAGAAGACCCGGTCCAGCGCGACGGCGGCGGCCCCGACGACGCCGACCTTCGGCCCGAACGTGGTCAGCTCGACCCGGATGGCGTCGCGGAGCACCGGGAACGCTTGACGGCGCAACGCCCGGCGCAGCGGCTCGAGCAGCAGGTCACCGGCGTCGCAGAAGAAGCCTCCGACGACGATCAGCTCGGGATTGAGCAGGTTGATCAGGTTCGCCAGGCCGGTGGCCAAGTGCCCGGCGGTGGATTCGATGATCTCGCCGGCCGCCGGGTCCCCGGCCTGGCCGGCCGCGACCAATGCCGCCAGTGGGCTGCGGCCGCCCGCCAATTCGCTCGCCAGCAGACCCGCCGGCTGGGCGTTCACGGTGGCCCGCACCCGCTCGACCAACGCCGGTTCGGACGCCACAGTCTCCAGGCACCCGGTGCTGCCGCACGAGCACGGGCGGTCGCCCGCCCCGATGCGCAGGTGACCGATCTCCGTCGCGCCGTGGGTGCCGCCCCGGTACGGCTGGCGGCCGAGGACGAGCCCGGCGCCGACACCGGTGCGCAGGTACACGAACGCCAGGCTGTCCGCCTCGCGGCCCAGGCCGTACCGCGCCTCGGCCAGCGCCATCGCCCGAACGTTGTGGTCGACGACCGTCGGGATGCCGAGTGCCCGCTCGATGTGGTCGCTGAACGGGACGTCACGCCAGCCCAGGTTGATCGACAGCAGGTTTCGCCGCTGTGCGGCGTCGACGGGACCCGGCGCACCGATGCCGATGCCGATGATGGACTCGCGCGGCACACCGCTGCCGGTGAGGAGGTCGCCGAGCGCCGTCTCGATGACACCGAGGACCGTATGTACGTCCGCCGCGGGATCGAAGGTGACGGTGGCGTCCTCGACGACGTTGGCGAGCAGGTCGCAGATGGCCAGCTGGACCGTTCCCACGCCGACCTGGACGCCGCAGACGTGACGTGCGCCGGCGACCAGCGCGACGTCGATGGATGGCCGGCCAACACGGCTCAACGCCGGCCGGACCCGCGGGATCTCGGCCACCACGCCTTCGCTGATCAGTTCGGCGATCGCCTTGGTGACGGTGGTCGCGCTCAATCCGGAACGATCGGCGAGCTCGATCCTGGGCAGCGGCCCGACCTCACGCAGCAGCCTGAGCAGGGCTGCCCGGTTGTGCACCCGGACGTGCCGGGCGCTCATTCCCCCTAATTCATTGCTCACGGTGAAAAACCTAACCGCCTCGTTCAGAGCCGTCAACTTGCCCGCACTCGCGCCTTTTGGTCCATCTTACCTGCACTGATAGGTGCTACCGGCGGGTAAGTCCCGGTTCGCCCTTGACGACCACTATGTACCCAGATAATTTGCGAACCTGAATAATGAACGGATCGTCACTCGCCGGCCCAGCTGAGCCCGAGAGAGATCGGCCGGCGTCATGCGGTCCCGTCGTGGAAGGGCCAGGCGATGGCGAGGACTCCGCGAGCACGATCGAGGCGGCGTGCCTTCCCGTACGGCATGGCTCACTCCGCGCAGCGCGGGCCGTACCAGCACCCCAGCTCCAGCGACCCGATGGCCTCCGCAGCGGCCAGCGTCGACCACCTCTAGGAGCACCATCGACCTCGCACGGCCGAAGGAGCCCGTATGCAACGCCGCATCGTGACCCTCGCCCTCGCCGTCCTGCTGGCCGCCATCAGCCTGGTACCGCAGTCCAACGATTCCACGGCCACCTCTCGAGAAAACCTCCAGCCGGAGTTCAGCGCGCTGCTGTTCACCAAGACTGCCGGTTTCCGGCATGCGTCCATCCCGGCCGGGGTGGCGATGTTCGAGCAACTGGCCGCCGACCACGGCTTCGAGCTGGTGCACTCGGAGGACGCCGCGCTGTTCAACGACGCCGACCTGGCCCGGTTCGACGTGCTGATCATGCTGCAGACGTCGGGCAACGACCTGTGGAACGCCGAGCAGCAGGCCGCCCTGCAACGGTACGTGCGCGGCGGCGGCGGCATCGTCGCCATCCACAACGCGCTGGACATGGGCGCGCCCGACGTGTGGTTCCCGTGGTGGGACGACCTGATCGGCACCACCATGACCCGGCACTCGGCGCAGAACCTCCAGGCCACGATGAAGGTGGCCGACCGCGTACACCCGTCCACCGCCGGGCTGCCCGAGCGCTGGCAGTTCCGCGAGGAGTGGTACAACTTCGACGCCAACCCGCGCGGCGACGTACACGTGCTGGCTACGGTCGACGAGACCACCTACGACCCGGGTCCGGACGCGATGGGTGCGGACCATCCGATCTCGTGGTGCCGCGACTTCGAGGGCGGCCGGGTCTGGGCCACCGCGTTGGGCCATCACGCCGCCGCCTACACCGAGCCGTTCTTCGTCGAGCACGTCCTGGGCGGGGTGCGCACCGCGGCGGGAGTCGAGGAGGCCGACTGCGGCGGAACGGTGTGGGAGAACTTCCAGAAGGTCCCGCTGTCCACCGAGGTGACCCAGCCGATGGAGCTGGACGTGGCCGACGACGGCCGGGTCTTCTTCGTCGAGCGCACCGGCGGCGTGCGGATCTACCAGCCGGACACCGGTGCCACGGTGGACGCCGGGGCGCTCAACACCGACACGCGCGGCGAGAACGGCCTGCAAGGCATCGCACTGGACCCGGACTTCGCCACCAACGGCTGGGTGTACCTGTACTACTCGACGCTGCCCGACGGTGAGCGGCGGCTCTCGCGCTTCCACGTCGACGGCAACACGCTGGACCTGAGCTCAGAAGTCGTGCTCCTCGGCATCCCCACCGACAACCCCGAACGTCCCGCGCACGTCGGCGGCTCCGTCGAGTTCGGCCCGGACGGCAGCCTGTACCTGTCCACCGGCGACGACACCGTGCCGTTCGAGTCCAACGGCTACAGCCCCATCGACGAGCGGCCGGGGCGGATCGCCTTCGACGCGCAGCGGACCTCGGCGAACACGAACGACCTACGCGGCAAGGTCCTGCGCATCCACCCCGAGGAAGACGGCACGTACGCCATCCCCGACGGCAACATGTTCGCGCCGGGGACCCCGGGCACCCGGCCTGAGATCTTCGCGATGGGGTTCCGCAACCCGTTCCGCATCACCGTGCACCCGGACACCGGCGACGTGCTCGTCGCCGACTATGGGCCGGACGCCCGCGAGCCGAACCCCGAACGCGGGCCGGAGGGGTACGTCGAGTGGCAGGTGGTCGGCGAGCCCGGCTACTACGGCTGGCCCTACTGCCACGGCGACAACTTCGCGTACCGCGACTACGACTTCGCCACTGGCGCGTCCGGCCCGGCGTTCGACTGTGCCGCCCCGGTCAACGATTCGCCGAACAACACCGGCCTCGCCGAGCTGCCGCCCACCATTGCGCCGGCCGTGTGGTACACGTACACCGACTCGGCCGAGTTCCCCGAGCTGGGCAGAGGCGGCGGCGGGCCGATGGCCGGCCCGGTCTACAGCTACGATCCCGGCCTGGAGTCGGGCCGGAAGTTCCCCGCCTACTACGACGGCAAGGCTTTCTTCTACGAGTGGAGCCGGCACTTCCTGCGCGAGTTCGTGCCCGACGGTCGCGACACCCCAACCAAAATCAACCCGTTCCTGCCGGACGTGCGGTTCAACGCGCCGATGGACATGGTCTTCGGCCCGGACGGGGCGATGTACGTGGCCGAGTGGGGGCGCGGGTTCGGCCGTAACAACCCCGACGACGGCATCTACCGCATCGACTACGCCAAGCCCGGGTTCCGGTCCCCGGTCGCGGTCGCCGGGGCGACTCCGACCAGCGGGTGGGCGCCGCTGGAGGTGCGGTTCGACGCCACCGGCTCGACCGACCCGGACGAAGGCCAAGCCCTCACCTACGCCTGGGACTTCGGCGACGGCGGCACGTCCACGGAGCCGAACCCCACACACACCTACACCGCCAACGGCACCTACGCCGCCCGGCTGACCGTCACCGACGACACCGGCCGCTCGGTCAGTACCAGCGTCACCATCAGCGTGGGCAACACCCCGCCGACCGTGCGCCTGGCGATCCCACAGGACGGCGGGTTCATCGACTTCGGCGACGACGTGACGTTCCGGGCGGTGGTCACCGACCGCGAGGACGGCGCCGTCGACTGTGCCGAGGTGACCGTGCAGCCAGCACTGGGGCACGACGCGCACTCCCACCCGCTGGAGGAGGTCGAAGGCTGCCGAGGCACCATCACGACCGTCGCGGGAGGGCACGGAGACGACGCCAACCTCTTCTACGTCATCACCGCGTCCTACACCGACCACGGCGAAGCCGGTGTCGACCCGCTGACGTCGACCACCGAGGTGGTTCTGCAGCCCAAGCACCGGCAAGCCGAGCACTACGACACGCAGTCCGGCGTCGCCGAGCAGCGCCAGGAGGCCGCCGAGGGCGCGTACCGGGTCGGCAACCTCGCCACCGGCGACTGGATCGCCTTCGACCGGATGAACCTGCGCGGCATCGACGCGATCGGCTACCGGGTGGGATCCACCGCCGCCGGCGGCACCATCCAGCTGCGCGCCGATTCGCCCGACGGACCGCTGCTGGCCACCACCGTGGTGACGGGCACCGGCGGACAGAACTCGTACGCCAGCACCGCGCCGGTCCCGGTTACCGCGCTGTCCGGCACGCACACTCTGTACTTCGTGTTCACCGCGAACCAGGCCAACACGTTCAACGTCGACGCCATCGACTTCATCGGCCCCGGCGTGTCGACCAACCGATCAAGCTGACGCCCGCCGGGTGGGCTGCTGCCGGGGTCGGCCCACCCGGCCTCGGCCGCGGCGCGGCAGTGCCGGGGCCTGACCTGCTGGATGCTCATGAGAGCCGGTGACACCGATGCCTGATCCGACCACCATGAACCGGCGCCGCTTCCTGGCCTCCTCCGCCGCTGTGGCGGCCACCGCGACGGCCGGATCGATCACGCCCGCCGCGGCGCAGGCACACGGGCGGCCGCCGAACATCGTGTTCGTCCTCGCCGACGACCTCGGCTACGGCGAGCTGGGCTCGTACGGCCAGGAGCTCATCCGGACGCCGAACCTGGACCGGCTGGCCACCGAGGGAATGCTGTTCAGCCAGTTCTACGCGGGGGCGGCGGTGTGCGCCCCGTCGCGGTGCACGCTGCTCACCGGCCGGCACACCGGGCGGTGCAGCGTCCGGACCAACCCGCTGGAGGGGCCGGCCAGCGCCGGGATGCTGACACCGGACGAGCCCACGTTCGGCAACGTCGTGCGGGCGGCCGGCTACCGCACCGGGCTGTTCGGCAAGTGGGGCTTCGGCCCGGAGGAGGCGGGGCATCACAGCCACCCGGGGCCGAAGGGCTTCGAGGAGTTCTTCGGCTACATCACCCACAACCACGCCCACACCTACTACCCCGACTACCTGTGGGAGAACGACCGCACGGTGAGCGTTCCGGAGAACGCGGACGGGGCGCGTGGCGCGTTCGCGCCGGACCTGTTCGCCGCGCGGGCGCTGGACTTCGTCGAGCGGCACCGCGACGAGCCGTTCCTGCTCGTTTTGTCGACCAACGTGCCGCACTTCCCGCAGGACGTGCCGGACCTGGGCGAGTACGCGGACCTGCCGTGGCGTGACGCGGAGAAGGCCCACGCCGCGCAGATCACCAGGATGGACGCCGACGTGGGCCGCATCGTCGACCTGCTGGAGCGGCTGAGCCTGGCCCAGGACACGCTGGTGTTCGTCACCAGCGACAACGGTCCCCATCAGGAGGGGAACCCACGGCTGGACCCGCTGTTCTTCGACGCCACCGGCCCGCTGCGGGGCATCAAGCGCAACCTGTACGAGGGCGGCATCCGGGTGCCCATGCTCGTGTGGGGCCCCGGCCTGCTGAAGGGCCGGCCCGGCACCGTAATCCACGACGCCTGGACCACCTGGGACGTCCTGCCGACGCTCGCCGAGATCGCCGGCGCACCTGTGCCGTCGGACCTGGACGGCGACTCGATGGGGCCGGTGCTCCTGCCCGGCACCGACCCCGCGCCGGGGCAGCGCGCATACCTGTATTGGTACCGGCTCGAGCGGTTCCAGTCGCCGCTGTCCAACGCGACCGACCAGGGCCGGGGCCGACAGGTATGCGAGGCCCTGCGCCGCGGGCAGTGGAAGGCCGTCCGGTTCGCTCCCGGCACCGATCGGTCGGTGCCGGACGAGGAGTGGGAGGTCGAGCTGTACAACCTGGGCCGAGACCCCGGCGAGCAGGACGACGTCGCCGTCGAGCATCCGCAGGTCGTGGTCTCGCTGGTGTCGCTCATGCACCACGCTTGGGTGGAGCCGTGAGCGCACGGCGCCGGGCGCGCGCGATGAACCGGCGCCAGTTCCTGTCCCGGAGTGCGGCCGGCACGGGGGCGCTGGCGCTGGGGTTGCACGACCCGTCGTCGGCCGGCGCCGCGCAGGTCGACCGTCCGAACTTCCTCTGGCTGGTCAGCGAGGACAACTCACCGTACCTGGGCGCGTACGGTGACCCGCAGTCCGCCACGCCCACGCTGGACCGGCTGGCCGCCGAGGGCATCCGCTACGAGAACGCCTTCGCGACCGCCCCGGTCTGTGCACCCACCAGGTTCGGCATCGTCACCGGCCTGGAGGCCACCACCTGCGGACCGGCGCATCAGATGCGCGCGTCGGGGCACATCCCAAACTGGCTGCGCGGCTTCCCCGCCTACCTGCGGGAGGCCGGCTACCACTGCACGAACAACGCCAAGACCGACTACAACGCGCCGATCAGCATCGCCGACGCCTGGGACGCCTCCAGCGGGCAGGCACATTGGCGCAACCGGCCCGCCGCGGCGCCGTTCTTCGCTGTCTTCAACTACAACGTCACGCACGAGAGCCAGCTGTTCCCCGGCGCCCGGGAGCCGCTGCCCACGGGCCCAGGGCCAGACGAGGTCCGCCTTCCCCCGTACCACCCGGACGCGTCCCAGCTGCGTGCCGACCGGTCGCTGCACTACGACCTGATGACGAGCCTGGACCAGCAGGTCGCCCAGCGGCTGGCGGAGCTGGAGGCCGACGGCCTGGCCGGCGACACGATCGTCGTCTACTACGGCGACCACGGCGGGGTCCTGCCGCGCAGCAAGCGCTCCTGCCTAGACAGCGGGTTGCGGATCCCGCTCGTCGTCCGGTTTCCCGCCAGGTGGGCCCACCTAGCGCCGGCCGGGCCGGGCACCGTCACCGACGAGATCGTCGACCAGCTCGACCTCGCACCCACCATGCTCAGCCTCGCCGGCCTGCCGGTGCCCGACTACATGTCCGGCCGCGTATTCGCCGGCGACGGACGCGAGCCACCCAAGCGCTACACGTTCGGCTTCCGCAATCGGATGGACGAGCGCTATGACATGAGCCGTACCGTCCGCGACGCGCGTTACCGCTACACCCGCAACTACCTGCCACACGTGCCCTACGGCCAGCACAACGAGTACGCCTGGCAGCAGCTCGGCATGGCGGAATGGGAACGGCTGTTCCACGAGGGGCGGTGCGACGACGTCCAGTCCGCCTACTGGCGCGATAAGCCGGTCGAAGAGCTCTACGACCTGTGGGCGGACCCGCACGAGGTGACCAACCTCGCCGCCGACCCCGCACGCCGCACCGTCCGGAACGACCTGCGTGCCGCGCTGGACGCGCATCTGGTGGCGGTCAACGACAACGGGTTCATCCCAGAGGGATCCCCGCTGGAGGGCTTCGACGCCAGCCGTTCACCGGGCGCCTACCCGCTGGCCGAGGTCATGCGCGTGGCCGCGGTGGCGGCCGAACGGCGGGTCGCCGGCACCGCGCAGCTGATCCGCTGGCTCCTCCACGACAACGAGTGCGTGCGCTATTGGGCCGCGCTGGGTTGCGTCATGCTGCGCGGGGGCGCAAAGGCGGCTACCGGCACGCTCCTGTCGCGGCTGAACGACCCGTCCTGGTCGGTGCGCATCGTCGCCGCGCAGGCGCTGTGCTGGCTGCGGGAACGGGAGCGCGGGCTGGCCGTGCTCACCGAGGCACTGCTGCACCACGACCACGAGCGGATCCGCCTGCAGGCGGCGAACGCGCTGGACGAGATCGGCTCGCTAGCGCTGGCCACATTGCCTGCGCTACGGCAGGCCGGCGGCGACGCCAACCTCCAGGTCCGGCAGGCGGTCGGGTACACCGCCGCCGTGCTCGCCGGTGAGTGGCCCTACGCCGACGGGCTGTCGCTCCAGCTCCCCGCCACCTGGCTGGTCGCCGGTGAGCCAGGTCGAGTGACCGTGCGCCTGCACAACAGCGGCGAGCAAGCGCGGGTGAACATCCAGCTGTCCCTCGCGGCGCCGGACGGTTGGGTGGCGACGCCGGCTACGCCCGCCGGCTACGCCGCGCTGCCGGCCGGGCACACCGTCGAGGCGGGCTTCGACCTCACCGCGCCGCCCGGCACCGAGCCCGGCGAACACTTCATCCACGGCGTTACCACCTACAGCACCGCCGGCCACGACATGAGCACCAGAGTGCGCCGACCGATCTACGTCGAAGGAGAACCGGCATGACCACACGCAGACTGAGCCGCCGCGGCTTCCTGACCGGCGCTACGGCGACCGCGCTCGCGGTTCCAGCGCTCGCCGTGCCTGCTCTCGCCCGGCCCGTGCTCGCGGACGTCCCGGACGTGCCGGACACCGCGATGGGTCAGCGCGTGCCCAACCCCGCCCTCGGCCAGCAGTGGTACATGATCCGCACGCTGCTGGACCAGGACTTTGAGGGCACCTGGGCCAGGGTTGCCGACCTCGGCTACCGCAACATCGAGCTGGGCCCGTCCCTGTTCGGCCGCACGCCCGCGCAGCTGCGAGAACTTTTCGACAGCCTCAAGCTGAAGGTCGTCTCGCGGATGGTGTCGCTGCAGATCGTCCGTAACACCTTCGAGGCCGCGGTCGAGGAGTCGCTCGCCCTGGGCGTGCGCTACCTGCGCTGCAACTCGATCCCCGCCTCGCAGAACACCCTCGACGGGTACCGGCAGATCGCGCGGGACTTCAACGCCGCCGGCGCGATCGCCCGCGAGGCGGGCATCCGGTTCGGTCACCACAACCACCTGCGGGAATTCCAGCCCATCGACGGCGTCGTGCCGTTGGAGCTGCTGCTGGCCGAGACCGATCCGCACCTGTTCGACCTGCAGCTCGACATCGGGTGGGCGGTGCGTGCCGGAGTGGACGTGATCGACTTCATGACCGCGCACCCGTACCGGGTCGGGACGTTCCACCTCAAGGACGTTGCGGCCGACGGCTCGGAAGCGGCCATCGGCGCCGGCACCATCGACTGGGCCGCCATCTACGACTTCGCCAGCCGGCAGCGAGTGCGGATGTCCATCGTCGACCTCGACAACCCGCCGGACCCGTGGGCGAGCGTCTCGGCCAGCTACTCCTACCTGCGCCAGCTCACCTTCTGAGAAGGAGGCCTGCGATGAAACGGCTCACGTTGATCGCCGCGCTGGCGGCCGCACCCACGACGACGCCTGCGGCACCGGCCGCCTCCATCGATTCGCCGGTCGAAACCCGCAGGACCAGTGGGAGAAGCTTCAGAAGATCCCGATGGACACCAACGTGAGCCAGCCGATGGAGCAGACGTGGCCGTGACGGCCGGGGCTTCCTCACCGAGCGCCCCGGCACGGTCGAAGTCATCGATCCGGACACTCGAACGATCCGCAGATGCCAACTCCGGCGGGACCGCCACGACGACGGCGTCGCTGTCGTGCGCCGCCAGGGCGGCCCGCACGGTCGTGTGGCAGCGGTCGGCACCGAGTCCGAGCGCGGATCGCGCGATGCGAAACCGCTCCGGGTCGACATCGACAGCCGCGACTACCTCGGCCAGGCCGACGTGGATCAGCTTGACGGGCTGGAACGGACGCGTCGTCACGCGGTCACCTCGCCCCGTGTCCTCTCAGTCCTTCAGTCCGGTAAGCGCGATGCCAGCGAGCAGCTGACGCTGGGCGACGAAGAAGAGAACGGTCACCGGCAGCGTCACGACTGTCGAGGCAGCCATCAGGTACCCCCATTCGGAGCTGAACGTTCCCTTGAAAGCCGCGAGGCCGAGCGCGAGGGTGAACTTCGCACCGTCGCTGATATAGACCAGCGGGTTCAGGAAGTCGTTCCAGACGGCGAAGAAGGTGAACACCCCGACGACGAGCAGCGCCGGCTTGCTCAGCGGCACGATGATCTGGAGGTAGACCCGCATGGGACTGGCTCCGTCGAGGTAGGCGGCCTCGTCGAGGTCACGCGGGATCGTGCGGAAGAACTGTCGCAGCAGGAACACGCTCGCCATTCCGCCACCCGCACCAGCGAACCAGGCAGGCAGGGTGAGCGGGACGTAGGTGTCAATCAGTCCGAGTCGCTCCCATCCGATGAACGTAGGCACCAAAGTGGCCGCATATGGGAGCATCAACCCGCTCATCAGCACACCGAACACGACGTCCCGTCCGCGCCACCGCAGGCGCCCGAACGCGAACGCCGCCAGGGAGCAGGTGAAGAGGATGCCCGGGACGACGATCAGTTCGAGCGTCATGGTGTTCAGGAAGTAGCCGAAGAACGGTTGGCTGCGCAGGCCGTCGACGTAGTTCTCGATGGTGAACGGATCCGGTATCCACATCGGCGGCGTCGCGAAGATCTGCGCCTCGTCCATGAACGAGCTACGGAGCAGCCAGAAGAACGGCGCCAGGCACACCAGCCCGCCGATGACCAGCAAGGCGACGATCACGCCATGACTGATTCGGGCTACGCCGGGCCGCTTCCCCGCCGTACGCACATCGATAGGAAGCCTTGTCCCGGCGGTGACCATCAGGAGTCACTTCCCAAGTAGAAGACCCACTTGCGGGCCGAGCGGAAGATCAGGACGGTGATGGTCGCCACGACGACGAAAAGGCCCCAGGACAGCGCGCACGCGTATCCGAGCCGGCTCTCACCGAAGGCGGTGCGGTAGATGTAGTACACCCAGAACAGCGACCGGTTGCCCGGTCCGCCCTCGGTCATCAGATAGGCCTCGTTGAAGATCTGCAGGGCGGCGATCATGCCCATGACGAGGTTGTAGAGGATCGTGGGAGTCATCATCGGAAGCGTGACGTAGCGCAGCTTGTGCCAGGCGCCGCCACCGTCGCACTCCACGGCCTCGTAGAGATGGTGCGGCACTCCCTGCAGGCCGGCGAGGAAGATCACCGCCATGTTCCCGAATCCCCAGGCGCTCATGATCGCAAGGGACGGGATGACAGTGGCCGTCCCGTAGATCCACTGGGACGTCGGGAGGTTTGCGCTCTCGAGCAGTGAGTTCAGGAGCCCGAGATCAGGGTTGTAGATCCACGTCCACAGAATCGCCGAGGCGACACTGGGCACCAGGACCGGCAGGTAGAACAGGGTGCGGAAGAAGCCGCGGGCGCGCACTGTCTGGTTCAGCAGCAGCGCCACGCCGAATCCGACCACGAGCGTCAACGGCACGGCGAGGATCGCGTAGTAGAGCGTCGATCCGACCGACTGCCAGAACAGCGGGTCGTCCCCCAGCATGGTCGTGAAGTTGTCGATGCCGACGAAGGTGGGCGACTCCCCGATCGTCCAGTCCGTCAGCCCGATCACGAACGAAGCGATCATCGGGCCGACGATGAACAGGACAAAACCCGTGATCGCCGGCAGCGCCATACCGAGGCCCCAGCGCTGCTCCATCCGCGCCTGACCACTCCGCAGACGGCGGTCAGGGCCGGCCGGGCCGTGGCCGAGAGCCGTCGACGGCTGTGTCGTGACGCTCATGCTCACGACTCGAGCGTGTCGGGGTACACGCCTTCGAGCAGCGGTTCCACCTTCGGCCGGATGCCCTCCAGCACCTGCCTCACCCGGTCGCCACCACCGTCACTGGAGGCGAAGAGTCCGTCGAGGTCGGCGGTGAAAAGGTTACCGATGCGATCCCAGTTCTTGATCCGGTAAGCCGGCTCCGGCTCGCCGTTCTCGACCAGGTAGTCCAGTGCCGCGGTCTTGTACTCGGGCGGATGCACGGGATTGTCCGTCCACGACGCTATCGCCTCGGGGTCGGTGTAGTACGTGCTCTGCAACGGCATCCAAAGCCCTTTGGCGTAGAGATCATTCCTGGCTGGGTCGCCGAGGTGAATCAGCAACTCCATCGTCGAGTCGACGTCCTCGCTGTCGGCTGCCACGATCACGGCATTGCACAGATTCACGGTCTTGGGTTCGCCGAATTTCGGCAGCACGCCCAAGCTGTATGCGAAGTCCATCTGACCGAGATCGAGCAGGTTCCACTGACCGTCCAGCACCATCGCCACCCGGCGGTTCTCGAGCAGGCCTGCGGTGAAGGTCGAAGCGATCGTCTCGAACTGTGCTGGTGTGGGCGCGACTCGATGCACATAGATGAGATCGTGAATCCTCGTGATGACCTCCACGGCCTCCGGACTGTCGAGGACGTAGCCGGTGCCATTCTCATCGACGATGTCGGCGCCGTTGGACTTCAGCAACGGGAAGAATCCGGGCCAGCCGGTGGGTGCCAGGGTGCCCCACTGCTCGACTGCCCTGGTGTCGAACCCCGACTCGGACGGATGCCGGCCGTTGGCGTCGACGGTGAGGCGGTCCGCGTACTGGACGAACTCGTCCCAGCTCCAGGCATCGGCAGCGGTGGCTGGCGGCCGCGGAACACCAGCGTCGTCGATGGCATCGACGTTGTACCAGAGCAGCATCATCTCGACCGCGAGCTGCGTCAGGCCACTGCCCTCGTCCCACTGATGCACGACCGTGGGAAGTAGATCGGCGAGCTGTGAGTACGTGTCCACGTAGTCCAAGACATTGGCCACCTTGCCCTGAGCCCCGAGCCGCATCGCCGTACCCTCCGCCTGATAGCTCAGGTCCGGCAGGTTGTTGGCTGCGACCAGCGTGTTCATCTTCGTGTCGTAGCCGTCGTTCGGCACGAACTGGTAGGTGACGGTGGCGTCACGGCCCTCGTTGAAAGACTCGACGGCCGCCTGGACCCCTTGCTTTTCGACGTCCGATCCCCAGCCCATCATCAGAAGGCTGTCTCTTATACACCTCT
>NZ_SMKZ01000054.1 GCF_004349065.1 Jiangella asiatica
GACAGCCGTGGGGCTGGGCCTGGTCACCATCGGCCTCACGGTGGTGCTCGCGCTCGATCTCGCCGGCTGGCTGCGCGCCACCCTCCTGGTGGTGCTGGCCGTCGCCGCCCTCGTCGCCCTGGTCGTCCTGCTGGCCGGGGTAGCACGGGTGATGCGTCGTGGCACGCGGCTCGTGCTCGACGACGACGGCTTCGTCAACGCAACCGGGTTCGGCGTCCGGGCGGAGCGGGTTCCGTGGCGTGACGTGCGGAAGGTCCAGACCGACGGCACCATCGTGTCCGTCGACCTCGCGCATGGGCGGCAGAGCCTGATCCGCACCTCGGCCATCGACGTCGAGCCGCGGGTCCTGGCGCGCGAGCTGCGCGGCCGGCTCAACCGCGACCGCGGCTACCGCCCGCTGAGCGGGCCCGAGGGTCCCTTCTGATCCACATCGCGCCCGTGTGCCGCGCGGACGAATCGGGGCACACTGGAACGAATGCGTAGATGTCTGGTTCTGCTCGCTGTGCTGACCGCGCTGCCGGCGGGGTGCTTCTCCGGCACCGGCTCCCCGGACGCGTCGGCACCATCGGGATCGACGTCGTCGACGGCGTCACCGTCGGCCGCGGCGCCGAGCCGGACGCCGTCGTCGCCGCCCATGGACACCCCCAGCCCCGCACCGACGCCGAGCCCCACGCCGTCGCCGGCCTCAACCGCACTGGAGGGGACCACACTGCCGGGCGGCGGGCGCACGATCCTGCCCGATCACCGCCTGGTCGGCTTCGCCGGCGGCCGCTCGGCATCGTTCGGCCGGCTGTTCACCGACGACCTCGACGCCGTCGCCGCGCGGCTGGGCGACGTCGCCGACCACTATGTGCCGGACGGGCGCCGGCCACTACCGGTCTTCGAGCTCATCACCGTGATCGCGCACAAGACGCCGGCCGCCGACGGGCTCTACCGGACCCGCGAGCCCGACGACGTCATCCAGGCCTACCTCGACACCGCCCGGGCGCACGGCGGGCTGCTGCTGTTGAACATCCAGCCCGGCCGGGCGGACTTCCTCGACGAGGTGAGCCGGCTGGAGCGGTGGCTAATCGAACCGGACGTCGGCGTGGCACTGGACCCGGAATGGGCGGTCGGACCCGGCCAGGTACCCGGGGACGTCTACGGCAGCACCACCGGCGCCGAGCTGGACTCCGTCGCGGCGTACCTGGCGTCGCTGGTCCGCGCGCACGACCTGCCGGAGAAGGTGATGGTGTTCCACCAGGTGCACTCGTCGGTCGTCCAGGACGAGGCGGCGCTACGCCGGCACGACGGCGTCGTCACGATCAAGAGCGTCGACGGCATCGGCGACCGCGCCAGCAAGGAGGAGACCTGGCGGACCCTGATGCGCACCAAGCCGGCACACGTCGCGGCCGGGTTCAAGCTCTTCTTCGACGAAGACACCGAGCAGGGTCCGCTGATGACACCGGCGCAGGTGCTCGCGCTAACCCCGAAGCCGGACTACGTCATGTACGAGTGAGCGGTCAGCACACCGCGCCGGTGTCGACCGGCTCGTCGGCCGGCTCGTCGGTGGCGTCGTCGGACGGGCTCTCCTCGGACTGCTCCGTGCCGTCGGTGCCGCCTTCGGTGGTCTCGTCGCTGGACTGGCGCGCCTCGGTGTCGGTAACCGTCGATCGCTCCGCACTGGCCTCGGCCGCGGTGTTCTGCTCGGCCGCCTCGGTCGTGTCCTCCGGGGCCTCGTCCGTGGGCGTGTCTGCGGGCGTCTCGGTGCCGGTGGGCTCCGCGGCGAGGATCTCGACGATGCGGGCGTGCAGCTCGTCGTAGTCCGGGTCGCTCGACGTGGTGCCCATGCTGGCGAAGAAGTCGTCGTCGAGCGTCAGGCTCTCCAGCGGCTGGCCCTGGACCTTGACCATCAGCTCGATGAGCGCCGGGAACATGTCGGCCGGCACGTCGGAGGTGATGATGTCGCCGGCGGCGTTGGCCAGGCTCTGGTACTGGCTGAGCAGCGTGGCCGGGTCGGCCTCGTCGACGATGGCGTTCATGACGCAGCGCTGGCGCTCCATGCGCTCGTAGTCGTCGCTGCCGCAGCGCGAGCGGGCGAACCACAGCGCGTGGAACCCGTCGAGCAGCTGGTCCTCGCCCTGCTCGATGTAGCCGTTGGCTTCGGTGCAGGACCCGTCGGGAAGGCTCTTGTTGCCGTACGGGATGTCACGTGGGACGTCGACGGTGATGCCGCCCAGCGCGTCGACGACCGCCTCGAACCCGGCGAGGTCGACCATCATGAAGTAGTCGACCTCGATGCCCAGCGCGCCCTCGACGGCCCACTTGTTGGCGTCCGCACCGGGGTCGCCGACCCCTTCGAACACCTCCGGGTGCTGGGTCGGGATGTTGCGGTAGACGGCGTTGAGCATCCACTCGCCGGCGTCGCCGGAGCCGTCGAATCCGTCCGGGTACAGCTCGGCCAGCGGGCTGTCCGCGGGGAACGGGAACCCCTGCAGGTTGCGGGGCAGCGAGATCATGGTGGTGGCGCCGGTCTCGGTGTCGATGCTGGCAAGGATCTGGGTGTCAGGACGCAGCCCTTCGCGGCCCTCGCCGGCGTCGCCGCCGAGGAACAGCACGTTGAGCCGCGGCTTGTCGGCCCACGGGTCGGCGGTGTCGAGCTCGGGCGTGGTGTGGCTCGCGCCGCTGGAGGAGATGTTGCCGATGAGCTCGCGCTGTGTGAACGCGTACCGGGAGCCCACCGCCATCGGCGCGACGACGACCGACGCCGCCACGATGACGACGGCGGCACCGGCCAGCCGCTTGCTCGCGGGCAACCCCTCCGGCTCCAGCACCCGGTGCGTGCCGAGCGCGACCAGCAGCCAGGCCACCGCCGCGACGGCGAGCACACCCCCGAGCATGAACATCATCTCGCGGTCGCCGCCGTAGGACGCCAGCTCCGACGGCGGGATCAGCACCACCACGGCCAGCGTGGCGGCGAGGGCGAGGCAGAGGAGAACGACTATGGTCGTGCCGATCCGGCGCCTGCCGGCGGCGATGAGGCCGGTACCGGGGACGAGCGTCCCGAGGAACGTCAGACCGAGGAAGCGCCCATAGCGCTGGTCGCGCGACTGCCGGCGCGACTGGAGTCGAGCGCGGCGAGCACCCTGCGCGCGGCGGCTGGCCGGTCTGCGCCGGACGTCGTTCACGTGCCCTTCACACCTCCTCGCTGCCATGATCCGCCGGAGCCAGGATAATCACACCTTGCACCGGCATAGTGGGCCGTCTGTGTTAGATGACGCCCGAAGCGGCCGAGAAGTTGCCATAGGTGACCACGGTCACGACGTCCGCCCGGCGTGTCACCGTGACAGTGTGGCTCGGACCTCGTCATCGGTGACCTGGGAGAAGTCCCGGTACCAAGCCCCGACGGCGGCGAAATACCGCGGCATCTGCAGCACCACAACCGCGTCGACCAGCTCCGCCAGTTGGTCGATCGCCTCCCGCGGACCGACCGGCACCGCCGCGACCACCTGCTCCGGCGCCGGCCGGTGCGACGCGACCAACTCCGCCGCGGCCCGGATGGTCGCGCCCGTCGCGATGCCGTCGTCGACGATGACGACGGTGCGACCGCCCAGCCGCGGGGGTGGCCGGTCACCACGCAGCAGCCGCTCCCGCTCGCGCGCCTCGGTCTGCGCCTGGCCGTACGCTTCCTCCAGCTCCTGGTCGGAGATGCGAGCGTGCGCGATGACGTCGTCGTTTCGGACCCGCAGCCCGGCCGCCGTCACCGCGCCCGCCGCCAGCTCCGGCTGCCACGGCACCCCCACCTTGCGCACCACCAGCACGTCCAGCTCGCCGCCCAGCTCCAGCGCAACCGGGGCGGCCACATCCACCCCGCCCCGCGGCAGGCCCAGGACCAGAGCCTCCGCCGGGCGGCCCAGTTGCTCTCGCAGGGCAGCACCCAGCTCCTCGCCGGCTTCCCGGCGGTCACGCCAGACGCGTCCGGACGGCATCACACCCCCTGACTTTGCCGCCTCCGGCGGCGGAAGGGTAGCCTTGCGTCGCTCCGTATTTGTACGAGGCATGGAGGCGTCGCCTAGTCCGGTCTATGGCGCCCGCCTGCTAAGCGGGTTGAGGGCTCAAACCCTCTCGCGGGTTCAAATCCCGCCGCCTCCGCCCCACCAGCACGAACACGACGGGCCGGTCCACACCAGGACCGGCCCGACGCACGTCCCGTCTCAGTTTCGTCTCAGTTGTCATCGTCCCGGGCGAGACCGTGATACTGGCCGACCCGTCCCGCGTGACCCGGGGCGACCGCGTGATGCACCTGCTCTACGACGTGGAGAACGCGGCGCCGCGGTGATCACGACCCTGTCACCGGCCGCTGCTAACGTCCAGGCATGTTCACCTCCCCGCAGGTCAACGTGTATGCCCGCGACGTCGCCCGCTCGGTCGAGTTCTATCGGGCCTTCGGGTTCGAGGAGACGTTCCGGACGCCGCGCGAGGGTGACCCCATCCACGTGGAGCTGCAACTCGACGGGTTCACGCTCGGCGTGGCGGCCGTGAGCTCGGCGATCGCCGATCACGGGCTCGATCTCGATCCCGACCGTCCGGGTCGCGGCATGGAGGTCGCGATCTGGACCGACGACGTCGACGGCGTCGTGGAGCAGTTGGCGGCGGCCGGAGCACCGGTGCTCTCAGAACCGCACGACTGGCTCGACTCACTCCGGGTGGCGTGGGTCGCCGACCCCGACGGCAACCCCGTCGAACTGGTGCAACGGCGGCCCTGAATGCCGGGGTTGCTACTGTTTCCGCGGCCTTGACGTGCTGACGAGAGGTTCCGCAGGTGTCCGCAGCGTTCACGCGTTCCCGTTCGGCCGCCGTCGCAGTCGCCGTCGTCGCCCTCGGTGTGGTCCTGGCCGGATGCGGCGGCGACGACGGCCAACCGGCCGCCGCCACCGGCAACCCGTCCGCGACCGAGCCGGCCGAAGCTCCCGTGTCCCCAACGCCGGCAGCTACGACCACCGCCGCGCCGGCCACGCCGCCCGCGACCGATGCCGCCGCGCCGGCGGAACCGGCGGCGCCGGCCGGTGAGGAGCAGCCCGCCGCCGAGGGCGAGCCGCCCGCGGCCGAGCCCGAGACGCCGGCACCGGACGTGCCGCCCGCGGAACCGCCGGCCGAGCCCGACGACCCAGCACCCGATCCGCCGGCCTCGGCGGCGGACGTGTGCACTCTCGGCGCGGAGGCGATCACCGGGCTGCTCGGTGCCGGCGCCGCCCCCATGCCCGAGGAGGCCGATCCGAACGTCTGCTTCTGGTCCAGCCCAGCCGGCCAGGAGCTCGTGGTCAGCGTGTCGCCCTACGACGACTGGGTGCCCGCGGACGCCGTGCCGGGCACCCGGCCGCAGGCGGTGCCCGACCTCGGCGACGAGGCCTGGGCGTCGCTGGGCGCACCATCCAACCTGCAGGTGGCGTGGCGGCGGGCCACCATCTCAGCCAGCGTCAGCGCGAGTCTGCCCAGCGGCGGCTCGGAGCTGCCCGACGTCGCTCGCGCGGTCGATGCCGCCCTGCGAGCGGCCGGCTCCTAGCTGATCACGTACTCGTCGCCGACGGCGTCCTGCAGCTCCTGCCTGGACGCCGGCGTCTCCGGGCCGCTGATGTGCCAGCGGTGCCCGAACGGGTCGAACAGCCAGCCGCCGCGGCCGTGCGGCGAGTCGGTCACCGGGCGCTCGACGGTGGCACCGGCGGCGACCGCCCGCTCGAAGAACGCGTCGACGTCCTGGACCTGGAGGACCAGCGATACCGGTGTCCGGCCGATGGTGGTCGGGCTGAAGACGCCGCCGTCGGGCCATTCGTCCGCGATCATGACGCGGGCGCCGTCGACCACGAACTCGGCGTGCCCGATGGTGCCCGTCTGCGGGTCGGTCCAGCGAGTGGTCTCCTCGGCCCCGAAAGCCCGGACGTAGAAGTCCAGCGCCGCGGCCGCGTCCTTCGCACAGAGATACGGCGTGAGGGTGGCCATGGGGGTGCTCCTTCCGACGCACCCACCGTAGCCCCGCCGTCCGAGCGTCACATGCCCAGGCGCGCCTTCAAGCCGTCGAGCTCGGCCCAGAGGAGCGTGGGCAGGTCGTCGCCGAACTTTTCGAACCACTCGGTGATGCCCGGCACCTCGGCCCGCCACTCGTCGGGGTCGACGCGCAGGCAGGCCGCCAGCTGCTCCGGCGTGAGGTCCAGACCCTCGGTGTCCAGCGACTCCGGCGCCGGCACGTGGCCGATCGGTGTCTCCGTCGCCGCGGCGGTCCCCTCCAACCGCTCGACGACCCACTTGAGGACGCGGCCGTTCTCGCCGAACCCGGGCCAGAGGAACCCGCCGTCGTCGTCGCGGCGGAACCAGTTCACGTAGAAGATCTTCGGCAGCTTGACCGCGTCGGCGTCCTTGCCCAGCGCGATCCAGTGCGCGAAGTAGTCACCGCCGTTGTAGCCGATGAACGGCAGCATCGCCATCGGGTCGCGCCGCACGACGCCCACCTTGCCGGCCGCTGCCGCCGTCGTCTCCGACGAGAGCGTGGCGCCCATGAACACGCCGTGGGTCCAGTCGCGCGCCTCGGTGACCAGCGGGATCGTGGTGGCCCGGCGACCGCCGAAGAGGATCGCCGAGATCGGGACGCCGCGCGGGTCCTCGTACTCCGGCGCGATGATCGGGCACTGGGTGATCGGGGTGCAGAACCGCGAGTTCGGGTGCGAAGAGGGGTCCGGCGACTGTGGATCCCAATCCCGGCCCCGCCAGTCGGTGAGGTGCTCCGGCGGCTCGTCCGTCATGCCCTCCCACCAGATGTCGCCGTCGTCGGTCAGCGCCACGTTGGTGAAGACGCTGTTGCCGCGTTCGATGGTGCGCATCGCGTTCGGGTTGGTCTTCCAGCCGGTGCCGGGCGCGACGCCGAACAGGCCGTACTCGGGGTTGACGGCGTAGAGGCGGCCGTCCTCGCCGAACCGCATCCAGGCGATGTCGTCGCCGAGGGTCTCGACCTTCCAGCCCGGGATGGTCGGCTCCAGCATGGCCAGGTTGGTCTTGCCGCAGGCGGACGGGAACGCGGCGGCGATGTAGCGCACGACGCCCTGCGGCGAGGTCAGCTTGAGGATCAGCATGTGCTCGGCGAGCCAGCCCTCGTCGCGGGCCATCACGCTCGCGATCCGCAACGAGTAGCACTTCTTGCCCAGCAGCGAATTGCCGCCGTAGCCCGAGCCGTACGACCAGATCATCCGCTCCTCGGGGAACTGGGTGATGTACTTCGTCTGGCTGCACGGCCACGGGACGTCCTGCTGTCCGGGCTCCAGCGGCGCGCCCAGCGAGTGCAGACAGGGAACGAAGTCGGCGTCGTCACCCATGGCGGAGAGCACGTGCGCGCCCATCCGAGCCATGATCCGCATCGACGCGACCACGTACGCCGAGTCGGTCAGCTCGACGCCGAACATCGGGTTCTCGGCGGTCAGCGGGCCCATGCAGAACGGGATGACGTACATGGTCCGCCCGCGCATCGAGCCCCGGTACAGCCGCGTCATCTCGGCCTTCATCTCGGCCGGATCGCGCCAGTTGTTCGTCGGGCCGGCGTCGGCCTCGTCGACGGAACAGATGAACGTGCGCTCCTCGACCCGTGCCACGTCCGTCGGGTCGGTCCGGGCCCAGAAGGAGTTCGGCTTCTTCGCCGCGTCCAGCCGGACCAGCGTCCCGGCCTCGACCAGCTGGTCGGTGAGCACGGTCCACTCCTCGTCGGAGCCGTCGCACCAGCGGACACGGTCGGGCTGGGTGAGTTCCGCGACCTCGCGGACCCAGGCGAGCAGGCGGGCGTGAGATGTCGGCGCGTCGTCGAGGTGGTGATCGGTCCCGGGATCGGCGAACGTCGTCATGTGCTGGGTCACCCTTTTCTGTGGTCGGCCCGGTGGCGCGGGTCGGCGGACGCGGCTGTGGCCCGGCCTCAGGTCATTCGGAGGCGGGCTACGTTGCCGCGGGGATGTTCAGCACGTTAGGGGTCGGCGTCTCAGGCGCTGGGACTCAGAACGGGGTGATCAGGGCCACATCACGAACCGTAATCGGGACAAACTAGGACACTGGTACGTACCTAGCCTGACCTGCCATTCAGGCTGGTACGTACCACCTGTCCACAGATCGGTCGCTCCGCGCGTCCCCTAGCGTGGGCGGTTCGCGGCCGGTCGCGAGACGGCACAACCTCAGACGACGCGGCCGCGGGTGACGACGGTGCGGCCCTCGGCGGCCCACAGCAGCGACGGGTCGCCGAACGGGTCGCCGTCGAACAGGACGAGGTCGCCGGCGGCACCGCTGCCGAGGCGGCCGAGGTCGTCGCGGCCGAGCAGCCGGGCGTTCACCGACGTGGCCGAGCGCAAGGCGTCGAGCACGCCGAGGACCTCGACCTGCAGCCGCAGCCCGACGAGCTGGTCGTCCTCGAGGTCACCCATCAGGTCGGTGCCGAAGCCGACGGGGGCTCCCGCGTCGCGGGCGAGCTCGATCGCGCGCTTGCCCTCGGACAGGACCTCGCGGTTCTTCGCCTTGGAGATCGGGTTCATGCCCAACTCGTCGCCCCGCCGGTCCATCGCGTCGTAGGCGGCCAGCGTGGGCACCAGGAACGCGCCGTGCTCGGCCATCAGCTTCGCCGTCGGCGCGTCGAGCAAGTTGCCGTGCTCGATGGAGCGCACCCCGTTGGCGACGGAGTGCTCGATCGCCTCCGGCGAGTACGCGTGCGCGGCGACGTACGAGCCGCGGCGGGCCGCCTCATCGGTGATGGCACGCACCTCGTCCGCGCTGTACTGCGGCCGGCGGATCGGGTCGGTCAGCGAGACGACGCCGCCGGAGGTCATGATCTTGATGGCGTGTGCGCCCCGGCGGAACCGCTCGCGGACCGCGCGCCTGACCCCGTCGACGCCGTCGACGATCTCGGTCATGTGGTTGTGCCCCACGCACAGGTCATGGTCGCCCGGACGCGGGTCGCCATGGCCGCCGGTCTGCGAGAGCGCCGGGCCGGTGTAGAGGTACCGCGGCGCGGCTACCAGGCCCTCGTCGATGGCTCGGGCCAGGCCCGGGTCGCCGCCGGCGACGTCGCGGACCGTGGTGAAGCCCCGGCGCAGCGCGTTGCCGAGGCGCCGGGCCGCCTTGAGCGCGACATAGCTCAGCGGGCTGGACTCGATACCGACCATGTCGAGCCCGACGCCGTACGCGTGACAGTGCGCGTCGATCAGGCCCGGGACCACCACCCCGCCCCGTGCGTCGACGACCTGACCGTCGCCGCCGGTCACCGAGGCGCCCACCTCGGCCACCACTCCGTCGACGATGCGCACCCCGCCCTCGGACAACTCGGCATCGACGCCGTCGAAGATGCGGGCGTTGACGATGGTGATGCTCGACTGCTGGCCCATGGACGGTGGCCCCTCCGTGTACGGCGACCTGGCGACACGTGACACCGTATAGGTGCTGTCAGCGCAGGTGACGGTCGGGCTGGCGGGCACGCGAACGTAGTGATTTCGGCCAGGACGCCCGGACCGGTACACTCGTTCATCGGTCCGCCGCGCGGGCCGGGCGCCCGTAGCTCAACGGATAGAGCATCTGACTACGGATCAGAAGGTTAGGGGTTCGAATCCCTTCGGGCGCGCCCACCGAAACCCCAGGCCACAGCGACACCGGCCTGGGGATTCGTCGTCTCTGGGCCATGGCTTGCTAACAGGGCACCGGCAGCGCGGCCGGCGGGTCGTCATCATCGCGACCGTCCGAGTCCGCATCCGAGGCGCCGTCGCTGTCCAACTCACGTGCGAAGATATCCGCCACGTCGGCCGCGCGCTGGCGGATGACATGCGCATAGACGCGGAGGGTGATCGCGGGACCGGCATGGCCGAGCCGTTCGGCCACCACGTGCACCGGCACACCAGCGAGCAGCAGCGTCGTCGCGTGCACGTGCCGCAGATCGTGGAGCCGAGCACGCGGCAGCCTGTCCGGCTCCATCACTGTCCGGTCGTACGCCTCGATCAGGCGCGGCATGAGCTGCGACACCGTGTCGGGAAACACTGGTCCGCCGAGTCCACGGGTGAACACGTGATCCTCATCGAGGCCGCGCACGACGGCGGTTTGACCACGCCGTCCAGCGCGAGCGCGACAACCGCGAAGAGCAGGAGATGATCGCTGCCAAGCGGGCCGAGCTTGCCGAGCAGGGCGCACCGGTCCTCGACCACGACGCGGCCTGCGACCCAGCGCCCGCAGACCTGCGCGGCCTGGTCGACGCCGACGGCAACGACCTCACCGGGGACAACGTAGCCGTGTTCGGGCGCGGTTACCGGCTGCCGCACCACGCCAACGTCGTCATCACCGACGGCGAGTCCTACCGCATTCGACAAGCCCGAACGAAGGGAGCCACCATCCAAACCAGAAAACTGATCAACCTGAGGGGTGGGGACTTCTACTCGGCCCCAACGGGGACCACAACCTGGCCGTCGGCAACTCGCCGGGGAAGTCAGCCCTGGATCGGAGATCGCTATCTGGCTGGCGGCGGCGTGAGCCAGGTCGCCACCGAGAGAGCGGCGGCAGCCACGAGCGCGGACCCGACGCCGTGATGGGCCGCCAGCGCTCCGGCCGCGGCCGGCCCGGCGATGGTGCCGATGCCGAGGAAGAATACGGTCGCGCTGAATCCTGTGGTCGGGCGCTCCGGGAAGACCTGGTAGCTCCATACGGCGAGAAGTGCGGAACCGGCCATGAAGCTCGGGCCGTACAGCACGGCGGAAACACCGACGGCGGCCAGGGCTGAGGGGGCGGAGCCCAGGAGTGTCGACGCCACGGCGAGCAGGCCGAACAGTGCCACGTGGGAGCGGCGCAGGCCCAGTCTGGCGAAGACTGCACCGGCGAAGATGCCGGCCGTCCCGGCCGTTCCCATGGCGGTCCAGAAGAGGGCCGCGATGCCGTCGTGGTCACCGGAAGGGGCCGCCGTGGTGATCGCATCGACAGCGAGCAGCCAGAAGACCGAACCCACGACGCCGTACGACAAGGCGGTCAGGTAGAGCGGTACGGCCTGGCGTCGGGCGAACCAGCCCAGGCCGAGCCGCGGCGGCCGTCGTCCACGGGTGGCCGGCCCGGCCGGCAGGACCCGGATGTTGTAGATGGTGGCAGCGAGCGCGCCGGCGCCGAAGAGCAGCCATGCGTACGTCCAGCTCGAACCGTGCAGCATCAGGGCCAGAGGGCCGGCGGCGGCGACGCCGAACGCGGTGCCGCTCGGTATCAGGGCCAGCACCCGCTCCCGCCGTTCCGGCAGGACCATCCGCTCGGCCGCGTCGGAGTAGGGTGCCCAGATCCAGCCGGGACTGGTGCCGGCGAGGATGAGACCTGCGACCAGGGCCGGCCACCCGTTGGCCAAGGCCACCAGCGTCATCCCGACCGTGGCGGACAGGCCGCCGACCGTGACGAGCGCACGGGGCCCCACGCGTGCGGCGAGGATGCCAACCAGAACCAGCGCCACGAGGTACCCGGCGTAGGTCGCACTTCCGATCAGCCCCAGAGCGGACATCGGAAGGTCGAAGTCGTCCCGGATGTCAGGGAGGAACAGGCCGTAGCCGTACCGGGCGAAGCCGAACGAGACGCCAACCGCGGCCAGGCCGGCGAGTCCCAGCCGGCGAGCGTTTGACAGCTTGGGGCGTGACGACCTGCGGTGCGAAGGGCCTGTGGTGTGTGTGCGGATGGTGGCGATTGGCATGGTCACCATGCTTCGATGTGCCACTGCCGACTGCCAGTGGCGTAAAGGACACCCTCCGATAAGATTTCGCCATGACTGACGTGGAACCATTGCATCACGTGGCAGTCGTCGCATACGGGGGGATGTCCGCCTTCGAACTGGGCATCGTCACCGAGGTGTTCGGCGTCAAATGGCCCGGCGCGCCCGCATACCGGCTCACCGTGTGCGCGGAGGAGCCCGGTCAGGTGAACATGATCGGCGACGCGACCCTGCGCACACGGCATCGGCTCGAGACGCTCGCCGCCGCTGACACGGTCATCATCCCGAGTGTCTCGGACATCCACGACGAGGCGAGCCCGGAGCTGACGGCGGCGCTGCGCCAAGCACACAGCCGGGGCGCGCGGATTGTCTCGATCTGCACCGGCGCCTTCGCTCTCGCCTCAGCGGGCCTGCTCGACGGGCGGAGGGCCACCACCCACTGGCTGTATGCCGACGTCCTGCGCCGTAGGTATCCGCGCGTGGACGTCGACCCAACGCCGCTGTACATCGACGAGGGCGACATCTTGACCAGCGCTGGAAGCGCCGCGGGCCTCGATCTGTGCGTGCACCTGGTTCGCCGGGACCACGGCGGCGTCGCGGCCAACCTGGTAGCGCGACGGCTGGTGGTGTCGCCGCATCGCGACGGCGGCCAGGCACAGTACATCGAGGCACCAGTCGCCAACGACTCGCAGGACGACCGGATAGCAACCAGCATGACCTGGGCCCTCGGGCGGCTCGGGGAACCGATGACGGTGGAGATGCTCGCTCGGCACGCCGCGATGTCTCCGCGCAGCTACTTACGGCACTTCACCCGAGCCACCGGCACCAGCCCGATCCGCTGGCTGATCGCGCAGCGGGTGCAAGCCAGCCTGCCTTTGCTCGAGGCCGCAGATACGCCGGTGGAACGGATCGCCGCGATGGTCGGCTTCGAGAGCGCAGTCACGTACCGGCACCACTTCCACCGGGCAATGCGCACCTCGCCGTCGGCGTATCGACGTGCGTTCCGGGCGACGACGTAAACAGCGCTCCTGGCTCGGGTTGTGCGAGAAGTCGCCGTAGGCACCAGCGGTGCGGTCGCTCGAACCCCACGGTCCACGGCGCGGCCATCAGATACTGCGTCGGGACCACCGGCGTAGTCGCCCATAGCGGTGATCGCGGCGCTGAGCTCGGATGCGGCGCTGGCGTGGATGCGCTCGCCGTTGAGGTAGGCACCACGGTCCGGATGGCGGTGAAGCGCTCGGCGAGCAAGGGCAGGTCGACGATCCCCAGCACGGGCGTGCCGTCGACGATCAAGCCAAGCGACGATCCGCGCCTCGACCTCGTGGCTCGCGCCGCCCGCGGCGAGCATGGCCTCCACGGTCCCTTCGCCTCCGTCGGCCACCGGAACGCTCGACACCCGAGCCTCGGGGCACGCCGCGCGGACACCGGCCGCCATAGCCGCAGGGGCCTCGTCGGCACTGAGCGTTCCCCTTGAACTTGTCCGGGGCGACGAGAACCCGGGGATGTCCGGTCACGGCCACGGCTCCTTTCGTCGAGCGGATCACGCGAAAATCGCCGTGATTAGCAGGATCAGCGGCAGTGACAGCAGCGTGGTGAGCAGGACCGCCTCGCGGGCCAGGCCGAACGACACCCCGTAGCGGACGGCGTGGACGAAGATGTTCTGCGCGGACGGCAGGGCGGCGACGACCATGGCGGTCAGGAGTTCGCGGCCGTCCAGCCCGAAGAGTCTGGCCCCGACCGCGTAAGCGATCGCGGGAGCGGCGACGGTCTTGAGAACCACCGCGAGCCACATCGCGCCGCTGTCCCGCCCACGGCCCGGCAGCGGCGCACCGTACAGCGACAACCCGAAGGCCAGGAGCATGAGCGGGACGGCAGCACCGCCCAGCATCTCGATCGGCGCCATGACGATCTCCGGCGGGTGCCAGCCGACGGCGGCGACGACGAAGCCCAGCGCCACCGAGACCACCAGAGGATTGCGGGTCGCGGCCAGCCGCACGCGCCAGCGGCTGGTCCCGCCGCGTCCGGTCAGCAGGTCCAGGGCGATGAAGCTCAGCGGCATCATGACGAGGACCTGGAAGAGCATGACAGGCGCGACGACCGCCGCGCTGCCGACCACCAGCACCAGCAGCGGGATGCCCAGGTTGTTGGTGTTGACGTAGCTGGCGCACAGGGCCCCGATCACGACCTCCTGGCTTGGTCGCAACAACAGGAGGCGGGCCAGTACGACATAAAGCAGGGCGACGACCGTCGCGGTGACGACGGCCACCGTCGCGGCACCGGAGAAGACGGCCCGCACGTCGGCTCGGTACAAGATGGTGAACAGCAGGGCCGGGGCGGCCACCGAGAACGACAGCCGCGACAGCGGGACCTCGGCGGCGTCACCGAGCAGCTTGATGCGACCGAGCACGTACCCGATACCGACGACGACGCCGAGGAGCGCGAATCCGCTCAGGACCTCCGGCACTGACCGACCCCTCGTCGACCCGGCGTCATCGGTTCGTCATGCGAGGAGATCCCGCGCAACGATGTTGCGCTGGATCTGGTTCGTGCCCTCGATGATCTGGAGCCCCTTCGCCTCCCTCATGAAGCGCTCCATCGGGTAGTCCGTGCTGTAGCCGTTGGCTCCGAAGATCTGCAGGGCATCGACCGTGATCTTCATGGCGGTGTCGGTGGCGAAGGTCTTGGCCATGCCGATCAGCGGGGCGGCTTCGCGAGGAGAGGTGCCGCCGTCCAGCACCGCGGCGGACTTGTACACCAGGTGGCGGGACGCTTCGAGCCCGATCTTCATGTCGGCAAGCATCCACTGCAGCCCCTGGAAGTCTGCGATGGCCTGGCCGAACGCCCGGCGTTCCTTGGCGTAGGCGACCGCATGGTCCAGCGCTCCCCGGGCGAGGCCGAGCGCACGGGCGCCGACCAGGGGGCGGAGCAGCGTGAACGTGCTCGCCGCCGTGCCAAAGCCCTTTCCCTCCTCGCCGAGCCGGTCGGACTCGGGGACGAATACGCCGTCGAACCGGACCTCGCACGAGGGGATGGCGCGGCCGCCGATCTTGTTCATCTTCCGGCCCAGGTGAACCCCCTCGGCGCCGGTCGCCACGACGAAGGTGCTCAGGCCCTTGTGCCCGGCCTCCCCTGTGCGCGCGAAGGTGACGAAGTAGTCCGAGACCGGCGCGTTGCCGGCCCAGACCTTCGTGCCGGTCAGCCGGTATCCGCCGGACACGTGCTCCGCCCTGGTGTGGAGGTTCGCCATGTCCGAACCGACCTCGGGCTCGGTGTTGGCGGTGGAGAAGCGCAGTTCGCCGCGGGCGAGGCCGGGCAGGTACCGGGAGCGCTGTTCGTCGTCGCCCGCCAGGCTGATCGCGAAGAACGGCTGCCAAGTCATCATCAGCAGGTATGACGTGTTGTAGCACGCGCGGGTCAGCTCCTCGATGACCAGCGCGCACGTCAGGATGCCCGCTTCCTGGCCACCGTCCTCGGAAGAGAACGGGAGCGCGAGCAGGCCCTCGGCGAGGAGTAGCTCGAACATGTCCTGCGGGTAGTCGCCGGTGCGGTCGCGTTCGGCCGCTCCGGCCCCGACCGGACCGTCCGCGAGCCGGCGGACACGTTCGACGATTGCCTGCTGCTCGGTCGTCAGCGCGTACTGCTCGCCGGTGTCGTGCGTGCGCTGGGCGGTGGAGCTCTGCGTGGTGGTGTTCACAGCTGTTCCTGTCGCGGGTTGTGGGGTGCGGGACAGAGAGCGGGATCGGTGGGATTGTCGGCCCGGAGCTCGCGGAGCACGGCCTCGGTGTGCTCGCCGAGCAAGGGCGGAGGGATGGTCGCCGGCGGCCACGGGGGATCGGCGTCGAACGGCGTGCGCAGTTGGTTGAGGTCGCCGACGATGGGATGCGCGACGCGGACCGTCCGGGTGGGCGGCCCGGGAAGGACGTCGGACAGGTCCTGGACAGGCGCGGCGGTCACGCCGGCGGCTTCGAAAGCGCGCAGGGCGGCGTCCCGGCACGTTAGGGCGAGGTGGTCCCGGAGGCCGCGCGCGGTGCCAGCGGAGATGCCGAGTGCCCGACCGGCCAGTTCGCCGTCGTCGCACTCCAGCCACAAAGCATCGCCGGCGGCGCAGACATAGGAGCCCCGCACGCCGGGCTCGTGAGCGGGTTCGGCCTCGGGCGCCTCGCCGGCACCGGTCATGCGGTCGACCTGGGCGTAGAGCTGGGCGTCCAGGAGATTGAGATCGATGACGCACCCCTGCCCGGTGCGGCGGCGACGAAGCAGCGCCGCCATGATGGAGCCAGCCGCGAGCGCGGCCGCGGCGAAGTCGGGCAGACTCACGCCCATCCGCACCGGCGCGCCCGCGGCCCGGCCGGACTCGTGCATCGCCCCGCTGATCGCCTGGATCACCGGATCGTTGGCGGGCCGGGCCGCGGCCGGTCCGTCGTTGCCGAAAGCGGAGATCGCGCAGTGGATCAGCCCGGGGTTCGCCCGGCGCAGGACGACCGGACCGACGCCCAGCCGGTCGACCGTCCCGGGACGGAAGTTGTGCACGACGACGTCCACGTCACGCGCCATGGCCTGGACGATGCGCTGACCGGTCGGCCTCTTCAGGTCAAGGGCGACCGCTCGCTTGCCGCGATTGCAGCTGAGGAAGACCGCCGACTCCGCGCCGCTGTAAACCGCGCCGATCGAGCGCCCGATCTCGCCGCGGCCGGGCGGCTCGACCTTGACCACATCGGCGCCGAGGTCGGCGAGCGTCTGGGTGCACCAGGGGCCGGCCACGAAATGGGTGAGATCGAGGACCCGGACACCGGCGAGCGGGCCGGTCATTCAGCCTCACGCCCGGAGCCGACCAGCTTGACGGCCGGTGCCAGGCTCAAGGGTGTCCAGTCGGCGTGGGCCCATCGGTACGCGGCTTCCACGACCCAGTAGTTGCCGTAGGGCATGACGTCCTCCATCGGGAAGCGGGAGAATCCGGCGCCGGCCTTCTCGGCCGGCAGCCGACCCCAGCTGCTGTGCAGCAGGACGCCGCCGGGCGACAGATGGTCGCGGAACAGGCTGCCGCTGATGCGGGCGGCGATACGTTCCGCCCACCCCGCCGACGCCGGGTCCAGGCGGCCGAGGCGCAGCAGGGCGTTCGCCGCGATCGCCGCGCTGCAGGTGTCTCGCGGCACGCCCGGCGCCGCCGGATCGTCGAAGTCGTAGAAGGGCACGTGGTCCGCGGGAAGGTGCTCGACGTACCAGTGGCAGGCGCGGCGTGCCACGTCCAGGAACCGCGCGTCGCCGGTGGCCTCGTAGACGTTGGTGTAGTTGTGCATCGCCCAGGCCTGGCCCCGCGCCCAGGTCGCGTCGTCGTCGTAGCCCTGCATGGAGTACCGTCGCGCCGGCGCTCCGGAGTCGAGATCGAACTCGATTGCCTGGTGCGCCGAACCGTCGGCGCGGATGATGCCGTAATCCAGCAGCGCGGCGTTGTGGGCGACGGCGATGTCGCGCAGCTCTGGGCGCCGCTGCGCCGCCCAGTAGAAGGGCAGGAGATTCAGCCCGGTGTCGATGACGGCTCGGTTGACGTCGCGTACCTGGAAGAAGACCCCGAACCGGTCGTCGAAGTTCTCCGCGTACCGGGCCACCGCTTCCACCGCCGTGTCGGCGAGGGCCGAGTCTCCGCTGATCCGTGCGCCGAGGCATGACGCGTAGAACAGGTCGCTCCCGGCGGCGGAGAACCTCGGCGGTGCGGCGGCCAAGGTGTCGGCCACCGAGCGGGCCACGCGCATCGCCGCGGCGCACACGCGGTCGTCGCCGAAATGGGTCCCGACCAGCCAGAGCCGCCCGGCCAGGAAGCCCACCCACTGGAAGGTCGCCCATGCGTGCGGGTTGTACGGCGCGACCGGGCGGTAGCCGCCGGTGGAGTAGCTGAACGCCGGAACCTCGCCGTCGTCGGCGTCCTCGATCAGGCTCAGCACCGGGTCGAGTCCGCGCTTGACGTCCTCCAGGGCGCGGGAGGACGCCGCGCGCACGTCGGCGTCCGACGGGCCCATGTCCAGCGGCGCGTGGTCGGTTTGGGAGGCGGTCATCGGGCCACCTCCCCGCGTCCGACGACGATGGATGCGGCCTCGGCGGCGACGCCGGAGGAGACGAGGGCGCCGATCTCGTCGTCGTCCAGGCCGGACTCGCGCAGCACCGCGCGGGTGTCCGCTCCGAGCAGCGGCGGGGCGTCGCGGACCGGCGGGCGGACTCCGTCGAAGCGCATCGGCGCCGCGAGCGTGCGCAACGTGCCGAGCGTCGGGTGATCGACCTCGGTGACAATGTCGTTGTGCACGACCTGGGAGTCGGTCATTGCCTGGGACAAGGTATTGACCGGTGCGCACGGCACCCCGGCCTTGTGCAGGACGGCGAGCCACCGGTCGCTGGCCCGGTCGGCGAAGGTCGCTTCGAGCAGCTCGGCGAGTTCCCGTCGCCGCACGACGCGATCCCGGTTGGTGGCATAACCCGGGTCCGCGAGCAGGTCGGGGCGGTCCAGCGCCTGGCACAGCAGTCGCCAGAACTTGTCGTTGATGATCGAGATGTAGACGTACTCGCCGTCGGCACATCGGAACGCCTGGTATGGGGAGAACTGGGGGTGCGCACTGCCGAGCCGGGGCTGGTCCTCGCCGTTGATGAGGTACTCCTGCGCGCGTGGCCCGAGCGCGAAGACCTCGGCATCGAGGAGGTTGAGATCCACCTGGCTGCCCTCGCCGTGGCGATCACGGCCCACCAGCCCGGCCAGGACAGCCTGGGCGGCCAGCATCCCGGCCGCGAAATCCGGGACGCTGACACCTTGACGGGCCGGCGGGCCGTGCTCCTCGCCCGTGATCGCCATCGCACCGGACAGCGCCTGGATGATCGGGTCGTTTCCGGCCAGGTTCGCGTAGGGCCCGTCGGCGCCGAACGCGGAGATCGAGACGTACACCAGTCCTGGGTTGCGCTCGGCCAGAGCCGGTCGATCCACGCCGAGCGCCGCCGCCTTGCCAGGGCGAAGGTTTTCGACCACAGCGTCTGCCCGGTCGGCGAGCCGGTAGAACGCGGCCCGCCCCTCCGGTCGCTTGAGGTCCAGCGCGACGCTGCGCTTGTTGCGGTTCAGCGACAGGAAGACGGCACTCTGATCCTCCGCGTAGACGCTTCCGGCCTGCCGGGACATGTCTCCGGACTCCGGCCGCTCGATCTTCACGACGTCGGCGCCGAGATCGGCAAGCAGCATGGTGCACCACGGTCCGGCGGCGAGGTGGCTGAGGTCGAGGACGGTCACGCCCTCGAGGGGCAGATGTGCATTCACAGCTCTCCGTTCGTAAATAGGAACGCTGTTCGGAACACTAGTTAGCATGGGGACGGCTGGCAAGACCGGGCCGATACACCGGACATCCCGCAACCGCGGGACGCCGTTAGGTTGGTGTCGCGGGTATCGCGGCGGTGCGCGGGCGGAGGAGACGACCATGGTCAGCGACAACGGGCTGGTGCGCTCAGTGGAACGGGTCACGGCGCTGCTGGAGCTGATGTCCGCGCACAAGGAGCCGCTGCGTCTGTCCGAGATCGCCCAGGAGCTCGGCATTCCGAAGAGCACCGCGCACGGCCTGCTGAACACACTGGTGGTCCGTGACTTCGTGGCACGGACGGACGACCAGGGGTATCGGCTGTCCATGCGGTTGTTCTCTTTGGTGTCGACCGCACTGGGCTTCGACGACATGCGTGACGTCGCGCGTCCCGCGATGCGCGAACTGTCCGCGAGCACGCGCGGGACCTGCAGCCTGGCCGTGCTGGACGGGCACGACGTGCTCTACATCGAGAAGGTCGAGGACCGGAGCAGTCTCGTCCAGGTCGTGACGCAGGTGGGCACGAGGGTCTCCGCGCACGTGACGGCGCTGGGCAAGGCGCTGGTCGGCGCGATGCCCGCCGCCGAGCGGGAAAGGTGGATCGACGAGCACGCCTTCGGCAAGGTGACCGACAGCACGGTGGCCGGTCCGGAGGAGTTCCGCGCCCAGCTGGCCGAACAGGACCGCCTCGGATACGCGCTCAACGACCAGGAGCTGCACTCCGCAGTCACCGCTTGGGCGGCACCGGTCCGCGACCACACGGGCGGGGCGGTCGCGGCTCTGAGCCTGGCACATCTCGGGGAGCCTCCGTCCTCCACGCGGAAACACGAACTCGGTCTCGTCGTGCGGCGCGCCGCCGAGAGCGTCTCAGCAGCGCTCATCTCCACACCGGCGGGCGCTTCTCCAGGAAGGCGCTGACGCCCGTTTCGCTGTCGGGCATGACGGCGTTCATCGTCAACCTGTCCGTCATGTAGGCCAGGGCCTGACCGACGTCCATGCCGGCGGCGGTGCGCAGTGCGTCCTTGCCCATCGCGAGCACGGCCGGCGAGAAGGACGCCAGCCGGGCCGCCAGCGCCTCGGCGGATTCCCACAGGCCGGCAGCGGGGACGACGCGATTGGCCAGCCCCATGTCCCGCGCCTCGTGGGCGTTGAACCGCTCGCCGGTGAATGCGAGTTCGGCCATCTTCCGCGGGCCGATGATCCGCTCGATCACGACGCTGATGATGAACGGAAACCTGCCGATCGTGATCTCGGGTGTCCCGAAGACGGCGTCGTCGGCGGCGATCACGAGGTCGGCGGCCGCGACGAGTCCGAGGCCGCCGCCGAGCGCATATCCCCGGACGGCGGCGATCACCAGCGTGGTCGTCCGACGGATCGCGTCGAGGGAATCCGCGATGGTGTCGAACTCGGCCCGGTACTGCTCCGCCTGCTTGCCCGTCACCTCCCGCAGGTCGGCGCCCGCCGAGAATGCTCGCTCACCGGCGCCGCGCAGGACGATGCAGCCCACCGACGCGTCGTCGTCCAGCTGCGTCAGGGCGTCGATCAACGCGAGATTCATCGCAGTGCAGAGCGCGTTGTGGACCTCGGGCCGATCGAGGATCAGCCAGGCGATTCGGCCTGACCGTTCGATGCGGACGTAGGGGCGGTCCGGCGGCGTGCGTTCGGATCCGGTCATGGGCCCACCGGGGCTGATCGGGAAGCGCGGCTCGTCATCGTGGTCAGGCATGCCGGAAGCGCGGTTCCCGGCGCTCCAGGAACGCCGCGGCGCCCTCCGCCGCGTCGGCTGTGGTGAAGGCGCGGGCGAACAGCTGGGACTCGTACTCCAGGCCCACCTCGAGCGGAGCGGCGGCGCCGGTGTCGACCAGCTGCTTGATGAACCGCAGCGCCTTACCGGGCCGTTCGGCCAGCGTTCGGGCCCAGGCATGCGCCTCCTGGTCGACCAGACCGTCGTCGACGACCCGGTTCAGCAACCCGATCCGCAACGCCTCCGCGGCATCGATCGGGTCGCCGAACATCATCAGCTGCTTGGCGTTGGAGCCGCCGACGATGCGCGGCAACAGCTGCGAGCCGCTCGTGCCGGGGAAGATGCCCCGCTTGACCTCGGGGAGAGCGAAGGTCGACCGGCGGGACGCGATCCGCAGGTCGGCGAACAGCGCGAGTTCGAGACCGCCGCCGTAGGCGATTCCGTCGATGGCCGCGATCACCGGGCACCGGCACCGCCGGACGGCTTCAGAGACGCGGTGCCCCTGCTTGGATACCTCGTAAGCGTTGCCGAGCCGGATCCGATCCGGGAACTCCTTGAGGTTGGCGCCGGCCGAGAACGCCCGGTCGCCGGATCCGGTCAGCACGATCGCCCGGACGCCGTCGTCGGCCGAGAGTTCGGTGAACACCTCGGCGATGCGTTCCTTGAGCGCGCTCGTGAGGATGTTGAGCGGGGGATTCCGCAACACCACCGTGGCCACGGCGTCGTCACTGCGAACCTCGACCAGCGAGGCGGGGTCGGGTGCTTCCTTGCTCTCCACGCGATCGTCCATTCCTGCCGTCGGCTGCGGGACGACGGCACGCCGTCGGCGTCGGTCCACCGCGGCGCGCCGTTCAATCTATGGTGGTATACCACATACACAGGCTTCTGGCCCCGGCGCCGGCAGGGCCATCCGGCGCGACAGCAAGGAGTACGGCGTGACGATCAGCTGGCCGAACTGACGGCTACGCCTGGACTCCACCGGGGTCTCCTATTCAGTGCGTCGCGAGTCGCGCCCGGAGGCGACCCGCCGAGGAACTGCTGGCCACGGCGGAGGAACTGGACGCGCAACTGATCGTTATATGCCTGCGCCGCAGGTTTCCCACGGGCAAGCTCCTGTTCGGCAGTACCGCCCAGTACGTCCCTGCTGGAAGCCGAGTGCGACGTCCTGGCCGCCAAGGCCCCGCACGCATCCCGCTGATCCCGCTCGGCCCTTCCCGTGGGCCGGCCATGGTCGCCCGCGCGGCACGGCCGCCGGTTGTGCGATCCCCGGTCGCCGGATGTGCGGAGAATGCTTGACAGGTCTGGACATGCCGTGTGTTGTATACCGCATTCCGAGATCGACGGTTCGGATCCATGTGGAGGGCTTGCGCGACAGCGCGACGACCAGCACGTGGGACGCGCGACACAAGCCGAAGGAGCCTTGATGCGCAGGACTCGACTTATCGCTGCCGCCCTACCCTTCCTGCTTCTCGGAGCGGCCTGCGCCGACACCGGCGGCGGCGCGACGGGCGGGGAAGCCGACGCTGAGGCCCCCGCTGACGGCGAGTGGCCCGGTGAGCTCACCATCTACGTACCGGCCGCACCCGGCGGTGGCTTCGACATCATGGTGCGGGGGATGCAGGACCACATGGCTGAGGCGCTGGGCGAGAGCGTCGTGGTCACGAACGTCGAGGGTGCCAGCGGCGCGATCGCCGCCGCCGAGATGCTCGACCGGCCGGCGGACGGCACGTCCATGATGGTCGTGTCCAGATCGGTCTCGTCGGTGCCGTACAGCGGGTCGCCGGACATCGATCCGGTGGAGGACTTCGCGCCGCTGGGCGTGTCGATCCAGGACGTGTCGTCACTGACCGTGCGCGCCGACTCGCCGTACCAGACGGTCGGCGAGTTCGTCGACCACGCCAAGGCCAATCCGGGCGAAATTACCATCGGGCACTCGGGCGTCGGATCCGTGTGGCACGCCGCGGGGCTCCTGCTGGCGGAGGCGGCGGGCGTCGAGTTCTCGTTCGTTCCCTACGAGGGTGGCTCGGAGTCCGCCGCGGCGTTACTCGCCGGAGAGATCGACGCGGTCCTCAACGGCCCGTCGGAGACGCGACCCATCATCGAAGGCGGCGATGCCGTCACTATCGGGG
The DNA here is from genome assembly GCF_004349065.1 of Jiangella asiatica. Taxonomy (GTDB): domain Bacteria; phylum Actinomycetota; class Actinomycetes; order Jiangellales; family Jiangellaceae; genus Jiangella; species Jiangella asiatica. The sequence goes on from NZ_SMKZ01000054.1 coordinate 22,909, forward strand.
TCCTCGGCGACGAGCGCTCGGCGGCGCTTCCGGACGTGCCGACCCTGAAGGAGGAGGGCATCGACGTCTCGTACTACGTCTGGCGTGGCTACGTGGTCGACGCCGAGACCCCGGAAGCCGTCCGGGAGGAGCTCTCGGCCAGGCTCGAAAAGGCCGCGACGCAGGACGAGTACGTCACCGCGATGAACGAGGTCGGCTTCGAGACGACGTGGACCCCGGCCGACGAGTTCGGCGAGCTCATCGTCGAGGAGGACAAGCTCGTGCGTGAACTTTTCGAGGGTGAGGACTTCATGAACACGACACCGGACCGCCTGAACCAATGACCGCGCGTCAGCTCCCGAAGGACATCATCAGCGGGATCCTGTTCGTGCTCCTCGGCGGCGGGGCCTTGTGGGCGACATCGGAGTTGGGAGGCGGCGCGTCGATAGCCGAGGACCCGGCGCTGCTGCCGCGCGTCGTCGGGGTCGGCCTCATCGTCTCGGGTGTCGTCCTCGTCGGGCTCTGTCTCGTGCGCCGGCGGCTCGGCGTCACCGGTGCGGATGACGCCGAGAGCATCCCGGTCGATCTTCCGGTGCCGGAGTGGGACGACAGGGCCGAGGACGACGACTCCGCGCCCGGGGAATGGCGGGTCGTCATCGGGCTCGCGGCGGCCGTGATCCTCTACGTGGCCGGGGCCTTCGAGCTCGGTTTCATCACGTCCACGGCCGCGTTCGTCGTCGCGGCGGGGTTGATCCTCGGCCGGCGCCGCGATGCCCGCTCGCTCATCGTCCTCGTGGTGTTCGCCGTCGTCGTCGCGATCGTGGCGTTCAGCGGGTTCTTCGAGTTGCTGAACGTGCGCATGCCCATCACCCCGCTACGTTGAACGAGGCTCCATGACTCCGATTGCCGCTTCGGTCGGCTCGCTGTACACCGAGGGCTGGTCGCTGGTCATCAGTCCCACGACACTGCTGCTCATCCTCGCCGGTGTCCTGGTCGGCATGATCGTCGGCGCGATCCCCGGCCTGACGGCGAACATGAGTGTCGCCGTGCTCGTGCCGCTGACCTTCACGATGTCGCCCACCGAGGCGATCGCCGTCCTCACCGGGATATGGCTGGGGTCCATGTACGGCGGCACCTTGCCGGCGGTCCTGATCAACATGCCGGGGACGCCCGCCGACCTGATGTCCACCATCGACGGGTATCCGATGAGTCGCCGCGGCGAGGGCGGCCGTGCGATCGGGATCGGAGTCCTCTCCTCCTTTCTGGGAGGCACGTTCAGCGTCCTCGTGCTCGGTACGGCCGGGCCGACGCTGGCCGCGTTCGCCCGGAACTTCGGCTCGGCCGAGTACTTCGCCGTTGCCGTGCTGGGGTTGTCGGTGATCGCCTTCGTCTCGGGATCGTCGATGTCGAAGGGCATCATCTCGGCGTTGATCGGCCTGCTGCTCGGCACGATCGGCCGCGACGCACTGACCGGGCAGACCCGCTTGACGTTCGGTCAGGATGAGCTGTTCGGCGGCCTGGACTTCATCGCCGTAGTGGTCGGGATCTTCGGCCTCGCCGAGGTGATGGAGCAGGTCTATGCCCGTCGGCACCGGGTGAAGGAGAGGCCTCAGGAGATCGCCGGGGTATGGGCCGCCGTCAAGGACGTGAGACCGCTCAAATGGGTCATCGCCCGTTCATCGGTCATCGGAACGGTGGTCGGCGCCATCCCGGGCGCCGGAGCGACGATCGCCTCGGTCATTTCCTACGGCACCCAGAAGCAGGTGTCCAAGCAGCCGGAGAAGATGGGTACCGGCGCGCCCGAAGGACTGTCGGCCTCCGACAGTGCCAACAACGCCGCCAGCGGCGGAGCGCTGCTGACGATGCTCTCCCTGGGCATCCCCGGTGACTCGCTGACCGCCATCCTCCTCGGTGCGCTCATCGTGCAGGGTGTCGAGCCGGGACCGTTGCTGTTCGAGAACGACACCCAGCTCGTGTCCTCGATCTTCATCTGCCTGCTCATCGCCAATGTCTGCCTGTTGCTCATCGGGATGTTCGGCGCCCGGTACTTCGCCAAGGTCCTCGACGTCCCGCGAACCCTGATGTATCCCCTAATCACGGTGGCCTGCATCAGCGGGGCATTCGCGCTCAACGGGAGCACCTTCGACGTGTGGGTGATGCTCCTGTCGGCCGTCCTGGGCTTCCTGTTCGCCCGTGCGGACATCCCCAAGGCGCCGTTGGTCCTGGCGCTCATCCTCGGCCCGATCCTCGAGACCAACCTCCGCCGGTTGCTCTCGCTGCACGACGGCGATGTGACGGCCTCTGCCGGCACGCTGGTGACCAGCCCGGTCGGGCTGCCCGTGCTCCTGCTCACCGCGGCGCTGTTCGCCCTGCCCATGATCCGAGCCCTACGACACCGGAACCCCGCCCGCCGCGTGGGGGAGCAGCACCCCGCCGATGTCGGGCCCCGCCGGAAATAGCCGAGGAGTAGGCATGGAACAGATCAAGGTCGACGGCACGGACTTGTCCATCAGCCAGGTCGTGTTCGGCACCATGACGTTCGGTGCCCAGGTCGACGAGGCAGAGGCCGCACAGATGATCGCGACCTGCCGCGAGGCGGGCATCACGATGTTCGACACCTCCAACAACTATGCCGGCGGTGCGTCGGAGGAGATTCTCGGTCGCATCGTCAAGCCCTTCCGCGACGAGGTCCTCATCTCGACGAAGGGCGGCAGCCACGTCGATCAGACCGATGCCTCGCTCGCCGGCTTGAGTACCAAGGCGCTCCACCGAGCGGTGGACGGGAGCCTGCAGCGGCTCGGTGTGGACCACATCGACGTCTATTACCTGCACCGGCCAGACTGGAACACGCCGATCGAGGAGACCCTCGAGGCCCTCGACCAGATCGTCCGTTCGGGAAAGGTGCGCTACGTCGGGCAGTCGAACTACGCGGCCTGGCAGATCACCGAGATGCTCTATCTCGCCCGGATGAACGGCTGGCCCGAGATCCGGATCTCCCAGCCGATGTACAACCTCGTGGGCCGCCGCGTCGAAGCCGAGTACGCCGCCTGTTCCGAACGCATGGGCCTGACGAATATCACCTACAATCCGCTCGCCGGCGGCCTGCTGACCGGCAAGCACCGGCCCGACGAGACGCCCGAGGCGGGCACGCGGTTCAGCAAGCCCATGTACCGGGAACGTTATTGGAACGACGTCCAGTTCCGGGCGGTCGAGCGGCTGCGCGGCATCGCCGAGGACGCCGGGCTGACCCTCATCGAACTGGCCTTCCGGTGGATCGCCGCGCGTCCGCTGGCCCACGCCATGCTGCTCGGCGCCTCGCGGCTGAGCCAGCTCGAGTCGAACCTGAAGGCGCTGCACGGCCCGCGGCCGAGTCCGGACGTCATGACGGCGTGTGACGAGGTGTGGGACGACCTGCGCGGCGCGGCCCCGGACTACAACCGCTGACGGCACACGCCGTCGCACCGACGGACGACGAAGGACACAATGAAGATCACAGATATCCGGGCGACCACCGTCGCGGTGCCGCTGGAGGCGCCGCTGCGGCACGCCAACGGTGGCCACTGGGGGCGGTTCGTCCGCACCATCGTCGAGGTCGATACCGACGAGGGCCTGACCGGACTCGGTGAGCTTCGTGGCGCGGGCGCGGCCACCGAGGACGCCCTGGTCGGGCTCAAGCACTACCTCGTGGGGCACGACCCGTTCGACCTGGAGGCGATGCGGTTCAAGCTGCTCAACCCCACGGCCGCGCTCTACGGCAATCGCACCAGCCTGCACTCGGCACTCGAGTTCGCCTGCATCGACCTGATGGGCAAGTATCTCGACGTCCCCGCCTCGCAGCTGTTCGGTGGCCGACTGCGTGACGAGGTGAGCTTCGGTTCCTACCTGTTCTTCCGGTATCCCGACGACGATGGCACGGGGGAGGTGCGTACACCGGACCAGCTGGTTGCCCAAGCCGCGGAGCTCAAACGGCTGCACGGATTCCGGTCGCACAAGCTCAAGGGCGGCGTCTTCCCGCCCGACTACGAACGGGAGTGCTACGAGGCGTTGGCGGCGGCGTACCCGTCCGACGGCCTGCGCTACGACCCCAACGCCGTGCTGAGCGTGGAGGAATCGATCCGGTTCGGCATGGCCATCGAACATCTGCGCAACGACTACTTCGAGGATCCGACGTGGGGTCTCAACGGCATGCGGCGCGTTCGTGAGAACGTACGGATCCCGCTGGCCACCAACACCGTCGTGGTGAACTTCGAACAGCTCGCTGCCAACGTCCTGGATCCGGCGGTCGATGTGATCCTGCTCGACACCACGTTCTGGGGAGGGATCCGGCCGTGCATCAAGGCCGCAGGGGTGTGTGAGACCTTCCAGTTCTCCGTCGCGATGCACTCCTCCGGCGAACTGGGTATCCAATTGGCCACCATGCTCCATCTCGGCGCGGTGCTGCCCGCCCTGCCGTTCGCCGTCGATACTCACTACCACCACCTGCTCGACGACGTCATCGTCGGCGGGAAGATGCAGTATCAGGACGGCGCCATCGCGGTGCCGACCGGTCCCGGGCTCGGCGTGGAGCTCGATCGTGACCGCATGCAGACGTACGCGGACCACTTTCACGAGGTCGGGAACTACACGTACGACCGCGATCCGAAGCGGCCCGGCTGGTATCCGCTCGTGCCCAACGAACGCTGGGCCGACCCATGGCGCTAACGTATGCTGTATTTGGTATTCCAATCAGGAGACGGCATGACATCGCTCGGGCGCATCGAGACTGTTCCGCTGGGAGACCGCACTCTCGAGGCCATTCGGTCGGCCATCATCAGCGGCGAACTGGGCGGTGGTGTCCCGCTGAGCGACCGCCAGCTGTCGGAATCGCTGGGGGTCAGCCGCACGCCGGTGCGCGAGGCGCTGCACCGGTTGAAGGAAGCCGGGCTGGTCGAGGCCCGCGGACGCACAGGGTGGGCAGTGACCCGGTTCACCGAGCAGGACGTCCGCGAGATCTTCCAGCTACGGAAGCTCCTCGAACCCGTCGGTCTCGAGGAGCTCGAGGCCGCCGACGGTGACGAGCAGGTCAGGACGATCGCGTCGTTCTTCGACGACTATTCCCACCCGATCGCGCCCGCGCGCTACGTCGACTACTTCGCCCGGGACAACCAGTTCCACAAGGCAATCGTCCAGTGCAGCGCCAACCGTCGGATCCGCCATTTCTACGAGGTCATCGAGAGCCACATCGATCGCGGCCGCTTCTTCCTGTTCGGCGTGGCGGCCGGCCGGGTGGAGGAGACGCTCGACGAGCACCTCGCCATCGCCGAGGCGGTGGCCGAGCGCGACTTCGGCCGTGCACGCACCGAACTGCTGCGCCACCTGCGCACCGGTGAGGAACTCATGATCAAGCAGCTACGACAGCAACCCGCGCCGTGATCGCATACCGACCACCGCACCAGCCATCGCCGTCCGAGCTGGAGGATGCATGACGAAGTCATCTGCCTACATGCGGGGCACGGCCGCCACTGCGCCCCCGCAGCGTGTACCGCTGGACGAGTTGCGCGCCCACTGTTCGGCGGTCCTGCGCGGCGCCGGGCTCGCCCATGCGGCGGCGGATCTCGTGGCTGACTCGCTGACAGACGCGGAGGCGCGCGGGATCTCCTCCCACGGCGTCACGCGTACCCGGATCTACGCCGAACGGCTCCAAGCGGGGATGATCGACGGCGCCGCCACGCCGGTCGTCGTGCGCGAGGACACCGCCGGGGTACATCTGGACGCCGGCAACGCCATCGGTCACGTCGGCGCGAGCGCCGGCATCGACCTGGCGATCGAGAAGGCAGAGAGCGGCTCCGTCGGCGCCGTCGGCGTGGCGAACTCCAATCACTGCGGCACGCTGGCCTACTTCACCCGCCGCGCGGCTCGTGCCGGTCTGGTCGCCATCGCCATGTCGACGGCACCGACCACGATGGTGTACTTCGGCGGCAAGTCCCGGGCCGTGGGCACCAACCCGCTGAGCATCGCCGTGCCCCGCCGGGACGGCCCGCCGATCACCGTGGACATGGCGACGAGTGCCACCGCTCGCGGCAAGATCATCCTTGCCAACCAGCTCGGCCAGGACATCCCCGAGGGCTGGGCCGTGGACGTCGACGGGCGGCCGACGACCGATGCCGCCGCGGCGCTGGAGGGCTCGGTCATGCCGTTCGGCGGGCCGAAGGGATCCGGGCTGGCCATGATGGTCGATCTGCTGGCCGGTGCCCTTGTCGCCGGTGTCAGCGGGGAGGGCATCGGCGACATGTACGAGGACTGGACGCGCCCGCAGCGCGTCGGCCACCTCTTCATCACGCTCAATCCCGACGGCTGGCTGGGCAGGTCGTCGTTACTGGCACACGTCGAGGACTTCGCCGGCCGGATCCATGACCTGCCCCCGGCTGAGGGATTCGACCAGGTCCTCCTGCCCGGCGAAATGGAGGAGCGAGCCTACGAGCGCGCCAGGACCGACGGCGTCACCCTCTCGGCCGCCGTCTTCGCCGACCTGCAGAACATCGCGGACGAGGTCGGAGCCCAGCACCAGGTCGTCGGCACCACGGCGGACTGAGCCCGAAGGAGAACACGTGCCCGAATACCTGATCCATGACGCGACGGAGACGCCGCCGGCGGAGCTCCTTCAGCGCGGCCATCCTGAGTGGCACCTGGGACCGGTCCTGGGTGTACGAGCACTGCAGATCCGCACCGTCCCGGCGACGCGCTGATGCGCGACGAGCGATCGAGGAGCGAGCGATGACACCGCGAGTGGTGGTTTCCCAGTACGTCTTCCCCGAGGCCGTGGACCAGCTCCGCCGGGCCGGGTTCGACGTCGAGGCACGCAACGACGACGAGCCGCTGCCGCCGGAGCAGCTCCAGGAGCTGGTGCGGGGCGCTGCTGGGCTGGTGTCCATGCTCACGGACCGGATCGATGCTGACTTCCTGGCGTCGGCGCCGGACCTGTCCGTCGTGGCCAACGTGGCCGTCGGGTACGACAACATCGACGTGGCGGCGGCCACGCGAGCCGGCATTGCGGTGTGCAACACGCCGGACGTCCTGACTGACGCCACGGCCGATCTGACGTGGTCGCTGATCCTGGCGACCGCACGGCGGGTCCCCGAGGGCGACGCCTTCCTGCGTGCTGGCCGGTATACGCACTGGAAGCTGGCGCAGGAGCAGCTCGGCGCGGACGTGTTCGGCCAGAGCCTGGGCATCTACGGGTTCGGCAAGATCGGCCAGGCGGTGGCGCGTCGCGCCGTGGGCGGATTCGACATGACGGTGCGTTACCACGACGCCCACCGGCTGCCGCGCGACCGCGAACGCGAACTGGGCGTGACCTACGCCGAGATGGACGAGCTCCTGGCCACGGCCGACTTCCTCTCGGTCCACGCGCCCCTGACCGAGAGCACGCGTCACGGTATCGACGCCACGGCGCTGGCCCGGATGAAGCCCTCCGCCATCCTCGTCAATACCGCACGGGGCCCGATCGTCGACGAGGCGGCGCTGGTCGAGGCGCTAGCCACCGGGTCGATCGCCGGCGCCGGCCTCGACGTCTACGAGGACGAGCCCACCGTCCATCCCGGGCTGGTGGAGCAGCGTGAACGCGTCGTGCTGCTTCCCCACCTGGGCAGCGCCACCGCGTCCACGCGCCGGCGGATGGCGGCCATCGCCGTCGGCAACGTGATCGACGCCCTCAGCGGCCGGCGTCCACGGACCTTGGTCAACACCGACGTCCGCCCGGCCGTCGGAGCCACCAGCGACGAAACAGGAGCCTGAGCACCATGACGTTCACGAATCCCTTGCGCGAGATGTGGGCCCGGGGAGAGGTAACCCGCGGCGCATGGTGCAGCTCGCCCAGCGCCGTCGTCGCCGAGACGCTGGCGGCCACGGGCTACGACTACGTATGCGCCGACCTGCAACACGGGGCGGTGGACTACCCCGACGCGGTGCACATGCTGCAGGCGATCTGGGGCCAGGGGGCGACGCCAATAGCCCGGGTTCCAGCCAACGACCCGGCGACCATCGGTCGCATCCTGGACGCCGGGGCACTCGGCGTGGTCGTGCCGCTCGTCAGCACGCCCGAGGAAGCCGCCCGCGCGGTGGCGGCCTGTCGTTACCCACCCACGGGGGGTCGTTCCTTCGGACCGGTGCGAGCGGCGACGGTGATGGGTTCACGCGACCCGCACGATCTGGACCAGGTGGTCTGCGCGGTCATGGTCGAGACTCGCGAGGGCCTCGAGCGGGTGGACGAGATCGCGGCCACGCCCGGTCTGGACGCGATCTACGTGGGGCCGGCCGACCTGTCCCTGGCGCTGGACTTGCCCCCGGCATACGAGCACGACCACGTCGATCACGTCGGCGCTGTCGCGGCCATCCAGGGTGCCTGCAGACGCCACGGGATCGTGGCCGGCGTGCACTGCGTGGGCGGTGAGATGGGTGCCCGGCGCGCGGAACAGGGCTTCCAGATGATGACCCTGGTCAATGATCTGGCGCTCGTCCGGTCGGCCGCCGCCGAGGAGCTTGCCCTCGCCACTCGGGGGCTGAGCGCCCGAACGGCCGGGTAGAGCCCCCGGCACCGAGACGAAGCCGGTTCCAACGCGCTGCGGGGGATGGCTGTCTGGATGAGCTTCCGTCTACGTTCCGTATGCATAGGCCCGCGGCGCCGGGATGTCTCGGGGTACGTTGTATCGCCTCCGTGACCGTGGGGGGCTGATTCAGGTCGGTCACGATCTCTACCGGCGATGGTCGGGCGCCGCGGCCGACCCGGACTTGGTCGAGATTGCACTTCGCGCCATGCAACCGACGTTGTTGCAACGGCGCTGGCGCGGCATGGTCTGACCGACGAGATTCCCGTCGCCTACGACGTCGCCGTCCCATCAGGTTAAGAGGCCGGGTTGTCGCAGTGCCGGTGTCGTGGCATCGGTTTGCCACGGAGACGTTCGATCTCGGCCGAGAGACCTTCTCCGAATCGGCCACGAGTAGCAGGCTAGCAATGCAACTGGCGGATACGCCTGGCACAGGGTGGACGATCACGGCCCCGTCGCGCATCGTGACGGAGGACAGCTGTTCCGAGCGCTGCCATGACGCGGCTGATGCTTGGCGGACTTCTGTCACCTCACCCTTGACGCCCACCTAGGAAGCCGAGTCGCCCGGGTCCGCCGACCGATTGGGAACCGCTCACCGGCAGATTCAGGCACTGTCATTGGTCGGCGTGAGTGTGGCATTGATCAGTTCCTGCTCGTGGTCAACGGCGTGGACGATTCGGCGCCATCTGGCCTCCAGGTCGTGGAACATCATGGACCGAAGCGCGTGAAACAGGGCAGCCGTGAAGATGCCCCCGGCAGAGGTTGGCAGGAACCCGGCTTCCCGCCGATAGGCGCCGTAGAAGGCCCGGGCAGCCGCGCCGTTGAATCGCAGGTCATGCGACAGGAACTCGTTGATGAGCGGGAAGCCGAGATCCAAGACGACTGGTCCGTAACCCGACTCGTCCCAATCCAACAGAACCGCCGAGTCCGGTCCGACGTGAAGCAGATTGGACGCAGCCGGCTCACCATGAATCGTCGAGACCGGAATCAACGGCATGTCTTGAATCCGCCGGACAAGATCGACCGCACGCCCCGCGAAGGGCAGCCGACTGACCTGGGCGCGGATCTCGTCGACCGCAGCATCCACAGGTATCCCAAACTCGTGGTCGCTACGTGTGATGCGATGCAAACGTCCCAACGCTCGACCCGCCGCCGACCACCCCTCTGGGGCTTCGCCCAGCTGCCTGCCGTCCACCCACTCCGAAACGCTCAACCGACAACTGCCGAGGTTAACCGCCAGCTCGCCATCCCGAGTCGGGACCACTGCCGGAGCCAGACCTCGACCATGACGGGCAACGTGATCTTGAGTCTCGGCTCCCCACATCACCGACCGGTCGGGACTGATCCGTGGCCAGCGCTTTCAGACGAAGCGCCCCGGCTTCGGATCAGGTGCTCATCTGGCATTGACATTTCAGCACCATGTGCGTAACTCTCTCACATACCGCATGTAGCGTGCATCAAGTGGGTTGAGAGAAACCGCAGAGTCGTCGTCGCGACGGAGCAAGGCGGGAACCAGAGCGTGGAGAGGGCAGCCTCGGTGCGTTCGCCGGGGGCCGCGAGCTGCGGAGTCTCCGACGTGACGAGGCAGGGCGCCGCTTTCGCATCATCCGACAACCGGTAGACGAGATTGGATCGACCGATGAACCAACCTTCGGGCAACATGCCCCGCCGGACCCTGCTCAAGTACGCCGCCGTCGGCGGCGCCGGCATCGTCGTGCCGATCGTCGTGGCGTCCGGCTCGGCAGTTGCTGGTGAGGTCGACGACGACAGCACCCTGCTGCTGAACCGCGCGACGATGGTGAAGTGGAAGCGTACGGCCGGCGGGTGGGGCCTGGACTCGCTCCGGATCAGGAGCCACAGGGCATGGCGCCGCGTCCTCAACCCGTCCGGCCGGTACGGTATCTGGTCCGCCAGCTCAGCGCCGAGCGCCGAGACCGTTCAACGGGCGACTGCGGGCACCGTGGCCACGTTCCTCCCGCAGCAGGCGCGTCGCGACCGTCAGGGCGTCACCTTCACCGCAACGCAACCGACCGGCACCATGGTGGCGGTGTGGCGGTTCGACCCGGACCACCCTACTGATCTGCTGGTCACGCTCACCTGGACGCCGAACGCCGCTGGCTGGTACTCCGTCCCCAGCCCCACGCTCGCCACCGTCGACGACGACGACCTCGGCTGGGGCGTCGTCCCCGGCTACTGGTCGTCGGCAACCCTGGCCGCCGACGACGACCTGACGTACCTGTACCAGATCGGCGTGCCGAAGGCGCCGATGGTCACCACCGAGGCCAGCACGACCAGCCTCACCGCCATCGTGTCCAGCCGTGCCCGGGGCACGACCCTCGCCGTCGTCGCCGACCCGTCGCTGGCGCGCGACCCGTGGGCCGACGACACGTCCACCCAGAACACCTGGAAAGTCGGGACATCCCTGCGCGCGTTGACCGGCGAGCTGAGCCCCACCAGCTTCTACCCGGTACTCGGACAGGCCGGCTCGCAGCTCGCGGCCGGTGAGCCGGTCACGGCCACCTTCCGATACGTCCTGAGCGACGCGGGTTGGTACGAGGTCAGCAAGCACGTCACCCGGGACGTGTACGGGCTCGGCGATTACCTCGCCCTCGCCGCCGCGTCCGAGTCGCTGTCCCACCGGATCAACCGAATGCACGACCACCTGGTCACGCCACAGTCCAGGTGGCACACCTGGGAGTACGAAGGACTCACGCTGGGCGCGGAGGGCTCCAAGATCTCCGATGTCGGCGCGATGTGGATGATGGACGCGATCACCGGTGATCCGATCATCCACCACGATCGGCTGCCGTACGCGCGCAACTTCAAGCTGGCTCAGCAACAGACCGCGGAGGGACCGTTCCGGGGGGCCGCGCTCGGCGAGTACTTCAGGAACGGCCAGTTCGTCAGCGCGATCGTCGGCGCGGCGACCGGCATCGACGAACCGGACTACGTCACGCCGAGCTTCACCACCTACTACACCTTGGCCGACATGGCCAACATCGTGTTGTTCGACCCGTCCGACACCGAGCTGCGCGACCGGATCCGCCTTGGTGCGGACAAGCTGTTGAGCTGGCAGCACGACGACGGCAGCTTCGACATCGGCTACCAACGGGAGAACCCCGACGCCTTGCAGTATCCGGAGCTGACCGACCTGCGCGCCACCTGGTATGGCTTCCTGGCCGCGTACCGAATCCTCGGCGACCGGAAGTACCTGGACGCGGCCCAGCAGGGCGCCGACTGGTTCGTCGAGCATGCCGTCAAGACCGGCGATTTCCTCGGCTTGTGCGACGACTTCCGGATCATCCGCGACTTCCAGGTGATCTTCGCGGCCCAAGCCCTGCTCGAACTGCACGAGCTGACTGGCACCCAGGCGTATCTAGATGCTGCCATCTCGTGCGCGCGGTTCTACACCCTGCACATCCACAACCACCCGACGCCGACCGCGGCCACCAAGACCTTCCACGGGGTGGAGATGGAGGACTGGCGTGCCAGCCAGGTCGGGATGTGCTTCGAGCACTCTGGCTTCACCGGCAGCGCCAACAAGGAAGGCCCGATGCTGCTCTCGTGCCACGCCGGCGCCTTCGTCCGGTTCCACGAGCTGACCGGAGACGAGCACTTTCTCGATCTCGCCCGAGCCGCCGCGCGTGGGCGGGACGCGTTCGTCGGCCCTGAAACCGGCACCCCGTCCTACTACTGGCGGGACGGCAACGGTGCGTCGACCCAGTTTCCCTGGCACGCCTGGTGGCACATCGGGTGGATCGTGGACTATCTGCTCGCCGAGGCGCATTTGCGCACCGAAGGGAAGATCAGCTTCCCGCCGGGGCTCTGCACGGCGAAGGTCGGCGCGCACCGGCCGTTCGGTTTCGCCCCGGGCACGGTGTACGGGAAGGACGCCAACCTGTGGATGCCCCGCACCCTGCTCGTCGTCGACAAGTCCGATGTCGACGTCGTCACCGCCCGCTCGATCGACGGGAGCCGGCTGTACGTGGTGGCGCTGAACCAGCTCGGCGCGGCGACGTCGGCGACCATCACGCTCAACCCGCGCGCCGTCGAGCAAGGCCGGCTCGCGACGTGGACCGGTTGGGACGTCATCACCGGTGAGGGGACCAAGACAGCGGCCGACGAATGGTCGGTGCGGCTCGCCCCGAACGGTGTTGCCGTGCTCGAGATCGAGTTACGCCTCGCCGACGACCCGCAAGGACCGGAGCTGCGGACCTTCCGCGTCGAGGGCGCTTACCGGGCGCCGGTGGTGAGCTGGTCCTACTTCACCACCGTCGAGGCGTGGGTGCAGTGGCGGGAGGCCGACGGCGAGACCTGGACCGACACCAACCGGTCCACTGGATACGACTTCAACCAAACCCTCGACCTGTCCGACGTGACCGCGCCGGCCGTGGTCGAGGTGCGCATCGCCACCCTGCTGCCGAGTGGCGACATCGGGTGCTCGGAGGTCACGCGGTGGAACGTGCCGCGGCAGTACTTGCCGGACGGCCCGAACATCGCCCTCAACCGGCCGGTGGAGGTCAGCTCCATCTACCAGCCGCAATACACCGGCGACAAGGCGGTGGACGGCAACACCGCCGACAACGCCAGCCGGTGGCTCTCCGCGGTCGGTGACCTAGAGCCGTCGATCACCGTGCACCTCGCCACCGTCACGACGCCGAAGCTGGTCCGCATCTACAGCGGTGGCGCCATCGCCAGGGGTCGGTTGGTGTCCGCCATGGTCCAGACCCGCTCAGCCGACGGCAGCTGGACACAGGTCGGCGCGGTGAGCGGCAACACCGAGCCTCGGCTGGACATCCCCCTCGATTCGGGGCCGACCGACCAGGTCCGGCTCGTGGCCACCGATCCGTCCCGCGATGAGATCGACGTCGTCCGCATGTACGAACTGGAGATCTACGACCAGGTTCGATAACACAACGCAACTCGGCTTCATCTCGCTCGATGGAAAGATACCGATGCGCCTCCCCTACGGTGCGTTGACCGCTCTGGTTGTCGGGCAACTCGTGCCCGCGCCAGCCCCGGCGTGAGCGGGCCGCGTCGACGGCACTTACACGCTTGCCGATGGCGTCGCCCGCCGTGACTCTCAGCGATTCACGCCATCCGCGCGGAAAGCGGACCGACCAAGTCACAATCGATTCAATCGAGTCCATGAGCAAACAGCGCCCCGGTGTCGGCGCACACGGGGGAGGTGCGACGCCGGAGGAGGCCGTGGCCGATCTTCGGGTGGCGCTGGTCGGGCTCGTTGTTGAGTTCGGAGCACCGGACGAGCTGACCTGACGGTCGACATCGCCTGATGCGCCCTGCTCCCGTCCGTACCCGGCACCGAGGTCGTCAGAGCTCTGTCGAAGCACGGGTTCCGCGGTAGCGCGCATCAACGGCAGTCAACACGTCATGCCACCCTGACGGGCGCGGGACGACCGTGCCATGAAGCTCGACGCTGACAGCTGACCCTGGTGCCTTACGCGTTGTCCCAGGTCCAGCGGGGTCCGGGCCGCGGTCCCGGCGGTCGCCGGGGACCACGCCGTGATCGCTGTGCGGCCGGGCGGCACGGCCCGGGTGCCCGGCTAGTCGGAGATCATCGACGGCTAGGGCTCCGGGCGAGCGGGTCCGCGGTTACGCTCCTGCCGTGCCGACGCAGTTCGAGAAGGCCATGCGGCTCATGCGCCGCCACGATCCGCAGGCCCGGGAGGACGGGTTCCAGATCCTGCTCGCCCAGGCCGCAGATCACGTCGACGAGCTGATGACGGAGTTCGTCCGCGAACGTGCCGACCACGGGCTGCGGTGCTGGCTGCTGGAGCTCATCGGCGAGGGTCGCTCGCCGGCCGCGCTCCCGCTGCTGGTCGAGCAGCTCCAGGGCGACGACGAGGCACTGCGCGGCTGGGCGGCGCGGGGCCTGGAACTGCTCGACTCCAAGCCGGCGCGCGAGCAGCTGTGGCAGGCACGGGCCAACGGGCTCATCCGCTGACACCGTCCTCGCTCGGATCAGCGGGCGGCGGCCAGCCGGGCGAGCTCCGTCCGGTTGGCCACCTGGAGCTTGGCGTACACGTGCGCCAGGTGGGTCTTGACCGTGCCGCGGCTCATGAACAGCCTGGTCGCGATCTCCGGGTTGGACATCCCTTGAACTGCCAGGTCCACCACCGAGCGCTCGGTCGGGGTGAGGCTCTCCCACCCCGAGTCCGGTCGCCGGCGCGGGCCGCGGGCGCGGGCGGCGTAGGCGACGGCATCCGGCAGCGACATCGCCTCGCCCCGCTCCACGAGTGCCGGCGACGACGGGGTCAGTTCACCCTCTGTCTGGGCTGACTGTCCATCCGCCGACGACGGGGTGAGCGTGGCGCCCGCGTCACGCCGGGCCCGTCGGGCGGCACCCGTCAGGACACTGGCAGGCTCGTCCGCCCCGCGCCGCAGCAGCAGCTCCGCCAGCGACTCGAGACTGTCGATGCAGCCCAGCACCAGGCCGTGATCGTTGCGGATGCGCAGCGCCTCGTGCTGCAGCGCGAGCGCGCGGTCCGGGTCACCGTCGGCGGCCAGGGACGCGTGGACGGCGAGCGCGGCGGCCCGCACGCCGGGCAGTTGGGCGGTCATCGGCGTGGCCAGGACCTCGTCGGCCAGGTGCCCGGCCGCCGCGTCGTCGCCGGACGTCATCAAGGCTGTCGCCAGCACCACTCGGGTCTGCGGCGACAGGTGCTCGTCCGCCGGAGCCGGATGCCACCGCGCCTCGCGCCGGCACCAATCCACGGCCTCCTCCGGTTGACCGCGGTCCAGCGCGATCAGCGCCTTGACCCGCTCCCACCCGGGGATGAACGGTGCCTCGTCCAGGCCGCCGACCAGCCGGTCCATGGGCGCCATGGCTTCCTCGGCGAGGTCGAGCCGGCCCTGCAGCACCCGGATCTCGGCCAAGATGCTCCGCGCGGACCCGGTCCGGTGGAAGTCACGCAGCGGCTCAGCCGTCATCACCGCACGCTCGGCGAGCTCGCTTGCGCGCCTGAGGTCTCCGGCGTAGGCCGTGGCCTGAGCCAGCCAGCCCAGGCCGGAGGACCCGACGCCGCGGTCGCCGCGCCGCAGCAGGCCGTCCAGCGCCGGCTCGATGCACGCGATCGCCGCCGCGTGGTCGTCGCGGATCAGGTCGACCAGCCCGACCAGCACGGCCGAGGCGTCGGCAACGAACGCATCACCGGCCCGAGCGGCGTCGTCGCGCACGACGGCCGCCTCACGCCGGGCCCGGTCCAGGTCGTCGCCGATCTCACCGACGGCGGCCAGCGAGCGTGCCCGCAGCCAGACCCGCTCCGCGCCGGTCTCGGCGGCCAGCTCCGCGGCGTCCCGGACCGCGTCCAGCCCCACGCCGCCGGGCACCGTCGTATCGGCGACCAGGGCGAGGGCCACCATGACCTCCGCTTGTAGTGCGGTCCGCTCGCCCGCCCCTCGGCCCGCGGCCAGCCGAAGCAGCCGCATCCCTTCCGGGCCCCGGCCCTCTAGGTGCCACAGCCAGGCCACGCCGGCGGCCAGCCGCCGCCCGCGTGCGGGGTCGTCGGCGGCCAGGCCCCACTCGATGGCGGACCGGACGTTCGGATACTCGGCGGCGACGGCGGCCCGCCAGGCGTCCTTGTCCGTGTCGACCAGCGCGGCGAGCCCGTCCACCAGCGCCAGCTGGAGGTCGAGGTGGCAGTCCCGCAGCCGCTCGGTCTCGCCCGCCTCCGCCAGCCGGGCCAGCGCGTAGTCGCGGACGACGCCGAGCATCCGGTACCTCGCGACCGGGCCGGCCGTGTCCGCGACGACGAGCGAGGTGTCGATCAGCCCGCGCAACGCCTTGACCAGCCGGTCAGCGGTCGGCCCGCCCAGAGCCGCGAGCCCGGTGACGGCGCCGGCCGCGAACCCTGGCTCGAAGACGCCGAGCCAGCGGAACAGGACACGCTCGTCGTCGCCGAGCAGGTCGTGGCTCCACCGCATCGAGCCCTCGAGGGTTCGCTGCCGGAACGCGGCGGTCCGCGTGCCGCCGTCGAGCATGGTGAACGGGTCGTGCAGCGCGTCGGCGATCTGCGCCGGCGTGAGCGTGCCAGCCCAGCCGGCGGCCAGCTCCAGCGCCAGCGGCACGCGGTCGAGCCGGTCGCAGACGCGGCGCGCGCCGGCCCGGACATCCTCCGCGTCCTCGCCTGCGACACCGGCGCGGTCCAGGAACAGCTCCAGCGCGTCGGCGAGGTCCAGCGGGGGCACCCGCCAGACGCGTTCGCCGTCGACACCCAGCGGCGCCCGGCTGGTGGCCAGCACCGCGACTCGCGGGCAACGCGCCAGGAGCGCCGCTACGACCTTGGCGGCGTCGGCCAACAGGTGCTCGCAGTTGTCGAGGACGACGAAGGCGTCACGGTCGCCGAGCGCGGTCAGGACCGCCGCGAGCGGGTCCGAGCCCGCCGGTACCAGCACGTCGAGGACGTCCAGGGCGTCCGCGACGCGGCGGGCGACCTGCGCGCCGTCGCGCTCGTTCTCCAAACCGACCCACACCACGTCCGGCCGGGACTCGCCCAGCTCGTGACACGCCCGCACCGCGAGCCGGGTCTTGCCGCAGCCTCCCGGGCCGACCAGGGTCAGCACCCGGCCCTCGGTCAGTGCCGCACCGACGGCGGCGAGCTCGGCGCCGCGGCCGACGAAGGACGTCAGCTCCGGCGGAAGGTGGTGGACAGGCATCGTCCGCAGTCTTGCACCGCCTCGGCCAAGCCGGCGCGGGGATATCGGCCAGCTGGCAGATGTTCCGCCGGCGCCCCGCCGGAACGATCGACATCAGACGGTGCCGCCCAGGCGCCACCCACCGAAGGAACCGACATGACCTCGAACACCACGCCCCGCCGCACGGTCGTCGCCAACATCTCTCTGTCACTCGACGGACGCGTCAACGGGCCCGGCGGCGAGTACGACATGAGTTGGATCGCCCCGCACGCCGTCACCGACGCCGCGCGAGACCTCATGGTCCGCCTGACCGACACCGCGACCACCATCCTGCTCGGCCGCAAGAACTACGAAGGCTTCGCCGGCTTCTGGCCGCCCGTGGCCGATGACGAGAACGCCGAGCCCCGCGACCGCGCCACCGCCCGCTGGCTCAACTCGACGGAGAAGGTCGTCTTCTCCACCACTCTGACGGATGCGACGTGGCAGAACTCGTGGATCGCCGGCGCCGACCCCGCGGCGACGGTTCGGCGGCTGCGCGAGGAGCCCGGCGGCGACATCGTCATCCAGAACAGCAGCAGTCTCATCCGTGCCTTGCTCGACGCCGGCGAGGTCGACCGGATGATGATCAACCTGTGCCCTGAACTGGCCGGCGGCGGCGCCCGGCTGTTCGAGGACGGCGTGCCTCGGACGTCGTGGTCGCTCACCGACCTCTCGACCAGCGAGTCCGGCGCGATCTGTCTGGTCTACGACCGGGTCACCAACTGATCTCGCTCACCCGCCGTCGCGGGCCCGACACCGCCAGCGTCGCCGCGGCGGCGGGTCGCCGTTCGGACGCGCGTTGCCCGGTCAGGGCAATTCGCCCTTCAGGGCTGTCCCGAACAGTGCGGCGCGCGGGTCGTCGGCAGGCCCGAGGAGGGCCATGCCCTCGTCGTAGGCGGCCCGCGCCTGGTCCGGGCGACCGGTCCGCATCAGGACGTCGACGAGGATCAGCAGCACGTCGATCAGGACGTGGGTCCCGCCGATCTCCCGCAGCACCGGCTGGGCCTTGCGACAGTAGGCCTCGGCCTCGGCGTAGTCGCCGCGACGCTGGTGTGACCAGGCGAGGTTCGACAGCGCCATGCTCTCGATCGTGCGGTTGTGGTTCTCCCTGGCCAGGTCGAGGGCGCGCTCGGTGTGGACGATTCCGTCGCGGATGCGGTTGAGACCGATCAGCACGAACCCGAGGTTCAGCTCGCAGCCGGCGAGGTTGGGTGTGAGCAAGGACGTGTCGCGAGGACCGGCCTGCCAGCGCCGGGCGGCGACCAGGGCCGCCTCGCCGTGGCGGAGGGCGGTGTCGAGGTCGCCGACGTGGAAGATGGTGGTGGCCAGCGTCATCTCGACGACCGACTCGGTCCCGACGTCACCGGCGGCGCGGCACCGGTCCAGCGCCTCGGTGAGAAGCGCCACCGCCTGCGGGCCGCGTCCGGGCCGGTCGACGGCGCAACCATGGTGCAGCAGTGCGATGTAGAGCGGACCGTCTCCAACGTGCTTGGCCGCGGCTACCCCGATCTCGGCCAGCTCCACCATCTCGTCACTGTGCGCTGCCAGCAACAGCAGCCGGCTCAGCTCCCAGGACAGCCGCCACGCCGTCTCGTACCGGCCGAGGTCGTACGCGCGCCGGGTCGCCAGCTCCAGCCCGCGCCGTTCGGCGTCACACCACGCCCGCGCCACGGTGACGTCGTCGAACCTGAGCGGCCGCACCACGGGGTCCGACGGCGCAGCGGGCTCAGCGGCCGGGTGGCCACCCGGCTTGAGCAGCTCGACCGCGTTGTGCAGCGAGCCCAGGCACCAGTCGAGGGCGCGCTCGCTCGCGGCGTCACGGTCGGCCGGGCTGTCCTCCGTCTCGGCTACGGCCGCGGCGTAGACGCGGACGAGGTCGTGCAGCCGGTACCGCCCGCGCGACCGGCTGCCGAGCGACATGTCCACCAGGTGATCGAGGAGCTGACGGGCGCGGTCCAGCGGCAGGCCGGCGACCGCCGCAGCGAGCTCGGCGCTGAAGTCCAGCGGCACCACATGTGCTACCAGGCGGAACATTCGGGCCGTCGACGGGTCCAAGGCGGCGTAGGACCACGAGAGCACCGACCGCACGCTTGCCGCGGGATCGTTGTCACCGGCGTCGAGCGCCGCCAGCCGGCCGCGCTCGTCCCGCAGCTCCAGCAGCGCGTCGTGTGCGGCGCTGCGAGCGGATGCGTCCGCGGCGGCGGTGTGGCCCACTCCGTTCCACGCGTTCCGGTCGTCATCGTCGTTTCGGCGGGCGACGTACTCGGCAGCGATGACGAGCGCCAGCGGCAGGTAGCCACAGAACCCGGCCAGCTCGGCCACGGCCGCCGGGGCAACGGCGAGGCGGTGCCGCCCGAACCTGGCGCTCAGCAGCGCCTCCGCCTCCGCGGCTGGTAGCTCGCCGACGGCGACTCGGCCGGCGCCCTCGCGCGCGGACAGCCCGCGCAACGCGCCGCGACTGGTGACGATGACCCGGGCGGACGACCCAGGAAGCAGTGGGCGGACCTGCTCGGAGTCGCGGGCGTTGTCCAGCACCACGAGGAGCCGCCGGTCCGCCGTCAGCGTCCGGTACAGCGCCACGCGCGCGTCGAGGCCGGCCGGCATCTGGTCGGCCGGCACCCCCAGCCCGGTGAGCATCAGGCGCAGCGCCGCGGCCGGCTCGACGGGCGTCCCGGTGGCGAAACCGCGTAGGTCGATGAAGAGCTGCCCGTCGGGGAACTCCGCCTGCCGGCGGTGCGCCCAGTGCACCGCCAGCGACGTCTTTCCGGCTCCACCCTGCCCGGTGACGGCGGCCACGACGGCGCCCGGCGCGCCCGACCCACCGATTCCGAGCGCGCGGTCGAGCGCCTCGACCTCGTCAGCGCGGCCGACCAGCTCGACGTCGGCGGGAAGCTGGCGAGGCCGGCGAACGACGTCGTTCATGAGCCGGAGCGTGTCGGCGGGTGAGTTGGCGTCACCGCCGGACCGGTCGGGGTTGAGCAGTGCGGCATGGATGCGTTGCAGCTCCGCTCCCGGATCGGTACCCAACTCCTCGACGAGGCGCCGCCGGAGCGTCTCGTAGGCGGCCAGCGCCTCCGCGGGGCGGCCGGAGGTGGCCAGGATGCGCAGGTGGCGTGCCCACAGCGACTCGCGCAACGGGTGCAGCTCAGCCGCGGCCCGAATCGAGGCGGCCTGCCCCGGAAGCTCGCCGGCGGCCAGGGCGAGGTCGGTCACCCGTTCCAGCGCGGCAAGGTACTCCTCCGTGAGGCGGACGGCCTCCATAGTCGCCAGCCGGCCGACCGCCGCGCCGTCGTACGGCGTGCCGCGCCAGAGGCCGAGCGCGCGGTTGAGCAGCCGCCGCTCGGAGCCGGGGTCCGCAGCGGTGGCCGCCGTGCCCAGCAGTTGCTCGAATCGGACGACGTCGACCTGGTCCGGCTCGACGACCAGCGCGTAGCCTCCCGGCCGGCTGGCGATCGCCTCGTCCGGCAGCAGCCTGCGCAGCCGCGCCATCAAGGTCTGGACCGTGCGCCGTAGGTTCAGCGGCGGCTGGTTGGCCCACACGTACTCGCCGAGGAGGTCCAGCGAGACCGTCCGGCCGGCCGACGCGGCGAGCACTGCGAGGACGCCGCGCAGGCGGTCGCTGGTGACCTGAACGGGGCGCCCGTCGCGCCGGACCTCGAACGGCCCGAGCAGGCCCATCCACAGCCCACCCGGCGTGGGGTCGCCGTCCGGTCGTCCGGTGTTCACTCCGACAGCATTCCCGGGCCGAGCCCGCCCTGTCACGTCGCAGTCCGGGCGGCCGGACGGTGGTGTCGGCCTGACTCGGCCAGAAAATCCGGCCGACGATGTAACCCGGTGGCGGTGTCAGGACATGTTCATGGTGACGGCCGCACCGACCCGGCCGCGGAGAGGGGTGGCGTGGCCGTTGGAGGCGACCGGACCAGGGCGGGGGTCTCGCCCACCCGCGGCGGCGCAGGTTCGAGGTCCTCTTCCGCAGCGAGTCGCGCGCCATCCTCGGGTACGCCCCGCGCCGGGTGGCCGCGGCCGAGGACGCCGCGGACATCGTGGCCGAGACGCTCTTCGTGGCGTGGGCGGCGCATGGACGAGGTACCCGACGGCGCCGAGGCGCGGCCGTGCCTGTACGGCGTCGCGCGCAATGCTCTCGCCAACCATGCCCGCGGTGAGCGCCGGCGCGATCGCCTGGCCGAGCGTCTCCGCGACGAGCTTGGTGGCCACGGTCGACCTGTCGGTCCCCGTCGAGGCGAATGCCGCGGGCACGATCCGCAAAACCCGATCCCACCCCCGGGGTGTCCGGGGTTCCTGCTCGCAAGGGCATCCCGGTCACTGGCGTGTTCGGCACGGCCCAACCCGGCTCGGTACGACTCGACCCTCTGCCGGCTCAGCGGGCCCGCCCTCGCGAGCTGACCCCCGGGCTCCCGGAAGGATCCGCCGCACCTCGACCGGGGAAAGCACCGGCGAACTCGGTCCTTCGAGAGCCGGCACGGGGGCGGCCGCACCCCGACCGCGGCAGAACCGACCCGACAGACCCCAGCCCCAGCC
>NZ_SMKZ01000055.1 GCF_004349065.1 Jiangella asiatica
GGGCGGGGTCGTCGGCGGCGAAGGTGCGGACGGGGCCGGGCGGGGTGCCGGCGGTCTCGAAGCGGACGGTGACCCGGCCCCGTCCGCTGCCCCACACCCAGCCCGCGCCGTGCTCGTCGTGCACCACGTCCATGCCGGCGACCCAGCGGTGCCGTTCATGCAGCAGTTCCTCGACCGCTCCGGCCGGGCCGTCGAGGTCGTCGGCACCGGACGGCCCCGACGACGGTGACGGCGCGCCCTGGCCGTCCGCGGCACTGTCGACCGGCGGCCCCGCCGAGAACAGATCGTCCTGCACCCAGTCGGAGAGCCCCGACACGCCGACCCCGAGCAGCCGCACGCCGCCGGCGGTGTCGATCTCCTCGAGCAGCCGGACGGCGACCCGCGACACAGCGCGGACATCGTCGGTGGGCGCGGGCAGCGTGGCCGAACGCGACAGCGTCGTGAAGTCGTGCAGCCTGGTCTTGAGGGTGATGGTCCGCCCGGACAGCCCGGCCCGGACGAGCCGCCCGGTCACCTTCTCCGCGAGGCGAGCCACCAGCGCGGCCAGCAGCGCGGGGTCGGTGAGGTCGCGGTCGAAGGTGTCCTCGACGCTGACGGACTTGGACTCGCGCTCGGCGTTGACCTTCCGGTCGTCCTGAGCCAGCGACAGCCGGTGGAGCGAGCGCCCGTGCGCCTCACCGAGCAGGTCGACGAGGTCGGCTTCGGCGATGCGGGCGAGGTCGCCGACGGTCTTGACGCCGAGCCGGGTGAGCCGGGCCGCCGTCGCCGGGCCGACACCGGGGACCGCCCGGACCGGCAGCGGGTGCAGCACGTCCAGCTCCGTGCCGGGCTCGATGACCACCAGCCCGTCCGGCTTGGCCCGCTCCGAGGCGATCTTGGCCATCAGCTTGGAGCTGGCCACGCCGACGCTGGCCGTCACCGCCGTCCGTTCGTGGATGCGCGCCCGCAACGCCGACGCCAGCTCGCGCACCGCGGCGGCCGAGCGTACCCCGTCGGCGCCACCAGGACCGGCACCGGCACCGAGGTCGACGAACGCCTCGTCCAGCGACAGCGGCTCGACCACCGGCGACACCTCCCGCAGGGTCGCCATGACGATCGAGCTGACCACTCGGTAGACGGCGAACCGGCCGGCCAGGTAGGCCGCGTGCGGGCAGCGGGAACGGGCCTCGCTCATGGACATGGCCGAGCGGACGCCGTAGGTGCGGGCCTCGTAAGACGCCGTGGACACCACGCCGCGCGGCCCCAGCCCACCGACGATGACGGGCCGGCCGCGCAGCGACGGCTTGTCGCGCTGCTCGACCGAGGCGAAGAACGCGTCCAGGTCGAGATGAAGGACGCGCATCCTCTCATCGTGCCACCCCACCCCGACAGCCGAGGCTGCGGTAGCGTTGCGCCGCGACTGGAGTGAAAGAAGGAACCGATGACCGCGATCGTCGTGGGCTACGTGCCCAAGGCCGAGGGGCGCGCGGCGCTCCGGCGGGCCGCCGAAGAAGCCAAGCTCCGCGGCGCGCGGCTGGTCGTCGTCAACTCCTCCCGGGGTGGCCGCGAGCTCGACGACGACGACGCCGTGCGGGCCGACGCCGAGCTCGCCGCCGTCAGCAAGCAGCTCGAGGAGGCGGGCATCGAGGCGCAGGTGCGCCAGTTGGTCCGCGGCATGGACGTCGCCGAGGACCTCATCGCCGTCGCCGAGGAGCACTCCGCCGACTTCATCGTCATCGGGCTGCGTCGCCGCAGCCCAGTCGGTAAGTTGATCTTGGGAAGCAATGCTCAGCGTATCCTGTTGGACGCACCGTGCCCTGTCTTGGCGGTCAAGGCAGAGGACGTGGACTGACCGAAAGGTGTCCCGATCGTGACCACCTTGCACCTGGCCGGCGACCCGAAGGCGGACGCGCTGCTGGCGCGGGACCCGTTCGCCCTGCTCGTCGGCATGCTGCTGGACCAGCAGGTGCCCATGGAGAAGGCGTTCTCCGGTCCCGCGGTCATCGCGGAGCGGCTGGGGACGACGACGCTCGACCCGGCCGCCGTCGCCGCGCACGACCCCGAGGAGTTCGCCGCCCTCAACTCCAGGACACCGGCCGTGCACCGTTTCCCGGGCTCCATGGCCGCGCGCATCCAGAAGGTCGCCGCGTATGTCGCCGAGCACTACGACAACGACACCGCCGCCATCTGGTCCACCGCGAGCACGGGTGCCGAGCTGCTCAAACGCCTCAAGGCGCTGCCGGGGTTCGGTGAGCAGAAAGCCAAGATCATGGTGGCGCTGCTCGGCAAGCAGTTCGGCGTCCAGGCGGAGGGCTGGCGCGAAGCCGCCGGCGCGTACGGCGAGGAGGGCTCCACGCGGTCGGTGGCCGACGTGGTCGACGCTGACACCCTGGCGCGGGTCCGAGCCACGAAGCGCGAGCTCAAGCGCGCGGCGAAGGCCTGAGCGGCCGATGCGCCCGGCAGACGCCCAGCGCTTGCTCGGTGCGCTGGCCGGCGTCGACGCGCCCGTCGGGTTCGCCGTCTTCGACGAGCAGCATCGATACCTGGCCATCAACGCCGCGCTGGCCGAGCGGTCGGGCAAGGGCATCGCCGACCACCTCGGCCGCACGCCCGCGGAGGTCCTGCCGCCGGAACTGGCCACCCACACCGACGAGATGATCGAGCGGGTGCTGCGCACCGGCGAGTCGGTGGAGACCGACGAGCCCGCGGTGTCCGGCCGCACCGACACCTACCACCTGCACTCTTCCTGGTACCTCGTCGACGAAGGACGCGGCCGCGAGGTCGCGATGTTCGTCGTCGACGACACGTCCCACCAGCGCGCCATCTCATCGCTGCGGCGCAGCCGGGCCCGCAACGCCCGGCTGCTGGAGGTGTCCGACGTACTCTCGCGGGCGGTGACGGTGCGCGAGGTCGCCGACGGCGTCGCCGAGATCGGCCGGCGCAACGTGCAGGCCTACCGGACCGCGGTGACGCTTCTCGGCGGGCACGGCCGGCCGTACGCGCTGACCACCGGGGTGGCCGACGGCGAGGGCGTCGCGGTGTGGCCGCACGACTCCGTCACGCCGACGGCGGAGGTGCTGCGCAGCGGGTGGCCGATGTTCCTGGGCACCCGCGAGCGCGCTCGCGCCGCGGTACCGTCGACGCCGACCACGCCGCCCGATCCCGCGTTCGGCCAGTTCCTCGACCGTACCGACGAACGGGCCTGGGCGGTGCTGCCGCTGTCCGGCGAGGACGGCTGCGTGGGAGCGGTCCGCTTCTCCTTCGCCGACGAGCAGGAGTTCGACTCCGACTTCTGCCGGTTCCTGCGGGCGGTGGCGCAGCAGTGCTCGCTTGCTTTCGCCCGGGCCCGGCTGTTCGAGCGCGAGCGCACCGCGGCGGTGTCGCTGAGCCAGGGTCTCATGCCCAGCCGCCTCCCGACGGTGTCCGGCGTCGAGCTCGCCGCGCGCAGCCGCTCCGACGCCGGTGAGGAGCACTCCGTCGGCGGCGACTGGTACGACGCGTTCGTCATGCCCGACGGCGAGCTGGCCGTCGTCGTCGGTGACGTCATGGGGCACGGCGTCACCGCGGCCAGCGGCATGGGCCAGATGCGCGCGGCGCTGCGGGCGCTGGCCCTCACCGATCCCGACCCGGCCGCCGTCCTGGGTGGCCTGGACCGGCTGGTCGAGCGCGACGACGGCGTCGAGATGGTCACCGTCGTGTACGCGGTGGTCGACCCCGCCCGCGGGTCGGTCCGGGTCGGCGATGCCGGCCACCTGCCGCTGATCCGGCTGCCCGAGCTCGGCGCGGTCGAGCTGATCGACGCCGGCGCCGGCACCACGCCGATCGGTGTCACCGAGCCGCGCGGGACGCAGTCGGTGCGGCTGTGGCCAGGCGACGTGCTCATCGCGTTCACCGACGGGCTGATCGAGACGCGCACCCGCTCGCTCGAAGAGGGCTTCGCTCAGCTGCTGCGATGCCTCGAGGACCTGCGCGGAGTGCCGCTGGACGAGCTCCTGGACGCCGTCGTCGCCCGGATGCGCGTGGAGGGTTCGTCGGACGACCTGACGGTCCTCGCGCTGCGGTGGGCGGGGCTATGAGTCTAGGCTAGGCCGATCGACGAGAGCCGGGCCCGCGTGGCGCCGGTTCTCGGGATGAACGGGAAGCGTTCGCTGTGTCAGAATGTTGTGTTGCTGCCGCGGCTTAGTGCCCTGCGCTGTCCCAACCAAGAGACGTCGAGAGGTCGTACGTGTCGTCGAGCCCGTCCAGCACCAAGCACGCCCGGATCCTCGAGCTCCCGCCAGTTCAGGCGCTCGTGACCCAGGGTCGGAAATCGGGTTCGGTCACCGCGGAAGATGTGCGGTTGGCCTGCGGGGCCGCCAACCTGGCGATGAAAGAGAGCCGCTTCGTTGTCGAGCATTTGAAGTCGACCGGTATTACCGTCGAGGTAGCAGCCGCGGACTCACGCAGTCCGCGCAAGCGTGTTGCTGCGGCCACGTCGACGCGGTCGAGAACGGTGACGACGGCTGCAGCGAAGAAGTCCGTGCCGGCGGCCAAGAAGGGCGATGGATCTGTGAAAACGGCGGTGAAGAAGGCGAACGCCGAGGTCGTGGCGGAAGACGCCGGCTTGGAGGCATCCGGCGAGTCGACGCCCAAGGCGACCCGCTCCCGCAAGAAGGCCGCGAAGGCGACCGAGTCCGCACCGGCCGGTGAGGCGGGCGCGGCCGGCACCGACGGCGATCCGGACATCACCGAGCTGGCGGCCGAGGAGGCCCGGGTCGAGGACGAGGGCTTCATCCTCTCCGAGGACGACGACACCGACGAGCCGGAGCAGCAGGTCGCCGTCGCCGGTGCCACCGCCGACCCGGTCAAGGACTATCTGAAGCAGATCGGCAAGGTCCCGCTGCTGAACGCGGGCGAGGAGGTCGAGCTCGCCAAGCGCATCGAGGCCGGCCTGTTCGCCGAGGAGAAGCTCGCCACCGAGAACGACGGCATGGCGGCAAAGCTCCGCAGCGAGCTGGAGTGGATCGCCGAGGACGGCCGCCGGGCCAAGAACCACCTGCTCGAGGCCAACCTGCGCCTCGTGGTCTCGCTGGCCAAGCGCTACACCGGTCGCGGCATGCTCTTCCTCGACCTCATCCAGGAGGGCAACCTCGGCCTGATCCGCGCGGTCGAGAAGTTCGACTACACCAAGGGCTTCAAGTTCTCCACCTACGCCACGTGGTGGATCCGGCAGGCCATCACCCGCGCCATGGCCGACCAGGCCCGCACCATCCGCATCCCGGTGCACATGGTCGAGGTCATCAACAAGCTCGCCCGGGTGCAGCGGCAGATGCTGCAGGACCTCGGCCGCGAGCCCACCCCGGAGGAGCTGGCCACCGAGCTCGACATGACGCCGGAGAAGGTCGTCGAGGTCCAGAAGTACGGCCGCGAGCCCATCTCGCTGCACACCCCGCTCGGCGAGGACGGCGACAGCGAGTTCGGCGACCTCATCGAGGACTCCGAGGCCATCGTCCCGGCCGAGGCGGTCTCGTTCACGCTGCTGCAGGAGCAGCTGCACGCCGTGCTGGACACCCTCTCCGAGCGCGAAGCCGGCGTCGTCTCCATGCGGTTCGGCCTCACCGACGGCCAGCCGAAGACGCTGGACGAGATCGGCAAGGTCTACGGCGTCACGCGTGAGCGCATCCGGCAGATCGAGTCCAAGACCATGTCGAAGCTGCGTCACCCGTCCCGCTCCCAGGTCCTGCGCGACTACCTGGACTGACGGTGACCGGCGCTCGGGTGCTCGTCCCGTACCACCTGGACGAGCACCGCCCCGGGCTCGACGTCCCGTTCACGCCGTCGATGACGGTGGAGGCGCCACTGCCCGCGGACGGTTCGGTGTGGGAGCGGCTGGCCGTGCTGTACGACCGGGTCGCGTCCGTCGTCGCCTCGTCGGTGGGTACGCCGGTGCTCGTCGGGTCCGGCGACTGCACGACGTCGCTGGCGACGGTCGCCGGGCTGCAACGCGCCGGCGTGTCACCGTCGATCGTCTGGTTCGACGCGCACGGCGACGTCCAGACCCTCGAGACCACCACGTCGGGTTACCTCGGCGGGATGCCGCTGCGGATGCTGACCGGCTATCGACCTGAGCTGATCGCGCGGCGGCTGGGCCTGGCGCCAGTGCCCGAGGACCACGTCGTCCTGGTCGACGCCCGCGACCTCGACCCGCCGGAGCGGGAGTATCTGGAGTCCTCCGCGGTGCGGCAGGTGCCGGTGTCCGCACTGGACGCGTCGACGCTGCCGGACGGGCCGATCTACCTGCACGTCGACCTGGACGTCGTGAACCCCGCGGAGCTGCCCGGGCTGCTGTTCCCCGCGCCCGGCGGTCCGTCCCTGGCGGACGTGACGGCCGCGATGGGCCGCGTCCTCGACACCGGCCGCGTCCTCGCCGTCGGCCTCGGCTGTACCTGGCACGACGACAGCGCCGCCGCCACCACCGTTCGCCCCTCCCTTCCCCCCGGTTGGGAATGATCACGTTCAGCACGAAATCTCGTGTCGCACCATGCTCACAAGCCTCGTGATGCGCGGGTGATCCTGGTGATGGGCTGACCGAAAACACCTGGCTCCAGGACCGCGCACCCGGCTAGCGTCCAGAATGTGATCAGCACGCGGCAGGAGGCGCCGGGCCGTTGGGTGGCCGTGGGTGACGACGGCGTCGTGGCTGGTGAGCTGCGGGTCTTCGTCCGGCCCGACGGGCGGCGTTTCGCGCTGTTCGGACCGTCCTCCGACGCAGTGGTCGGTGCTCTGCTCGAGGCCGCGCTGGCGGCCGTCGACGGTGACCTGCGCGTCGAGGCCGGTGCCGACGACGCCGCGCGGCTGGCGCTGCTGACCGGCCACGGCTTCGCCGTCGACCGGCGCGAACACGTCTACGCCGTGCCCACCCGGCGGCTCGGCGTCGACGTCGAGCCGCCGGACGGGTTCGGCTTGCGGTCCGCTGCCGACGTCGACCTCGAGCGGTTCCGCCTCCTCGACGAGGCTCTGCGCCGGGACGTGCCCGGTGTCGGAGAGTGGCGCAACGAGCCGGCGGCGTTCGGCCGCGAGACCTTCGACGATCCCCAGTTCGACCCGGCCACCTACCTGATCGCCGTCGACGGGAGCACCGGCGGCTACGTGGGGCTGGTCCGGGTGTGGGTCCGGACGACGGGGCCGCGGCTGGGGCTGATCGGGGTGCTGCCGGAGTACCGCGGGCGCGGGCTGGCCCGGGCGCTGGTCGGCGCGGTGCTCGACGTCCTGCACAAGCGTGGCGAGGCCGAAGTGGTCTGTGAGGTCGACGAGACCAACGCGGCCTCGAACGCGTTGATGGCCGGGTTCGGCGCGCGACGGATCGGCGGCAACATCGAGCTGAGCTGGCGCCGACGTCGCTGAGGTCGCACCGTGCATCACCAGGATCACCCGCGCATCACGAGGCTTGTGAGCATGGTGCGACACGAGTTTTCGTGCTGAACGTGATCATTTGGGGGCGGGGAGCGGCGAATACACTGGGGGGATGTCGTCCTCGGGTGAGGTCACGCGCCGCAGGGAGCTACCGCCTGCCGTCGTCGCCACCGTTCCGGTGTTCGTGCTGGCGTTGATCATGTGGGCCGGCGAGATCGTGGACGCCTTCCCGGGCGTCGATCTCGACCAGTACGGTATCCGGCCGCGGAACGGGGAAGGGCTGTTCGGCATCGCCGCCGCGCCGTTCCTGCACGGCGGGTTCGATCACCTCATCGCCAACACCGGCGCGTTCCTGGTGCTCGGCGGGCTCATCGCGCTCACCACACGCCGGTTCTGGCCGGTGACCATCGGCGTCGGGCTGGTCGGCGGGTTCGCCACCTGGTTGGTGGCCGCGCCCAACACCGTCCACATCGGTGCCAGCGGCCTGGTCTACGGCTACGCGGCGTTCCTGGTGGCGTGGGGCCTGCTCAGCGGCCGGGTACTGAGCATCATCGTGTCCGTGGTGGTGGTGCTGATGTACGGCGGCATCGTCGTCGGCGTGCTGCCGGGGCAGCCGGGCATCTCGTGGCAGGGGCACCTGTTCGGCGCGCTGGCCGGCGTGCTCATGGCGTTCGTGCTGCGAGGCAGCGGCTCACGCACCCGCACGTGACGCTTCCGGGTCGGTGTCCCCGGTGAAGCGCGGGTCCATCCAGTGCGGCCACTCGGTGCTGTGCTGTCGTAGACGCGGGCGACGCATCCGTCGTCGTCGGCGGCCCCGCCGAACACATCCAGCGCCCTGGTAGCGCTGACCGTCGATGGTGACCGTCGACGTGGTGCAGCATGAAGTGCCAGCCCGGTGGCCACTCGTAGGCGTCGCTGCCGCTGATGCGCACGACGGGGTCGGTCACGGTGGTGCCTTCGGAGCACCACGCGCCCACCAGCGAATTCAATGGATCGAGCAGAGCATCCACATCGACGCCACGCCGGAGACGGTGGGTGGCGGTTCTTCACCGAGCCGGACCGGATGGCCCGCTGGTGGGAGTGCGGGGGTTACATCCCGCCGGGTGGTTCACGGGTGGAGGTCACGATCGTCGCGGACGGTGCCGGCTGTGTCGTGACGGTGCGGCACGGGGGTCTGCCGGCGACGCTGCGCGGCGAGACCACCCGGGGGGGCGTCGTGCTCGGCCGCCTCGCCGTCGAGGCGGCCGGCCGACCGCGTGAGGTCTAGCCCGGCGCCGAAACTAGTCGGTGACGGGGGCGGACGGAGCGTGGAGCCGGTCGGTCTCGTCGTGCCATTCCAGTGCTATCGGACGAAGCTTGGCCTCGTGCCGGCGGCCGTGGTGGCCGCAGAAGAGCAGGTCGCCCTCGCTGAGAACGACGCGGATGTACGCCTGGGCACCGCAGCTGTCGCAGCGGTCGACGGCCTGCAGCGGGCTGGTAGCGAGAGCTGTATTCGTCACGTCGCCAACCTTCCTGATCGATGAGCCACCTCTCGGTGGTCGTGCATCCGTATCAACATGAAACCATCGCCAGGCGTTCCCGCATCTCGAGCGTGCGCTGGTTCGCTCTGCGCGTAACGATCCGGCTGTGAGACTCGTCACCTCCCGGTTCCCGGCCGGCCGATCTGCGTCCGCCAGCGTGGCACCGCGGCTCCGTCGGCCCCAGGGCTTACGCTGGCAGCGCATGTCTTCGTCCCGATGTTCAGGAGGGAACCGACTCGTGACCGCTGAGCGCGCTGATGCGGTGACCACCGCCGGCGACTACACCGCGCGCCATCTGTCGGTGCTGGAGGGCCTCGAGGCCGTCCGAAAGCGCCCGGGCATGTATGTCGGGTCCACCGACTCCCGCGGTCTCATGCACTGCCTCTGGGAGATCATCGACAACGCGGTCGACGAGGCGCTGGGCGGCTTCTGCGATCGCGTCGAGGTCGTCCTGCGCGCCGACGGCTCGGCCGAGGTGGCCGACAACGGCCGCGGCATCCCCGTCGACACCCACGCCAAGTCCGGCCTGTCCGGCGTCGAGGTCGTCTTCACCAAGCTGCACGCCGGCGGCAAGTTCGGCGGTGGCTCCTACGCCGCCTCCGGTGGCCTGCACGGCGTCGGCGCCAGCGTCGTCAACGGCCTGTCGGCCCGGCTCGACGTCGAGGTCGACCGCGGTGGCCGCACCCACGCCATGTCGTTCCGGCGCGGCGAGCCGGGCGTCTACGACGGCGACGGCCCGGACGCGCCGTTCACGCCGTTCACCGACCACTCCGAGCTGCGCGTCGTCGGGCGGGTCGCCAAGCGGGTCACCGGCACTCGGGTGCGCTTCCACGCCGACCGGCAGATCTTCCTGCGCGAGGCCACGTACTCCTGGGACGACCTGGTCTCCCGCGCCCGGCAGACGTCGTACCTGGTCCCGGGGCTCCAGTTGTCCATCCGCGACGAGCGCGGCGACGAGCCGGTGCAGGAGACGTTCCGGCATGACGGCGGAATCAGCGAGTTCGTCGAGTTCCTGAGCCCGGGTGCCTCGGTCACCGACGTGCTGCGGCTGACCGGGTCGCAGACCTTCCGCGAGACCGTCCCCGTGCTCGACGACGACGGCCAGCTGGTCTCGAAGGACACCGAGCGCACCTGCGAGGTCGACATCGCCCTGCGCTGGGACACCGGCTACGACACCGTTTCCAGGTCATTCGTCAACGTGGTCGCGACCCCGAAGGGTGGCACCCACGTCGCCGGCTTCGAGCAGGGCCTGCTCAAGGCGCTGCGCGACCAGATCAAGGTCAACGCGCGCCGGCTCAAGGCCGGCAACGACAAGATCGAGAAGGACGACGTGCTCGAGGGCCTCACCTCGGTGGTCACCGTCCGGCTCGACGAGCCGCAGTTCGAGGGCCAGACCAAGGAGGTGCTGGGCACCGCGGCGGTCCGTTCGATCGTCTCCACCGTCGTCGACCGCGAGCTCAAGTCCATCCTGACCTCCACGAAGCGGGGCGACAAGGCACAGGCCGCGACGCTGCTGGAGAAAGTCGTCGCCGCCGCCAAGGCCCGCGTGGCGGCCCGGCTGCACAAGGAGACCGTCCGCCGCAAGAACGCGCTGGAGACCAGCGCGCTGCCCACCAAGCTGGTCGACTGCCGCTCGAACAGCCTGGAGCGCTCCGAGCTGTTCATCGTCGAGGGCGACTCCGCGCTGGGCACCGGCCGGTCCGCCCGCGACGCCGAGTACCAGGCGCTGCTGCCCATTCGCGGCAAGATCCTCAACGTGCAGAAGGCGTCGGTCGGCGACATGCTCAAGAACGCCGAGTGCGCGGCAATCATCCAGGTGCTGGGCGCCGGCAGTGGTCGCACGTTCGAGATCGACCAGAGCCGCTACGGCCGGGTCATCCTGATGACCGACGCCGACGTCGACGGCGCGCACATCCGCACGCTCCTGATCACGCTCTTCTACCGCTACATGCGCCCGTACGTCGAGGCCGGCCGGCTGTTCGCGGCGATGCCGCCGCTGCATCGCATCGAGCTGGCCAACCCGAAGAAGGGCCAGGACAAGTACATCTACACCTACACCGATCCCGACCTCGACCGGACACTGCGCGACCTGGCCCGCCGCGGCCTGCGGGTCAAGGACACCCCGCAGCGCTACAAGGGTCTGGGCGAGATGGACCCCGACCAGCTGGCCGAGACGACGATGGACCCCCGGCACCGCCGGCTGCGGCGCATCAACGCCGACGACGCCGAGCGTGCCGAGGCCGTCTTCGAGCTGCTCATGGGCAACGACGTCGCGCCGCGCAAGGAATTCATCATCGCCGGCGCCGCCGAGCTGGACCGCGCCCGCATCGACGTCTGAGCCGCGTTCGCTGATCGCCCGGGTCGCTCACCGTCACATCACGAGGCGTTCTCGCGCGTCACGAGGCTCACAAGCATGGTCCGACACGAGATTTCGTGCTGAACGTGATCATTTCAGGCCGTGTGTAGGTGGCCGGTAGGGTGAAGGCGGCGGTTTCGAGCAGACGGGGGTGATCGGTCGTGTGGAGACGCTCCGCGTTCGGTCGGTTGCGTCCCATGCTCGCGGCCGCGCTCGCCGGCGGCCTCATGGTGCTCGCGGCGGCCCTGGTGACGCCGGGCGGTGACGTGGCGCGCGTCGGCGCCGCGGCCGGTCCGGCCATCCACCCCGCGGCGGAGATCACTCCCAACGCGCTGCCCCGCACCTGCCCTCTCCCGGCTGACGACGAGGGCTGCGTCCAAGCGGCGGGCGACGGTGATGACCTCGGGCCGCTCGCCGCCACCGTCGCCGAACCGGTCACGATCGGGCCCAACCACAGCAGCCGGCCCGTCGCGTCCGCGCCGACCGAGGCCGAGCCGGACTCCTCCGAACCGGCGGCCGGCAGCCGGGCGCCACCGGCATCCGCCGACATCTGACCGTCGACGTCTGCATACCGTGCCCCTCGCATCCCACGAGGCGGCACCATCGGAGGGATCCTGTGTTCGCCGTCCGTTCGAGTCGCTCATGATGCTTGCCCTGATCGCCGCGCACTTCGTCGCCGCGGCCGCGGCGCCGGTCCTGGTGGCCTGGCTGCATCGCCGGGCCTTCCTGGTCCTGGCGCTGGTGCCCGCGGTCGCGTTCGGCTGGGCAGTGGCCATGACCTCACGGGTCGCGGGGCACGGCGCGAGCGCCATCGAGGAGCAGGTCGCCTGGGTGCGGACGCTGGGCCTGGAGCTGTCGTTCCGGCTGACCACGCTGAGCTGGGTCATGATGCTGCTGGTCACCGGCGTGGGCGCGCTGGTCCTGGCCTACTGTGCCTACTACTTCCGGCCCGGCGACGGCGACCTGTGGCGCTTCTCCGGGCTGCTCACCGGGTTCGCCGGCGCGATGCTGGGCCTGGTGCTCGCGGACGACCTGATCGTGCTCTACATCTTCTGGGAGCTCACGACGGTCCTGTCGTACCTGCTCATCGGCCACAACCCGGAACGCAAGGCGAACCGGCGCGCGGCCATGCAGGCGCTGATGGTGACGACCTTCGGCGGCCTGGCCATGCTGATCGGCATCGTCATCGTCGGCCAGAGGGCCGGCACGTACCAAATCTCGGCGGTCCTGGCCGACCCGCCGGCCGGCGACGCGATCACCGCCGCCGTCGTGCTGCTGCTCGTCGGGGCCATCTCGAAGTCCGCGCTGGTGCCGTTCCACTTCTGGCTGCCCGGCGCGATGGCCGCGCCCACTCCTGTCAGCGCCTACCTGCACGCCGCGGCCATGGTGAAGGCCGGCGTCTACCTCGTCGCCCTGTTCGCGCCGGCGTTCGCGGGACTGATGCCGTGGCGCCCGCTGCTGCTCGTCCTCGGTGTCGTGACCATGCTCCTGGGCGGACTGCGGGCGTTGCGGCAGCACGACCTCAAGCTGCTGCTCGCCTACGGAACGGTCAGCCAGCTGGGCTTCCTCGTGGTGCTGGTCGGCGCGGGCACCCGGGCGGCGGCTCTGGCCGGGGTGGCCATGCTGGTGGCGCACGCGCTGTTCAAGGCGTCGCTCTTCCTGATAGTCGGCATCGTCGACCGCGCAGCCGGCACCCGCGACCTGCGGGAGCTGTCCGGGCTCGGCCGGCGGATGCCGGTGCTGCTGTGGGCGTCGGTGCTCGCGGCGGCGTCCATGGCGGCGGTCCCGCCGCTGGCCGGGTTCGTGGCGAAGGAGACCGTCTACGCGGCGTTCGTCGACATCGCCGAGACCGGCGACGGCACCGGCATCGGCTCCGCGGCTGGGTGGACCCTCGTGGCCGGGCTGAGCGCGGGCTCCGCGCTCACCGTCGCCTACAGCGCCCGGTTCGTCTGGGGCGCGTTCGCCGTCAAGCCCGACGTGCCGCCGATCGGGGAGTGCCGGATGCCGGTCGCGGGATTCGCTGCCGCGCCGGTGGCGCTGGCGCTGGCGTGCCTGGCGCTCGGGCTGGTCGGACCCGCGGAGACCGAGCTGCTCGAGCCGTACGCCGAGCAGTTCCCGCCGGGCACGCACGAGGCTGAGCTGAGCCTGTGGCACGGAGTGAACACCCCGCTGCTGCTGTCGGTGCTGGCCGTCGCGCTCGGCCTGGCGGTGCACTGGCGACGCGACCTGGTCGCCAGGGTGCAGGAACGGCTGGCCCCGCGGGCCGACGCGGAGTCCGGCTATCGCGCGATCATGCGCGCGGTCGACCGGCTCGCCGTCGAGGTCACCGGCACCACGCAGCGTGGTTCGCTGCCGATCTACCTGGCCGTCATCTTCGTCGTCGTGGTCGCGGTGCCGGGTAGCACGCTGCTGGCCGGCCAGGTATGGGACGGCGACGTGCACGCGTGGGACACGCCGGCGCAGGCCGTGGTGGTGGCGGTGATGGTGGCCGGCGCGGTCGCCGCGGCGCGATCGCGGCGACGGCTCAAAGCTGTCGTGCTGGCCGGCGTCACCGGGTACGGCATGGCGATGCTGTTCATCCTGCACGGCGCGCCGGACCTCGCGCTGACGCAGGTGCTGGTCGAGACCGTCACGCTGGTGATCTTCGTGCTGGTGCTGCGCCGGCTGCCGCCGTACTTCTCCGACCGGCCACTGACCAGCTTGCGCTGGTGGCGGCTGGGCCTGGGCGGGCTGGTCGGCCTCGTGATGGCCGGGCTGGCGCTCGCGGCGTCCGGAGCGCGGGTCGCCGAGCCGGTGTCTGAGGGCTTCGCCGAGCCGGCCGTCTCGTACGGCGGCGGCCACAACATCGTCAACGTCACGCTGGTGGACATCCGCGCCTGGGACACCATGGGGGAGATCTCGGTGCTCGTGGTGGCCGCGACCGGCGTGGCCAGCCTGATCTTCCTCATCACCGGCCGCACCGGGCGCTGGCGGGCCGACGAGGCCATCGCGAACGCGCCGCCCGCCCGGGCCGCCGTCGGCCGCCGGGTCCACCGAAACGTGTGGCTGCGGGCCGGGCGCACCCTCGCGCCGGAGCGCCGGTCGATCATGTTCGAGGTGGTCACCCGGCTGGTCTTCCACGTCATCGTCGTGTTCTCGATCTACCTGCTGTTCGCCGGCCACAACGCGCCCGGTGGTGGGTTCGCCGGCGGGCTGGTCGCCGGGCTGGCGCTGATGGTGCGGTACCTCGCCGGCGGTCGGCACGAGCTGAACGAGGCAGCTCCGGTCGACGCCGGCCTGGTGCTGGGAATCGGCCTGTTCATCGCCACCGGATCCGGGCTGGTGCCGCTGGCCCTCGGCGGCGACGTGCTGCAGAGCGCCGTCGTCGACATCACGATGCCCCTGCTCGGGCACATCCACTTCGTGACGTCGCTCTTCTTCGACGTCGGCGTCTACATCGTCGTCGTCGGCCTCATGCTCGACGTGCTGCGCAGCCTCGGCGGCGGCATCGACCGGCAGTCCGTCGACGACGAGGACGTCGAGTCCCTGGAGCCCGCGGAGGGGGTCCGATGAGTGCCAACCTGACCCTCGTCGCGCTGGTGGGCGTCCTGTTCGCCGCGGGCGTCTACCTGCTGCTCGAGCGCAGCCTCACCCGGGTGCTGATCGGCGTGATCCTCATCGGCAACGGAGTCAACACACTGTTCCTGGTGGCGTCGGGCCGGGCCGGGCGGGCGCCCATCGTCGGGCTCAACGAGGTCGACGAGATGAGCGACCCGCTACCGCAGGCGCTCGTGCTGACGGCCATCGTCATCACCCTGGGCGTGACGGCGTTCCTGCTGGCCATGGCCTACCGCGCCGGGCAGCTGCACGAACACGACGACGTCCAGGACGACGTCGAGGACGCGGTCATCCGGCGCCGGGCCGAGCGCGACGAGGCCTCGTCCACCTACGACGACAGCGCCGGCGGCACCATGGACGAGGAAGGCGCGGACGAGCCGGCCGGTGTCGGCTCGGGCGGGTCCGCCTCGCCCGGCGCCGGGCCAGGCCGCCAGGTCGGCCCGGAGGGGGAGTCCCGATGAACGTCACCGCGCTCGTCCCGTTGGCTGTGGTGCTGCCGCTGTTCGGCGCCGGGCTCGCGTTCGCCCTCGGCCGATCGGCCCGGGCGCAGCGTGTCGTCAGCCTCGCCGTGCTCGCGTTGATGGTGGTCATCGCCGCGGTTCTGGTGGTCCAGGCCGACGCCAACGGCCCGCAGGTCGTGAACGTCGGCGGCTGGGACGCGCCGCTGGGCATCTCCTTGGTCGCCGACCGCCTGTCGGCGCTGATGCTGCTGATCTCCGCCGTAGTCGCGCTCAGCGTCCTCGTGTACTCGCTGGGCCAGGGCGTCGTGGAGTACGGGCCGGACACCCCGCTGTCGGTGTACCACCCGACGTTCCTGGTACTGGTGGCCGGAGTCGCCAACGCGTTCCTCTCCGGCGACCTGTTCAACCTCTACGTCGGCTTCGAGATCCTGCTGGCCGCCAGCTATGTGCTGCTGACGCTGGGCGGCACCGGCGAACGCATCCGGGCCGGCACCACGTACGTCGTCGTCAGCCTGGTGTCGTCGATCATCTTCCTCACCGCGCTGGCGCTGACCTATGCCGCCACCGGCACCGTCGGGCTGGCGCACCTGGCCGGCCGGCTGGACGAGCTGCCCGACGCCGTCGCGCTGTTGATTCAGCTCATGCTACTGACAGCGTTCGCGATCAAGGCCGCGGTGTTCCCGCTCTCGGCCTGGCTCCCGGACAGCTACCCGACCGCGCCGGCACCGGTGACCGCCGTGTTCGCCGGCCTGCTGACCAAGGTCGGCGTGTACGCGATCATCCGAACCCAGACGCTGCTGTTCCCCGACAGCGCGCTCAGCGACCTGTTGATGTGGGCGGCCCTGCTGACGATGGTCATCGGCATCCTGGGCGCGGTGGCGCAGAACGACATCAAACGAATGCTGTCGTTCACCCTGGTCAGCCACATCGGATACATGGTTTTCGGGATCGCGCTGGCCAGCGACGCGGGCCTGTCCGGCGCCATCTACTACGTCGTGCACCACATCGTCATCCAGACCAACCTGTTCCTCGTCGCCGGGCTGATCGAGCGCCGCGGCGGCAGCACGTCGCTGGAACGGCTGGGCGGCCTGGCGAAGCTGTCGCCGGTCCTGGCGCTGCTGTTCTTCGTCCCGGCGATGAACCTGGCCGGCATCCCGCCGTTCTCCGGTTTCCTCGGCAAGCTGGGGCTCATGCAGGCCGGGGTCGACGACGGCGGCGCGCTCGCGTACGCGCTGGTCGTCGGCAGCGTCGCCACCAGCCTGCTGACGCTGTACGCGATGGCCAAGGCGTGGAACCGGGCGTTCTGGCAGGCTCCGAACCCGGTCGGGCCGCGCGAGACCACCGATCTGCACCGCAAACCCGTCCGGCCCGACTCGCCGGAGCCTGCCGGCCGGCTCGCCACCGTGGCGATGCGCGGCGCGCTGGCCGGTCCCGCGGCGGGCCTGGCGCTGGTGGGGCTGGCGATGACGATCTTCGCCGGACCACTGTTCGCGCTGACCGACCGTGCCGCCAGCGACCTGCGCGAACGCACGCCGTACATCGAGGCCGTCCTCCCCGCAGGTGCGCCGTGAGCTCGCCGGAGACACCCGGCGCGGTGCCGAAGCGGCGGCGTCGGCTCCAGTGGCCGATCCTGGTCTGGCTGACCGTCGTCTGGGCGCTGCTCTGGGGCGACTTCTCGGTCGCGAACATCGCGGCCGGGCTGGTCGTGGCGCTCGTCGTGGTGGTCGTCTTCCCGCTGCCGCCCATCGTGTTCGGCGGCAAGGTCCGCCCCGTCGGCCTGCTCCGGCTCATCGGCCGCTTCGTCGTCGATCTGATCGTCGCCAGCGGTCAGGTGGCCCGGCAGGCGCTGAGCATCGGCCGGCCGCCCATGAGCGCCGTCATCCAGGTCGACCTGCGCAGCCGCTCGGACTTGTACCTGACGCTGACCGCCGAGCTGCTGTCGCTGGTGCCGGGCAGCCTCGTCGTCGAGGTGCGCCGCTCGACGTCGACGCTCTTCCTGCACGTCCTCGGCGTCCACGACGAAGCCGACGTCGAGCGGGCCCGCCGCGACGCCCTGGTCCAGGAGGAGCGGGTCGTGCGCGCGCTGGCCTCCGACGAGGAGCTGGCCGCCTACCGGCGCGCGAGGGAAGGAGACCCGCGATGACCGTCGTGATCTGGGTGTGCGCCACCTTGCTGGCCGTAGCGGCGGTCCTGGTGGTCGTGCGCCTCACCACCGGGCCGACCATGCTCAACCGGATGGTCGCCATGGACGTGTTGATCGCCATCGTGGTGGCCGGGCTCGGGCTGGAGGCCGCCCTGAACCAGCACGCGACGACGCTGCCGATCCTGGTGGTGCTCTCGCTGGTCGGCTTCGTCGGCTCGGTCAGCGTGGCCCGGTTCGCCGCCCGCGACGACAAGGGGGAGCGAGCATGACCACTGTCGTCGAGATCGCCTCCGCCGTCTGCCTGATCGCCGGATCGTCGCTGTCGCTGATCGCCGCCATCGGCCTCCTGCGCTTCCCGGACCTGCTCAGCCGCATGCACGCCGGGACGAAGCCGCAGGTGCTCGGGCTGCTGCTGATCCTGGTCGGGGTCGGGCTGCGGCTGCGGGACTGGACCGACCTCGGCATGCTGCTGGCGGTCGCGATGTTCCAGCTTCTCACCGCGCCCGTCTCCGCCCACATGATCGGCCGGGCCGCCTACCGCCACGACGCCGTGCGCGCGGACACCCTCGTCGTCGACGAGCTCACGCCCACCCTCGACGACGTCGGCAAAGGCTGACTCCCCACCCTCCCACGGTTGATCATGGCCAATCGGCCTTCCGGAGCACGCGGAGGGCCGGTTGGGCCGTGATCAACGTGGTGGGACCGACGGGCCGCGGCGTGGGCGTCAGGTCAGCGGGCGGGTGAAGTAGCGGACGGACTTGTCGCGGCCGATCAGCTGCGCCGTGCCCACGGGCGTGAAGCCCATCGAGAGGTGGAGGGCGTCGGAGGCCGGGTTGGGCGGCTCGAGGTTGACCTCGGCGCACAGCAGGGTGTGGCCCTCGGCCCGGGCGGCGGCGATGACCTCCTCGTACAGGGCCCGCGCGACGCCCTGTCCGCGGAGCCGGGACGTGACGACGACCCGGTCGATGTAGGCGAACCGGTCGTAGCGCTCCTTGAACCAGGTGAAGTTCTGGCTGTCGCGGACGGTGTCCTGGTCGAAGGCGACGACCATGGCGGCGGCGTCGTCGGTGATGCGCACCCGCCAGGCGATCTTGAGTAGTTCGCGCAGCTCGTCGGCGGTGAGCTCGGAGAGCTCGAGGGCGTGGTCGTTGTTCAGGGTGAGCAGGGCAAGCTCGTCGGCCGCGGTCGGGGTGCGAAAGGTGTGGGACACGTCACGAGCCTAGTCACGGGGAAGAGCGGCGCCGGTGTACGGGTTGGGCACGACATGGCGATCGATGTCGGACGAGCGGGTGTGTGGGTCGGTGCGCGGACCTGGCCGGCGGACCCATCGGAGGTGGCGGACGCGACCGCGGAGCTGGAGGAGCTGGGCTACCGCGCCATTTGGCTGGGCGGCGCGGAGGGAACACTCCGGCGGCCGGAGCAGGTGCTGGCGGCCACGACGCGCCTCGTCGCGGCCACCGGGGTCGTCAACGTGTGGTCGGAGCCGGCCGACGAGGTCGCCGCCGCGTTCCACCGGGTCGGCCCGGACCACCCGGACCGGCTGCTGCTGGGCATTGGCGCCGGGCATGCGAAGTTCGTCGAGCCGGGCGGGCAGCTCTACGAACGCCCGTACAGCAAGGTCGCGGCGTACCTGGACGCCCTGGACGCGGCGGGTGTGCCCGTGGGCGCCCGGGCCGTCGCGGCGCTGGGCCCGCGCACCGTCCAGCTGGCGGGGGAGCGCAGCCTGGGCGCGCACCCGTACCTGGTGACGCCGCGGCACACGGCGATGGCGCGGGGCATCCTGGGCGACGGGCCGCTGCTGGCGCCGGAGCAGAAGGTAGTGCTCGCCACCGACCCCGACGAGGCCCGCGCCGTCGCCCGCCCGGTGGTCGCGTTCTACCTCGGGCTGCCGAACTACGTGAACAACCTGCGCCGCCTCGGGTTCGGGGACGACGACCTCAGCGGCGACGGCAGCGACCGGCTGGTCGACGCGCTGGTCGCCTGGGGTGACGTCGACACCGTCGCCGCCCGCATCCGTGAGCACCACGACGCCGGTGCCGACCACGTGTGCGTGCAGGTCCTCACCGGCGAACGCGGGCTGCCGCGGCAGCAGTGGCGTGCGCTCGCGCCTGCCCTCGTCTAGGCGCTAGGCGACCTGCGACAACCGGCCGGTGTCGACGTCGTAGACGAAGCCGCCGACGGGCGCGCCGGGCGACAGGAAGGGCCACGACCGGATCTTCTGCACGTCCGCGGCCAGAGTTGCGCGCTGGTCGGCGACGAGCTGGAAGTCGAGGCTGCGCACGTCGATGCCGGAGCTGTCCAGGATGGCGGCGTTGACCTCCTCGGCCGTTGCGCTGGCCATCTTGCACCTGGTGTGCGCCACCACCATGATCCGCGTGACGCCGAGCAGGTGGGTGGCCAGCGCCAGCGTACGCAGCACGTCGGCGGTCACGCGGGCGCCCGCGTTACGCATGATCTTGGCGTCGCCGGGCTTCAGCCCGAGCATCTCCAAAGGCTCGATGCGGGAATCCATGCAGGTGACGACGGCGAGCCCGCGAGCGGCCACGGGCTGCAGGCCGGCCAGGTCGAAGTGCTTGGCGTAGTCGTCGTTGGCGGCCAGGACGTCGGCGAAATCCTCGGTCTGCATGACGCTCCTCTCATCCGCGCAGGCGGGCGATGTAGGCGACGGGGGTTCCGGCCGGCTTGCCGCACGACTCCGGGCGGGCCGGGTGCTGCTTCTCGGTGCGCACCTGGACCGTCCAGGTGCGGCCGTCACGGTGCTCGACGACGGCGTCCCAGGCGGCGTCGTCGAGCGGGGCCACGGCGGCGACGTCGAGGTCGTCGAGCCCGGTGTCGCCGGAGACGCGGCGGACCGCGGCCTCCGCGGCCTGGGCGGGCCGGCTGAAAGTGCTGCGGCCCCGGTAGTGGTCGGCATGGAACCGGCCGGCCCGGGCGGACTCGACGAGAAGCAGTGCCGCCTTGTCGTCGAGCCGGCCGTAGACGACGCCGTGCGGCAGCAGCACGGCGGTCGGGGCGAACCGGTGGCCGCCGAGGTGGGTGGTCTCCCAGACCCGCCCCAGG
Source organism: Jiangella asiatica (assembly GCF_004349065.1). Taxonomy (GTDB): domain Bacteria; phylum Actinomycetota; class Actinomycetes; order Jiangellales; family Jiangellaceae; genus Jiangella; species Jiangella asiatica. The sequence continues at coordinate 20,509 of NZ_SMKZ01000055.1, forward strand.
ATGTCGTCGCGGACGTCGTGCACGAGCTGGCGGCCCTTCTGCGCGCAGCACACGTCGCGGCGCCCGTTGGTGCAGACCAGGAGCAGCGGCTCGGGCTCCGGGCGCAGCGCCAGCCCGGCGGAGGCGACGACGGCGTCGAGGTCGCGGCCGCCGCGGGCGGCGCGCAGCGCGGCCCAGTCGAGCCCGCGCAGGTCGGACGGGTCCGCGATCCAGCCGCCGAGCAGGCGGGTAGCGCCCGGGCGGGTCGCGGCCAGCCACACCCGGTGCGACACGGGGCGGCGGGTGTCGGGGTGCTGGCGCGGGCGGCGGACCAGCGCGACCCGGCCGCCGTGCTCGCCGGCCGATGCGTCCAGCTCTGCGCCGAGGCGGGGGTCGAGATGCGACTGCGTGAGCGCCTTCGCGCCCCACGGCCCGGGCTGCTCGACCACCAGCCACCAGGCGGCCACCGGCGCCGTACCGGCCAGCGGCTCGCCGAGCTCGCGGCTGTCGTCGGAGCAGGAGGTCACGCCACCACGGTACGGGGGACGTGCCGCAGCAGGAGCAGCGCGCCCACGGTCGCGGCCGCCGCGCACACCGCGGCGCCGGTGAACGTAGCCTGCAGCTGCTCCACGATGGCCTGCCGGACGGCGTCGTCGTACGGCGGGCAGTCGGTGGGGGATGACGGGCAGGTGACCGTGGGCGACTCGATGTCGGCCTGGACGGAGTAGAGGCGCCGCAGCCCGATCGCGGTGAGCGCGGACAGCCCGGCGAGCATGCCGACCATGCGGGCGACGACGAGCAGGGCGCTGGCCACGCCGTGGGTCGCGCGCGGCGCCGCGGCCAGCAGCGCCGCGTTGACCGGGGCGATGGCCAGGCCGAACCCGAACCCGGCCGCGACCAGGACGGCGTCGTCGCCGAGCCCGTCGAGCGACCCGAGCCCCCAGGTGGCTATGACGGCGAGCCCGGTGGTGCCGACGGCAAGCCCGGCGGTGGCCACCGGCGCCGGGCTGAACCGGTGCAGCAGCCAGCCGCCGAGCACCGCGCCGACCGGCAGCGCCACCAGGAACCGGAGCAGCACCAGCGCCGCGTCCAGCTGGTCCGCGCCCTCGAGCACGGTGCGCGCCAGGATGGGGACGTCGACGACGACGGCGACCAGTGCGGCCCCGACGAAGAAGCTGACCAGCAGCGATCCCCACGCCGGCACGGCGCGGACGGCGGCCGGCGGCACCAGCGGGGCGGCGGCCCGGCGCTGCCGCCAGGCGAACCCGGCCAGCGCCAGCGCCGACCCGGCGAGCAGCCACGGCCCGGACGGCGCCATCAGCTCGACCGCGGGGTCTGCCACGGCGAAGGTCAGCACGATGCCGCCCAGCGCGGTGCCGAGCAGCAGCGCGCCGGGCAGGTCGGCGGCGCGCAGCACCGCCGGGGTGCGGCGCAGCGGCAGGACCGGCCGGCGCGCGGTCAGCTCCCGCGCGACGAACGCCAGCACCAGCACGGCCGCGGCGATGGCCAGCGGAGTGGTCCAGCCGCGGCCGTCGACCCGCGGGACCAGCAGCTCGCCCCACCGAACGCTCTGCTCGAGCGGGTCCGGCCGGGTCACCGCGAGGCCGGCGCAGGCCAGCGCGCCCAGGCCCAGCAACGCACCGGCGACGTCCGGCCAGCCGGCGGGCGCGGACGGCGGCCGCGCGGGCGATGAGGCCGGCTGCGCGGGCGCCAGGGTGAGCTGGCGCCGTCGGGCGACCGTGCCGGCGAACAGCACCGCCCCGATCACGAAGTTGACCCAGAAGATGGCCCGCCAGTCGGCGACGGCGAGGATGGCCGCGCCGAACAGCGGACCCAGCACCGAGCCCAGCTCCTGGACGGCGCCGACCAGGCCCAGCGGGACGCCGCGACGCTCTGCCGGCCACAGGTCGGCCACCAGCGCCAGCGTCACCGGGACCAGTGCGCCGCCGCCGGCGCCCTGTAGGAACCGGCCGACCACGGCGCCGGCGACGCCGTCGGCGGAGGCCGTCAGGAGCGACCCGGCGGTGAAGACCAGCATCGAGCCGGTGAGGACGGGCAGACGCCCGGTGACGTCGGAGATGCGCCCGACGAGGGGGAGGACCACGACGTAGCCGAGCAGGAACATCGACACCAGCGGCGCGGCCCGCTGCAGCTCGTCGGCGTCCAACCCGACGCCGATCATCATGTCCGGCAGCGCCAGGACGATGACGTAGGTGTCGGCGGCCGCCAGCAGTACCCCGACGACCCCGAGCGCCAGCGCCCGGCGGCCGGCGCGCTCAGCTGTCGGGAGCACTGATCTCGGCGGGCTCGTCGTAGTCGTCGAGCTGGACGGAGTAGCTCTGCTCGTCGCCGCCCTCGTAGAACGGCCCGGTCAAGGTGGCCTGACGCAGGTGCCCGGAGTCGGAATCGAGCGCCCAGACGGCCTGGACCTCGGCGGTCGGGTCGGCGATGGCGAGGATGCGGCCGACCAGCTCGCCCGGCAGGACCGATTCGACCTGGTCGTAGACCTCGCCGTCGATGCGCACCTGGTCGCCCGCGGTGACCTCGCTGCCGGACGTGAGCAGTTGGCTGACGCCCTCGTCGGGGTCTATGAGCAGGCCGGGGTCGCCGAACCCGAGCTCTTCGGCGTCGACCTCCGCGAACCCATTGGTCAACGGCAGCTGTGCCCACAGCTGGCCGTCGACGGAGACGACGGCGACGGTGGCCGGCAGCGCGCCGGCGCGGATGCGGATGTCGCCCTCGAACGACGCCGGCGGCACGGCGACGCCCTCCGCGCCGAGGACGACGGTGCCGTCGTCGGGCAGATCCTCGCCCTCGACGGTGAACCGCACGCTCGACGCCTCGTTCAGCAGGTCGGCGGCGGTGTCCAGCTGTGCCTGGGGGTCGTCGCCGCCGCCGTCGCCGTCGTCGTCACCGCTGCATCCGGCGAGGGCGAGCGTGGTGGCCGTGGCGAGCAGAGCGGCGGCGATCCGGCGGGCGGTGACTCGCATGAGGGCAGTGTGCCAGCCGGGGCGGTCAGGTGCCCGGCCGACCCGCGAGCTGGACTCCACACGAACTCCTCCCGGACGGCAGCGACGCCCCACGGTGCCCGTCGGCCGCTGTGAACTCGCTGAGAGTTCGACTGCATTGCGATACGCGACCGTTGCGTATCGTGCGGATGGGGTCTATTGTCGCCCCCATACCGATACGACACGTGAGCGTATCGAAACAACATCCGATGGGAAGGAAACCCGCCATCGTGGACCAAGCGACGATCCACAACCGGCGATGGAGCATCCTCGGCGTTCTCGTCGTCAGCCTGCTCGTCGTCGTGCTCGACAACACTGTGCTCAACGTCGCGCTCAGGACCATCCAGGACGATCTCTCGGCCACCCAGAGCGAGCTGGAGTGGGCGATCAACTCCTACACCCTCGTCTTCGCCGGGCTGCTGTTCACATTCGGCCTGCTCGGCGACCGCTTCGGCCGGCGCCGCATGCTGATGCTGGGGCTGCTGCTGTTCGGCATCGCCTCGGCCGTCTCCGCCTACGCCTCGTCGCCGGAGCAGCTGATCGCCGCCCGTGCGTTCATGGGTGTCGGCGCCGCCGCGGTCATGCCGGCGACGCTCGCAATCATCACCAACGTCTTCGAGCCCGAGGAGCGCGGCCGCGCCATCGGCATCTGGGTCGCCTCCGTGGGCATCGCGGTCGTGCTCGGCCCGGTGCTCGGCGGCGCGCTGCTCGAGCGGTTCTGGTGGGGCTCGGTGTTCCTCATCAACGTCCCGGTCGTGCTCATCGGCCTCGCCCTGATCGCCTGGCTGGTGCCGGAGTCACGCAACCCCTCGCCTGGGCGGCTGGACCCCGTCGGCGTCGGATTGTCGATCATCGGGCTGACGCTGCTCGTGTACGGCATCATCGAGGGCGGCGAGCGGGCCACGGTGACCGAGCCGGTGGTCTGGGGTTCCACCCTGGGCGGGCTGGCCGTGCTGGGGCTGTTCATCTGGTACGAAGCCCGCTCCGATCACCCGGCCCTGGACGTCCAACTGTTTCGCAACCCGATGTTCTCCGCGTCGGTCGCCACCATCGGCCTGGTGTTCTTCGCCATGCTCGGCACGTTCTTCTTCATGACGTTCTACCTGCAGATCGTCCGGGGCTACTCGCCGCTGGAGACGGGCCTGACGTTCCTGCCGTTCGCGGTGGCCCAGACGGTGTTCGCGGCGCTCTCGGAGCGGATGGTGCGCCGGTACGGCATCCGCGCGGTCACCGCCACCGGGCTCGGCCTGGTGACGCTCAGCCTGGTCGGCATGGGCTCCATCGACGCCGGCACGTCGCTGTGGTTCCTGCTGGCGCTGTTCTTCATCCAGGGCGCGGGCATCGCCAACGTCATGCCGCCGGCGACGACGGCCGTCATGGCGGCGGTGCCTCGCGAGAAGGCCGGCATCGGCTCCGCGGTCAACAACACGATGCGCCAGGTGGGCGGCGCGCTCGGGGTCGCCGTCCTCGGCGCGGTGCTCTCGGCCCGATACCGGTCCGGCGTCGACGACGCGGTGAGCGTGCTGCCCGCAGGCATCCGGCACGCGGCGGCGGAGTCGATCGGGTCGACCATGATGGCCGCCGAGCAGGCCGGCGTCGTCGCACAGGTGCGCGGCCCGGCCTTCGACGCCTTCATCGGCGGTGTGCAGTGGGTAGCCTTCTTGGGTGCCGCCGTCGCGGCGCTGAGCGTCGTCGTCGTCACGGTGTTCCTGCCCGGGCCGTCGGCGGCGGAGCCGGCACCGTCGACGGCACCGGAGCCGGAGACAGCGAGGACGTGACCTGACATGACCGAGATCGCTCGGGTGGAGCGGCGCAGCGGGCGGCCGCGCAGCGAGGACGCGGACCGGGCGATCATCGAGGCCACCCTCGACCTCCTCGCGGAGTCCGGCATCGCCGGCACGTCCATCGAGGGCATCGCGGCACGCGCCGGCGTCGGCAAGACCACCATCTACCGGCGCTGGCGCGGGCTGGAGAGCTTGATCTGCGACGCCATGCTCACGCTGAAGGGCCCGCTGCCCACACTGTCGGGCGCCTCCCTTCGCGACGACCTGCTGTCCATCGCCGAGGCCGCCGCCCGGAGCCGGGAGTCCGCACGCAACCGCAAGGTGTACGCGTGCTTCGTCGGTGAGATGAGCCGGTACCCCGCGCTGGACGCGCAGTACCGCGAGACCGTCATCGCGCCGCGCCGCGAGCTCACCCGCGGCGCCCTGCGCCGGGCCATCGAGCGGGGCGAGCTGCGCGACGACCTCGACCTCGAGGTGATGTCAGAGATCGTCACCGCGCCCACCCTGCATTGGATGCTGCACCACCCGGACCAGACGCCGTCGCGGGAACTGTTGGAGCAGCTCCTCGACGGCGTCCTGGGTGGCCTGCGTCCACGCGCCTAGGCCCGTCGCCCGACCCGCACGCTGTTCCCGTCGTCCCCGTCGCGGTTGATCTTGGAGCAACTGCGGAATCAAGCGGACACTTCGTCCTGCATTGCCGCGGTTACTCCGAGATCAACGGGCTGATGTGGGGCCGGCGACGGCCGCGATCGGCTGTGCCGCCGGGATGCCGGAGCCGTCGCGCCGTCCGGTAGCGTCTGGCAGGTCGATCGGCACCCCGCTGGCCGCTGCCGCTCGCGCCGGCGCCGCGCCGGCCCAGGCTAGCAGCAGGGTGTCCTCGCCCTTGAGGAAGCGGTGGCAGCGCACGCCGCCGGTGGCCCGGCCCTTCGCCGGGTACTCGCGGTACGGGGTGACCTTGACGGCGCCGGGCTGGGTGCCGGGCAGAGCCGTCGACGACCCGGAGACGGTGACGACGGCGCCGTCGCGGCCGGCGTCGACGGACCCGAAGAACGTCACCTTGGCGCCGCCGCCGAGCTTGATGCCGGCGATGCCGCCGCCGGCCCGGCCCTGCGGCCTGACCGTGCTCGCGCTGAACCGCAGCAGCTGGGCGTCGGTGGTGATGAAGACCAGATCCTCGTCGCCGGTGCTCAGCTCGACGGCGCCGACCACGTGGTCGCCGTCGTCGAGCCGGATGATCTCGTAGGCATCCTTGCCCGGGTGCTCCGGTACCACCCGTTTCACCACACCGCGCTCCGTCCCGAGCGCCAGGCCCTTGGAGTCGGGGTCGAACGTGGTGAGGCACAGGGCCCGTTCGCCGCCGCCGAGGTCGACGAACTCCTTCAGCGGCGCCCCACCGGCCAGCGTGAGGGCCGCCGTGGGCGGGAGGGCCGGCAGGTCGAGGACGGACAGCCGAACCACCCGGCCGGCGCTGGTGACGACGCCGACCTGGCCGCGCGCCGTCGACGCGGCCACCGAGACCACGACGTCGTGCTTGGAGCGGTTGTCGCCATGGACCAGCGGGTCGTCGCCGGCGGTCCGCGCGAGCAGCCCGGACGACGACAGCAGCACCCGGCAGGGGTCGTCGGCGATCTCCAGCGAGGCCGCGCCGGCGCGCGGCATCACCGCGCCGGACTCCTCCAGCAGGACGGTCCGCCGCGGGTCGGCATGCTGCGCGGCGACCTCGGCCAGCTCCGCGGAGACGGCCTGCCGCAGCAGCGACTCGTCCTCCAGCAGGGCGGTCAGCTCGGCGATGGTGCGCCGCAGCTCCTCGCCCTCCTTCTCCAGCTCCAGCCGGTCGTAGCGGGTCAGCCGGCGCAGCGGGGTGTCGAGGATGTAGCGGGCCTGGATGTCGCTGAGGTCGAAGACGGCCATCAGCCGCTCGCGCGCCGCACTGGCGTCGTCGGAGGACCGGATCACCGCGATGACCTCGTCGATGTCCAGCAGCGCGATCATCAGGCCGTCGACCAGATGCAGCCGGTCCGAGGCCTTGGTCCGGCGGAACTCGCTGCGCCGCCGCACCACGTCGAGGCGGTGCGCGATGAAGACCTCGAGCAGCTCCTTGAGGCCCAGCGTGCGCGGCTGCCCGTCGACCAGTGCCACGTTGTTGATCGAGAAGGAGTCCTCGAGCGGGGTGAGCCGGTACAGCTCCTCCAGCACCGCCTCCGGGACGAAGCCGCTCTTCAGCTCGATGACCAGGCGCAGGCTCGTGTTGCGGTCGGTGTAGTCGACGACGTCGGCCACGCCCTGCAGCTTCTTGTTGCGTACCAGCTCCACGATGCGCTCGCGGACCCGCTCCGGCCCCACCATGTACGGCAGCTCGGTGATGACGATGCCCTTGCGCCGCGCGGTGATGTTCTCGATGCGTGCGGTGGCGCGGGTCTTGAACGCACCCCGTCCGGTCTCGTAGGCCTCGCGGACCCCGTCCAGGCCGATGATGCGCCCGCCGCTGGGCAGGTCCGGGCCGGGGACGAACCGCATGAGGTCGTCGAGGCTGGCCTCGGGGTGGGCGATCAGATGCCGGGTGGCGTCGATGACCTCGCCGAGGTTGTGCGGCGCCATGTTCGTGGCCATGCCGACGGCGATGCCGGTAGCACCGTTGACCAGCAGGTTCGGGAACGCCGCCGGCAGGACCTCGGGCTGCTCGAACTGTCCGTCGTAGTTGGGCACCATGTCGACGACGTTCTCGTCGAGCGACCTGACCAGCAGCATCGCCGGCTCGGCCAGGCGGCACTCGGTGTACCGGTACGCGGCCGGCCCGGCGTCCAGCGACCCGAAGTTGCCGTGCCCGTCGACCAGCGGCACCCGCATCGCCCACGGCTGGGCCATCCGCACCAGGGTGTCGTAGATGGCGCCGTCACCGTGCGGGTGCAGCTTGCCCATGACGTCGCCGACGACGCGGCCGCACTTGACGTGGGAACGGTCCGGGCGCAGGCCCATCTCGTTCATCTGGAACAGAATCCGGCGCTGCACCGGCTTCAGCCCGTCGCGGGCGTCAGGGATCGCGCGCGCGTAGATGACGGAGTAGGCGTACTCGAGGAAGCTGCCCCGCATCTCCTCGGCGACGTCGACGTCGAGGATGGTTTCCTCGAAGTCCTCCGGTGGTGGTGTCGTTGTGCGGCGTGCCATGGGGGACATTGTGGCGTGCTTTGCCCCCGGACCTGCGTAGCGACCCACCCCTCCCCATGATCATCAACGGTTGGCGACGCCATGACGTCGCCAACCGTTGATGATCAAGAGAGTTCGAGGGACACGGCCAGGATGATCGCGAGTGCGGGGACGACGACCAGGGCGCCGGCGATGACGGGGTAGCGCTCCAGGATCCTCACGGCGTGCGGGTAGGAACGCGCCAGTTCGCGGGCCGACGACACCCGGCCGAGCTTGCGGGGCTCGAGGCCCAGCTCGCGGATCAGCGCGCGCATGTCGTCCTCGAGCCAGCGGCTGCCGGTCATCCGCGCGATCCGCCGGCCGGACCCGTCCAGCACGAAGACGTGGGCGAGGCTCTTGCTGGCCTTGTGGGAGCGGGGGAGGCCGGCGGTGACCACGGCTGCGACGGAGGCCCGTGGGGTGCGGCGGGTGCGCAGCAGCCCGGTGACCGCGACCTCGTCGGCGGTGACTGCGATGGCGGCGCGCCGGAAGTACACCGGGACCACCGCGGACGCGACCGCGATGACCGTCACCGACACCAGGACGCCGAACCCGCCACCGCGGAACAGCAGGGCCGCCAGCAGCACCGCGGCGAGCAGCACCGTCACCTTGGACGTGCGCAGATAGCGGCGCAACGACGGGCGCAGCACCAGCGCCGCGCCGGGCTGGGAGGGTCCGGGCACGGCCACGATCATAGGGTCACAACGACGCGACGACGATCCCCACGACCACGACGAGTGTCACGAATCCGAACGCGACGGCGAAGGAGAACCTGAACGGGTGCGCCTCGACCCACGGCACGAGGCTCGGGTACGCGCGGTCCAGCTGTCCCGCCGTGACCGGCCGATCCGGGCCGGTCGACGGGAGCCGGAGATGCGCGACCAGGCGGTCCAGGTCCTCCGCCTCGTAGTTGTTGCCGTGGATGCGCAGCAGTCGTGAGTCGTCGGCCGCGCGGACGAAGACGGTGTCGACGGCCGGGCCGCGAACGGGGATCACCACGGCCCGCACCACGGACGCGGCGCGCGAGCGTTCCCGCCGCCGGGTGATCACCAGCCCGTGCACGACGATCTCCGACGACGTCACGACGATGCGCGACCTGCGTAGGTGCCCGTACATGACGGCGAGCATCAGGGCCGAGACGGCCAGCCCGATCAGCAAGCCCGGCACCCCGGCCGCGATGGTCCCGCCGATGGCGAACACGGCGCCGACCACCGCGGTCATGACATAGGCGAGACGCCGACGCGCCGGCGAGGGCCGCAGCTCCAGGTCGATCATGTGCGCTGAGCCTATCCGGGCGCCACTCGGCCAGCCGTCCCGGTCACAGTGTCACCGCCGTGATGACACTCGCCAGGACCAGGATCACCACGACCGCGATCCCCGCACCCACGCAACCAACGCGGAACGGGTTCGCCTCGACCCAGGAGACGATCCCGGGATGCATGCTCTCCAGCTGGGGCACGGTCACCGGATGTTGCACGGCCGCGGTGGGCAGACCGAGGTGCTGGACCAGACGGTCGAGGTCCGCGGTGCGGTAGATGTTGCCATTGATGCGCAACAGCGGTCGCTTCTTGGCATCGAGGACGAAGACGGTGTCGACCAATCCGGTGCGAGGCACGACGAGCATCGCCCGGACCACCGATGCCGCCGTGGCGCGGTCTTTGCGTCGTTGCAGGAGCATGCCCCGAACGGTGATCGCTGTCGGCGTGACGACGACCCGCGACCGCAGTAGCAGTGCGGCGATCGGCGCGATGATCACCGTGGAGAACGCTACGCCGAAGATCAGACCCGGCAGTCCTCCGATGATCGTGGGGAGGACGAGCATGATCGCGATGAAGACGGCGACACCGACTACGCGGGAGCGAATCGCGGAGTTGCGGACGGACGGGCGCAGGACGAGGTCGGTCATGGCGCGACAGGTTACCGAACGAGTGTTAGGGCCGACCCGCGGGCTCTCGCCCGGCCTGGCGCCGCTGGTCCGGCGCCGGTCAGCCGGGGGCGGGGGCGAGCGTTCCGGCGGACGCGACGGCGAGGTCGGCGTCCTCGGCGACGAGGTCGGCGTTGATCGCGGCGCCCGCCTTGAGGCCGGCCGCGGCAGCGCCGATCACCTGGCCCATCGGATCGGTGACGTTGCCGGCGACCCACACGCCGGGCACGGACGTCGCGCCGGCGCCGTCGGCGGGGATGTGGGTGGCGACGGTCTGGCCGTGCATCTCGACGTCGGCCGGCTCGAGGCCCAGCCCGACGAACAGCTCGCCGCGCACCACCGGGCGCGAGGCGACCACGAGCGCGTCGCGCTCGATCACCTCGCCCGACCGCAGCCGGGCGCCGACCAGGCGATCGCCTGCGACCTCGACCGCTGCGACCTCCCCGTCGACGACGGTGACACCGCGGGCCGCCAACGCAGCCGCGTCCTGCGACGACGGCCACGGCACCGGCTCGGCGTGCCTGATCAGCACGACGTCGTCGGTGAGTTGCCGGAACAGCATCGCGCTGTGCACCGCAAGCGGCCCGGTGCCGATGACGCCGACGGCCCGGTCGCGCACCTCCCAGCCGTGGCAGTACGGGCAGTGCAGCACGTCGCGCCCCCACCGCCCGGCCAGGCCGTCGATCGCGGGCAGCTCGTCGATCACGCCGGCGGTCACGAGCAGCCGGCGGGCTCGCACCGTCGGGCCGTCGGCCAGCTCCACCGCGAACCGCGAGCCGTCGCCGTCGTCGCCGTCGTCGCCGGCCTCCTTGTCGACGGGGCGCAGCTCGCGGACCAGGCCGTCGACCACCTCGACGCCGTACCCGGCGACCTCCGCGCGCCCGGCCGCGACCAGGTCGCGGGGCGGCATGCCCTCGCTGGTCAGGTAGTTGTGCACGCCCTCGGCGGACGCGTTGCGCGGCTCGCCGGCGTCGACCACCAGCACAGAGCGCCGTGATCGCCCCAGCGCCAGCGCTCCGGCCAGCCCGGCAGCCCCGCCGCCCACCACCACGACGTCGTACAGATCCCGCATGATTCCTCCCGCGCATCCATGATGGCGACTCGCCGGCCGCCATCTCGATCCTCCGTCCGTCTCCCGCAGATTGACAAAGGACGTTGCCGGACTGGCAAGATGACGGCATGGCTGAGGACGTGCTCGACGGAGTCGGGCCGCGGCTGCGCGAGCTGCGCCGGCGGCGCCGGGTGACGCTGGCGCAGCTGTCGGCGGCCACGGGCATCTCGGTCAGCACCCTGTCGCGGCTGGAGTCCGGCGGACGGAAGCCGACGCTGGAGCTGCTGCTGCCACTGGCCAGGGTCCACCAGGTCACCCTGGACGAGCTGGTGGGTGCGCCGCCGACCGGCGACCCCCGGGTGCACCCGCAGCCGGTGGTACGCCACGGCGTCACCCATCTGCCGCTGACCCGCCGGCCCGGTGGGCTGCAGGCGTACAAGATGATCTTCCCGGCGCCAGGGGAGGCGACGGCGCCGTATCCGCACGAGCCCCAGACACACGAGGGCTACGAGTGGCTCTACGTCCTGAACGGACGGGCCCGCCTCATCCTCGGTGAGCACGACCTCGTCCTCGGCGCCGGTGAGGCCGCCGAGTTCGACACCCGCACCCCGCACTGGTTCGGCAACGCCGGCCCCGGCTCGCTGGAGGTGCTCAGCCTGTTCGGTCCGCAGGGCGAACGGCTGCACGTTCGGGCGCGGCCGCGGCGGGCAGGCTGACGACGAACCGGGCACCCGGCGCGGCGTCCTCGACGACGATCGTGCCCCCGTGCGCGCGGACGATCTCGCGGACGATCGCCAGGCCCAGCCCGGACCCGCCGGCGTCGCGGTCACGGGCGTCGTCGAGCCGGGTGAAGCGTTCGAAGATCCGCTCCCGGTCCGCCGGCGGGACCCCGGCGCCGTCGTCGTCGACGGCGACTCGCACGGACGCGCCGTCGCGCCGGACCTCGACGGCGACCCGGGAGGCCGCGTGCCGGACGGCGTTGTCGATCAGGTTGCGCACCACCCGGGTCAGCGAATCGCGATGCCCGTGCGTCACCGCCGCACCGCCGGCCGAGACCGTGACGGGCACCCGGGTGTCGCGCACGCCCTCGGCGATCGCGGCTACGATCTCGTGCAGGTCGACGTCCTCCTCGCGGCGCTGCGGGCGCGGGTTGTCCAGGTGCGCGAGCACCAGCAGGTCGTCGACGAGCCGGCCCATCCGGGCGACCTCCTGGAGGGCCTCGCGAGCGGTGTCGTGGGGGTCGACGGCGTCCGGGTGCGCCAGCGCGACCTCGAGCTCGGTGCGCAGGGCCGCGATGGGGCTGCGCAGCTCGTGTGCGGCGTCGGCGACGAAGGCGCGCTGGCGCTCCGCGGCGTTGTCGAGCCGGCTGAGCATGTCGTTGAGGGTGACGGCCAGCCGGCTGAGCTCGTCGTCGCCCGCCGGCACCGGCAGCCGCCGGGTCGCGCCGGTCCCCGTGATCTCGTCCGCGCCCGCCCGCAGCCGGTCGACCGGCCGCAGCGCGCGCACCACGACCAGCCAGCTCAGCACCGCCAGCGCCGCGGTGACGACGACGCCGCCGGCGGTGACGCCGATCTTGGCGAACTGGACGCTGCGCCGCTGCTCCTCGAGCGAGACTGCGACGAGGACGATGTGCGGGTCGCCCGGGGGGTCCGTCTCGACCCCGACCACGCGCAGCGGCTCCGGCTGGCCGAGCCGGGCGCCGTCGAGCCGCACGGCATCACCGTCGCGGATCGCGGCCAGGTCGGCGTCGTCGACGATGGAGGTCAGGCGGTCACCGCCCGGCGTGGAGGCGAGCACGCGGCCCTGCTCGTCCACCACCTGCACGACGGCGGCGCCGTAGCTGGGCAGCGGGTCGGGCAGCCGGTCGCTCTCGACCAGCGCGGCGATGTCCTCGCCCTGCCGCCTCGCGGCCTCGTCCAGGGCGTCGAGCAGGGCCCGGTCCAGCGCGACGACCAGCAGGACGCCGCCGATCGCCAGGCCGACGGCCACCATCACGGTGGCCGCGAGCGTGAGCCGGGCGCGCAGGCTGAGCCGGCCGAGGCGGCTCATCCGCCGTCACCGGCCAGCCGGTAGCCCGCGCCGCGCACCGTCTGCAGCGCGTTGCGGTCGAACGGCACGTCGATCTTGCGGCGCAGGTAGCCGACGTACACCTCGACGACGTTCGGGTCGCCGTCGTAGTGGGGGTCCCAGACGTGCTCCAGCAGGTCGCGCTTGGACACGACCTCGTCGCGGTGGCGCATGAGGTACTCGAGGACGCCGAACTCCCGCGGCGTCAGCGTGATGTCGGCGCCGGCGCGGCGGACCGTGCGCGCGCCGGGGTCGAGCTCCAAATCACCGGCGCTGAGGACGACCGGCCGGGCCGGCGCGCCGCGGCGCAGCAGCGCCCGCAGCCGAGCGACCAGGACGACGTAGGAGAACGGCTTGGTCAGGTAGTCGTCGGCGCCGACGTCGAGCCCGTCGGCCTGGTCGTACTCGCCGTCCTTCGCCGACAACATCAGGATGGGTACCCAGTTGCCAGCCGCACGCAGCGCCTGGCAGATCCGGTAGCCCGACAGCGACGGCAGCATGATGTCGAGCACGATGACGTCGTAGTCGTTCTCGCGGGCCAGGTGCAGGCCGTCGAGGCCGTCGTGGGCCAGCTCGACCGCGAAGCCCTCCGCGGACAGCCCGCGCTGCAGCGCCCGCGCCAGCCCGCGCTCGTCCTCGACCACCAGCACCCGCATGACGCATAGCTTGCCCTGACCGTAGGCTCGACGGCTGGGCGGCTCTCAGGGTTCTCACAGGCACGGGGGCGCACAGTGGCTGTCATCGGGTCGAACCTGGCTCGAACAGACCCGCGCACTGGGCACCTGCGCCGCACGCACCGCGGCACATGCGCACCGAGCACCACGCTAGGAGAGAACATGCCGAACTCCGTCCTTCGCCGGCCGGTGGCCCGCTGGGCCGTGCCGGCCACCGTCGTCACCGCGGTGGTCGGCGCCGCCGTCGCCGGGCCGCTGATCGCCGGCGCCGACTCCGAGCTGCCCGACCGCACCGCGGCCGAGCTGCTCGTCGACCTCGCCAGCATCGACGTCGGTCCGTTCGCCGGCACCGTGGTCCAGTCCGCCGACCTGGGACTGCCCACGCTTCCGCAGGTGTCCGGCGCCGAGGCCGACTCTTTCTCCGCGGCGGCCATGTCGCTGCTCGGCGGCTCGAGCACCGCCCGCATCTGGTACACCGACGGCGACACCTACCGGCTGGCGCTGCAGGACGAGCTGGCCGAGACCGACCTCGTCCGCAACGGCACCGACCTGTGGTTCTGGAGCAGCCAGGACAACAGCGCCTCGCACGCCACCATCGACGAGGAGACGGCCGAGGAGATGTCGCCCGGCCCGCACGGGCTCCTCGGCCCATCCGGCACCGAGGGCCCCGACGGCGAAGGGCTGCCGGAGGGCACGACGGCCGTGCCCGGCGCGGCCGCGGCCATGGCGCTGCAGGCGATCGCCCCGACCACCCAGGTCGACGTCGACGGCACCGCGACCGTCGCCGGCCGGGCCGCGTACGAGCTGGTGCTGCGCCCCCGCGACGAGCAGTCCCTCATCGGCTCGATCCGGCTGGCCGTCGACGGTGAGAACTCCATGCCGCTGCGGGTCCAGATCTTCGACCGCGACGGCGGCGACCCGGCCTTCGAGGTCGGCTTCACCTCCGTCACGTTCTCCGAGCCCGACGACTCGGTCTACGACTTCGAGCCGCCGGCCGGCACCGAGATCGAGGAGATCGACCCCACCGACCTCCAGGCCCCGCGGGAGCACGCCACGAGCCCCGAGCTCAGCGAGTTCGACGCCGATTCGGTCTCCGTCGTCGGCTCCGGCTGGTCGTCCGTGCTGGTCGTGCGCGACGTGGACGTCGAGGCGCTGACGGCCGGCCTCGACCCCGACGCCGCCGCCCTGGCCGACTCCGTCCTCAGCGGCTTCGAGGACATCAGCGGCCCGTACGGCAATGGCCGGGTCCTGAGCACCGAGTTGGTCAGCGCCCTCCTGCTCGACGACGGCCGCCTGCTCGTCGGCGCCGTCGCGCCGGAGGTGCTCGAAGAGGCCGCCATGGACCCCGCCGCCGCCCTCTGAGCCCGGGTCACGGGGCCCGCGTGGCCCCTGAATGATCACAGTTGAGAATGGGTGCACCCGCTTCACCAGGGATGTGAGCCTGGTGAAGCGGGTGCACGCAGGTCGGGCGGGGCCGGCTGCAACCCGACGTCATGTAGAGCGGGACCCGTCAGGCGGGACCCTGTCGGGCGGGACCCAGTCGGGCGGGAACGTCGACCGGGACGTCCCGCCGCTGGGGCTGCGGCCTGGACGGAGTCGAGGCCGGGGGAGTGGCGGGTCGAGCACGAGCACGCCCGCCAGTGCACGCCGCTACCACGAACGGCGGTGGGTGATCCCGGAGGACCACCCACCGCCGTTCGGTGGAACTACTGCTCAGCGAGCGTTCAGCTGAACGCCGGGCCAGCCTCGACGGCCTCAGCGGAGGCGGCGTCGGAGCGAGCCTCGATCTCAGCGCGGGCCTCGGCCTTCCGGTCGGCCGCGACGTCACTGCGCACGGAGGAGCGGGCAGCCGCGGCGGCCGCACCCTCGCAGTTGTCCTCGCCACGGACGCGGTTGTTCTCCGCGACCAGGCTGGCGTTGCCGGAGCAGGTGAGGTCGCCCCGGACCACGTTGTCGGACACGTACGCCTCACCGGTGTTGTCGGTGACGCTGACGTTGCCGCCGAACGCGTTCATGCCGCAGCCGGTCAGCGGATCCGAGGCGCCCACCTGGACGATCTCGCCGTTGCCGCTGAACGTCGCGTCGCCGTCGACCTCGGACGTGCAGAACACGCTGCCCTGCTCCGCGTCGGCGACGGCGACGGTGCCCTCGATGACGGTGTCGTACACGTCGGTGAGGGCGTCGCCCGTGGTGGCGAGGTTCCGGGTGACCCAACCACTCTCGATGAAAGTCTCACCGTTCGTGGAGGTGACATTCCGAGCGTGCGAGGACGCGACGCTGTAGAAGAACCCGGAGTCGGTGGCCGTGACGTTGTTGCTGAGCGTGCTGCCCTCGGCGTAGGCGCCGAAGGCGGCGGCCAGCGTCGTCGAGCCGCTGACCGAGGTGCCCAGCAGGTCCGCGAAGCCGTTGCCCAGCACGCGGACGTTGCCGTTCACGGTGGCGCCCTCGAGCAGCAGGTCTGCGTCCTGCCGTACGGTGACGTTACCGTTGATGGTCACGTTGGTCAGTTCACACGACTTGCCGGCCGCGACCACGAGGTCTCCCGGCACGGTCACGTCTGCGGCGACGCCGTCGCAGAACGTTGTCAGTGCGGCTTGCGACGGTGCGGCGAAGCCGATGGCCACCAGGCCGGCTGCCGCCGTCGTGAGGGCGATCTTTCGGTAGCGCATGTGCGCTCCTCTCTGCGGATGGTGCGTGGATGACGCGATCCCGCGCACCCGTCACGATCCACGGCCGGGCCAGAATGACCCGCATCGGACGAATGCGCAGGAGGTTGGGAGGCTCTACCGCGCGAATCGGTGCGAGATGACCGAGTCCGAAGCGTCAGGCCCCCCTCTCCGATGACGGAGACTTCGTACGACGTGCACTCTTTCCGGGAAATGACGATCATGTCAAGGTTTGGCCCGGATTTCGGGGCCACTTGTCGACACGAGTTCGCTTGCGGGTCACGATACGAGCAGGCCGGCCGCGACGGCGTTCATTGCGCCGACATTTGCCCGGTGTGTCGCACATTCGCCAGCTGCTCCTGTGCTGTCGCAAGTGTGTCGACGATCTCGCGTCCGAAGGTGACGCCGTAGGGGTGCGGCGCGGCGCCGGGTTCGGCCGCCGCCACCAGCTCGGCGACCGCGCCGCTGAGCACCTCGACGACGGGTGAATGGCGGTCGGGCAGCTGCGTGTGGCCCGAACCGCCCCAGAGGCGCGCGTAGCTCGTGGACGCCGCGGAAGGGACGGCCTGCGAGACGGTCGCGGTGCTCGACGCGCCGCCGCGGTGCTCCAGCACCAGGTGGACGGTGCCAAGCCGGTCCTCGTGCGCCGCCACCGACACGACCGGCCCGAGGATCGGCACCACCATCGACAGCGCGTGCGGCCCGAGGTCCCAGAGCCCGCCGTCGCGCTCCAGCCGCCACGGGGTGGAGAACACGCCCTCCTCGCGCTGCACCGACCCGAGCGCGAGGGCCAGGCCGCCTTCCCACGGGTGCTCCGCGGCCGCGCACTCGGCGAGCCACGCGCGCACCTCGGGCCGGAACAGCTGGGTGAAGAAGACGACGCTCGCCACACCGGCATCCAGGACCGCCGCCTCCAGCGACCGCGCGCCGTCGGCGTCGTGGGCGATGGGTTTCTCCAGCAGCAGGTGCTTGCCGGCCCGGGCGGCGGTGGCCGCCATCGGAGCCTGCACGTCCGGTGGCACCGAGAAGGCGACGGCGTCGACGACGTCCAGCAGGGCGTCGTAGTCGTCGTAGGCACGGGTGTCGAAGGCTGCGGCGATCGACGAAGTACGGCCGGGGTCGCGGCCCCAGATGCCGGCCAGCGTGACGCCGGAGGTGGCCAGGAGGGCGGGAGCGTGAGTGGCCCGGGCCCAATGCCCGGTACCGACCAATCCGAAGCGCATGTGACCGGACCCTAGGGCATTTCGACGGCGACGACCCGGCGCTGGCCCGCTAACCTGGGTGATCGTGGACGCAGCGCCGAGTGGCCCGGTGCCGTACCCCGCGCACTGGGAAGCCGACGTCGTCCTGGCCGACGGCGCCACGGCACACCTGCGCCCGATCGCGCCGGCCGACGCCGATCGCCTCGTCGAGTTCTACGCACGCGTCAGCGACCAGTCCAAGTACTACCGCTTCTTCGCCCCGTACCCGACGCTCACCAGCCGCGACGTCAGCCACTTCACCAACGTCGACCACCACGACCGGGTCGCGCTGATCCTGCTGGTCGGCGACGACATGATCGCGGTCGGCAGGTACGAGCGCGTCAACCGCACCGAGGCGGAGGTGTCGTTCCTGGTCGAGGACGGTCACCAGGGCCGCGGCGTGGGCAGCGTGCTGCTGGAGCACCTGGCGCAGGCGGCCAGGGAACGCGGGATGCGCCGGTTCGTCGCCGACATCCTGCCCGCCAACCGCAAGATGATCACCGTCTTCGCCGACGCCGGCTACACCGTGGACAACAGCTACGAGGACGGCGTCGTCCACGTGGAGTTCGAGATCGCGCCTACGGGGACGTCGCTGGAGGTGATGGCCGCGCGCGAGCACCGGGCCGAGGCACGCTCCATCGAGCGGCTGCTGCGGCCCCGCTCGGTGGCGGTAGTCGGCGCCAGCCGTTCCCGCGACAAGGTGGGGCAGACGCTGGTGCGCAACCTCGTCCTCAGCGGCTTCACCGGGCCGGTGTACGCGGTGAACAAGGAGGCCCGGGCAGTCACCGGGCTGCCGGCCTACGCCAGCGTCCGCGACATCCCCGGCGACGTCGACCTGGCCGTCGTCGCCGTGCCCGCCGACTCAGTCACCGACGTGGTCCTGGACTGCGCGGCCAAGAGCGTCCACGGCCTGGTCGTGGTGTCGTCGGGGTTCGCCGAGACGGGCGAGCCGGTGGGCCGGGCCCGGCAGGGCGAGCTGGTCCGGCTGGCCCGGGCGCACGGCATGCGCATCGTCGGGCCGAACTGCCTGGGCATCGTCAACACCGACGCGGAGTACTCCCTCAACGCCACACTCGCCACGGTCCTGCCGCCGCCGGGGAAGGTCGGTTTCTTCGCCCAGTCCGGTGCGCTGGGCACCGCCATCCTCGGCGACGGTGCGGCGCGCGGCCTGGGATTGTCGACGTTCGTCTCGGCCGGCAACCGCGCCGACGTGTCCGGCAACGACCTGCTGCAGTACTGGCGCGACGACCCCGTCACCGAGGTCGTGCTGCTGTACCTGGAGTCGCTGGGCAACCCGCGTAAGTTCTCCCGGCTGTCCCGCGCGGTCGCGGAGGTGAAGCCGGTCGTGGCGGTGAAGAGCGGCCGGTCCACGCAGGGCGTGCCGCTCGGGCACACCGTCCGGCCCATCCAGGCGCCGGCGCCGGCCCTGGACGCGATGTTCCGCCAGTCCGGGGTGGTGCTCGTCGACACCATCTCGGAGATGTTCGACGTCGCCCAGGTGCTGGCTTACCAACCGCTGCCGGCCGGGCGGACGGTCGCCGTCATGGGCAACTCCGGCGCGCTGGGCCTGCTCGCCGCCGACGCCGCCGTCAGCGCCGGCCTGGACGTCTACGGCGACCCGCTCAGCTTCGGCGCCGGCGCCACTGCCGACGACTACCGCCAGGCCCTCGCGTCGCTGATGGCGCAGCCGGACGTCAGCTCGGTGCTGGTGGTCTACGCGCCGGCGGTCGACGCCTCCAGCGGCGACGACGTCGCACAGGCCGTCGCCGACGTCGTGGCCGGGGCAGCGAAGCCGGTGGTCGGCACGTTCCAGGGCCGCCGGGGCGTGCACGGGCCGGGCGCCGTGCCGTCGTACCCGACGCCGGAGGAGGCCGCCCGCGCGCTCGGCCACGCCACCTCCTACGCCGAGTGGCGCCGGCGCAGCCACGGCACCATCCCGGCGATCGAGGGCTGCGACCCAGACGCCGCGGCCCGGGTGGCCCGCGAGGTCCTCACCGCAGCGGGGGAGCGGGCCGACGACGGCGTCGACCTCGGCCCGGAGGGGCTGCGCGCCCTGCTGGCCACGTACGGCGTCGAGCTGCTGTCCATGCGCCCGGCGCCGACGCTCGATGCCGCGCTCGCCGCGCTGGACGAGCTCGGCGGCGAGGTGGTTCTCAAGGCGACCGCCCCGCGGCTGCGGCACCGGCCCGACCTCGCCGCGGTGTGGCGCAACATCGACAGCCCGGCGGAGATGCGCGACGCGTGGGTCACCATGACCCAGACGATGGCGGACCCCGCGGCGGCGGGCTTCGTCGTGCAGCCGATGGCACCCGGCGGCGTGCCGGTCGTCGTCCGGGCGTGGGAGGACCCGATGTTCGGGCCGGTGGTCTCGTTCGGGGTGTCCGGTGTGGCCACCGAGCTGCTCGGCGACCGGTCGTACCGCATCCCGCCGCTCACCGACCGCGACGCCGCCGAAATGGTCCGCGAGGTGAAAGCGGCCGCCTTGCTCATGGGCTACCACGGCGGCATCATGGCCGACCTGAAGGCCGTCGAGGACCTCGTGCACCGCATGTCCCGGATGGTCGACGACGTGCCGCTGGTCCGGGCGATCGAGCTGAGCCCCGTGCTCGCGGGAGAGTCAGGGCTGGCCGTCGTCAACGGCTCGGCCCGGGTGGCGCCGCCGGCCGGCCGACAGGACTGGTACACGCGGCGGTTGAGCTGACCGGCGCCCCCGGGTCACCCGGACGGCTGGCCCGGGCAGGTTGCCGTGACGGCGCCGGCCGCGGGCGTGCGAGGATGGAGGAATGGCGGATACAGGGACGCGTGAGGGACTTCGCCTGGCCATCCAGGAAGCCGGTTACTACCCGGACCTCGTCGCTGACATGCTCGAGACGTCGCTGGCCGGTGAGGCGGTCAACTCGTACGTCGTGCACCACGAGCCGCACTTCGACCGCGACGAGCTGCGTCGCCACGTCAGCGTGCTCGTGCTCACCCCCACGCGGTTGATCGTGGGGCACACCGACGAGTACCCGTCGGACGACACCCACGACGTGCCGTACGCCACCACATCCACCGAGGCCGTCCCGCTCGACCGCGTCACCTCCGTCGTCGTCAGCCGCACCGTCACCGCACCGGCGGCCTACCGCAGCGGCGCACCCGCGCTGGACGTCGTGCTCACCGTCGGCTGGGGCGCCATGAGCCGCATCGACCTCGAGCCGGCCACCTGCGGCGACCCCGAGTGCGAGGCTGACCACGGCTACACCGGCGCGCTGACCTCCGACGACTTCACGCTGCGGGTGAGCGAGGCCGGCGACGGAAGCAGCCGGGTGCGCGACCTGCTGACGTTCGCGCGGGCGCTGTCCGCGGCCACCGTCAGCGTGCGGTGAGCGGTGCTCCTACCGCGCTACGGCGAGGCGGCGCTCGCTGACCTCGTGCCGTCCGTGCTGGGCGCCCTGGGCGTCCGCGGCGAGCAGGACGTCCTGGGCCTCCCGCCGGCACCGCGCTACTGCATCCTGCTCGTCGACGCGATGGGCTGGAACCTTCTGCGCGCCCACCCGGCGCAGGCGCCATTCCTGACCTCGATGACCGGGCACGCCATCACCGCCGGGCTGCCGACCACGACCGCCACCAGCCTCACCAGCCTCGGCACCGGGCTGCCACCCGGGCGGCACGGCGTCGTCGGCTACACCTCGCGGGTGCCCGGCGGGACGGCGCTGTTCAACGCGCTCAAGTGGGAGCCGCCGCTGGACCCGCTGACCTACCAGCCCTACCCGTCGGTCTTCGAACGCGCCGACCGGGCGGGCGTCGCCACCACCGTCATCGGGCAGAGCAGCTTCCGCGACACCGGGCTGACGCGGGCGGCGCTGCGCGGGCCGTTCCGTGCCGCCAACACCTACGGCCAGCGGGTCGCCGCGGCGGTCGCGGCCGCGGCGGCCGGCCCGCCAGCGCTCGTCTACGTCTACGACGGCGACCTCGACTACACCGGCCACCAGCACGGCTGCGGGTCGGCGGCCTGGCGCTATCAGCTGGCCATGGTCGACCGGTTCGCCGAGCAGCTGTACGACGAGCTGCCGGCCGGCACCGTCCTCGTCGTCACCGCCGACCATGGCATGGTCGACGTCGAGCCGTCACGGCGCATCGACGTCGATGACGTCCCCGCGCTGCGCGAGGGTGTGGCGCTGGTAGCCGGCGAGGCCCGGTTCCGGCACGTGTACACGCTGTCCGACGACACCGCCGGTGACGTCGCCGCGGCCTGGCGCACGGTGCTCGGCTCCCGGGCGACGGTGCTGACCCGCGGCGAGGCGGTCACCGCCGGCTGGTTCGGCGCGGTCGAGGAACGGGTGCTCGAGCGGATCGGCGACGTCGTGGTGAGCGTCGACGGCGACTGCGCGGTCGAGCGGCGCAGCGTGTTCCCGGTCGAGACCCGGCTGCGTGGCCTGCACGGAGCGTTGAGCGAGGACGAGTTGCTGGTGCCGCTGCTCGTCGGGGAGGCATGAGACCGGCATGGCCGAAATGATCTTCTTCACCGGGACGATGGACTGCGGCAAGTCCACCCTGGCCCTGCAGATGGACTACAACCACCGGCAGCGCGGCATGTCCGGGCTGATGCTGGCCTCCCACGACCGCGCCGGCGAGGCGACGGTGTCCAGCCGGCTGGGGCTGTCCGCGCGCGCCGTGGAGGTGGAGGACACCACGGACCTGTGGGACCTGGTGGTCGGCCGGCTGACCGCCGGCGCGCGCATCGACTATGTCATCGGCGACGAGGCCCAGTTCTACACCGCCGAGCAGGTGGACCACCTTGCGCGGGTCGCGGACGAGCTGGACCTCCCGGTGTACGCGTTCGGCATCCTCACCGACTTCCGCACCCGGCTGTTCCCGGGGTCGGCGCGACTGGTCGAGCTGGCCGACCGGGTCGAGACGCTGCAGGTGGAGGCGCTGTGCTGGTGCGGCCGGCGCGCCACCCACAACGCACGCACCGTCGGCGGCGTCATGGTCACCGAGGGGGAGCAGGTGGTGGTCGGCGACATTGGGGTCGCCGACGAGCTCGGCTACGAGGTGCTGTGCCGCCAGCACCACCGGCGACGGATGACCGCCGCGAGCGCCCGGGTGGCCGAGACCGGCCCCGAGCCGCTGCCGTTCGCCGCGAGCTGACGGTGCCGCCGTCGACCGCGTGCGTCAGATGGTGACCCAGCTGGTGACGACGGTGGGCCGGGCACCGTCCGGGAACCGGCACGTCACCGAGATGGGCCCGGCGGGCACCGCAGCCGCGCGGAACCGGCCGTCGGCGTCGGCATCCACACTCAACGCGCCGGCGGCGTGACGGACCTCGACGGCGGCCGGGGCGGGCGCGAGGATCTGCCCCATGACGCGGCGGGCGTCGGCGTCGCCGACCACCTCGAGGACCACGATCGTCTCGCCGGCGGTGAAGGTCAGCAGGCGGGGCGGATCGGCGGCCCGGACGGCGGCAGCGAGCTCGGTGGTGGAGTCGGCGACGAGCTCGGCCAGCTCGGCGTCGACCGTGCGCCAGGCCAGGCTGGCCTTGGCGGCGTCGACGAGCGCGGGCGGCGGCGGGTCGGTGGCTTCCAGCACCTCTCTGAGGCGGTCCAGGAGCTGCTCGTCGTCAGGCACGGGTTCCCCCTTCAGCGCCGGGCGGGGCGAGACGCCGCGGCCGGACTGTCGGCGCTGCCGAGCAGCCGGCGCAGGTGGCCGAGGCAGCGCTGACGGGTCGGGCCGACGCTGCCAACCGGCATGTCGAGCTCGGCGGCGACGTCCACGTAGCGGCGATCTGCGGTAGCGACCGTGAGCCGGAGGAGATCCTGGCAGCGCGGTTCCAGACGCTGGAACGCCCGCAGCACCTCCAGCTGCTCCTCGCGGGCCAGCAGCGCCTCGACCGGCCCGGGATCGGTCCAGGCGGCGTGGCCGGCGCGTTCGGCGACGAGCGGATCGGGCACCTCGGCGCCGTCGCGGCGGGCCACCCGCAGGCATTCGCGCCGGGCGGTGGTGACCAGCCAGGCCGCCAGCCGGTCCGGGCGTTCGATGCGGTCCAGGTTCTCGACCAGCCGCAGCCACGTGGTCTGGAAGGCGTCCTCGGCGTCGCCGGAGTCGAGCCGGTGGCTGCGGACGACCGCCCACACGAGCGAGGCGTGCGCGTCGACGAGGCGGTCCCAGGACAGCTGGTCGCCCTTCGACGCCGCCTCGATGAGCTCGCTGACGGAGAGGTCGGCCACCGGCCTGAGTATAGGTCCCGCGGGACACCGTCCCGCCGATCGACGTCCCCCGTGACGTCTCCTCTGGCGTCCCCCGCCCCGGCGTGCCCCACGCCGGGGCGGGGGACGCCAGAGGAGACGTCACGGGGG
>NZ_SMKZ01000056.1 GCF_004349065.1 Jiangella asiatica
ACCCAGGACTCAGCCGACCCCCCACCCTTCTGACCCAGCCCAGCCCGAGGGGGCGTGTCATCCGGTCTCGGTCATGGGCAGGATCGCGCGGTGCTACGTCGTCGTCTCGGGCACCTGGACCAGCTGCCACTGACCGGCGGCGACGAACAGGCCGCGGCCGGGCGGCATGCCGCCGGTGAGCGACCGCGGCAGCTTGACGCCGAAATGGTCGCCGTCGGCAGGGGCGCCTGGGGACAGCAGCACGCCGGACCGGGACTTCTTGAGCACCGCCGCCGGGCCGCGGTAGCTGCTGCCGAGGTCGTCGGTGGTGCCGGCGGCGACGATGACGCTGCCGGTGTCGCGCAGCTTGGGCAGGTGCTTGGTGAGCAGGTCGACCATCCAGCCGTCGACTCCCATGAGCTCGAGGTCGTCGATGATGACGGCGGTGGGCTGGCCGCCCTTCTCCGGGACCATCGACTCGTAGAGCTTGGTGGTCTCGTCCTTCTCGGCCTCGAGGTCGATGACCGCCTCGACGCCGTCACGGCCGGCCAGCGCGCCCAGAGGGCTGCGCCTCGGTGTGACGACGAGCAGCTTCCAGCCACGGTCCAGCATCGACGTGGTCATAGTGAGAAGCGTCGTGCTGCGGCCGGACCGGCGCGGACCCAGCACGAGGATGCCTGGGCCGTGGTCGATGGCGTCCAGAGCCCTCAGCGTGAGGGTGTCGCCTCCCACGGCGACGGGCAGCTCGGTGGGCCGCAGCGGCCGCTCGACCAGCTCCATCGCGTCGGCGTAGCTGATGCGGGTGGGCAGCGGGTCGACCCGGAACGGCAGGAATGCGCGCGGCACGTCGGCGTAGCGTTCCTTGGCCTCGCGCGCGATCTGCTGCAGTGCCGCCACCTGCGCCGTGCCCTCGACGTCGTCGACCAGCAGCGCGACCTGGGTCTCCTGCAGGCCTTCGGTGCGGAACCCGCGACCGGCGGCCATGGACTCCGGGACCTTCTTCGGGCTCATGCCGATGGCGCCGAAGTCGGCGTTGTCGGTCATGCGCAGCATGAGCTTGTCCTCGAGGAGCGCCGAGATGCGCCCGACCAGGGTGGTGCGGTCCGACGCCACGACGACCTTGACGCCGACGCCGGAGCCTTCCTGCATGATCTGCATCCACTGGTCGATGAGCCGGCCGCTGTCGAAGTTCTCGAAGGACTGGACGAAGCCCTCCCAGCGGTCGAACAGGATGAGGATGTAGGGCAGCCGGGCGTCGGGCTCGGCGTTGGCCCGCTGCTCGCTGAGGTCGGCGTAGCCCTGCTCGGCGAGGATCTGCTGGCGGCGCCCGATCTCCGCGCGGATGCGGGCGGAGAGCCGGGACAGCCGGTCGGGCTGGTCGCGGCTCACGACGGCGCCGGTGTGCGGCAGGCCGACCATGGGCAGCAGCGCGTTGTTGCCGCAGTCGATGCCGTACAGGTGGACGTCGCGGGGAGAGATGGTGCGCCCGACGACACCGGCCACCGCCCGCAGCACAGTGGAGCGGCCGCTGCGCGGGGCACCGACGATGGACAGGTGCCCGCCGCCGGAGAGGTCGTAGGCGGCAACGGTGCGACGCTGCTCGCGCGGGACGTCGACGATGCCGAACGGGATGCGGATCTCGCGGCCGCGCTGGACCGCGCCGGCGGGGTCGGCCAGCACCTCGTCGAGGGTGACGGTGTCCGACAGCGGCGGCAGCCACGGCGGCGGCGGAGCCTTGACCCCGGTGCGCTCCGACGCGGTGTTGATGGCTGCGACCAGGCTTTCCAGGTCGGTCGGGGTGGAGACGTCTTCCTCGGCGTCGTCGGTCTCGGGCCGCTCCGGTGGCCGGCCCAGGCTCTCCCACGAGAGCTGGCGCAGGTCGACGGAGACCGCGGCGCCCGGCGCCGAGGGCCGGCCACCGACACGCGAGGACTGGAACGCCACCAGCGACGACGCGCCGAGCCGGGCATAGGCGCGACCGGGGGTGGACTTGGAGATCTCCGCGGCGTCCTTGGACTCGATGACGTCCTGGCTGTCGTTGCCGTCGGTGACCCGCAGCGCGATGCGCAGGTTGGTGTTGGACTTGATCTCCGCGCTGACGACGCCGGCAGGCCGCTGCGTGGCCAGCAGCAGGTGGACGCCGAGCGACCGGCCGCGCCTGGCGATGTCGACCAGGCCCTTGACGAAGTCGGGCAGCTCGGTGACCAGTGCGGCGAACTCGTCGATGATGATCATGAGCCGTGGCATCGGCTCGTCGTCGGGGCCCTTGGCCGCGAGGTAGTCCTCGATGTCCTTCTTGCCCGCGTGCGCCAGCTGGTGCTCGCGGCGGTGCAGCTCGGCGGCGAGGCTCTCCAGCGCCCGGGTGGTCAGGTGACCGTCGAGGTCGGTGACCATGCCGACGGTGTGCGCGAGGTGGTTGCAGTCCTTGAACGCCGCCCCGCCCTTGTAGTCGACCAGCACGAACGTCATCTCGTCCGGCCGGTTGGCCACCGCCAGCGACGCGATGAGGGTCTGCAGCAGCTCAGACTTTCCGGAACCGGTGGTGCCGGCGACCAAGCCGTGCGGGCCGTCGGCGCGGACGTCGACGGAGAACGGGCCGTCCATGCCCTCGCCGATGACCGCGCGGGTGGTGCGCCCGACACTGGTCCACCACCCGACGATCGCCTCCGGCGTGGGCGGGTCGAGCTTGAGGACGTCGAGCAGCCGGCTGGACATCGGCAGCGACGAGGAGAGGTCCTCGGAGCTGACGTCCTTGACCGGCGCGAGCGCCCGTCCCAGCCGCTCGCACCACGCCGGCGAGACGATGTCGAGGCGGATGCCCTCGACCGTCGGCTGGCCGGTGCGCCGGACCGTGGTGGCGGAAGGGCCGACCGACACGACCGCCCGGCACTCCTCCGGGAGCAGCCGCTCGTCGGCGTCGATGCAAAGGAAGAACATGCCGAGGCGGGGGCCGTCGCGTAGCAGCGTGATGAGACCCGGCAGCAACCGGATGCGCCGGGCGCCGTCCAGGATGACCAACATCGGCGGGAAGTTGATCTCGCGGGCGGCCATCAGGCCGCCACCGCGGTCGGCCGCGACGGCCTTGCGCCGCTCGATGGTCGCCATCAGCTCGGCCACCCGCCGGGCGGTCGTCTCGTCATCGGTGCCGATGCCGGCGATGACCTCGGACTCCTCGCCCCGGCGCACATGCGGCAGCCAGCGCGTCCAGTTCCAGGCCGAGCCGCCGTCGGGGTCGGACAACACGACCATCTCGATGTCGGCCGGGCTGTGCAGCGCGGCGATCTGCGCGACCATCCAGCCGGCCACCTGGCGACGGACGTCGTCGTGGCCGGCGACCCCGGTGACTCCGGCCTGCTCCAGCTGCACGCCCACGGGGACGTCCGGCGCGGTCCAGTGCAGCACCCGCTCGTGGTCCTCGCGCGCCGGATCGGTCATAGAGACCTCGCTGGGCACGTCGGCCGTGCCGACCCTGACGAGCATCCAATCGGGATCGGTGCGCCGGCGCTCCCACAGCCGGGACCGGGGACCGGTGGCGAACAGCAGCGTGGCGGCCGGGTCGGGCAGGTCGCGCCGGCGCGCGGCGCGCTCGGTGACCAGGCCGCGGTACGCCTGGCTCTCGATGTTGCGGATGCGCTCGACGTAGGTCTTCATCTCTTCGGAGAAGCGACCCTGCTGCTGGTGCTTGCTGCTGCGCCAGCGGGAGATCATCATGATCGGCGACAGCACCATGATCATCAGGCTGAACGGCGACCGGGTGAAGTAGAACATCGCCCCGCCCATGATCATCGGAGCGATCGCGATGACCCAGGGCATCGGCTCCTTGTCCGGCTTGCGCGGCTCGTTGGGCAGTCGGAACTCCGTCTGCCGCGGCGGCGGCAGCAGCCGGGGCGGGCGGTTGTAGTCGAGGGTGACGCCGCCAGGGCTGGGCGACAGCGATGCGTCCGGCTCGGCCGGCAGCGACAGCTCCAGGACGGTGTCGCCGACGACG
This sequence comes from Jiangella asiatica, assembly GCF_004349065.1. Classification (GTDB taxonomy): domain Bacteria; phylum Actinomycetota; class Actinomycetes; order Jiangellales; family Jiangellaceae; genus Jiangella; species Jiangella asiatica. Next base: position 3,968 of record NZ_SMKZ01000056.1, read on the forward strand.
ACGGCGCTGCCCGCGGGCCACGTGGCCGGCCCGTCCAACGGCACCCGGTCCAGGTGCAGGAACGGCCGGTCGGCCTCGGGGTCGACGGTGAGGTTCGGGTGCTTGAGCCGGGCCAGCTCCTCCATGCGCTTCTTGAACCGGCGGGCCCGGCGCTTCTTCTTCGTCGCCGGCTCCTCGTCCTTCGGGACGACGATGGGCCCTTCGAGCAGCCGTTCCCGCGGTGGCGGCGGCAGCATGACACCGACCAGCGACCGCTCGGGGGTCACCGTGACCGCGCCGTCGACGGAGACGTCGAGGCGCAGCGCGACCGGCGGGTCGTCCTCGCCGCGCAACCGGACCCCCGCCGTGGTCCTGCTGCCGACCTCGTGGCTGCCGGGCGAGAGGTAGTCGACGTGGCCGGCGCCCGGACCGGACACCGTGCGCACCTGGACCACGCCGGTGCGCTCGGCGAACACGTCGGGCAGCGGCAGCCCGACACCGACCAGGGCGCCGTTGCGCAGGTCGGACTCGGCCACCTTCGTGGTCGGGTCGAGCGGCACGCTGCCGAGGTAGAGCGTGGGCGGCACGTCGGCCGGGTGGTCGTCGAAGACGCTCTCGCCGACGACGCCCAGGTGACGGCCCGCGCTGTGGACGATTTGCGGCTCCGGCGCCGGGCGCACCCGGGTAGCGAGCTGCCGGGCGATGTCGGCGATCGTCGCGTCGTCCTCGCAGTCGATGGCGAGGTCGACGACGTCGCCGTCGCCCGCAGCGGTGGCACTCACCAGTAAGCGCACGTCACCGTCTTTCGCGTCGAGCCGGAGGTCACCGTCCCCAATGGCATCCTACCGGCGCCGCCGGCCGATTCGAGCGGGTGCTTCGAGTGCGGGCCCGCGGCATTCGGGACATTCGCCGGAACGCGCTGGCCCGGCGACTTGGGAAAAGGGCGGTGGCCCGCATCCGCGCGATGCGGATGCGGGCCACCCTGTGGCAATGCGACGGACTCAGATACGGTCCGGCTCGCCAGTCGCCTCGGCGATGTTGTTGTGGTTGATACGAACGTCGTCCGCGGCGCCGTTCAGAGCGTCACGCAGCGTGTCGAGGTTCTGCTTGTAGTCCTCCCACGCCGTGCGGAAGTCGTCGGCGTACCGACCGGTCCACACCGCGTTGGAGACACCGCCGTCGACCTCGGTCTTGATGCTCTCGGCCGCCTCGGCGTTGCTGGTGAACGTGCGGTGAAGCTCCTGAAGGGTACTTAGTTCTGCACCAACACCCATGGTTCTTTTCTCCCTTGTTGACTAAATGTGCTGGCCCCACCGCGTCGGGTGCGGCACGACATCGGAGAGCCTACCGGTCGCCGATGACTCGGCGACATTCGGTCAGGCCTGTTCTCATGACCCGGCGATTTCTCCGCGACAAACTGTGACGCGGCCGGTCCGATGCGTCGTCGATCCGTGTGGATCGGCGAATTCACCGGGCGTTCCGGAGAGGAAATCACCGTTGTCTTCGTGTCACCTCCGATCGTCCAATACAGAACCGTCGACTAAGCGAGATCACGATGTCTCCCTCTGGAACTGGGCACCAGCTCCTCGAGCAGTGCCTGAGTCTCAGGCGCCAGCTCGATGCCGCCGATGCTCGTGAGGGTCTCGCTCATCTCGCCCTCCACCGCCATGACTCCGCCCCGCCCGTCGACGGCGTGCTGGGCCTGGATCAGGTCGCGCCAGAGCAGCTGCTCCGCCGGCCTGACCCGCAGCCCGGCCCGGGCCGCGGCTGCCGCCGTGGCCGGGTCGCCGCCGTCGCGGGTGATGACGGACAATCGATGCGCGGCGTCGACCAGCAGGTCCGACGCCACTCGTTCCACTCGGGCCCGCGCGATCCACGCGTACCGGCCCTGCGGACGGTCACTCAGCACCGGGCCGCGGGCTACCCGCAGCGCACGGCGCAGCAGGTCGGCCTCCTCCGACGGTCGGCGCACCTGCCGGGCCTGGCTCAACAGGGCGCACACCACGTCCCAGTCCAGGACGACAGCCTCGCTCAGCTTGAGCCGGCCGTCCTCGGTGGTCAGCAGGTACGGTGAGCCGGTCCGGTCGACGCCCAGCCACTCGCGCACCCGGGCGAAGGTGGCCTCGCGGACCGCGGCCGTGACCCCGCGCGGCCACACCGCCGATGCCAGCACCGTCGGGTGCACGCCGTCGCGGTGCAGCGCCAGATGCACGACGATCTCGGTGGCCAGTGCCCGGCGCTCGGCCTCGATCTCCTCGCGGGCCTGCACCACCACCGGGCCGAGGATGTACACCCGGACCGGCGCGGTGGCCAGCTCCGCCTCGGTGACCAGCGCGCGGATCTGCGGCACCTCAGGACGGACCTCCGGCAGCCAGGCCTCGCTGAAGGTCGGCCCGGACGGGTCCGGGTCGCTGCTGCGGTCCGGGTCGACCAGGCCGACCAGTGCCTCGATGCTGCGCCAGGACAGCTGGTTCGCCCGCACCGACAACCCCAGCGCCGGCAGCTCCAGCGTTCCAGCTGCGTCGACGGAGATGCGCCACCGTGCGCCCGGCACGTCGCCGGCGCAGATGACGCCCAGCGGCGACCGGCCGGCAGCGTTGGTCAGGGCCACCAACTGCTCTGCCAGCTCGCCCGTGGGCGGGGTGCCGAGGACGAGGTACTCCGGCATCCAGGTGCCGGCGCCGCCGGGCCGCACCCGGCCGGTGAGCACGTCGGTACCGAGCCGGTCCGAGCGACGCGCCGCCAGCTCGGGCAGCAGCGGCTCGACGCCGTCGACCAGCCGCAGCCGGCCCGGGTCGAACACGCTGAGCGCCTCTGGCAGGCCGTCGGCGGTGACCCGCAGGTGATCGGACCACTGGTTGGTGGCCAACTCCACCGCCAGCGCCGTGACCACCTCGAACGTCGCTTCGGGGTCGCCGTCGATGCAGATCGGGCCGCCCGCGGCCTCCAGGTCGATGAGCACGTCGCGGTCGCCGCTGCGGCCCAGCGAGACCAGGCCCGGGTACGGCGCGAGCACCTGCCCGCGCAGATCGGTGTCGACGGCCACGTCCGAGCGCGCCAGCAGCCAGCGGCGGCCGTCGTCGAGCACGGTCCACGGCGCCGGCGCGTCCTCCCGGGGCGGCGCCAGCAGCAGCTCGACCGAGGTGCTGTCGACGACCGCCGCGTAGACCGGCGGCAGCGGCCGGCGTTCCTGCTGGCAGGACGCGGCCAGCGTGCGCAGGGCGTGGTCGAGCCAGCGAGCGCGGTCGGGGTCGGCGCCGATGCGCAGCGCGACCTCGGCCTCGACTTGGTCGTCGCCCGGCTCCGGGGTGCGGCGCCGGCGACGGATAGTCTCCAACGCGGCCAGCACACCGGCGGCCAGCAGGCCGGCATCGATGAGCCCGGCGTGCGGGTTGGTGTTGACCTGCTCGGCCTCCGCGCTGGCGGTGTAATCGGCGAACAGCCCGGCATCGAGGCCGCCGCCGGCCTCGCCCTGACCGCCGCCCTGGTCCGGCGCGGTCGGTGGCGGCGGCACCGGCGGTGTCTCCGGCGGCGCGGGCGTCTCGGCCGTGACGACGTCGACACCGGCGGCGTCGGCCGGGACGATGAGCAGCCAGTTCGGGTAGATGAGCCGGGCCAGCGACAGCTCGTGGCCGTCGGGCTGCTCGCGGCCGCGATTGAGCTCGAAGATCTCCTGGTAGCGACGGCCGTCGCCCAGGGTGCGCTCGGCGATGTCCCAGAGGTTGTCGTGGTAGCGGCCGTCGGGCGGCTGGACGACGTACACCTTCTGGCCGACCAGCTCCGCACCCTCCTCGGGATCGAGGACCATGTCGCCCAGCCGGTACTCGACCTCCTGCTCAGCGACGGGAGCCGCCGGCGGGGTCTCCTGCTGGACGGTGGCCTCGGCCTGCCCGTCGTAGCTCTCCGCCGCCGCGACGGTGGTCGGCGGGGCCTCCGGCGCCGCCGCGGGAGCCGCAGCAGCCGCTTGACCCACCGCGGCGGTCGCCACCAGCACCGACGCCACCAGGGCACGGGCGAAGCGCTGGGTCGGCCCGGACAGGGGCACCCGGCCGGGCAGGCCGACGCCGCGCACCGCGCTGCGCAGCTCGATCAGCACGCAGAGGGTGAACTGCAGCCAGGCCAGCCACACAACCCACAGCAGCACGCCGACCAGCTGCTCCGGGCCGATGGTGGCGGTGAGGTCGTCGCGCGTGGGCAGCGATGTCGGGATCGGGGGCGGACCGCCCAGGACCAGCAGCAGCACCGGGACGCCGATCACCAGCAACAGCAGGGCGAATCCGGCGGCCAATGCCTGCGGGAGGCTGCGCTGCGGCTCCGGGACGCCGCGCTGCTGGAACCGCTGCGGGCCGACCTCACGCGGCACACCGGAGGCGGCGATCGCCTCGACCGGAGACACCGGCCGGCCCGTGCGCTCGCCTCGCTGCGCCGCCCGACGGCGTCCCCCACCCGCGTTCATGCTCATGTCGCCCGGTCGCGCTCCCGTTCTGGTTCGTTCCGCGGTCGGCGCGGTGTCGTCGCGCCACCCGCTCCCCTCGTTCGTCGGCTCGCTCATGGCACCTCCCCGGTGATGCCGACCGCCGGCCGTGCCGTGGCCTCGCCCTCGATGTCGAAGTCGTCTATGAAGATCAGTTGGAGCATGGAGGTCGGGACGGTGTCCTCCGCGTGCACGTAGACCTGGTTCGCACCGACCTGGACGGTGACCCTGCCGGCGTCGTAGCCGCGGTCGCTCATGTACTGGCGGGCCCTGGCCGCCGCCTGGTCCTGCAGCAGGATGACCTCACCGGTGGAGTACAAGGCGTCGAGGTCGATCTCGTTGGCCGCCGCGCGAGCCGCCTGCTCGACGTCGTCGTAGATGCGCTGCCGGGCGTTGATGGCGAGACCCCCGTCGACCACCAGGCCGGCCAGCATGAACAGCATCACGATCAGCGTGACGACCATGGCGCTGATGGCGCCGCGCTCGCCCCCGCCACGCCGCAGCTCACCCAGCCGTCCGCCGGCTGGCGGCCGGCGCCTCACGACGTCCTCCTCAGCGTGTCGATCGGCGCGAAGCTCACGCCCTCCATGGTGGCGCTGCCCGGGAAGCCGACGAAGCCGAGCCCGTCGAAGGACACCTGGCAGCGGACCTCGACGCTGATGGTGCCGCCGGGCGCGAACTGGCCGCCCAGGTCGATCGGCTGGCAGGTGACGCCGTCGGGTCGGGTGCTGTCGACGATGTCCTGCGCCGCAGCGCGGGCCGACCCTGCGTCGCGCTGCAGGGATGCCGCGCGGACCGCGTCGCGCGCCATGGCCTCGACGTCGCCGGAGCGGTCGACGTAGCGGCCGAGCCCGACGACCAGCATCATCACGGCGACGAGGATGGGCGCCAGGATGACGACCTCGACAGCCATGGAGCCCACCTCCTTTCTCGCCGCGCGTGCGGCCCGTCGCCTGATGCTCATAGGTCCGGTACGAACTGTTCGATGGGGCCTTCGATGGTCTGCGAGACCCTCGGTGCGAGGTCCTCGATGAGCTCGGTGGCCCGGCCGCTGACGGTCACCCTGACGTTGTCGCCGATGGTCACCGCGTCGACCTCGATCTCGATGAGGTGGCCGTTGCCGACGGCCTCGGCGTACTCGCGGCCGCGAGCCTCGGCCGCGGCCAGCGCCGCCGGCGTGCCGCCGCCGATGCGGGCCTCCCGCGCGGCCTCGCGAGCCGCGGCGGCCGCGATCTGGTTGCCGTGCCAGGTCAGGGTGAACTGCACGATCACGAAGATGATGAAGAACATGATCGGGGTGTACAGGGCGAGCTCGATCGAGCTCGCGCCCCGCTGTGTTCTCGACCGGTGTCGTTCGAATCGTGCCAGCACGTCGGGTCCTCAGGCCTCAGGGCCCGCCGGGCGCGTCCGGGATGTCGATCGACTCGGCTTCGTCGGTGACCAGGTTGTAGATCACGACGCCGACGGCGGCGGCGAGTGCGACGAGGATCGCCGTGATGATCACGAACTCGATGGCGGAGGCACCGCGCTCGGGCGCGCGGCGGGCCCGGTCGGTGTGGATCTGCAGGCTCAGCAACAGCCAGCCCAGTGGCGTTGCCGGCGAGAGGTGGCGATTCATGCTGGGGTCTCCTGGTCGTATGGTTCGGGTCGGTTCGGATGGATGTCAGCTCTGTTCGAGCACTCCAATCAGCGCGGGATAGACGAGGAACAGCAGGAAGCCGACGCACAGCACGAGCTGCGCGACGAGCATGGACTGCGAGCGCTGCCCGGCCTTGCCCTCGACCTCGGCCAGCTCGCGGCGGCGCAGCGAGCCGGCCCGGGCGGCCAGCGACTCGCGCACCTTCGCTCCGTCCTCGGCCACCAGCGCCAGGGCGGCGGCGAGGTCGCGCAGCTCGTCGACGCCCACCTCGTCGCCCAGCTCGCCCAGCGCCGCCCACGGGGTGACGCCGTGCAGCCGGGCGGTGAGCAGGGTGTCACGGATGCGCACCATGGCCCAGCCGTCGCTGAGCGACGACGCCGCCTGCAGGGCCTCCGGCACGCCGCGGCCGCCGGCCAGGTTCATGGCCACCAGGTCGAGGAACGAGCCGACGACGTGGCGGAAGTCGCGACGGCGGTCCGCGGCGTTGGAGCGCACGGTCAGGGTCGGGAGGACCGCGAAGATCATGGCCAGGACGATGCCCAGCACGGCCGAGGCCGGGATGCCGATGTTGACCTGGGCGACGGACAGGATGGCCGCCACCACCAGCGGCATCAGGAACCCGGCCAGCGCGCTGAGCACCGTGGTGGCCAGGTGACCCTCCAGGGTCCTGCCCATGAGCGAGAGGTCGCGGCGGATCGAGCCGAGGTTGATGCCGACGCCTTCCAGCGCTTCGCGCAGCTGCCCGCCGAAGCGGCGCATCGCCGCGGACTCGCCGCCCTGCCCGGAGACGGCCGCGCTGGACACCAGCTGCTCGCGGCGGGCCCGGGACCGTTCGGCGTCGAGCCTGGCCAGCGCTGCGGCCGGGTTGACCCGCTGCGTGGACAGCATGAGGCCGAGCAGCAGCACGCCGGCGCCGACGACCGCGCCGGCCAGCAGGATCAACGTCATGTCCGCACCTCGCCCTGGTCGGCGGCGGTGACGAGGAAGCGGGCCGGCATCTCGAACTTCGCCAGCCTGCGCATCCACAGGAAGCCGACGGCGAAGATCAGGATGACCACGCCGAGGACGATCTGCCCAACCGGTGTGGAGTACGGCTCGACGTAGTCGCGGTTGAGCAGCGACAGGCCGACCATGAAAAACAGGCTCACCGCCACGACGATCTGCACTGAGCGGCGGGTGCTGGCACGCCCTGCCATGACCCGCTGGCGCATGTCGAGCTCGGCGCGGGCGGAGTCGGCGAGCGAGCTGAGCACCTGGCGCAGACCCGGACCGCGCAGCCGCGCGTTGAGGATCAGCGCGGACACCACGAGGTCGGCGCTGGCGTCGTCGAGGTCGTCGGCGAAGCGCTGCAGGGCCTCGGGCATGGGCATGCGGATGCGCAGCCGGTCGGCCAGCATGCGCAGCTGCGGCTGGATGGACGGCGACGCTGCGTAGACCGTCGCCGGGATGGCCTGCTCGAGGCCGACGGCACCGGCGATGGTGTCGCGCAGCGACTCCGTCCACGACGCGAGGCCCTCCAGGCGCGCGATCGAGCCGCGCTCCTCGCGGGCACCACCGAACAGCGCCGGCCAGAACGCCACCAGCAGGCCACCGCCGATGGCCGCGACCGGCCAGCGGGTCAGTGCCAGCGTCGCCACGCCGGCGCCGATGCCGAACACCGTCTGCCGGCCGAGCATCTCGACCAGCGAACGGTGACTGGTGGAGGGTGTCGGCGGCTTCGGCTCGCTGCCCCGCACCGCCACCACGAGCAGCAGCACCGAGGCGCCGACGGCGGCGCCGAGCAGCGTGATGAGCAGGATGGTGGGGCTCACGCGATCACCTGACCGGCGTGCGCGTCGTAGCCGACGGCGATGAGGTCGTCGATGCAGGCGATGGGCGCGGCCGGAACCGCGACGCCGTCGGGGCCCGAGGCGAAGATCTCGCTGGACAGCACCCGGCCGTCGACGCCGTTGATCTCGCGGATGCTGGAGACGAAGCGGCGCAGCCGGCCGCCCTCGGAGAACTCGTTGCGCTTCTCCACGAAGACGACGAAGTCGATGGCGCCGGCCACGAGCATCATGGTCGCCTCGACCGGCAGCCGCTCCACCGACTGGATGGCGTAGGTCGAGATGCGGTTGAACACCTCGATCGAGCTGTTGGCGTGGATGGTCGACAGCGACCCGTCGTTGCCTTGGCTCATCGCGTTGAGCATGGTGACGATCTCGTCGCCGAGCACCTCACCGACGATGACCCGGCTGGGGTTCATGCGCAGGCTGCGGCGGACCAGCTCGGCCATGGTGATGGCGCCCTGGCCCTCGGAGTTGGGCAGCCGCTCCTCGAACGCGACGACGTTCGGGTGCAGGTCGGCGAACTCGCCCAGCCCGAGCTCGAGCGCCCGCTCGACGGTGATGAGCCGCTCAGCCGCCGGGATCTCGTTGGCCAGCGCGCGCAGCATCGTCGTCTTGCCGGCGTTGGTGGCCCCGGCGATCATGATGTTCTTGCGGGCGGCGACCGCCGCGGACAGGAACGCCGCGAGCTCGTCGGTGACCGAGCCGTATCGGACCAGGTCGTCCAGGTGCACGCGGGACAGCCGCGCGCGCCGGATGGAGATGGACGGCCGGGCGCACACCCCCATGACGGCCGAGAGCCGGCTGCCGTCGGGCAGCCGCAGGTCCAGCTGAGGGTTGGCCGAGTCGAACGGCCGGCTGGTGAGGCCGGAGTAGGCGCCGAGGATCTGGACCAGCTCGACCAGCTCGTCGTCGCTCTCGGCGACCGGCGCGCCGAGCACCTCGCGGCCGTCGGCGTACTGGATGAACACCTGGTCGCAGCCGTTGATGTCGATGTTCTCGACGTCGAGGTCGTCCAGCAGCGGCTGCAACCGTCCGACGCCGAAGAGCGCGGCGTGGATGCCGGAGGAGATCTCCTCCTCTTCCTCCGCCGACGGCGGGGTGCGGCCGGCGGCGATCTCGGCGCGGGCGTGCGAGTCGAGGACCCGGCCGATGACGGCCCGGGCGAACTGCCGCTCGTCCTCGGACGACATGGGCGGGATGCCGTTGGCGGCGTCGTCGCGGCGCTGCCGGGCGAGGGTGTCGGCGACTTCTTCGCGGAGGGTGCGGACGAGGTTCTGATCCATGGTGCATCAGCTCCTTGCCGAGATCCGCGTCCGGGTCACGGCCAGCGCGCGGATCGACTCGCTCAGCTCGCGTGCGGAGCGGATCAGCAGCGAGCGGTCAATGCGGCGGTTCCACCGCCCGGCCAGCGCGCCGGCGGCCTTGGCGTCGTCGGCGATGCGGCCCAGGACGGCGACCTGGTGGCCGTCGTGCTGGAGCAGGCGGTCCAGGTCGCGGGTCGACGAGCTGTCGGAGCTGTCGGTGATCAGCACGATGCCGACCGGCGTGCTGCCGGCCCTGCCGATCTGCAGCGGCTCGGCCATCCAGCGCAACCGCTCACGCAGGTGCGCGTAGTACTCCACCCCCGGGCGGACCGCGAACACGACGGCGTCGGCGCCGGTCAGGATGGGCAGCAGCGGGGTGCCGGGGACGATGCGGCCGCAGTCGACCAGCACGTCCGCGGACAGGCCGTGCAGCATGGTCCCCAGCGCCGGCCACACCGAGCCGATGCCGGTGAGCTGCTCGGGGCGCGTCACCCCGGCCAGCACCTCCAGGCCGCCGTCGGCTGTCTGCAGGTGCTCACCCATGGCCGCCTCGGTGACGCCCCGGCGGGCGGCCGCGGCCAGCGACAACAGGCCTCGCTCGGGGTCCAGCGGCTCACCCTCGGCGTTGCGGTGACGCAGGGCGAAGTCGCCGCCGGCGGGGTCGAAGTCGGCGACCACGACATCCGTCGGCCAGATGGCGCCCAGGGCGTTCACCGCCGTGGTCACGCCCGGGGAACCCTTGGCGGACGCGAACGCGATCAGCACGAGGTCACTCCTCCTCGGCGGCGAGCGGCGCGCCGCGCTCAACCAGCGTCACGACCAGCTGGTTGAGCGCCGCGAGCCCGGCCACCTCGGCCTCGTCCTCACGGTCGACGACGAAGGTCGCCACCACGCCGGTGGCGCCGTTCTCCGCCGCCTGGCCCTCGACCGTGTACACCGAGCTCACGCGGGCGTCCTCGACGACGACCTCGCCGGACCCGCTGACGATGGAGACGAGGTCGACGACGTCGCCCTCGCGGAGCCCGCCGGCGGGCAGGAAGCCGGGCGCCAGCGACGCGCCGACCGCGGCTCGGCCCTCGGTCATCAGCCCGGCGCCGGCGAGCATGGTGGTGTCGAGCAGCTGGCCGCTCACGAGCTCGACCCTGGCGTACTGGCCGACCACCTGGTCCAGCTGCGACTCGGGGATGAGGTCGGTGTCCTCGGAGGCGACCTGCGTGGTGTCGAGGTGCTCCTCGGTGATCTGCTGGCCGGCGGCGACGTCGCCGCGCAGCACCAGCACGGGGGTGCGCTCGTCGACCCGCATCGCCAACAGCGCCGCGATGGCCGCACCGCCGGCGATGAGCAGCACGGCCAGCGCCGCCAGCGCCGGGCGGCGCTGCCGGGGCGGCGCCGGCAGCCGGGTGCTGTCGGAGCGGACCCGCTGATTGCTGCGGATGCCGCGCTGCTCTCGGGCGCGCTGCCGCTCGCTCGCTGCGTCTGTGGTCTGCGTTGTCCCCGCCATGAGCTTGCCTCTACCGCTCCCGCCTCGTCACGTTCCCGGCGACGTCGCGTCAGCCGGCCCGAGTTCTGCTTCGGGACGACCGGGCACAGCTGGGGGCGCGCCGACGTGGCACCCGGCGCGCCCCCTTCGGACGCGTCGGAGTCGAGCCATCCCCGCTGCCCCCTGGACGTTTCGGGGGAACCTTACCTTGGAATCACGACCGAGGTCATGCCTCGCCCATTCATCCACGTCAACTCTCGACCGAACCGTGATCGCCGGCCATCGCACGACCACACTTCGGACCTCAGGTCCAGACTGTGGATTCCCGGACCGTTTCCAGGACTGTACGGCAGCCCGCTTTCACGCCGCTTTCACCCGGCGTCCACCGGCAACCTGAGCGCGCTCGGCCCGGCGGCGACGGATACTGTCTCTGTCTCTGCACATTGCCGTACTACTCGAACGCACTGGAGACCTCGTGTCCGAGCGCACGCTCGTCCTGATCAAGCCCGACGCCGTCCGGCGCGGCCTGATCGGGCAGATCCTGGCCCGCTACGAGCGCAAGGGCCTGTCCATCGTGGCGATGGACCAGCGCACCATCGACCCCACCCTGTCCGACGCGCACTATGCCGAGCACGTCGAGAAGCCGTTCTATCCCGCGCTGCGCGAGTTCGTCACCGGCGGTCCGCTGGTGGCGCTGGTGCTCGAGGGCGACCAGGCGATCGACGTCGTCCGCGCGATGAACGGCGCCACCGACGGGCGCAAGGCGGCCCCGGGGACCATCCGCGGCGACCTCGCCCTGTCGAACTCGGAGAACCTCGTGCACGCCTCGGACTCCGCCGACGCCGCCAAGCGCGAGCTCGACCTCTGGTTCCCCGGCCTCTGATTTCCCCCACCCGCCCGAAATGATCACGTTCAGCACGAGATTTCGTGCCCCACCATGCTTGTGAGCCTGGTGCGTCACACAAAATCCTGGTGACGTGACACCTTGGGCGGTGGCCGTCGTCGCGGTCGCGGAGCTTCGGAGACGCCGGCGTCAGGCGTCGCCGTCGCGGGCGGCGGCCTCCCGGGCGGCCTTGACCCGCTCGACCTCCGGGCCGATGCGCAGCAGCACGAACCACATGAGCGCGAAGATGCCGGCCAGCACGAGCATCGCGGGCACGACGATCCCGGTGGCCAGCGCCGCCACCTGGGCCACCGACCCGACGACGTAGCCCGGCCGGCCGCGCCGCACCATGCCGGCTCCGAGGACGCACAGCACAGCCACCGCGCCACCGCCCAGCCAGGCCGCCCCGGTGCCGACATCGGAGACGTTGATGGCCACCGGCACCGCCAGCAGCACGACGAGCGCCTCCACGGACAGGATCATCGCAGCGATGCGGGTCACGAGTCGCTCCTGGAGAACGCGATCCTGGCGTCGCCCGCGGTGACCACGGAACCGGTGACGACGACGCCGTAGCCGCCCAGCGAGCCCTCCCGCTCGGCCAGCCGCAGGCCGGCGTCGATCGCCTCGGGCAGCGGCACCGCCTGGTGCACGCGGTCCTGGCCGAACACGTCGATGGCGACGTTGGCGAGGTCGTCGGCCGGCAGCCGGCGCGGCGAGGAGTTCTCCGTCACCACCACCGCGTCGACGACGGGCTCCAAGGCCGCCAGGATGCCCTCGGCGTCCTTGTCGCCGAGCACCCCGACGACCGCGACCATCGCCGTGGCCGCGAACTCCTCGGCCAGCGCGGCCGCCAGCGCCTGCGCGCCCGCCGGGTTGTGCGCGGCGTCGGCGATGACCACCGGGCCGCGGCGCAGCACCTCGAGCCGTCCGGGCGAGGTGACGCGGGAGAACGCGGCCCGCACCAGGTCGGGGTCGAGTGCCTCGCGCCCGCCGCCGACGAACGCCTCGACCGCGGCGAGGGCCGCCGCGGCGTTGTGCGCCTGGTACTCGCCGTGCAGGGGCAGGAAGATCTCGTCGTACGGGCCGGTGAGCCCTTGCAGGCCGATGAGCTGACCGCCGACGGCCATCTCGCGGCCGCGCAGGCCGAACTCCACACCCTGCCGGGCGACCGTGGCGCCGACCTCGGCGGCCCGGGCCAGCAGCACCTCCGCGGCGACCGGCTCCTGCGGGGCGAGGACCGCGTACCCGCCGGGCTTGATGATGCCGGCCTTCTCCTGAGCGATCAGCTCCACGGTGTCGCCCAGGTACTCGACGTGGTCGACGGAGATAGGCGTGATGACGCAGACCCGTCCGTCGGCGACGTTGGTGGCATCCCAGGCCCCGCCCATGCCGACCTCGACGACGGCCGCCTCGACCGGGGTGTCGGCGAACGCGGCGTACGCCAGCGCCGTCAGCACCTCGAAGTAGCCCAGCCGGACGTCGTGCTTGGAGTCGACGATGTCGAGGTACGGCTCGATCTCGCGGTAGACAGCGGCGAAGCGCTCCGGCGCGATCGGCTCGCCGTCGACGACGATGCGCTCGGTGACCGACTGCAGGTGCGGGCTGGTGTAGCGGCCGGTGCGCAGGTTGAGCTCGCGCAGCAGCGCGTCGACCATGCGGGCCGTGGACGTCTTGCCGTTCGTGCCGCCGACGTGCACGACGGGGTACGAGCGCTGCGGGTTGCCCAGCAGGTCGGCCAGGTCGCGGATGCGTTCCAGCGACGGCTCGACCTTGGACTCCGGCCGCCGGGCGACGAGCTCGTCCTCGATCTCGCGCAGTGCGTCAGCGCTCACGTCTCACCTGATTCCCGCTGGATGGCTCACTGTGCATTCTCCCCTACGGTCCCGGGTCCGGCCCGCGTCCCCCGCCCGCGACGCGGCGGACACGAGGCTCAGGTCTGCGGGAGGGCGGCGAGTTGGGCCTCCAGGCGGGCGATCTCGGCCTCGGCGGTGGTGCGACGGGTGCGGACCTTGTCGACCTCGGCCTCGGGCGCCTTGGCCAGGAACTGCTCGTTGTCGAGCTTGCGCGCGGCCTGCTCCAGCGCCTTCCGCTCGTTCGAGAGGTCCTTGGTGAGCCTGCGGCGCTCGGCCTCGACGTCAACGGCGCCGGAGAGGTCGACCTCGACCGTCACCGAGCCGACCACCACGCGGGCGGTGGCGCTGAACCCGTCGGCCTCGGGCTCCAGCCGGGTCAGCGAACGGAACGCGGCCTCGTGGTCGGTCAGTGCCGGGGTGTCCGCGGCGAGGACCAGCCGGGCCGGGACCCGCTGGCCCGGCTTGAGGCCCTGGTCGCTGCGGAACCGGCGCACCTCGGTGACCAGGCGCCGCAACTCGGCCACGGTGGCCTCCGCCGCCGGGTCACGGCGCGACCGGTCCGCCGCCGGCCAGGCCGCCGTCACCACCGTCTCCTGACCGGTCAGTGTCGTCCACAGCGCCTCGGTGACGAACGGTGCCACCGGGTGCAGCACCCGCAGCAGGTTGTCCAGCACGTTGCCCAGCACCAGCCGGGTGCGCTCGGCGACGGCGTCGTCTCCGGCCAGCTGCGTCTTCGCCAGCTCGACGTACCAGTCGCAGAACTCGTCCCGGGCGAAGTGGAACAGTGCTTCGGAGGCCTTGGCGAACTGGAAGTCCTCGTAGTGCTCGTCGACCTCGGCGAGGACGGTGTTGAGCCGCGACAGGATCCACCGGTCCGGCGCGGTGAGCTCCGGCGACGGCGGCAGCTCACCCACCCGCGCGCCGCTGATCAGCGCGAACCGGGTGGCGTTCCACAGCTTGTTGCAGAAGTTGCGCGACGCCTGGACCCAGTCCTCGCCGATGGGCACGTCGGCGCCCGGGTTCGCGCCACGGGCCAGCGTGAAGCGCAGCGCGTCGGAGCCGTAGGCGTCCATCCAGTCCAGCGGGTCGACGGCGTTGCCGAACGACTTGGACATCTTCTTTCCGCGCTCGTCGCGGACCATGCCGTGCAGCGCGATCGTGTGAAAGGGAACGGCCTTCGACGGCTCGGCCGCCCCGTGCGCGTAGAGCCCGAACATCATCATCCGGGCGACCCAGAAGAACAGGATGTCGTAGCCGGTGACCAGCACCTGGTTCGGATAGAACTTCTCCAGTGCCGGGGTTTCGTCCGGCCAGCCGAGCGTGGAGAACGGCCACAGCGCCGACGAGAACCACGTGTCCAGCACGTCCTCGTCCTGGTGCCAGCCCTCGCCCGTTGGTACGGCGTCGTCGGGTCCGACGCAGACGACCTCGCCGTCAGGGCCGTACCAGACCGGGATGCGGTGGCCCCACCACAGCTGCCGCGAAATGCACCAGTCGTGCATGTCGTCGACCCAGCCGAACCAGCGCGGCTCCATGCTCGTCGGGTGAATGGCCACCCGGCCGTCCCGGACGGCGTCGCCGGCGGCCTGGGCCAGCGGGCCGACCTTGACCCACCACTGCAGCGAAAGCCGCGGCTCGACGACGGTCTTGCACCGGGAGCAGTGCCCGACGGCGTGCACGTACGGTCGCTTCTCCGAGACGATGCGGCCCTCGGCGCGCAGCGCCGCCACGACGGCCGGCCGGGCCTCGAACCGGTCCAGCCCTTGGAACGGGCCGTGCGCGGTGATGACGCCCTGCTCGTCCATGATGGTCAGCGCCGGCAGGCCGTGGCGGCGGCCGATCTCGAAGTCGTTGGGGTCGTGGGCCGGAGTCACCTTGACCATGCCGGTGCCGAACGAGGGGTCGACGTGCTCGTCGCCGACGATCGGGATGCGCCGGCCGGTCAGCGGCAGCACCAGCTCGGTGCCGATGAGGTGCTTGTAGCGCTCGTCGCCGGGGTTGACGGCCACGGCGGTGTCGCCGAGCATCGTCTCCGCCCGGGTGGTGGCGACGACGACCTCGTCGCTGTAGCGGATCGAGACCAGCTCGCCGTCGTCGTCGCTGTGCTCGACTTCGATGTCGGAGAGCGCGGTGTGGCAGCGCACGCACCAGTTGATGATGCGCTCGGCCCGGTAGATGAGGCCGTCGTCGTACAGCATCTTGAAGATGGTCTGCACGGCGCGTGACAGTCCGTGGTCCATGGTGAAGCGTTCGCGGCTCCAGGCGACGCCGTCGCCGAGCCGGCGCATCTGGGCGAGGATCTTGCCGCCGGACTCGGCCTTCCACTCCCAGACCTTCTCGACGAACGCCTCGCGGCCCAGATCGTGCCGCGACACGCCCTGCTTGGCCAGCTCACGCTCGACGACGTTCTGGGTCGCGATGCCGGCGTGGTCCATGCCGGGCATCCACAGCGCCTCGTAGCCCTGCATGCGCCGGCGCCGGACCAGCGCGTCGATGAGGGTGTGCTCGAACGCGTGGCCCAGGTGCAGCGAACCGGTGACATTGGGCGGCGGGATGACGATGCAGTACGGCGGCTTGTCGCTCTTCTCGTCGGCCTCGAAATACCCGCGCTCGACCCACCGCTCGTAGAGCGGTACCTCTACCTGCGCCGGGTCGAAGACGGGCGGCAGGGCGGGGTCGGGGCGAGTCGTCTCGGTCACGCCGCGGAATTCTACTGCCAGGTGGCCCTGGATACCGTACGGTCATGGCCTTCGTGATCTACGGTGCCGGCGCCATCGGCGGTGTGCTGGGCGCACGGCTGTTCACCGCCGGGTTCGACGTCCGCCTCATCGCTCGCGGCGAGCACCTGTCCGCCGTCCGCGACCACGGACTTCGGCTGGAGTCGCCGGAGGGCACCACGACGCTGCCGGTGACGGTGGCGTCGTCGCCCGCCGAGGCCGGCATCGGCACCGAGGACGTCGTCGTCCTGGCCATGAAAAGCCAGGACACCGCGGACGCCCTGGCGGCGTTGCGCGCCGTCGCGGGTCCCGGCACCCCGGTGGTGTGCGCGCAGAACGGCGTGGTCAACGAGCGGCTGGCGCTGCGGCTGTTCGAGAATGTCTACGGCGTGTGCGTCATGTTCCCGGCCTCGCACCTGCGGCCGGGCGTCGTACAGTCGCGGTCGGCGCCGGTACCGGGCATCCTCGACCTCGGCCGCTACCCCGGCGGCGTCGACGACACCGCCCGCGAGGTGGCGGCCGCGTTCACCAAGGCGGGGTTCGTGTCCGAGCCGCGCGCGGACATCATGCGGTGGAAGCACCGCAAACTGATCATGAACCTCGGCAACGCCGTCGGTGCCCTGTGCGGCCCCGGCGACGACGACGCACCACGCGTGTCCGAGCTGGTGCGGGCCGAAGGCGAGGCGGTGCTGGCCGCCACCGGCGTCGACGTCGTCAGCGAGGAGGAGGACGAGGCACGGCGAGCCGGCATCCTGAGGTTCCCGCCCTTCGAAGGCCGGGCACCCGGCGGCGGATCGTCGGTCCAGAGCCTCCTGCGCGGCACCGGCTCCATCGAGGCCGACTACCTCAACGGCGAGATCGTCCTCCTCGGCCGCCTGCACGGCATACCCACGCCGGCCAACGAACTGGTGTGTGCGCTGGCCGTCGTCGCCGCCCGCGAGCAGCGCCAACCCGGCTGCGTGCCGGCGAGCGAGCTACTGGAGAAGCTGTCGGCGCCCGACCCTCGTTGCGCCCCATGATCACGGGGGGTACCAGACCCGCCTCACCCCTCAGGCACCCACCGAGAGCACGATCTTCCCGCGCAGGTGTCCTCCCTCGCTGAGCTGTTGCGCGTCGCCGACCTGCTCCAGCGGGAATGTCGCCGCGATGGGCAGCCGCACCTCGCCGCGCTCGATCAGGGGCAGCACGGCCTGGAAGACCGCCGGCAGCGGGAGGTCCGCGCTCCAGGTCGACCGCACGCCGTACTGCGAGGCGGTGCCGTCGGCGATGGTGACCACGTGCTCGGGGCCGCCGGCAAGCTCGATAGAGACGGGGAGCACGCCGCGCCCGGACACGTCGAGCGCGGCGTCGACGCCGCCGTCGGGTGCGACGGCGCGGACGCGGTCGGCCAGGCCGTCGCCGTAGAGGACCGGCTCGATCCCGAGCGAGCGGAGATACTCGTGGTTGGCCACGCTCGCCGTCCCGATGACCCGTGCGCCGCGGGCCAGGGCCAGCTGTGCCGCGATGAGCCCGACGGCTCCGGCGGCGGCATGGATCAGGACGGTCTGGCCGGGTTGGACGTCCAGCACACGGACCGCGCGATACGCCGTCTCGCAGGCGACCGGCAGCGCGGCGGCCTGCGGGAACGACAGCGAGTCCGGTTTGGCCACCAGGCCATCGGCAGCGGCGAGGACGTGGGTCGCCGCCGCGCCGGCGGCCTGCCCGAGGACAGGTGCGCCAACCGTCCAGCCGGTGACGTCCGGGCCGAGCTCGTCGATCGTGCCCGCGAACTCCAGGCCCACCCGCACCGGCCGGGCGGGTGCCTCGTCGCCGGCGTAGAGCCCGCGCCGCGCCTTCCAGTCGTACGGGTTGACGCCGGCGGCGTGGACGGCGACGCGCACCTGACCCGCTTGCGGCGACGGCATCGGTACGGTGTCGAGGCTCAGCACCTCGGGACCGCCGTAACGCGTGTATCGGACCGCCTGCGCGCCTTTCACCAGCTGACGTCCACGGGCATGCCCTCGGTGTAGCCGGACGCGCTCTGGATGCCGACCACCGCCCGCTCCCGGAACTCCGCCAGCGTCCCCGCGCCGACGTACGTGAACGCGCTGCGCGCGCCGGCCACGATGGTGTCCACCAGGTCCTCCACGCTCGGCCGCGACGGTGACAGGTACATGCGCGCCGTCGACACGCCCTCCTCGAACATGCCTTTGCGGGCGCGTTCGAACGGGGTGTCCTCGGCGGTGCGCAGCTTGACCGCGCGCGCCGACGCCATGCCGAAGCTCTCCTTGTACAACCGGCCCTCGCCGTCGCGCTGCACATCTCCGGGCGACTCGTAGGTGCCGGCGAACCAGGAGCCGATCATGACGTTGTCGGCGCCGGCGGCCAGGGCCAGGGCGACGTCGCGCGGATGCCGCACACCGCCGTCGGCCCACACGTGGACGCCCAGCTCGCGAGCCCGCGCGGCGCACTCAAGAACGGAGGAGAACTGCGGCCGGCCGACGCCGGTCATCATCCGGGTGGTGCACATGGCGCCCGGCCCGACACCGACCTTGACGATGTCGGCGCCGGCGTCGACGAGGTCGGTGACGCCCTCGGCGGTGACGACGTTGCCGGCGACCACCGGCAACGGCGGGTCCAGTGCGCGGATCCGGCGCAGCGCGTCGAGCATGCGCTCCTGGTGCCCGTGCGCGGTGTCGACGACGAGCACGTCGGTGCCGGCGGCCAGCAGCGCCTTCGCCTTGCCCTCGACGTCGCCGTTGATGCCGACCGCGGCGCCGATGCGCAGCCGTCCGTCCGGGTCGAGCGCCGGCTGGTACAGGGTGGCCCGCAGCGCGCGCTCCCGGGTCAGGATGCCGACGATGCGCCCGTCGCCGTCGACCACGGGGGCGAGCCGGTGCCGTCCGTCGTGCAGCTGGTTGAACGCGTCCTCCGCGGCGATGCCGGCCGGCACGGTCAGCAGCTCGGTGGACATGACGGAGTGCAGCTGGGTGAATCGGTCGACGTCCTGGCAGTCGGCCTCGGTGACGACGCCGACCGCGCGGCCGTCCTCGACGACGATGACGGCGCCGTGGCCGCGCTTGGGCAGCAGGTTGAACGCCTCGCCGACGGTGCCGGTGGGCGGCATGGTGAGCGGGGTGTCGTAGACGACGTGCCGGCGCTTCACCCACGCGATGACGTCGGCGATGACGTCGACCGGGATGTCCTGCGGTATGACCGCCATGCCGCCGCAGCGGGCGAGCGTCTCAGCCATCCGCCGTCCCGACACAGCGGTCATGTTGGCGGCGATCAGCGGGATGGTGGTGCCGCTGCCGTCGTCGGTGGTGAGGTCGACGTCGAGCCGGGACCCGACCCGCGACCGGGTGGGGACCAGGAAGACATCGCTGTAGGTGAGGTCCTGCTCTGGAACTCGGTCGTGAAGGAACCTCATACGCCCATCTCCCCAGGTCGGCCTCGGTTCACCCTACCCAGGAAACACCTTCGCACGGTCGACGACGACGGGTGGCTCGGCCAGCCGGGTGCGGACCGGCCGGTCGGGGACGATCCACGAGGAATCCGCCGGTCCGGACGGGTCCGCGCGCCAGCTCCGCGCCACCTTCTCGACGGCGACGGGGTAGACGGTGAGAGTGCCGTCGCGGTCGATGTGCAGGCGCAGGAAGCTCTTGTGGTCGTCGATGCCCAGACCTGCGTACAGCTCGTTCACGTTGACGTCGACGTACCGTGCAACCAGCAGGTACACCCCGACCAGCCAGGCGTCGACAATGCCGATGACCGGCAGGTAGACGACGAACGCCAGCAGCGTGCTCCACGGGTTGGGCAGGTCGTCCAGCGGCAGCGCGGACCAGGTGGCGGCACCGGCCACCCCCAACGCGATGTGCGGCACGGCATGGAGCACGCCGGCGATCCAGTGCCGGCGTCCGCGGGTGCCGAGCACCAGCGCGAACAGCAGCGTCCCGGCGAAGACGGCGCCGACACCGGCCACCGTCGCCGGCGTGATCCAGCGCCCCGGCGAGGTGACGAACGCGAGCATCAGCAGCGTCTGCATCACGCCGACCAGGCCGACGAACCCGGGGTTGCGCCGCGGCAGCCGGGCGAAGATCCCCCAGCCCAGCCGGCGTGAGTGCGGCCGCGTCGGGTAGGCACCGGCCAGCTCGTAGGCGCGCGGGGTGCTGCTGCGGCGGGAGATGGTCTGCTCCGGCGGCACGGCGATGGTGTCGGGGAGGTGGTCGGTGCCGACGAGGTACGCGCCGCCGCCACCGCAGGTGAGCAGCTGGCGTCCGCGTCCGTCGGGGCCACCTCCGGCGTACCGGGCATAGTGGTGCACGTCGCCGGCCAGCAGCAGCGGGATGCGTGCGCCGGTCGGCTCGATGATGGTCCGGATGAAGTAGTCGACGCTGTCGTAGGCGTCCGGCGATTCGTGCGTCTTCACCCAAGAAGGCTGGGCGGGAACGAGGATGATGCGGTCGTCCGGGCCCAGGCCCTCGGCGACCGTGCGGAAATAGTCCAGCTGCGGCTCGTCGATGTACGCCGACAGCTGGATGTCGATGGCCAGCAGCCACCACCGGTGCGGCAGGGCCAGCGCGAAGTAGCTGCGCGCCTGCGTGGTCCGCCAGCCACCGACGGGGTCGCGCTGCGCGAACAGCCGCAGGAACGCCGTCAAGCCGTCGTACCAGTCGTGGTTGCCCGGCAGCGCAAAGAGGGTCGGCGAATCCGCCGCCGGCTCGGGCATGGCCGCGCGGTACGGCCCCTTCCAGCGGTTCTCGTACCCCGGGCTCGACGCCGTCGGGTACACCTGGTCGCCACCGAGGACCAAGAGCTCGCCGCGCGGCAGCTCCAGCGGGGCACCCTCGGCGCCACCATCGCCGGCCGGTTCGACGGTCAGCCGCCGCTGTGCCAGCAGGTACGCGACGGTGTAGGTGGCGTCGAAGCCGTCGCCGACGTCGGCGGTGTAGTCGAACCAGATCTCCTCGCCGGCGGAGTGGTCGAAGTCACGGTCGGACAGCGCCGCCTGCAGCTCACGCTTGTCGAGGTAGCCGCCGAACATGTACGCGAGCATGACCCGCAGCGCGGTGCCGGCCAGCAGGCCCGGGTTGAGCCACGCCACCGGTCTCTGTCGGACGAATCCGAGCTGCGCGGGGCTCAAGTCTTGGGGCCGGGGCGAGGGCATGCGGCCGACCCTACGGCTCCGCCCCGAGGTGATCAACGGTGGACGGCTCGACGACGTCGCGCAGCCGCAGCTCGAGCATCGCCGCGAACCGCGCCTCCGGGTCGGCCAGGTCGATCCCGGCGATCTCGCCGACCCGGCGCAGCCGGTACCGGAACGTGTTGGTGTGCACGTGCATGGCCGCCGCGGCCACCGTCACGTCACCGAACGCGTCCAGCCAGGCGGAGAGCGTCTCGACCATGGCGGATCGGTGCCGGCGGTCGTACGCGGCGAGCCGGGCGACGGCGCCGGACGGGACCCGTCGTTCAGCCACCATCGCACCACCCAGCTCGAGCAGGAACGACGCGATCTGCACGTCGGCGAGACGGGCAACCCGCGGGCCGGACCCGCAGGACCGCTGCGTGCGCAGCACCCGCAGTGCGCGGTCGGCGTCGGCGCGCGACCGCGGCAGCCCCGCCGCCCCCGCGACGACGTCCCCGATGCCGACGACGACACGGGTGCGGCTCCCGATCCGGTTGAGGAACTCCTCGGCGACGGCGACCGCTCGCAGGTTGGCGTCCGCGTCGTCGCCAGCCAGCGGAACGACGCCGTAGACGACGCCGCCGACGAGCGCGGCCGCGGAGCGCGGGTGAACCGCGGCCAAGTGCAGGGCGAACGCGCCGCTCACTCGCTGGAGGTCGGCCTCGACGCTCGGGGCGTCGAGGCTCGCGGCATCGGCGGTCGCGGTGCCGGACTCCGCGCCGGCTTCGGGCACGCCGAGCGCGAGGACGCACGCCGGCCCGGCCGCCAGGCCCAACCGGCTGGCCGCCTCCGGCGCGGCCGACCCGCCCTCGAGCAGCGTGGCGACCAGCTCGGCGCGCAGCCTGCGCTCCACGTCGGCGCCGGCTCGCTGCCTCAGCAGGTGCAGCGCCACCAGCTTGGCAGCGTCGACGAACGCCTGCTCCCGCTCGGCGGACAACGGACCGCGAACCGCGGCCCACATGGAGCCGAGGATCTCGTCGCCGGCACGGACCCGGATCGCGACCCGCGGCAGCTGGGTGCCCTCGATACCGTCCATGTAGACCGGCCGGTCCGACGCGTAGAGGGCCCGGAACACCCCGCGCCGCTCCAGCTCGCGCAGGTAGCGCTCGGGCACCTGGCGGCCGAGCACGGTCTCCTTGCGCGACTCGTCGGCCCGCTCCTGGTCCGCGGAGAACGCCAGCACCCGTGAGCTCAGGTCCTCGATGGTGAGCGGCGCGTCCAACAGCGCCGAAACCGCTCCGGCCAGCGCGAACAGGTCACCCGCCCCCGCCCCTGCCAGCGTCTCGTCGTCCACGCCGCCGAGGTCGTCGACGGCTAGCAGCGACCGCAGCAGCGCCGCCACCTGCGCCCACGAGGCACCCCGGGTGAGCCCGAACACCACCAGCCCCGACTCGTCGACGGCCGCCCGCACGTCCGCGTCGATGTCGACCGGCAGCCGCAGCACCAACCCCACCGCGCCGTCGGCGGCGACCGCGCGGACCACGTCGGCGATCTCGCCCGGCCCGGCCAGCCCCACGCCCAGCACGAGCGCGCTGCCAGGCATGGCCGGCGGGTCCAGCGGGTCGTGAATGACGACCCCGCCCACCGACAGCCCCGGGTCGACCCGCCCGGCGACCACTTCGAGCAGCGTCGACCCGAGATCGTCGAGGACGCGCCCGAGGGTCGCCCGCGCTCGCAACACGGTCATGGGCAACACTCCTGAACCCAAGCACGGCCGTCGCACCTGAAGGTTCGTCGCATCCTACGAGAAGCCGGGGCCCGTTCGTCGACTCGAACGAACGGAAGCTGACCTACTCCATGATCAACGCGGTGCGGGCTCGGCGGGGAGCCAGGTGGTCGACGTCGTCAGGTCGTCGAGGACCTCCGGGATGGGAGTCACGCCGAGGCCGGGACCCGCAGGCACGCGGACGTGGCCCTCCTCCAGCACGAACGGCTCGGTGAGGTCCTGCGCGAAGTAGCGGTCCGACGCGGACGTGTCGCCGGGCAGCGTGAACCCCGGCAGCGCCGCCAGCGCGACGTTCGCGGCGCGGCCGATGCCGGACTCCAGCATCCCGCCGCACCAGACCGCGACCCCGTGGGCCCGGGCGAGGTCGTGGATGCGTTTGGCCTCGAGGTAGCCGCCGACCCGGCCGGGCTTGATGTTGATGACGCGCGCCGCGCCGAGCATCAGGGCGTCGGCGGCGTCCTTGGCCGACTCGATGGACTCGTCGAGGCAGATCGGCGTGCGGATCAGCTGGGCCAGCGCGGCGTGCTGGCGCAGATCGTCCTCGGCCAACGGCTGCTCGATCAGCAGGAGGCCGAAGTCGTCGAGGCGGGCCAGCACCTGGGCGTCGGCCAGCGTGTACGCCGCGTTCGCGTCCACCTGCAGCAGCAGGTCGTCGCCGAACCGCGACCGCACCGCGCGTACCGGCTCGACGTCCCAGCCGGGCTCGATCTTCAGCTTGATGCGCGGGTAGCCCTGGTCGAGGTAGCCGGCGACGGCGTCGAGCAGCTTCGGGATGGTGTCCATGATGCCGACGGAGACACCGGCCGGGACGCGGTCTCGCACCGCACCGAGGTGCGCGCCGAACGACTCCCCGCGCGCCCGCAGCCAGGCGTCCAGAACGGCGGCCTCGAGCGCGGCCTTGGCCATCCGGTGCCCGCGCACCGGTTCGAGCACCGACGCCACCCGGTCCGGCGCCACCGACCCCGCGGCGAACAACCGCGGCGCGAGGAACCGCGTGATGACGTCGGCGGCGCCGTCGGCGTACTCCGGCGAGTACAGCGGCTCACGCATCGCCACGCACTCGCCCCAGCCGTCGGCGTCGGGCGTGGCCGCCCGGACCAGCAGCACGTCGCGGGCGGTCTCGACCCCGAACGACGTCCGGAACGGCGCCACCAGGGGCATCGCGACCCGGCGCAGCTCGAACCCGGTGATCTTCATCCGTCCGTCCTCTCGACGACGTACGCGCCGGACCCGGTGAAGCCCACCACCTGGGCGCCCGAGCCGAGCATCCCACCCAGCACGTCGCGCATGGCCAACCGCCACTGCCGGGCCAGCACCGGGTCGGCGCGACGCAGCGCCTCGATGTCGGTGGGCGTGCGCACCAGGCACGACGGTGCCCGCTCCCAGGCCGCGGCCGGCGCGGCGACCGGCCGGCCCGACGCTGACTCCGTCAGCGCCGCCACGGCACCGGCGGGCTCGTCCGGACCGGACCCGCCGCCGGACGAGCAGGCCGCCACCACCGCGGGGTCGCCGAGCGCCCACCGCACCAGCAGCCGGTCCGAGCCCTGTCCCTCGTTGATGGCGTCGTCCATGTCGCCGTAGAAGTCGACGAGGTACTCCTGCGGACGGGCCCGCAGCTTGGCCAGGTTGAAGTACGCGTTGCGGCGGATCAGCGGGTCGAAGGTCCAGGTGACGTCGCGCAGCCCGCGCTCGAGCGCCCAGGACCGCTGGTGGACCTTGAGGGCGAAGCCGACGTGCCGGCCGCGGGCGGCGGCGGCGACACCGGCGACGTGCGAGTGCAGCGCATGCCCGGGCGGCGAGGCGAAGAACCCGACACAGGCCCCGACCAGCTCACCGTCGAGGAAGGCACCCGCGGCGTAGTTGCCGGCGTGGGTCATGGCCCGCAGGTGCTCGACGGTGACCGGGGGGTTCGACGCGTCCGGCTGCCAGATCCGGTCGAACAGCTCATACACCTGCTCCAGCTCCGCCAGGGCGTCGAGCAGCCGCACCTGGACCCCGGACCGCCGCGCGGCGAGCTCGGCCGCCCGCGCAGCCTCGTCCGCCCGCGCAGCCTCGTCCGCCGGTGCGAACGCCGGTTCGTGCGACACGGCGAGCTCCCCCTCCGGCACCGGCCTGCCCACATCGTGCACCACAGCTTCGATGCTGCCCCCATCTGGCCGTTTCGTCATGGTCGGGCCGTATCATGCCGGCTACCCGGTTTCGTCCCAGGCGACCAGCCCGCCGGCTCGGAGGCCACCCATTCCGCCGAGCGGACCGCGGTCACCAGTCCCGCCAGCAGGGCCGCCCGCCGCGGCATCTCGGCAACCTCGACGTACTCGCCGGGCGCGTGCGCCCCCGCGCCGACCGCGCCCAGCCCGTCGAGGGTCGGCGTCCCGGCGCCGGCCACGATGTTCCCGTCCGACGCGCCGCCGACGTGCGCCGACGTGAGCGCGGGCAGCCCCAGCCGCACGGCCACCGACGACGCCAGCGCGAAGAGCCCCGCCGATGCCACGGGCTCGAACGGCGGGTGCCGCGGCCCGCGCACCACCTCGACGTGGGCACCCGGCAGCCGCGGCACCAGGTCGGACAGGGCGTCGTCGACCCGACGCTGCTCGGCCACGGTGGGCACCCGTGCGTCCACGTGCACCGTCGCCGTCCCGGGCACGGTGTTCGCGGTGGTCCCGGCGATGGCCACGGTGGGGGTGACGGTAGCGCCGTCGGGGCCCCGGTCGAGCGCGGCGATCGCCAGCACCTGGTGCGCCAACTCGACCGCCGCGTTGACGCCGTTCCACGGCTCCAGTCCGGCGTGTGCCGCCCGGCCGCGGACGCGCACCTCGTACCAGGACGCGCCCTTCCGCGCGGTCTTGAGCGCACCGCCGTCGGCCGACGCCTCCAGCACGAAGGCCGCGTCCGCCCGGGCGGCCTCCTCGAGGATGAGCGGCCGCGACGACGGCGCGCCGAGCTCCTCGTCGCCGGTGACCAGCACGCTCACCCCGTCCAGCGAGTCCAGCGACGCCAGCGCGTGGAACAGCTGCACCAGCCCGGCCTTCATGTCGAAGCAGCCCGGCCCGTAAGCGCGCCCGTCAGCCACCCGCCACGGGTGCTCGGCCAGCGAACCCAGCGGCCACACGGTGTCGTGGTGGCCCAGCAGCAGGATGCCCGGCACGGCGCCGGCCGGGCCGAACCGCCAGCGCAGGTGGGTCCGTCCGTCGACGACGATCCGCTCCGGCGCGACCCCGGTGAGCCGCGCGCCGAGCTCGGCGACGACGTCGGCGCTGGCCGCGACCGCGGCGATGTCCGCCGACGGCGACTCGCACCGCACCAGCAGCCCGAGGTCGTCGGCCATCTTCTCGGCACCACCGGTCGCCGCGCCCGTCGTTGCGCCGCCGCTCATCTGGCCGCCCGCAGGTGGTCGACGGCGATCCGCGCGGCCCGGCCGATGACCGCGTCGGCGGCCGGGTTGCGGAACTCCCGCCCGGGCAGCCGCAGGAACACCGCGACGGCGAACCGCGAACCGTCGGGGTACTCCACCACGCCGGCCTCGTTGCGCACGTGCGACAAGGTCCCCGTCTTCGCCGCGATCTTGACGTCGTCCATTGGAAACCCCGAGGTCAACCGGTGCGGCCACACCTGCAGGGCCATGATGCGGCGGACCTCCGCGGCCGCATCGGGCGCCAGGCCGTCGTCGGTCCAGACCCGCCGCAGCAGGGCGGTGGTGTCCCGCGCGGTGCTGCGGTTGGTCTGCTCGGCGGTCAGCGCGCGCAGGCCGAGCAGCGACGGCGCCTCGTCCATGGCGTCGATCGAGCCGCCGAGGTCCTCGGCGATGGTGGAGAACAGGTAGTCGCAGTCCCCCATGACGACGGTGTCGTGCCGGTCCAGCGCCGCGAGGCCGGCGTTGATGCGGTCGATGCCGAGCAGCCGCACGAGCACGTCGGTGGCGTGGTTGTCGCTGACGCTCATCATCAGGTACGCGAGGTCACGCAGGGACAGCTCGATGTCGTCCAGCATGACCGACAACCCGGTGGGTCCGAGCGTCCGCGGCGCCGCCGGCACCCGGACCCGGTCGGTGAGCGACCGTTCCCCGGCGGCGGCCTGCCGGCACAGCTCCACCAGCACCGGCACCTTGAACACGCTGGCGGTCACGACTGGGGCGTCGGCGTCGAGGCCGGCCTCGGCGCCGCTGTCGATGTCGACGGCGTGCAGGTGACCGGTCACGCCCGCGTCGGCGAACGCGCCCTTGACGGCGTCGACCACGTCCGGCCCGACCACCTCAGCCGACCTTCGGGGTGGCCCGCACACCCAGGTGCACGTACGGCGAGCCGTCGGCCAGCGTGTAGAAGGTCACTGGGGTCCAGGTCTCGTTGCCGGGCAGGCGCATGGCGTAGATGTCGTCGCGCACCGGGAACAGCTCCAACTCCTTCGGCTCCTGGTCCAGGCCGGCGACATCCTGCGTGCTGGTGATCCGGAGCCGGCCGCGGTCGCCGTCCTGCCAGACGTCGATGCGCACGCCGGTGCGTTCGTACGTGCCGGCGTGCCGTGCGACGTCGGCGCCGGACTCCGACGCCGGGCTCAGCGGCACCGTCATCTCGATGCCGGCGACCTCGCGGAAGATCTCCCGGATCAGGGTCTCGTAGAGGTCGCGGGTGTGCCCGCCGTTGGTCAGCAGCGTCACCGCGAGGTCCTGCTCGGGCAGGATGCGCAGGAACGCCGACTGCCCGATGGTGTTGCCGTCGTGCCCGAACAGCCTGGTGCCGTTCCAGTCCAGCCGGAACCAGCCCAGGCCCCAGGAGTCTGCCAGCGTGTACGGGTCGGGCAGCCGTACCTGTTCCTCCCGCATCGCCGCCGCCGTCTCCGCGGCGAGCACCCGAGTGCCGTCGGCGGCGACGCCTCCGGCCAGGTGCATCCGCGCGAAGGCGAGCACGTCACCGACGGTGGACGCGATGAGCCCGGCCGGTCCGGCCGACCGGGGCAACACCCAGACCGGGGCCCGGCGCGGCTCCTCGTCACCCTCGTGGACGTGGCCGACGGCGGTCCGGTGCAGCAGAGCGTCGTCGGGCAGGGTGACGGTGCGCGTCAGGCCCAGCGGT
Source organism: Jiangella asiatica (assembly GCF_004349065.1). Classification (GTDB taxonomy): domain Bacteria; phylum Actinomycetota; class Actinomycetes; order Jiangellales; family Jiangellaceae; genus Jiangella; species Jiangella asiatica. The sequence goes on from NZ_SMKZ01000056.1 coordinate 32,082, forward strand.
GCGAACAGCTGGTCGCGCATGGCGGCGTCCCAGGTCTGGCCGCTGAGCTTCTCGATCACCCGGCCGGCCAGGGTGAATCCGGCGTTGCAGTACGACCAGGTGGCACCGAGCGGGTGGTTCGGCGGCAACCCGGCCAGCGCCGCGACATAGCGCTCCAGGCACTCGTCGCCGCGGCCGGTGTCGAGGAAGAAGTCGCCGTCGATGCCGCTGGTGTGCGTCAGCAGGTGCCGCATGGTGACCCGAGCGGTCAGTTCGGCGTCGGCCAGCGACAGCTCGGGCAGGTAGTTCACCACCGGTTCGTCGAGATCGAGCTTGCCGGCGTCGACCAGCGCCATCACCACCGTCGCGGTCCACACCTTGGTGATCGAGCCGGTCTGGAACAGGGTGTCCGGGGTCACCTCGACCCCGATGTCGACGTTGGTCAGCCCGTGCGCCAGCTCCACGCTCCGGTCGCCGGCGGCGATCCCGAGGGTCGCGCCAGGGACGTTGTACCGGGCGGCCAGCTCGGCCAGCCGCCGCTGCCAGTGCTCCGCGTCCAGGGTGGTGGGTGCCATCAGGGCCTCCTTCGTGGTGGGTCGCGCGGCCGTCGTGCGGTGCGCGGGCGTCGTGTGGCGGGTCAGCCAGTCGACGATCCGGCGGGAGTAGTCCAGCCGGTGCGAGGGACGCCCCTGCAGGATGAACAGGTGCGACGCCTCGGGGTAGAACACGAGCCGCGCCGGCACGCCGCGGGCGCGCAGAGCGCCGAACCACTGCTCGGCCTGTCCGGGCGGGCAACGGTCGTCGGCCAGGCCGTGCAGGATCAGCGTCGGGGTGGTCACGGCGGCGACCCGCTCGAACGGCGACTGCGCCGCGGTCGGCTCGCGGTCCTCGTAGGGCAGCCCGATCTCCATCCCGACCAGCAGGTGGCCGACGTCGGAGGTGCCGGCCATGCTGGCGGTGTCGGAGACGATGCCACCGGCCACGGCGGCGGCGAAACGGTCGGTACGGGCGGTGAGCCAACAGGTCAGGTAGCCGCCGTAGCTGTAGCCGGACACCGCCAGCCGGGCCGGGTCCGCGACGCCCTCGGCCACCAGTTGGTCCACCGGCTCGAGGAAGTCGCGCTCGTCGGCCAGGCCCCAGGCGCCGACCGCCGCGGTGTAGAACGCCGAGCCGTAGCCGTCGCTGCCCCGCGGGTTGAGCAGCAGCACCGACCACCCCCGCTCGACCAGCAGCTGGTGGTAGGCGTGACCGGAGTCGGGCACCGGGCTCCACGCGTTGTGCGGGCCACCGTGCACGTCGACCAGCAGCGGCCCGGGCGCCGTCGCCGTCGCCGGGTTCCGCAGCAGCCAGGCGTGCACCTGCGTCCCGTCGACGACGGTGAAGACCCGCTCCTCGGCGACCGGTAGCTCGACGCCCTCGGGCGCGTAACGGGTCAGCCGCGTCTCCCGCCCGGTGGCGAGGTCGACGACGGCGAGGTCGCCGTAGGACGCGGGATCGGCGACGACGACGGCGGCGCGGCCTTCGCGGATGGCGACGGACAGCCCGGACACGACCCGCGTCGCGCCGGTCACCAGTGGCCGGACCGGCCCGCCGGAGAGGTCGACGGCGAAGACGTGCGTGCAGCCGCGGTCACGAGCGCAGAACACCACGGTGCTCCCGTCCGCGGCCACCTGGGGCAGCCCGCCGGGATAGCCAGGGCCACCGGGCATGACGGTGCGGTCCAGCTCCGCGATGAGGTCGACCACCGGCCCGCCGTCCAGCGGGACGCGCAGCAGCCGGTTCGGGCCGACGCTCACCTCCTCCCGGCCCGCCACCAGCAGCGAGGCGCCGTCCGGCGTCCAGGTGACCGTCCCGGCCAGCCGCACCGCGGCGCCGACCTCGCGCGGCGTGCCCCCTCCGGCGGCGTCGACGACGTGGACGGTGGACTCGCCGGTCAGGTCGGCGTCCGGCGCGGTGGCCGCGCTGAAGGCGAGCCGGGTGCCGTCCGGCGACCACGCCGGACCGCCAGCGTGCCAATCGCCGCCGGTGAGCCGCGTGGTGGTGCCGGCGTCGAGGTCGACGACGTGGACGTGCTGGCGGATGCCGCGCAGCAGGCCCGCGCCGTCGGCCTTGAAGCCGGTCCGGTCGATGACGATCGGCGCGGTGGAACGGCGGCTTCGGGCGGCATCGTCCTCGCCCGGGAGCGCCAGCGTGTCGACCGGCGCGGTGAACGCGATCCGTCCGCTGTCAGGGCTCCACACCGGCGCGCCGGCGCCGGCGGGGAGGTCGGTGACCCGCTCCGGCTCGCCGCCGGCCAGCGGCAGCACCCACAGCTGCACTGGGCCGCCGTCGGCGCGCAGGAACGCGAGGCGAGTGCCGTCGGGCGACCACGCCGGTGCGCTGTCGTGGTGACCGTTCGTGAGCCGCCGCGGCGGCGCGTCCGTGGCCTCCACGGTGACCAGCCACAGCGCCGAGCGGTTCTCGTCGGCGGCGGCGTCGCAGGTGCGCAGCGTGTACGCGACGCGCGTGCCGTCTGGTGACAGGGCCGGCTCGGCGGGGACCCGCAGGTCCAGGACGTCGGCTTCGACGAGCGGTCGGGTCATCGGGCGGGCACCTCCAGGGAGGCCGGCGCGGCGTCGGAGGCGAAGTGGCAGGCCGCCCGGTGCGGCCGGTCCGCGGCGGCGGGTTGCGGGTCCTTCTCGACGCACACGGTGCGTTCGGGCACGGTGAGCGGGCCGATCGGGCAGCGACGGTGGAAGCGGCAGCCCGGCGGCGGGTCGTGCGGCGACGGCGGCTCGTCGTCCAGGAGCTCACTGTCGGCCGGGACGGGGTCGTCCAGCGCCACCCCGAAGCGCGGCGCGGCATCGAGCAGGGTCCGCGTGTACGGGTGCCGGGGCGATGTCAGCACCTCCGCAGCCGGCCCGGCCTCCACGATGCGGCCCAGGTACATGACGGCGATGACGTCGCTGACGTAGCGCACGACGGCGAGGTTGTGCGAGATGAACAGCATGGTCAGGCCGAGCTGCCGGCGCAGGTCGCGGACCAGGTTCAGCACCGACCCCTGGACCGAGACGTCCAGCGCCGACGTGATCTCGTCGGCCAGCACCACGTCCGGCTCGGCCGCGAGCGCCCGGGCCAGGGCGACGCGTTGGCGCTGTCCGCCGGAGAGTCCGGACGGCAGCGAACCCGCCCGGGACGGGTCGAGGTCGACCAGCTCGAGCAGGCGGGCCACCTCCGCGGCCCGCCCCGTCCGGCCGGGGCGGCCGGGGACCGCCTCGGCGATGGAGGCGCCGATGGTCATCCGCGGGTCCAGGGAGGCGTACGGGTCTTGGAAGACCATCTGCAGGCGGCGCCGGTCACGGCGGGCGCGCAGCGGCGCACCGTCGAGCCGGATCTCCCCGTCGGTCGTCGGCACCAGCCCGACGGCGGCCTTGGCCAGCGTCGACTTGCCCGAGCCCGACTCGCCGACCAGGCCGACCACCGAGCCGGCGGGAACGGTGAGGTCGACCCCGTCGACAGCGGCCAGCGCCGACCGCCCCGCGCCGAACCGGACCGTCACGCCGTGGAACGACAGTTCCCTCACGCCCGGCTCACCCCTTCCTCGTGCGGCTGTCGGCCGTGCGGCTCCTGGCCGTGCGGCTCCTGGCCGTGCTGCTTCTGGTCGTCCAGGCGCGGGTGCCAGCAGGCCGCGCGCTGGTCCGGCGCCACCGTGGCCAGCCGCGGGTCGGCCCGGCAGACGTCGTCGGCGAAGGAGCACCGCGGCGCGAACGCGCAGCCGGCCGGGCGCGACGCCGGGTCCGGCGGGCGGCCCGGCACGGTCGCCAGCGGCAGCTCCCGGTCGGTGGTCAGGTCCGGGACCGAGCCGAGCAGCGCCCGCGTGTACGGGTGCGCGGCCCGGTCCAGCCGGTCGGCCGGCAGCTCCTCGACCACCCGGCCCGCGTACATGACGACGATGCGTTGGCACAGCTGCGCCACGACCGCGATGTCGTGCGAGATGAGCACGACGGCCGCGCCGGTCTCGCGCTGCACCTCGCGCAACAGCCGCAGCACCTGCCGCTGGACGGTGACGTCCAGGGCCGTGGTCGGCTCGTCGGCGATGATCAGCTCCGGCTCGCTCATCAGGCCCATCGCGACCATGGCGCGCTGGCGCATGCCGCCGGAGTACTCGTGCGGGTACTGGTGGGCGCGACGCTGCGGCGCCGGTACCCGGACGGTGCGCAGCCGGTCGATCGCCCGGGCCAGCGCCGCCCGCCGGCCCTGGCCCTCGTGCACTCGGGCGACCTCGGCCAGCTGCCATCCCACCCGCATCGACGGGTTGAACGAGGTCATCGGGTCCTGGAACACCATGGCCAGCCGGGTGCCGAGGTGCTTGCGGACCGCGGGGTCGTCACGCGGGGGTTCGTCGCCGAGCGCGTCCCCGTCCCCGCCGGCGAGCGAGAGACCGACGACGTCCAGCCGGTCGGCGGTGACGACGGCCCGCTCCGGTGCGAGCCGGGCGAGGCTGAGCGCGGTCAGGCTCTTGCCGGAGCCGGATTCGCCCACGATCCCGACGGTCTCGCCGCGCCGGACGGTGAGGTCGACGCCGTCGACGGGGTACGTCCAGCCGTCCGGCCCGGCGCCGGGGAAGCCGACGCGCAGCCCTTCGACGGCGAGGACGGCGTCCGGTGCGGGCTCGGTCGGGGCCGGCGCGGTCGCGGTCGACGCGCCGTCCGCGGGGTCCGCCGGCGGTGTCGCCGACCTGCGCGGCAGGATGCGGCGCGTCGTGCGGATGCCGACCACCTGCGCGATCGCCTCGCCGAGCAGCGTGAACGCCAGCCCGGCGATCACCACCGCAACACCTGGGGCCAGCGCCGCGGACGGGTTGATATAGATGCGGTCCAGGCCCTCACCCAGCAGCCGGCCCCAGTCGTAGGCTGGCGGCTGCACGCCCAGGCCGAGGAAGGACAGCCCGGCGAACGCCAGCAGCGCTCCGCCGGCCAGCACGGTCGCGTTGACCACCAGCGGCTCGCCGACGTTCGGCAGCAGGTGCCGCACGATGAGCCGGAACCGGCCGACCCCGGCCACCCGCGCGGCCGCCACGAAGTCGCGTCCGGACACCGCGGCCACGTTCGTCTGCACCAGCCGGGCGAATGACGGCGCACCGGCCAGGCCGATCGCCAGCACCGCTCCCCGCGCGCCGACGCCGAAGATCACCGCGAAGAACAGCGCCAGCAGCAGCGCCGGGAACGCGACCGCGAGGTTCACCGCCGCGACCACCAGCCGGCCGGAGCGACGTCCCAGCACCGCCGGTAGCACGCCCAGGATCACGCCGGCGACCACGCAGATCGCCGTGGCCAGCAGCGCCAGGCCGAGCGAGTACCGCGTCGCCACCAGGACCCGGAACATGATGTCGCGGCCCAGTGCGTCGGTGCCGAGAGGGTGGTCGGAGGTCGAGCCCTGTGACAGCGCGGCCGGGTCGGTCGCCTCCGCGGCGTCGCCCCACAGGATCGGCGCGACGATCGCCAGGATCGCCAGCAGGACCAGCAGGCCCGCCGCCACGGCGCCGACGGGGTTACGCAGCGCCGCCCGCCACTGTGCCCGCCCCATCAGCCCTCCCTGATCGTCGAGCGCGGGTCGGCGATCGCCAGCAGCACGTCGACGACGAGGTTGACCAGCAGCACCGCGGCGCCGTAGACGAGCACGATGCCCTGCACGACGGGGTAGTCCTTGGCCAGGATCGAGGAGACGATCGTCATCCCCATGCCGGGCCAGGCGAACACGTTCTCGACCAGGACCGTGCCGACGATCATGCCGCTGAGCAGCAGCCCGCCGATGGTCAGCGTCGAGGTCAGCGCGTTCGGGAAGACGTGGCGCAGGTAGACGCGCAGCGGCGGCAGCCGTTTGGCCCGGGCGGTGCGGACGAAGTCCTCATCCATCACCGCGAGCGCTTCGACCCGGACGATGCGGGCCATCAGCAGCGCCGGCCCGAGCGCCAGCGCCAGCACTGGCAGCACGTACGAGGCCGCGCCCTCGCGACCGGCGACCGGGAACCAGCCGAGCGTCACGCCGAACACGAACACCAGGCCGACGGCCAGCAGGAACTCCGGGATCGCCGCGACCACCGCGCTGGTGGACGTGAAGCCGAGCTCGACACCGCGCCGGCGCCCGCCCCGGGTGAGGACGGCCATCGCCAGGCCGAGCGGGATGGCGGCGAGCATGACGACGACGAACGCCACCACCGCCAGGCCGGCGGTCGCCGGCAGCCGCTGCCCGATCGTCTCCGACACCGACACCCCGGAGGTCATCGAGACGCCTAGGTCACCGCTGAACAGCGCCCGCAGGTAGTCCACGAACTGCACGGCGAGCGGGTCGTTCAGCCCGAGCGCCTCGCGCCGCGCCTCGACCAGGTCCGGCGGGGCGGTGACGCCGAGCGCCGCCCGCACCGGGTCCCCGGGGATCAGGTGGATCATCAGGAACGCCAGCGTCACCAGCACGGCCAGCGACGCGAGCAGCCGCCCGGCCCGGCGCAGCAGGAACCGGGCCCACGGGTTGCCGACCCACCCTGCCACGGCCGAGGGGGCCGACGCCGCCGGGGCGGCGGGCGGGGTGACGGGCGTACTCGTCACGAGGCCGTCAGGCGAATCGTCGCCGGGACCGGTCCGTCACCGCCGGGTTCCACGGTGGCGCCGTCGAGGAAGGTCGGGATGGTCTCGTCGGCGAAGAGCACCACGTCGTTCGCGGCGAACAGCGCCTCCTCGGCCTCCTGCCACTTCGCGCAGCCCTCCTGGCCCGGCAGCGTCATCGCCTCGGCGACGGCGGCGGCGTACTCCGGGTTGTCGATCGAGGCGAGGTTGACCCCGCCCTCGGCCGGCGCCGGACCGGAGAGGAACGGCACCACCTGGTTGGGCAGCCGCAGGTTCACCGGCAGCAGCGCCGCGCCCCACGCCCCGGTGCCGAAGACCACCTCGTTGTACTCCGTCGGCGGCATCCCGCGAGTGGTGGCGGCGACACCGAGGTCGGACCACGTCGACGCGATCAGCTCGGCCGCCGCGGCAGTGGTGTCGCCCCGCGTGCTGTTGTAGATCAGCTCGAGCTCCAGCGGTGCGCCGTCCTTGGTGCGCACGCCGTCCGAGCCCGCCGTCCAGCCGGCCGCGTCGAGCGCGGCGGCGGCCGCCTCGGTGTCCTGCTCCGGCAGGTTGCCGTCGACGGCGTCGTAGCGGCACGCCACCGGGTCGATGACGGCGAGCGCCTCGGACCGCTGCCCGTAGCCGCCGGTGATCACCGACATGAGCTCCTCGTAGTTCAGCGCCTGAGCGAGCGCGGCGCGGACCGCGTCGTCGGCGCCGGGATTGCCCGCGGCCTGGTTGAAGAACAGCTCGCCGACGATCGCCCGCAGCGTGACCTGCTCGTACGTCCCCTCCAGCCGCTGCCGGTCCGGCCCGACCACCGAGGCCGAGTTCAGCTCGCCCGAGAGCAGCAGGTTCGCCGACGTCGACTCGTTCGCGATGACGCGGATGTTGACCGTCGCCGGCGTGCCGGGGTCGGCGGCCGCTCTCCCGTCGGGCCCCCACGCGTAGTCGTCGCGGCGCTGGAACGTGTAGTGGTCGTCGCGGACCATCTCCGTCAGCTCGAACATCCCCGTGCCGATCCCGGTCTCTTCCAGCAGCGTCGGGTCGTCCAGGCCGGCTTGGCAGGCGATGAAGAGATCGCCGGTGCTCTCCAGCAGGAACGGGTCCGGCGTCGGCACCGTGATGGTGACCGTGCGGGCGGCGTCGTCGGCGGTCGCGGTCAGCTCGGCCGGGACCAGCACGCCGCGCACCGGCGACACGTTCGCGTCGTCGACCACGAACTGGAAGTTCGCCGCCACGACGCTCGCCGTCAGCGGCGTGCCGTCGGAACAGGTGATGCCGTCGCGCAGGGTGTAGGTGACGGAGTCGGCCGTGGCCTCCCACGACTCCGCCAGCCACGGCAGCGCCTCGCCCTCGACGGTGAAGTAGACGAGCTTGTCGTACATGTAGGCGTCGACGGCGCGCGTGGCCGCCAGCACCGTCAGGTGCGGGTGCAGGTTGCCCGGATCGGCGGCGACGGCGGTGGTGAAGGTCCCGTCGACAACGGGTTCGCCGCCTTCGTCGGTGCCGGCCCCGTTGCCGCCGCCGTCACCGCCGCAAGCCGCGAGGAGCACCGTCAGGGCGGCGGCGAGTGCGACGTTAGGACCGATGCGCATGGCCAACTCCTTCGCGAGCAGGTGTTCGGGCCAGACTGGCCCTCCACGTGGTCCTACGTCTTTGTCGAGACCGACGAGTCACACCCCCATATCTCGTCCACCTCACCCACTCCCCCCGATCGAAATGATCACGTTCAGCACGAAATCTCGTGTCGCACCATGCTTGTAAGCCTGGTGACGCGCGGGAAGCCCTGGTGATGCGCGGGACGCCCTCGTGATGGACGCCGAGCCGGCGATCGGCAGCCGGGTCAGGCCCGCAGGACGCGACCGGCCCGCTCGCCGGTGAAGACCCCGTCGTCGACGACGACCCGGCCATCGAGCAGGACCGTGCGGATGCCCTCGGTGGGCACGTCGGGCTCGACGTAGGAGCCGCCGTGGCCGATGGTGGCCGGGTCGAAGACGGTGACGTCGGCGTGGGCACCGGGCAGCAGCACGCCCCGACCGGCCAGCCCGAACTGCCGGGCGATCAGCGACGACGCCTTGCGGATCGCCTCCGGCCACGTCAGCACCTGTTCCTCGCGGACGTATGTGCCGAACAGCCGGGGGAAGCAGCCGTACGTGCGCGGGTGCTGCATGCCGATCGGCGGGCCGTTGTCCGAGCCGATGCCGACGAGCGGGCTGGCCATGATGGCGCGCACGTCCGGTTCGGCCATCATCTCCAGGACGATCATGGCGCCGGGATCGGCGATGAGCAGCTCGCACAGGGTGTCGAACGGATCGGCGTCACCCGCTGAGCCGGCCGCCTCGGCGACGGTGCGGCCCACGACGGACGCGTCGCGGTGCGTAGTGACCAGGATCTTCGACGGCTCGGTGTTGGCCCACATGCCGTCGGCCGGACGGCCCAATGCCGCCTGGGTCCGCAGCCGCTCCCGCTCGGCCGGGTCGCCGAGCCGGGCGACCATGGCATGGGCGCCACCGGCGACGGCGTCGTTGGGCAGCAGCGCCAGCATCACCGTCCCGCCGGCGAGGTACGGGTACTGGTCGCCCATGACGTCCACGCCCGCCAGCCGCGCCTGTTCGAGCCGCTCCAGCAGCGCGGCACCCTTGCCGTGTGCGGCCTTCCCGGCGGCCTTGCAGTGCGAGATCTGCAACCGGATGCCGCCGGCCCGGGCGATCGCCACGGCCTCGTCGATGGCGTCCTCGACGAAGCGTCCCTCGTCGCGCATGTGGGTGGCGTAGGTGCGGCCGTAGGCGCCGGCGACGCGGGCGATCCGCATCACCTCGGCCTGGTCGGCGAAGCATCCGGGCGGGTAGATCAGGCCGGTCGAGAAACCGACGGCGCCGGCCTCGAACGCCTCCGCGGCCAGCCGGCACATCTCGTCGACCGCGCCCGGACGCAGCTCGTCGCCGGCCCCGTTGGCGGTCACCCGCAACGTGTGGTGGCCGACCAGGTACGCCAGGTGGTTGGTTGGCCCACTCTTCTCGACCTGATCGAGGAACTCGGCGAATGACCCGGCGCCGACGTCGACACCGCAGGCCAGCTCGGCGTACATGGCGCGGACGACGGCCGCGGACTCGTCGGTGAGCGGCGCGAAGCTGAACCCGCAGTTGCCGGCGATCTCGGTGGTGACGCCCTGCAGCAGCTTGAAGGGTTGTGGCTGGTCCATCAGCGGGACCATGTCGCTGTGCGAATGGGCGTCGACGAAGCCCGGAGCGACGTAAAGGCCGTCGCAGTCGATGACGCGGACACCAGTGGGGCGGTGTGAGCCGGCAGGCTCGATCGCGCGGACCGCACCGTTCTCGACGACGACGTCAGCGACCGTGCCGGGGGAGCCGAGCCCGTCGAACACCGTGCCGCCGCTCAAGACCAGGGGTTCAGGAGTCACAGGGCCCAGCGTCTCAGACCCGGTGGGGAGCGATCTGTGGGCGTGGGCACCAAGATTGCCCGCGTCTTTGGGCGCCGGCGACAACGCGGCGCCGTCTACGGCGGCTCAGCTGGGGTCGGGAAGGGCCATGCGGCTCGGGTCAGGCGGTCTTCTCCCGACGCTCCCGCTTACGCGGACCCTCCCGCGGCACCAGCGTGGGCAACACGTTCTGCCCCACCACCTCCCGAGTGATCACTACCCGGGCCACATCATCACGCGAGGGCACCTCATACATCGAATGCAACAGCACCTCTTCCAGGATTGCCCGCAACCCCCGCGCCCCGGTCC
>NZ_SMKZ01000057.1 GCF_004349065.1 Jiangella asiatica
GTACGGGGTCTAGGCGGGTGGGCCGTAGGCGGCGAGGAAGACGCGGACGCCTTCGGCCGCGTAGCGGTCCAACTCGGCCGGGTCCGGTGCGTCGTCGTCGCCGCTGAGCATGGCCCGGTTCAGCGGGATCGACATCACCAGCCAGTTGAAGTGGGCGGCGGCCAGCTCGGTGTCGCCGACGGTGAGCAGCCCGCGCGCGCCGAGCCGCTCGAACGCCGTCGCCATGGCCGCCATCGTTCGCAGCGGCCCGCGCTCGGCGAACACCTGTCCCAGCTCGGGGAAGCGGCCGGCCTCGCCGATCACCAGCCGGCGCAGTTGGAGCAGCCGCGGCCGCATGACCATGCCCAGCTGCCGGCGGGCGAGGTCGCGCAGGTCGGCCTCGACGTCGCCGGTGTCCTGCAGGCTCTCGACCTCGGCGTGGACCGGCTCGGCCGCCTCGTCGACGGTTCGGGTGACGAACTCGGTGAACAGCGTCTTCTTGTCGGCGAAGTGCTTGTAGACGGTCTGCTTGGAGACGGCGGCCAGCGCGGCGATCTCGTCCATGCTGGTGCCGGCGTAGCCGTTGCGGAGGAACACTTCTGCCGCGGCCTCCAGGATGGCGCGGCGCTTGCGGGCCGCACGGGTCTCGTCCACCGCGGTCGGTGCGCTCATGCGGGTCCTCGTCTCCTCTGGGTTGACTCTTCCCGCGACGTAGTACTGGACAGTTCAGTACTGTCGTGCAGTACTGTACCGTCTAGTTCCGGGCCGAGTCGAGGAGGAGACCATGGGCAAGCTGGTCGTGATCGAGAACCTGAGCCTGGACGGTGTGATGCAGGCGCCGGCCAGCCCGGACGAGGACACCCGCGGCGGCTTCCGTCACGGGGGCTGGGCGATGCCCTACTCCGACGAGGTCGCGATGGCCGAGATGGGCGAGGGCATGGCCAAGGGCGGCCCACTGCTGTTCGGCCGGCAGACCTACGAGAACTTCTTCGGGTTCTGGCCGAAGCAGAACGATGACAACCCGTTCACGCCGGTGCTCAACGCCGCCACGAAGTACGTCGTGTCGACGACGCTCACAGAACCGCTGCCGTGGGAGAACTCCCGGCTCATCGGCGGCGACACCGACGCCGTCGTCCGGGCCGTGCAGACGGTCAAGGATCGCGAGCCGGGAGACATCGGCGTGCTCGGCAGCGGCGAGCTGATGCAGACGCTGATCAAGCATGACCTCGTCGACCAGTACGTGTTGTCCATCCACCCTCTCGTGCTGGGCGAGGGCAAGCGGCTGTTCCGCGAGGGGGCTCCGCTGACCGGCTTCCGGCTGGCGAAGTCGGTCCCGACGACCACCGGCGTCATCATCGCCACCTACGACCGAGGCCGCTGACGAAGGTCGCACGGAAAGCTCACGTCACGGCAGCGCGCACGACGTTCTCGGGGCGCTCGTGCTCGCGGCGGGCCAGGACGGCCTCCATGTGCTCGACCGCGTCGTACACGTCGGTGAAGCGCAGGTACAGGGGCGCGAAGCCGAACCGGGCCAGGTCCGGCTCACGGAAGTCGCCGATGACCCGCCGGCCGATCAGGGCCTGCACGAACCCGTACGCCCCCGGCAGTCGCAGGCACACCTGCGAGCCGCGGGCCGCGTGCTCCCGGGGCACCTCCGGCACGACGCCGTACGCGGCGAGCCGTTCAGCCGCCAGCGACAGGAACAGGTCCGACATCGCGAGCGACTTGCGGCGCACCTCCACCATCGACACCCCGTCGAACGCGTCCAGCGCCGCGTCGAGCACGGCTGCCCCGACCACGGGGGTGGTGCCGCTGAGCATCCGGCGCACGTCCGCCGCGGGCCGGTAGGAGCGCTCCAGCGCGAACGGCTCGGCGTGCCCGAACCACCCGGTGATCGGCTGGTCCACGACGTCGAGCAAACGCGGCGCGACGTACACGAACGCCGGCGCGCCCGGCCCGCCGTTGAGGTACTTGTACCCGCAGCCGACGGCGAGGTCGGCGTCCCATCCGGCGAGGTCGACGTCGACGGCTCCAGCGGAGTGGCACAGGTCCCACAGCATCACCGCGCCGGCCGTGTGAGCCGCGGCGGTGACGGTGGCGCCGTCGTGCATCCGCCCCAGCCGGTAGTCGACGTGACACAGCGACACCACCGCCACGTCGTCGTCGAGCACGGCGTGGATGTCAGGCGTGTCCGGAGCCGACCACCAGCGCACGGTCAGCCCCAGCAGCCGCGCGACCCCGTCGACCACATACGAGTCGGTGGGGAAGTTGCCCGGCTCGGTGACGACGACGCCGCGTCCCGGCCGCGACCGAGCGGCCGCCACCAGCAGCTTGAACAGCGCGACGCTGGTGGAGTCGCCGACGGTGACCGTGCCGGGTGCGGCGCCCAGCAGGGGTTCCAGCTTCGCGCCGACGGTGGCCGGCAGGTCGTACCAGCCGTGCGTGTTCCACGACGTGATGAGGTCGTCGCGCCACTCCTGCGCGACCAGCCGGCCGACCCGCTCCTCGACGCCGCGTGGCAACGGCCCGAGCGAGTTGCCGTCGAGGTAGATCACCCCGTCCGGCAGCTCGAAGCGGTCGCGCAGGTGGCGCAGCGGGTCGTCGCAGTCCAGAGCCTCGGCGGATGCGCGGTCCATGTGCCGCAGCGTACGACGGGGATCAGCGGACGGCGCGCTCCAGGGCGGTGCCGAGCAGCTGGGCGGCCAGGCCGGCCCAGTCGCCGTCGGACGGGTCGCCGAAGGCCTGGAAGGAGACGACGACCACGATGTTCCCGACCCGCGCCATGCCGTTGCCGGTGAAAGACGGCTCCGAGCCGGGATTGTCCGGCGTCGGGGAGTTCAGCACGCTCCAGCTGAGGGCTTCGTCGGAACCGTCGACCTCGACGGCGACCGGCTGCTCCACGGTCTCTTCACGCTGCTCACCGACCTCGCCGCAGACCTCGGGGCGGGAGGTGTGCGCGGCGAGCACCCGGAACGCCGAGTCCACGTCCGGCATCCGCAGCACGTACTCGAGCATCCTGCCCTCGCCCAGCTCCTGGAAGTAGTTCATGTCCAGCGCGGCGTCGGCGTCGGTGGCGGTGAGGTCGTCGATGCAGCGCTCGCCGAGGCCGGCGGGTTCCTCGTAGTCGGGGTTGCGGGTGAACCCGGTGTACTGGCCGACGGTGGCGAGGTCGGCGTCGGTGAGGAACGGGTCGTCCGCCAGGTCGAGCAGGTCGGCGGGGGTCTCCGTCTCGGTCGGTTCTTCCGGGTCGCCGGTGGGCTCGTCCGGTTCGCCGCCGGGATCGCCCGTCGGGTCCGCGGCCGCCTCGGTCGGGTCGCCGGTCGGCGCACTGTCGGTGCCGGCCTCGGCGGTGGCGGGGTCGCCGACGCAGTCGGTGCCGAACAGCACGTCGCAGACGCGCTCGGTGGCCCGGACGGGGGTGTCGATGTCGACGTCGCCGATGGTGTTCTCGGTCGGCTCGATCCGGGTTGTGATACTGAGGACGTCGCTGACCTGCGTCGCGGCGACGGTGACCGCGTCCGCCTGCGGGTCGCCGGGGTCGGCGTAGTAGCGGATCATCCAGCCGTCGTCGCCGACCTCGAGGATCTGCAGGGTGTCGACGACCTGCGGCACCTCGCCGCTGGCACGGTCGGGCAGGCAGCCGACCATCTCGTCGAACAGCGGCTGGATCGAGGCGTCGGGGCCGAGCCGGGCGAGGTCCTGGCGGATCTCGCCGACGCCCTCGGCCTGGAACGCGACCTCCGCGCGGTCGGTGACCGAGCTCATCGTGTCCACGACGGCGGACGGATCGCAGGCGACGTCGGCGTCCGCCTCGGCTGTTGCCCACGCGGTGCGGGCGTCGTCGGCGGCAAGGTCTTCCGCCGTCAGCAGTGCGGCGGCAAGGTCGTCGGGCCGCGTCAGCGGGGTCTCGGTGGTGCCCGGCGTGGACGCGCTGATCGGCGGGGTCCGGTCCGATGTCGTCCTCAGGTCGCCCGGGTCGATGACCAGCACCGCGGCGCCGACGACGGCGATTCCGGCGACGATCCCGCCGGTGACCTGGTGGCGGGTGCGACTGGCCGCGCGGCCGCGGGCGGCTGCCGGGCCGGGCAGGGGTGCGGCGGGGAGGTCGCCACCGAGAGAGGCGAGCCGGCGTTCCAGGGTTTCGTCGAAGTCGTCCGTCATTGCTCACCCCCCGTCGGAACGTCGTCCTCGGTGAGCAGCTCGGCGAGGGCGGCGCGGCCGCGGGAGAGGCGCGCCTTGATGGTGCCGCTGGGCGTGCCGGTCTCGTGCGCGATGTCGTCGACGCTCATGCCGACCAGGTGGTGCAGGACGATCGCCTGCCGCTGCGCCTCGGGGATCTGGCGCAGCGCGGTCACCAGCGCGACGTGGTCGGGGTCCGGCGACGGGGTGTGGCTCGGGGCCCCGTGCTTGACCAGGGCCATGACCCCGTTCTTGGTCTTGCGCCACCGGCTGGCGGCGATGCGCCAGGCGACCGTGCGGATCCACGCCTCGGGGCTGGTGGTCTGGCTCACGGTCTTCCACCGCTGCCAGGCGCGCGCGTAGGCCTCCTGGGTGCATTCCTGAGCGTCGGCGAGGTTGCCGGTCATCGCGTACATCTGGTGCAGGACGCGACGGCTGGTGGCGTTGTAGAACTCGTCGAAGTCGGCGGTGCTGATGTCGGCCATCGTCGTCACCCCCCGAGCCGCTGTCCGGCCAGATCGAGCAGGCGCCGCATCTGCTCCGGGGGGACGTCGTACGGCTGGCCGTCGCTGTGGCTGGCGATGGAGTGGAGGACGACGGTGACCGTGTCGCCACGCAAGAGCGCACCGTAGACGAAGACGCCGTACTCGCTCTCTGCGCGCCACGTCATGCCCTCGTACCCGTCGCCGGACACCGCGCCGGTGTTCTCGATCACGTCGCCGGGCTGGGTGAACCCGTCGGCCGCCGTGACGAGCGCCTCGTAATGGGCGCGTGCGGTGTCCGCGTCGGGGAACCGCGCTCGCAGCTGGTCCAGGGCAGACCCACCCGGCTCCATCGGGTCGGCGTAGTTGCGGTGCTCCAGTGACTCCGCGCCATCGGCCAGTGGGTCGCGGGGCAGCCCGACATGACCGTAGTCGGTCCACCCGTACTCGTCGGTGTTGTCGCTGACCTCGCCGCCCTCGGTGATGTCGGTCAGCCCGATCTCGGCGAGATCGTCGATGGTCAGCCAGCCCTCGAGGTCACCTTCCGGCTCGGGGTAGAGCCGGTTCTGCTCCGGAGTGACGGGGCAGTCGGTGCCGATGGCGCCACAGAGACGTTCGATGGCCCGCACGGCGTCGTCCGGGCCGGGTACTCCGTTGTAGTCCTGACCCTCGCCACCGCGGAAGACGGCGCTGACATAGCCGCCGGAGCGGGCCAGGCTCGCGGTGACGTAGGTCGTTGTCTCCTGCGTGGTCGGCGGGCCGCTCCAGACCAGCAAGTAGGCCTCGTCGCCGACGCCGGACAGTTCCCACACCTGGATGAGGTCGTAGTCTCCGCCGCCGTCGGCGCAGGCGGTGACCTGCGCACGGAGCGCGGCTAGGCGGTCCGCCGCGGTGCCAGGCTCCGTCGGCTCGACGATGTGGTCGAACCGGCTGTTGCCGACGGCGAAGCTCGCGGCTTTGGCCGCCGAGGGGACCGGCGGCACGCACGGAAGCCAGCTGTCCCCGGGCGGAGCCTCGGCCCAGTCGGCACCGCTGTCTCCGGTGACATCCGCCAGGTCGAGCAGGGCGCCGGGTGGGACGTCCAATCTCGAGTCGCCGCCACCGCCGTCAGTGTCGCCGTCGTCGGTGCCGGTGTCGGGACTGGACACCTGCGACGGGTCGGGGCTCGGGTCGGCGGGAGGGGTGGTCGGCTCGTCGGTCGGGGTGGTCGGGACGGTGGTCGGCGTCTCGGCGTCGGTGGCCGGAGGCGCCGGCTCCGGGGTCGCGGTGAGCTCCGGATCGCCGATCGCGAGAACTCCGGCGGCGATGACGGCGACACCGGCCAAGACCCCGCCGGTGACCTGGTGCCGGGTGCGCTGGGCGGCACGTCGGCGGGCGGCGGCGGCACCGGGCAGCGCGACGCCGGCGAGATCGGCGTCCAGCCCGGCCAGGCGTCGGGACAGCGCGTCGTCGAGACGGCTATTCACGGCGACCTCCGGCGGGGACGGTGTCGTCGGCGATGACGGGGGCGAGCGCGGCCTTCGCGCCGGCCAGCCGGGCCTCGACGGTGCCGACCGGCGTGCCGGTCTCAAGGGCGATCTCGTCGACGTCGAGGCCGGCGAGGTACCGCAGGACGACGACCCGGCGCTGGGCGGCGGGCAGCTGTCGCAGCACGGCGATCAGGTCGGACTGGCTGCTGCCCGGCTCCGGCTCCTCGCGGCGCCGCACGCGCCACGTCGTCGGCCGCCAGCGGCCGGCCGCGGCGAGCCAGGCGGTGGTGCGGACCCACGCCTCGGGGCTGGCGGTCTGGCTGACCGCGCTCCAGCGTCGCCAGGCGCGGCCATAGGCCTCCTGGGTGCATTCCCGGGCATCGGCGAGGTTGCCGGTCATGGCGTACATCTGGTGCAGGACGCGGCGGCTGGTGGCGTCGTAGAACGCATCGAACTCCGCTCGGCCGCGCATCGCCCGCCCCCTTTCGGTGCTCGTATCGTGGCCTACACCTGTCAGGACCCCCCAATGCCGCCAACGGTTGCACGACGAATCGGTGAACGGTGCCCTTTCCTCGTATTCCGGCGCGGAAAATGCGGCCTGATCAGCGGCTTGTCGGCGTGGTGACCCCGCCCGCGGCGGAGCTTCTGGTCACCATGGAGACGTGGCCGACCTGTTGACCCGACCGCTGCTGCGTCGTGACGAACCGGCGTGGGGGTCGCGGGTCCCGTGGCTGGCGGCCATCGTCGCGTCCGCCTGGGCTCTGGTGGCCGGCCTCGCGATCTGCGTGCTGCCGGGCGTCGCGGTGTGGATCGGCGAGGGCGCCGTAGCACCGATGGGCGACCCGCTGCGCGTCGGCGCCCGGCTCTGGCTGGCTGCGCACCGCGTCGGGCTGGAGGCCGGCGACGCCGACATCACGTTCGCACCGCTCGGGCTGACGCTCGTCGTCCTGTTGCTGCTGCACCGTTGCGCGCGGTGGGCGGCGCACTCGGCCGGGGTTGCGACAGGGCGCGGCGCGGTCGCCGTCGCGGTGCCCGCCGCGCTGACGTACGCGCTAGGTGCCGGTCTGATCGCCGGGTTCGCCGGCACTCCTGACCTGACCGTGCTACCGCTGGAGGCCGTGCTCTGGGCCGCGGCCTGGTCCGGTGCCGCGGTGACGCTGGGCACCGCGCACGAGTCGGGGCTGCTCGCCGGCCGGCTGGCCGGCCTGCCCGGGTCCGTGCGGGCGACGCTGGCCGGCGCCGCCGCCGCGGTGGCCGGGCTCGTCGTGGTCGGAGCGGTGCTGACGGCGATCAGCGCGGTCGTCAACTCCGGCCGGGTCGGCGCGCTGGCCACGGCGCTGGACGCCGGGCCGCTCGGCGGCACGGTGCTCGCCCTGGCCTGTGCGGCCATCGTGCCCAACGGCGTCGTCTGGAGCTCCGCGTTCGCGCTGGGGCCTGGGTTCGCCGTCGGCACCGGGACGTCAGTGGCGCCGGACGGGGTCACGCTGGGCCTGGTGCCCGCGGTCCCGGCGCTGGGCGCGCTCCCGGCCGAACTGCCCGGTGCGGTCGCTT
Organism: Jiangella asiatica; assembly: GCF_004349065.1. Taxonomy (GTDB): domain Bacteria; phylum Actinomycetota; class Actinomycetes; order Jiangellales; family Jiangellaceae; genus Jiangella; species Jiangella asiatica. The sequence goes on from NZ_SMKZ01000057.1 coordinate 7,661, forward strand.
GGCTGGTGGTGGCGGGGCCGCTGCTGTCCGGGGTGGCGGCCGGGCTCGTGGTGCACCGGTGGCTCGGCGAGGACGAGTCGTGGCCGACGTGGCGGGCCGTCGGCGTGGCCGGCGGGTCCGGCGCGGTCGCCGCCGCGGCGATGGCGGTGCTGGCGCTGCTGTCCGGCGGGTCGGCCGGCGCGGAACGGCTCACCGAGATCGGCCCGGTGCCGTGGGAGGTGGCGACAGCGACGCTGGCGTTCGTCAGTGTGCCGGCCGCGCTGGTCGTCGTGGTTCTGCGGCTGCACCGCGACACGCCCGCGACCACCGACGACGGCGACCCTGACGCCGTCGTCGACCCGGAGCCCGAACCAGGGCCGGAGCCCGAACCAGGCCCGGAGCCCGAACCAGTCCTGGAGCCCGAACCAGCCCCGGAGCCCGAACCAGCCCCGGAGCCCGAACCAGCCCCGGAGCCCGAACCGCCGCCACCACCCCCGGCCGACCTGCGTTGATCTTGGAGTTTTTGGCGGAATCCATCGTGCGAATCGGACCGCGATTCTGCGAAAACTCCAAGATCAACGGTGGTCGAGGTGACGTGGCGAGCGGAGCGCGGCGAGACCCGGGGTATTGTCGCCGACGCCGCCCCACGTGTGTCCGGAGCGGTGACGACGATCGAGGAGTTGGACGGTGCCTGAGCGGCCGGGACGGGTCTGCCGGATCGTGGTGCTGGTGTCCGGGACGGGCAGCAACCTCGCGGCCCTCCTCGAAGCCTGCGCCGACGAGTCCTACGGCGCGACGGTGGTCGCCGTCGGCGCCGACCGCGACGGCATCCGGGCGCTGGAGCTCGCGGCCGAGGCCGGCGTTCCGACGTTCGTCGAGCGGGTCAAGGACCACCCCGACCGTGCCGACTGGGACCGTGCCCTCGCCGAGCGCACCGCCGAGCACCGTCCCGACCTCGTGGTCTCCGCCGGCTTCCTGAAGCTGGTGGGGCCGGCGTTCCTGGCCCGGTTCGGCGACCGCTACCTCAACACGCACAACGCGCTGCTGCCGTCGTTCCCCGGCATCCACGGCCCGCGCGACGCCCTGGCCTACGGCGTCAAGATCACCGGCGCGACCCTGTTCTTCGTCGACGAGGGCGTCGACACCGGTCCGATCCTCGCCCAGGTCGCCGTGCCGGTGCACGACGGCGACACCGAGCAGACGCTGACCGGGCGCATCAAGGTCGCCGAGCGCGCCCAGCTGGTCGAGTACGTCGGGCGGCTGGCCCGCGACGGCTGGACCATCACCGAGAGAAAGGTCACCATCGGAGTGAGCGAGGCACGTACGCCGATCCGGCGGGCGCTGATCAGCGTCTACGACAAGACAGGGCTGGAGCAGCTGGCCCGCGGGCTGGCCGCGGCCGGTGTCGCCATCGTGTCGACGGGGTCCACGGCGCAGCGGATCGCCGCGGCCGGTGTCGAGGTGACCACGGTTGAGGACCTCACCGGGTTCCCCGAGTGCCTCGACGGCCGGGTCAAGACGCTGCACCCGAACGTGCACGCCGGCCTGCTGGCCGACGTGCGGCTGGATTCGCATCGCCAGCAGCTGGCGGAGCTGGGCATCGAGCCGTTCGAGCTGCTGGTCAGCAACCTGTACCCGTTCGCGCAGACGGTCGCCTCCGGCGCCGGCCCGGACGAGGTCGTCGAGCAGATCGACATCGGCGGGCCGTCCATGGTCCGCGGCGCGGCGAAAAACCACGCCAACGTCGCCGTCGTCGTCGACCCGGCGCGCTACGGCGACGTGCTGACGGCCGTGGCCGCCGGCGGGTTCACGCTGGCCGAGCGGCAGCGGCTGGCGCTGCAGGCGTTCACCCACACCGCCACCTACGACGTCCACGTCGCGTCCTGGCTGGGCAGCGTCGTCGCCCCGCCTGCCGACGGCACCGTCTTCCCGGAGTGGGTGGGCGGCACGTGGGAGCGCAGCGCCGTGCTGCGGTACGGCGAGAACCCCCACCAGGCCGCGGCGCTCTACCGCACCGGGCACGGCGCACCCGGGCTTGCCGGTGCGGAGCAGCTGCACGGCAAGGAGATGTCGTACAACAACTACGTCGACGCCGACGCCGCCTGGCGCTCCGCCCACGACTTCACCGAGCCCGCCGTCGCCGTCATCAAGCACGCCAACCCGTGCGGCATCGCCGTCGGCGCCGACATCGCCGAGGCGCACCGCAAGGCGCACGCCACCGACCCGGTGTCCGCGTTCGGCGGCGTCATCGCGGCCAACCGGCCCGTCACCGAGGAGGCGGCCCAGCAGATCGCGAAGGTCTTCACCGAGGTGATCGTCGCGCCGGACTTCGAGCCCGGCGCGCTCGAGGTGTTGACGCTGAAGAAGAACGTGCGGCTGCTGCGGGTGCCCGAGACGGACCAGCGGCCGGTCGAGACCCGCTCCATCTCCGGTGGCCGGCTCATGCAGCAGGTCGACCGGGTTGACGCGCCCGGCGACGACCCCGCGTCGTGGACGCTGGCGAGCGGCTCGCCGGCGGACGAGGGGGTTCTCGCGGACCTGGCGTTCGCCTGGCGCGCGGTGCGGTCGGTCAAGAGCAACGCGATCCTGCTGGCCGCCGACGGTGCCGCGGTCGGCGTCGGCATGGGCCAGGTCAACCGGGTCGACTCCGCCCGCCTGGCGGTGTCGCGCGCCGGCGACCGGGCCGGTGGGTCGGTTGCCGCCTCCGACGCCTTCTTCCCGTTCCCGGACGGCCTGCAGGTCTTGGCCGACGCCGGCGTGCGCGCCGTGGTCCAGCCGGGCGGCTCAGTGCGCGACGAGGAGGTCGTGGCCGCGGCCAGCGAGGCCGGGGTGACGATGTACTTCACCGGCACCCGGCACTTCTTCCACTGACCCCGTCCCCATGATCATCAACGGTTGGCGACGCCATGACGTCGCCAACCGTTGATGATCATGGGGAGCGGCGGGCTAGAGTGTGACCATGGCAGCAGCCAAGAAGTCCGGCGGCAACGACGATCTCAAGGCCAAGTTCCGCGAGGCCCTGGAGCGTAAGAAGTCCGCCGACCACGAGCACCCGCAGGACGACGCGGCTGGCACCGGCCCCTCCCACGAGGACGCGGCCAAGACCCAGCGCATGTTCCGGCGCAAGAGCGGCTGATCAGCCGTGCGAGAATCGCATCCGTGAGCGCGACGATTCTCGACGGCAAGTCCACAGCAGCCAGCATCCGCTCCGAGCTCACCGGTCGTGTCAAAGCGTTGGCCGACCACGGCGTCGTGCCGGGGCTGGGTACCGTCCTCGTCGGCGACGACCCGGGCAGCCACGCCTACGTCGCCGGCAAGCACCGCGACTGCGCCGAGGTCGGCATCGAGTCCATCCAGGTGGAGCTGCCGGCCACCGCCAGCCAGACCGAGGTCGAGGCTGCGGTCGCGCGGCTGAACGACGACCCCGGCTGCCACGGCTTCATCGTGCAGCTCCCGCTGCCGAAGGGCCTGGACGACGACCGCGTGCTCTCGGCCATCGACCCGGCCAAGGACGCCGACGGGCTGCACCCGCAGAACCTCGGCCGCCTCGTCCTCATGCAGCCCGCGCCGTTGCCGTGCACTCCGCGCGGCAGCCTCGAGCTGCTGCGCCGCTACGACGTTCCGATCGACGGCGCCGAGCTGGTGATCGTCGGGCGCGGCGTCACCGCCGGGCGGCCCATGGGCCTGCTGTTCTCCCGGCGCAGCGAGAACGCCACCGTGACCATCTGCCACACCGGCACCCGTGACCTGGCCACCCAGGTGCGCCGCGCCGACATCGTCGTCGCCGCGGCCGGGGTGCCTGGCCTCGTCACCGCGGACATGATCAAGCCCGGCGCGGCCGTGCTCGACGTCGGCATCACCCGGGTGGTCGGCTCGGACGGCAAGGGCCGCTACACCGGCGACGTCGCACCCGACGTGCGTGAGGTGGCCGGCTTCCTGGCGCCGATGCCCGGCGGCATCGGCCCGATGACCCGTGCGATGCTGCTGGCCAACGTCGTCGAGGCGGCGGAGGCGGGGGTTTCGGGCCGGACCGCACCTTGAGCAGGCACCGCGACTCGGTAGGGTGACGCCGGCTCGCCTTTTGAGGAGGAGGATCCAGTACATGGCCGAGAATTCCCCGCGAGGCCTCGCCGACGTGGTAGCGGCGTCCACGTCGATCTCCGATATCGACGGGCGAGAAGGACGGCTGTCCTACCGCGGCTACGACATCCACGACATCGCCGGGCGCATCTCGTTCGAGGAGTGTGTCCATCTCCTCCAACGGGGCACGCTGCCCACCCAGGCGCAGCTGGATGGCCTGACCGGCGAACTCGCCGACGGCCGCCGTTACGGCGCGGTCGCCACCAGCCTGCTACCGGCGGTGGTCAACAGCGGCACCCCGATGGAGGCGCTGCGCACTCTGGTCTCGGCCTTGGCGATCGACGATCCCGACGCCGCCGACGCCTCCATCGAAGCCGACCGGCGCAAGGCCACGCGGCTGGTCGCGCAGCTGCCGGTGCTGGTCGCGGGGTACGAGGCGCAGCGCTCCGGCCGTGAGGTGCCCGACGCCGACCCCGAGCTGGGCATCGCCGGCACCTTCTTGCTGCAGATCACCGGTGAGCGGCCGGCGCCGCGGGCGGCTGAGATCTTCGACGAGTGCTTGGTCCTGCACGCCGACCACACCATGAACGCCTCGACGTTCACCGCCCGGGTCGTCGCCGCGACGCTGTCGGACATGCACTCGGCCATTACCGGCGCCATGGGCGCGTTGCGGGGACCGCTGCATGGCGGCGCCAACGAGGCGGTCATGAAGACGCTGTCCTCCATCGACGGAGACGTCAGCGAGGTCGACCCGTTCGTCCGGGCCGAGCTCGACGCGGGACGCAAGATCATGGGCTTCGGCCACCGCGTCTACAAGACCGAGGACCCCCGGGCCACCCACCTGCGGCGGATGAGCGAGGAACTTGCCGAGCTCACCGGCAACCGGCGCTACTACGAGCTGTCCAGGCGCATGGAGCAGGTGGTGCTCGACTCCAAGGGCCTCTACCCGAACGTCGACTTCTTCGCCGCCAGCGTCTACCACGCGCTGGGGATCCCGACGGACCTGTTCACGCCGGTCTTCGCCATCTCGCGGATGAGCGGCTGGACGGCTCATGTCATCGAGCAGCACGAGGACAACCGCCTCATCCGGCCCGACAGCGACTACACCGGGCCGCACGACCAGCGCTGGGTGGAGATCTCGCAACGGTGAACGCTCGGTCCGGAACCCACCGGGCCCCCGCGACCAGTCGGTGGGCCCAGGCAGCCGAGCGCCGGCTGACCCCGGCCAGCTGGCTGCGCGCGGTGTTCCGGCAGTGGCCACTGCTGCTGGTGCTCATGGTCATCGCGGCCGGCGCGGTCGTCGTCGCCGACGACCACTTCCGGCGCGGCACCTTCATCATGGCCGGCGGGGTTTGCCTGGCAGCGTTCCTGCGCGCGATCCTGCCCAGCGACCGGGCCGGGCTGCTGAAGCTGCGCTCCCGGTTTCTCGACATCCTGACGCTCGGGTTCCTCGGCGCGGGGACCTTGATCGCGTGCCTCATCGTGCCGCCCCCGTCCTGACCCCGCACCGGAGCCTCTCGTAGCATCGCAGGCGTCGAGCAAGGCGTCGCCGTCCCTTGTCACTCATCGAGGAGAGTTGTCATGGCCAAGGCCCCAGTCACTGTCACCGTCACCGGCGCGGCCGGTCAGATCGGCTACGCGCTGCTGTTCCGGGTGGCGTCGGGGCAGCTGCTCGGGTCGGACACACCGGTGCGCTTGCGGCTGCTGGAGATCCCGCAGGCGGTCAAGGCAGCCGAAGGTACCGCCATGGAGCTCGACGACTGCGCGTTCCCGCTGCTCACCGGCATCGACATCACCGACGATCCCCGGACGGCCTTCGACGGCGTCAACGTCGCCCTGCTGGTCGGTGCGCGGCCGCGGACGAAGGGCATGGAGCGCGGCGACCTGCTCGAGGCCAACGGCGGCATCTTCAAGCCGCAGGGCGAGGCCATCAACGCCGGCGCCGCGTCCGACGTGCGGGTGCTCGTGGTCGGCAACCCGGCCAACACCAACGCGCTGATCGCCCGCTCGCACGCGCCGGACGTCCCGGCCGACCGTTTCACCGCCATGACCCGTCTGGACCACAACCGGGCGCTGTCGCAGCTGTCGGCCAAGCTGGGCGTCGGCGTCGCCGACATCGCGAAGCTGACGATCTGGGGCAACCACTCCGCCACTCAGTACCCCGACATCTTCCACGCCGAGGTCTCCGGCAAGCCGGCGTCGGAGCTGGTCGACGAGGCCTGGCTGGCCGAGGAGTTCATCCCGACCGTGGCCAGGCGCGGTGCCGCCATCATCGAGGCCCGTGGCGCGTCGTCGGCGGCCTCGGCGGCGAATGCCGCCATCGACCACGTCTACGACTGGGTCAACGGCACCGCGTCGGACGACTGGACCTCCGCGGCCATCGTGTCGGACGGCTCGTACGGGGTGCCGGAGGGCCTGATCTCGTCGTTCCCGGTGGTCTCGCGGAACGGCGCGTGGGAGATCGTCCAGGGCCTGGAGGTCAACGATTTCTCCCGCCAGCGCATCGAGGCGTCCGTCCAGGAGCTGACCGAGGAGCGCGACGCCGTCGCGGCCCTGGGCCTGATCTGAGGCCGGCCACGCCGTCTGTTATCTTGACGTCGAGACAACCTCATACTCAGGAGCACTGACACCATGGCGAAGATCAAGGTAGCCGGGCCCGTCGTCGAGCTCGACGGCGACGAGATGACGCGGATCATCTGGGCCTTCATCAAGGACCGTCTGATCCACCCGTACCTCGACATCGACCTGCGCTACTACGACCTGTCGATCCAGCACCGGGATGCCACCGACGATCAGGTGACGGTCGACGCCGCCAACGCCATCAAGGAGCACGGCGTCGGCGTCAAGTGCGCCACCATCACGCCGGACGAGGCGCGCGTGGAGGAGTTCGGCCTCAAGAAGATGTGGCGCTCGCCCAACGGCACCATCCGCAACATCCTCGGCGGCGTCATCTTCCGCGAGCCCATCGTCATCAGCAACATCCCACGGCTGGTGCCCGGCTGGACCAAGCCGATCATCGTCGGCCGCCACGCCCACGGCGACCAGTACAAGGCCACCGACTTCAAGGTCCCCGGCGCGGGCACCGTCACCATCACCTACACGCCGGCCGATGGCTCGAAGCCGATTGAGCACGAGATCGTGCAAATGCCCGAGGACGGCGGCGTCGTGCTGGGGATGTACAACTACAACAAGTCCATCGAGGACTTCGCGCGTGCCTCGCTCTCGTACGGTCTGCAGCGCGGCTACCCGGTGTACATGTCCACCAAGAACACCATCCTCAAGGCCTACGACGGCGCCTTCAAGGACATCTTCGCCGACGTCTTCGAGCGCGAGTTCAAGGCCGACTTCGAGAAAGCTGGCCTCACCTACGAGCACCGGCTCATCGACGACATGGTGGCCGCTTCCCTCAAGTGGGAGGGCGGCTACGTGTGGGCGTGCAAGAACTACGACGGCGACGTCCAGTCCGACACCGTCGCACAGGGCTTCGGCTCGCTGGGCCTGATGACCTCGGTCCTCATGACCCCGGACGGCAAGACGGTCGAGGCGGAGGCCGCGCACGGCACCGTCACCCGCCACTACCGGCAGCACCAGGCCGGCAAGCCGACGTCCACCAACCCGATCGCCTCGATCTACGCGTGGACCGGCGGCCTCAAGCACCGCGGCAAGCTGGACAACACCCCTGAGGTCACCGGCTTCGCCGAGGCGCTCGAGGACGTCATCGTCACCACGGTCGAGTCCGGCGCCATGACGAAGGACCTCGCCCTGCTGGTCGGCCCGGACCAGGAGTGGAAGACCACCGAGGAGTTCCTCGCCGCGCTCGACGAGAACCTCGCCAAGCGCCTGGCCTGACGACCGGCTCCGTCCGGAACGGACCCCGGGACGCGCCCCGCCGGCGCGCCCGGGGTCTTGTCATGTCCGGCCGTTGCGCCATGAGGGCCGTACGAAGATCGAATGAAGCGGGACCGAAGGGAATACGAAGCGACCCTGCCTAGCGTCAGCCGTGACGGCACACCCTTCGCAGGCAGGGAGACTCCGATGAGCTTCGGGCTCAGAACGGCCGCCGCCGCGGCCGCGGCCACGGCCATGCTCGTCGTCCCGGCGACGACGGCAGCAGCGGGAGAGAGCACCGGCAGGTGCAGCGCCGACTCGTACCGCGCGGAATTCACGCTCTGGTACACCACGAAAGGCGCCTACGACTACCCGGACGAGTACACCTGGTACATCTACACACCCAGAGGCGAGATCACGTACAAGAACAACGTCCAGGCACGGGTCAATTCGGTGAACACCGGCGGCACCGACCCGATCCACCACACCTGGATCTCCGCCGACAACATCCGCTCCGGCGGCGACGAACAGGCCATCGACGGTGTCCGTGTGTCGCGTACCAAGAGCATGTACGGGGCGTTCGAGTTCGTCTTCGACCGCCCGGACGACTCCGACCCGCGGTGCACCGGCCGCACCACCAGCGTCTAGAGATCTCCGAGAGGATCGATGATGAGTACGCACCCGAGCAGGCTGGCCGGGCTGAGCGGCAGGGTGGGCACCGCCGTGGCGTTGGCGGCATCGGTCGTCGTGGCCGCCACCGCGCCGGCGGCCGCCGCGACCACCTCCGGCTCATGCTCGACCGGCGGCTACTTCGCGCTGTTCAGGCTGGAGTACGTCAACCACGGCGAGTATCACTACCCCGAAGAGTTCAGCTGGGGCATCTCTCACAATGACGGCCGCCTCGGCGACAAAAACAATGTCCAGGCGCGCGTCAAGACCGTGAACACCGGTGGCACCGACACCGTCCACTACACGTGGATCTCCGGCGACAACGTCGAGGCGGGCGGCGGCTTTCATCGGATTCCCGACGCGGTGAGCGTGCCGCGCGGCCGGTCGATGTACGGGGCGCTCGAGTTCGTCTTCGACCGCCCCGACGACTCCGACCCGCGGTGCACCGGCCGGACGAAAAGCGTGTGACATACGCTCGTCGGCATGGCTGACGTGGAGAGGTTCCGGGCGCTGGCCCGGTCCTCTCCATGGCTGTGGACGTCGGTGCGGCTCACCCGCCGGATGGTCGGCGACGCCCGCATCCCCACCGGCACGGTGCGGGCGTGGGTCGACCGCCCCGGCCGCACCCGGGTCGAGGACGAGAACGGCCGCGTCAGCGTCTACGACGAGTCCAGCCGCGAGCGCACCGATCGCGGGGTCTTCGCGGCCACCTCCGACGGATCGCCGCTGCCGGGCGAGGTGATGAAGCCGCGGTACCACTTCCCGCAGGACCCGGAGGCGCCGTCGCCGCGGCGCCGTCCCGACGGGCTGGTCGCCGCCCGGCCCACGGACTTCTCCGTGATCTACGACGACCCGATGCACGTCAACTATCTGTGGGTGGCCATGCTCGACCCGGTCGAGCTGGCCGACGGCGCGCCGCCGGAGGGACCGCCGTCGCCGGAGGTGCCCGCCCTGGACGTGCTCGCGCTGACCGGCGGCACCCGCGCCGGCCGGCCCACCGTCGACGCGACCGTGCGGCCGGCCTCGTCATACAGCCCGCGCTGCACCTGCTGTGCGCTGCTCGACGGAGAGGTGGTCGCAGGCCTGCTCCGTCAGGAGGGTGGGTTCGTGCCGCCGCGGCAGGCCTACGCCGACGCCTTCGAGGTCGCCCTCGACACCGAGACCGGCATCTGCGTGCGGATGCGCGAGCTCGGCGGCGACCACGGCGGCACCGGCTTCGACGTCGTCATCGAGACGGTCACGCCGGCCTGACGCAGACGTGTCGTGTCGAGTGGTTGCTGGTACGGCGTACAGCGGCGGCGACGTCCCCTGCCGCGGCTCCAGCATCGGACAGACTCCTCGACACGCCGTGGTGGCGGTACGCGCCGACGTGGTAGGAGCCGCGCGGGGAGCCCAGTCCGCGCCACTCGCGGGGCCGGACCAAGCGTGGATGCTGGTCGAACGGCTGGCGCCGATGATCGATGTCCTACGGCCGGGTGATCCTCCATCACCAGCGGAGTTTCCGCTTCACCGGGCAAGCGCTCTGGTGAAGCGGAAACGGCCGTACTTGACGTGATCATTCAGCTGATGGTCGAGCGCATCAGCGTCACGTTGTACGGCGCCCACTGCGTCATGGCGAAGTAGAGGTCCGGGCCGCTGGACCACGGGTGCATGAACCCGCCGTAGAGCGCCGGGTACTCAGTGCCGCTGACGATCACCTGCTCCTCGCTCCACGGGCCGGTCGGCCGCGGCGCGTCGCGCAGCACGATGGCGGCGCGCGACTCGTCGAGGTACGTCATCAGCCAGCGCCCGGCGTACCCGTTGTACTGCACCGACAGCTCGCCGACGGGTCCGGTCGCCACCGGCGCGGCGGCGGCCTCGTCGCGGGACCAGCCCGAGCCGTCCCAGTACCGGTAGGCCTCCTTGTCCAGAACCCGCGAGGCCGGGACCCGGGCCAGGTGCGCGTCGCCGAACCGGCCGTTGGGCGTGCCGAACATGTAGACGTGTCCGCCGTGCCGGGCGAACGCTGCCAGCTGGAACTTGTTGCTCCACTCCGGGGTGTTCGTCCAGACCGCGTCCGGGTCCTTCGTCCACGTCTCGCCGTTGTCGTCGGAGTATGCGATGCCCGAGTGGTTGGTGAACCATTGGCCGGGCGGGCCCCAGTGGTTGACCGACATGTAGTGGATGTAGCTGCGGCCGTGCACCGTGACACCCGCCGTCGGGATGACGGTCTCCTCGTCGTTGTTGACCTGCTTGCAGTCGAGCAGTTGCTTCGCGTGCCCCGGCCGGTCCTGGACCATCGTGTCGAACGTCATGCCGTCGGCGAGGTCGGTGTCGGACGAGCGGGCCAGCACGTTGCAGCGCCAGTCCGCCTCGCGCGGCCCGGCACCGTTGCCGCCCCAGCCCTCGCCGTACGTGTCGCCGAAGGCCATGAGGACCTCGCCGGCGCCGTTGTCCCAGATGATGCCGAGGTCGGTGCCGTGGACCTGGTAGCTGGCGGCGGTCTCGTTGATGGACCCGGCGCCGGTGAGCCGGGCCACCGGCACCGCCGGCCCGACCGTCACGCCGGGCGCCGGCTCGGAGCCCGCTGCTGCTGACGAAGCCGTTGCCGGGTGCGACGACGACGGCGTCGGCTCACCGTCCGCCGTGGGCGCCCCGCCGGCGACGGACGACACCGTCAGCAGTAGAGCGCCGGCTCCGGCGGTGACGAGCAGCTGGACTCTCATGCGGGCCTCCTTCGACGACGGCGTCGCCAAGGCATCTGAGAAATCGATTTCTAACCTCGAGTCAAGAGCGTAGAGTGCCCGAACGCCGGGAGTCAACGGCCCGCCCGGTCATGGGGCAGGGCTCGGTCGCGCCAGCACGGCATCGGCTTGGTCAGGAGCATTACCAGGACTTCTCGCGCGTTACGAGGCTCGCAAGCATGGTGCGACACGAGATTTCGTGCTGAACGTGATCATTCCCCAGTGGAGATGCGGCGGGTGGAGCTGGCGCGGACCTGGAGCTCGGTGGGCAGCAAGACGTTGGTGGCGTCGGCGTCGGGCTTCGTGATGCGCCGGGCGAGCAGCTGGGCCGCCTGCCGGCCGACCTCGTAGGCGGGCTGGGAGACAGTGGTCAGGGTGGGCCGGATCAGGTCGGCCCAGGGAATGGTGTCGAAGCCGACGACGGCGATGTCCGTGGGCACCGCGAGGTCGCGCTGGACGAGGCACTCCATCGCGCCGACCGTCATCAGGTTGTTGGCGGCGAACAGGGCGTCGGGCTCGGCGCCGTCGTCGAGGAGGGAGGCCATCGCGTCGTAGCCGCCGCGCTCGCGGAAGTCGGCGAAGCGGACCAGTGACGGTTCCAGCGAGAGCCCGGCCGTGCCCAACGCGCGCCGGTAGCCGTCGTAGCGGTGGGTGGCGGTGCTGAGCCAGCGGGGTCCGCCGATGCACGCGATGCGGCGGTACCCCTGGTCGATGAGGTGCGCGGTAGCCTGCTCGGCGCCGCGCTCGTTGTCGACGAGGACGGTGTCGGTGCGCAGGCCGTGCAGCTCGCGGTCGATGACGACGACGGGGCAGCCGGAGTCGAGCAGCAGCTTGACGTCGTCGACTCGGTTGGAGGACGGGGAGATGATGACGCCGGCCATCTGCTCGGTGAGCGCGGCGACGATGTAGTTGGACTCCTTCTCGGGGTTCTCGTCGCTGTTGCAGAGCACCACGGAGTACCCGGCAGCCAGCGCGATGTCCTCGACGCCGCGGACCATGGAGGTGAAGAAGGGGTTCTCCACGTCGGAGATGATGACTGCCCAGAGGCTGGTGCGGCTCTTGCGCAGGTTGCGGGCGACGGCGTTGCGGCGGTAGCCGAGCTCGGCGACCGAGCTGGTGACGCGCTCGGCGAGCGCGGGGTCGACCTTGGCGTGCCCGTTGAGGACGCGCGACACCGTCGCCGCCGAGACGCCCGCGTGGCGCGCGACGTCGTAGATGGTGACCACCCCGTGCCCCTCTCATGCCCCGTCGACATCAGCGGCGCCATCTTAGTCGACCGCGGGAATCGATTTCTCGTTAGTTTCCCGCCAGGCGCTGACCCCGACCGATCACGCTTCTACCCGTAGTACACCTCCAACTCCGCGATGGACGTGAAGCGCGCCGATCCACCCGGGCGCCCGATGACGCGCACGTCGTCGCCCCAGGTCTCGTCGAAGGTCATCGTGAAGGTCCGGAACGCTCCCGCTGGGTAGACCGCACGGCGCCGGACTCCCGCTGATGGCTCCGCAGCACGGTCCATGACGTCACTCCACCTCCATGGCCATCAGGTCCGGCGCCGGCGGCCGGTTCGGCAGCGACGGCGCGTCCAGGTAGAACAGCGCGGTGGAGGCGAGGTCGTCGCTGGTCGGGCGGTAGCGGTGGGGCAGCCCGTTGTGGTGGCCGGGCCCGATGCCGAGGCTCTGGATCGTGACGCGCAGGTTCTCGGCGAACCGGATCGGGTCCGGGATGTGCCACCGGTACATTCCAAAGCGCTGCTGGCTGGCGTAGAGGCCGTCGGGCCGCAGCACCTGGTTGAGGCCGAGGTAGGGCGTGGTGAAGGCGGTGTAGCCCTGGCCGGGGACGTCGAAGTTCCAGGCGCCGCCGAAGTAGTCCTCGGTGCCGGTGCCGCAGATGGTCGGGAAGTCGGTGTCGCCGTCGAGGTAGAACTTGACCTCGCCCTCGCCCCACCAGCCGGGGTCGTTGGTGGCCCAGGCCAGGTAGGTGCCGACGTAGTGGCCGGTGCCCTCGACCCGGTCGAGGATGGTGTGCACCTCGCCGCGGGGCACCGGGTGGCTGCGCCGCCAGTGCGCGTGCAGGTAGGTGGAGTCGTCGGCGACGTCGCCGAGCTCGTAGTCGATCTGGTAGTAGAGCACGACCTCCTCGGCCGACACGTTCTCCAGCGTGATCCTCGCCGCGCGGCGGAACGGCATCGGCCAGTAGGAGTTGAAGGCGCCGTTCGGGTTGGCGGCGATCGCCAGCGACGAGACCTGGCTGAACGTGTTCCAGCCGTTGCAGAACAAGTCGCCGAGCGGCACCTCGACGGCGGGGGTCTCCTCGCCCTCCCAGTACATTCGCAGGATGGTCCCGCGCCAGGCGCGGTGCGGTGCGGTGGTGCACCAGATGTGCTTGATCACCCCCGGCCCGTCGATCTCGCCCAGGACCGCGGTCTCGCCGGCGGGGACGTGGATGCTGGGCGAGATCTTCCAGCCCTGGCCGAGGTCGCCGGCGGCGCGCGCGCCGGTCCCCTCCGTCGCCATTCCGCCGCGGCCCTTCTCGCCGGTGGGGTTCTCGGCGCTGATCGAGCGGCTGATGCGGGACGAGCGGCGGGTCAGGGACTCCAGGCCGATCGGGTCGTCGAGCAAGGTCGCTTCTCCTTCGTGTGCTTCTCTGCGGAACGGTGTTTCATCGGGCCAGGTGTCACTTCAGGCCCGAGGTCTTGATCGACTCCACGATCCTGCGCTGGAAGATGGCGAACGCCAGGAGGGTCGGCACAGCCGCGACCGTGGCGGCGGCCAGGACGTACTGCCAGTCGGTGGTGTTCTGGTCCTGGAAACTGACGATGCCCAGCTGCACCACCTGCAGGTCCGTGTCCGTCGTCGCGACGAGTGGCCACAGGAACGCGTTCCAGTTGGCCAGGAAGAACAGCACGGCGAGGGCGGCGAAGATGGACCGGCTCAGCGGCACGATGATCGACCAGTAGATGCGCCAGTACCCGCAGCCGTCGAGCACCGCGGCCTCCTCCAGCTCAGCCGGGATGGCCAGGTAGAACTGCCTGAGCAGGAAGATGCCGAAGGCGCTGAAGATGGCCGGCAGAATCAGGCCGGCGTAGCTGTTCAGCAGCCCCAGCCGGTGCACAACCAGGAAGAGCGGCACGAGCACCACCGGCGCGGTGACCAGCAGCGTCGAGAAGATCCCCATGAAGATCGCGTCGCGGCCGGGAAACCTCAGCCGGGCCAGGGCGTAGGCGGCCATCGAGTGGAAGAACAGCGCGACCACGGTCACCGTCACCGACACGATGAAGCTGTTGAGCAGGTACCGGCCGAACGGCGCGGCGGAGAAGACGTACTCGAAGTTGTCGACGGTGGGCGCCGACGGCAGCAGGTCCGTGCTGAGCACCTCGTCGGCGCCCTTGAACGAGCTGGTCACCATCCACACCAGCGGGAACACCGTCAGAATGGTGATGACGCCCACCACGACCAAGAGCGTGGAGGCCTTGCGGCGTCGCCATGACCTGCGCCGCCGGGCGGACGGTGCGGGTGTGGCCGACGGGGCCTGGCGGGGGATGGCCGCGGTGTCACTGGGCATGGGTGAATCGGCCTCCCTTGGTGAGGGCGAACAGCAGTGCCGACCAGGCCAGCAGGATCACCACGAGGAACGACCCGATGGCCGCGGCATAGCCGAACTCTCCGTACACGAACGCCTGCTGGTACACGTAGTAGATGACCAGCGTGGTCGAGTTGGCCGGACCACCGCCCGTCAGGATCACCAGCAGGTCCAGGCCGCCGGTCATCACCGCGATCGTCGAGGTCAGCAGGATGAAGAAGCTGGTCGGCTTCAGCAGCGGCCAGGTGATGTTGCGGAACGTGGTCCACGGCCCGGCGCCGTCGATGCTCGCCACCTCGTAGTACTCGCGCGGGATGTCCTGGAGGCCGGCCAGGAAGATCAGCATGTAGTAGCCCATGGAGAACCAGATCGTGATGACCATGACCGTGGGCAGTGCGAACGCCGGGTCGCCCAGCCAGGAGGGCGCGGTGAGCCCGACACGGTCGAGCAGGCGGGCGATGAAGCCGACGTCGTCGGTCAGCAGGAACTGCCAGATCAGTGCCACGACGACGAGGCTGACGACGTTGGGCGCGAACAGCGCGGTACGGAACAGCCCCACCAGCGGGAACTTGTTCCGAACCAGCAGTGCCAGGCCGAGACCGGACAGGAACAGGCCCGGCACCATCACCAGCAGGTACAGCAACGTGCGGCCGAGGCTGGACAGGAAGTACGGGTCGGCGAACATGCGCTCGAAGTTGGCGAACCCGACGAAGTCGTAGCCGCCGAACCCGTCGACGCGGAAGAAGGCCAGCACGATGGAGAGCAGCATCGGGATCGCGACGAAGATCGTCAGCCCGATGAGGTTGGGCGCCATGAACAGATAGGCGGCGCGGCGTTCGCGGCGGGCCCGGGCCGAGCGGGCGCCGCCGGTCGGTCCGGCGTCGGTGGCGCGTGGCGCACCGGGGCGGCTCGCGGGCTCCGTGGCGCTGGTGGTGGGCGTGCTCATGCCAGGTCCACCCCCTCGTAGGTGGTGAGGTAGGCGTCAATCGCCTGGGCCGCGGTGGCCGCCTGGTCCTCGGGGTCGCCGCCGGCGAGCTGGCACGACTGGATGGCGTCGGACACCGCCTTGTAGATGACCGGCGGGTACCGCGGCTCGCCGCGGCCGGTGGGGAAGATCTCGTCGCGGAACATCCGCATGTGCTCGCTGTCGTAGCCGCCGGCCTGGCTGCCGTACTCCAGGCTGGACCGGCGCGGTGAGATGTCGCGCTTGGAGTCGATGCACCAGTTGGCCACCCGGGCGATGCCGTCGTCGTCCATCGAGCCGAGCGCCCAGGCGCAGAAGCGGGCCGCCTCGTCGGGGTTGCTGCCCAGCGCGTTGGCGGCGAAGGCCCAGCCACCGAGGACCGTGGCGGACTCCCCGCCGTCGGGAACGGGCAGCGGGATGACCCCGTAGTCGAAGTCCGGTGCCTTGCGCTCGAAGTCCTGGATCGACCAGATGCCGGACTGCCAGATCGACGCGTAGCCCTCGGAGAAGGAGATGACGATGTCGTTGGACGCCGGTGGCACGCGCGGGGTCAGGCCCAGATCGACGCCGTCCTTCCACAGCCGCAGCGCGTCGACGGCGCCGGCCGAGTCGAAGGCGCTGCGCGCGCCACTGTCGACGACGACCTCGCCGCCGCCCTGCCACATCCACGGGTACCAGACGAAGTTCTGGTAGTAGTCCTGCGCGGTCGGGAACACCAGTCCGCCCTGACCCGCCGCGACGAGCCGGTCGGAGACGGAGAGCAGGTCCTCCCAGGTGGCCGGGAGATCGCCCTCGGACAGGCCGGCCTGCTCGAACGCCGGGCGGCTGTAGAAGAGCGCGAGCGGCTCGATCTCCATGGGCAGCGCGTAGACGCGGTCGCCGATCATGCGCGTGGCCAGGTTGTCGGCGAAGAAGTCGTCCACCGCCTCCTGCGTCATGTGCGGCGTGAGCTCCGCCAGGACGTCCCCGTTGAGGTAGCGGGCGATGTCGCCGGGACTGATGAGGAAGATGTCGGGACCCTCGCCCGCGGAGAACGCGGTGGCCAGCTTCTCGCTGCCGAGCACGGGCGCGTAGACCAGCTCGATCTGCTGGTCGTTCTCGGCGTTCCAGAGGTCGACGGTGTCCTGCATCCAGGCCGCCCGAGCCATGGTGGCGGGATCCTCGTTCGGCGCCGGTGCGTAGAAGTTCCAGAACTGCAGCGGACGCGACGACGCCGACGCGTCACCGCATCCGCTCAACACGCTGGGGAGTGCGACGGCGCCGGTCAGCGCGGCGGAGAGACCAAGGAAGTGGCGACGGGACGGGTGCCCGCCGGGGGACGACAAGGGCGGAGGTGGCATGGCCACAGTCCTCTCAGCAATCGATTACTTGCCGTGGCGCCGAGGTTAACCAGGTGTAACGCCGAGGTCAACACTCCAGACAGGACGAATGCCGAAATCGCAGGAAACCGGCGGTAGGTCGGGAGGGCTCGTCGTTGACATCGCAGCAGGCCTCACCTAGCGTGTGAGCAATCGATTTCTAGATCGATTCCTGGATCAACCGAGAACGTTGTGGCGCGGGTAGCGCAGAGTGAGCGAGACGATGGGAGTGGGACACCGTGGCGCGTATCGGTGTGTTGACGATCTCCGATGGCCGGGACTTCGTGCACAGGGACATCGCGGACTGGGCGCGGTCGTCGGAGGACGCCATCGTCGCCGCCCTGGAAGGGGCCGGCCACGAGGTGGTCCGGGCACCTGAGCTGGTGTCGACCAACGAGCTCGCCAGCAGCCAGGCGCGGCTGGTCGCGCAGGAGCGGCCGGACCTGACCGTCTTCAACTACTCCGTCTGGGCGTTCCCGCACTTCTCGATGCTGGCCGCCGACGCGACACCGGGGCCGCTGGTGCTGCTGTCCAACATCGACCCGGTGCAGCCGGGCATGGTGGGCATGCTGGCAGCCGGCGGCGCGCTGGACCAGATCGGCCGGGTGCACGGCCGCGTCTGGGGCGACGTCGCCGACCCGGCCACGCTGGAGCGCCTGCTCGTGCACGTGCGCGCGGCGCAGGCAGTCGGCGGGCTGCGCGGCAGCACGTTCGGCCGGTTCGGCGGCCGCCCGATGGGCATGTACACCGCCGTCGCCAACGCCGACCAGTGGCTGTCGACGTTCGGCGTCGACGTCGAGGAGATCGACCAGTGGGAGATCGTGCGCCGGTCGGAGCTGGTGCCGGACTCGCGCGCGAAGGCCGGCCGGGAGTGGCTGGAGAAGCACGCCAACGTCCACTACGACGGCAAGCAGCTCACCCCGGAGCTGCTGGAGCGGCAGATCCGCTCCTACCACGCGGTGCGCGAGCTGATCGACGAGTGGAACCTCGACTTCTCCGGCATCAAGGGCCAGCCGGAGCTGACCACGCACTTCACCACCATGGACGTCACCGAGGCGTTCCTCAACGACCCCTATGACTGGGAGGGCCCGAAGCCGACCCATGTCACCGCGACTGAGTCGGACATGGATGCCGCGCTGACCATGCAGATCCTGAAGCTGATCTCCGGCGACCCGGTCCTGTTCGCCGACGTCCGGCACTACCACGCCGACCGCGATATCTGGGACATGGCCAACTCCGGCCAGCACGCCACCTGGTACGCCGCCCGCAGCGACGACCCGGCGGAGAACCTGCGCCGCGTGCACCTCTACCCGGAGGTGTTCTTCTTCCCTGCCGGCGGCGCGTCCGTCCACCACATCGCGGCGCCGGGCGACATGACGCTGGCCAGGCTGACGCGGCTCAGCGGCCGGTACCGCATGCAGGTCGTGCGCGGCGCGTTCGAGGACTACGGCGACGAGGTCAACGAGACGCTGGCACGCCAGTCCACCTTCGAGTGGCCGCACGCGTTCACCCGCATGGAGGTCCCGGCCGACGAGTTCCTGTCCCGCTTCGGCGCCAACCACATCCACGCCGTCCCGGGCGACTACGTGGCCGAGCTGGAGCAGGTCTGCCGCATGCTCGACGTCGACTTCGAGCCGCTGGGCAGCTGATGGACGATCTCGTCCTCGGGATCGACATCGGGACGGCGAGCAGCAAGGGAGTGCTGGCCACCGTCGACGGTGAGATCGTGGCCGTCGAGGTGGTCGAGCACGAGACGGCACGGCCGCGGCCGGGGTGGGTGGAGCACGACGCCGACGGTGTGTGGTGGTCGGACGTGTGCGAGCTCAGCCGCCGGCTGACCGGTGCGGCCGACGCGGGCCGCGTCCAGGCGGTCTGCGTGAGCGGTATCGGACCGACGGTGCTGCCCGCCGGCGCGGACGGGACGCCGCTGCGCCCGGCCATCCTCTACGGCGTCGACACCCGGGCCGTGGGGGAGGCCGCGGAGCTGACGGAGCGCCTGGGCGCCGACGCGGTGCTGGAGCGCTGCGGGTCGCGGCTGTCGTCGCAGTCGGCCGGGCCGAAGCTGGCGTGGCTGCGCCGGCACGAGCACGAGGTGTGGGCACGCACCCGCTACTTCTTCATGGCCAACGGGTACGTCGTGTACCGGCTGACCGGCCAGTACGTGCTCGATCACCATTCCGCGAACCAGGCGCAGCCGCTGTACGACCGGCACCGCGGCGAGTGGATCGAGGAGTGGGCCGCTGTCGTCGCTCCCGGGCTGGCGCTGCCGCGGCTGCTGTGGCCGGCCGAGATCGCCGGGACGGTGACGGCGGACGCCGCGGCCGCGACTGGCCTGCGGGCCGGCACGCCGGTCGCCGTCGGGACCATCGACGCCTGGGCCGAGGCCGAGAGCGTCGACGTCCGCCGGCCTGGCGACCTCATGATCATGTACGGCTCGACCATGTTCTTCATCGCGGTCACCTCGTCGCCGGTCGCGGACGCCAACCTCTGGGGCACGGTCGGGCAGCATCCGGGCCTGCACACGCTGGCCGGCGGGATGGCCAGCTCGGGCTCGATCACCGGCTGGTTCCGGTCACTGACCGGTGACCGGCCCTACGAGTCGCTGGTCGCCGACGCCGCCGCGGTGGGCGCTGGTGCGGACGGCCTCCTGGCGCTGCCGTACTTCGACGGCGAGCGAACCCCGTTCGCCGACCCCGACGCCCGCGGCGTCATCGCCGGGCTGACTCTGCGGCACGGGCCGGGCCATGTCTACCGGGCGCTGCTGGAGGCGACGGCGTTCGGCGTGCGGCACAATCTGGAGGCGTTCGCGGCCGCGGGCGTCACGCCGTCACGCGTGGTCGCGGTCGGCGGCGGGACCAAGGGTGACCTGTGGACCCGGATCGTGAGCGGCGTCGCCGTGGTCGACCAGGAGGTGCCCACGGTCACCGTCGGCGCGGCCTACGGCGACGCCAAGCTGGCCGCCGTCGCCGTCGGGGCCGCTGACCGCGACGCGAGGTGGAGCGGCGGCGGAGTCACCGTGGCGCCGGACCCCGCCGACGCCGCCGTCTACGAGAAGCTCTACCCCCTGTACCGGAGCCTGCACGAGCGCACCAGCGACCTCCAGCACGCGCTGGCCGGCGGGGCGTAGGCCGGGGAAGGGTGTCGGTGGCGGGCGGTAGCGTCGCTCCCATGGCCGACGCCGACATCGCCGATCCGCCGCCGCAGATCGTGCGGCGGCTGCGCGAGGTGTGCCTGAGCCTGCCCGACGCCTACGAGGAGCCGGCGTGGGTGGGCACCCGGTGGCGGGTCCGCGGCCGCACCTTCGCGCACGTCCTCGACATCGAGCTCGGTCATCCGGCCGCGTACGCCTGGGTGGTCGGCGCCGACCGGCCGATGACGGTTCTGTCGTTCCGAGCCACTGACGAAGAGATGAACGCGCTGCTCGCCGTCGGTCCGCCGTTCTTCCGCGGCCGGTGGGGCCGCGACGTCATGATCCTGGTGCTGGGCGACCACACCGACTGGACCGAGGTGGCCGAGCTGCTCACCGAGAGCTACTGCGTGCTGGCGCCGAAGAAGCTGGTCGCGCAGGTGCGGCAGCCAGGCGGCGAGGACGGTCAGTCCTCGGAGCGGCCGGCGCGCCAGTAGCCCATGAACGTGACGGCGCCCTTGTCGACGCCGCGCTCGCGGACCAGGTGCCGGCGGATGGTCTTGACCGCGCCAGCCTCGCCGGCCACCCACGCGTAGGCGCTGCTGGCGGCTCCGGCGGCCACCTCCCAGAGCACCTCGAGGTCGATGTCGACGGTGTCGACGGCGCTGGCGTCGAGCGCGGCCGCCTGGGCGCCGCGGCCGAAGTCGGTGCCGCGCACTGCGTCGACGAGCAGCTGGCCGTTCGGCGCGACCGAGCCGTCCGGGCGGTGCCGGGTGAGCCAGGTGACGTCGGCGTGGTGCGGTGCGGACAACGGCAGGACGTCGGCGGCCTCCGGGACCTCGAGGAACACCTGGAGCCGGGTGGTCTCGGCCAGGGTGGCGCGCAGCCGCTCGAGGATGCCGCCGATGGCCGGCACCGCGGTCTCGTCGCCGGCGATCAGAACGTCGCGGGCGTCGACCGGGGGGTGCCACTCGTGGCCGAGACAGTCGGCGCCGTACAGGCGGTTGGGGCCGATCAGCGCGACCTCCTGGCCGACGACGGCGCGGGCCGCCCAGGCCGAGGCCGGGCCGGCGTCGCCGTGCAGCGCGAAGTCGACGTCCACCTCGCGGGCGGCCGGCCGGACGGCGCGGATCGTGTAGGTGCGCACGTAGCCGCGCTCTGCCGGCTCGGCGGCGCGGTACTGCGCGTACCAGTCCGTGGTGGAGATCTCCGGCACGCGTCGCCCCGTCGCCGGCAGGTACAGCTTGATGCGCTGGTCGGGACCGTCGTGGCCGAACTCGTCGAGGTCACCGCCGGTGAACGTGATGCGCAGGAAGCACGGGCTGAGCCGTTGCACCCGGGCCACCGTGACCCGAAACGGGCGCCAGGACGGTACCTCGGCGGCGCGGCGGCCGGTACGCGCGGTGGTGGCGGTGGTCATCGTGTCCCCGGTTGAGGTCCCCGTCGAAAGCTTGCGTTGCCTAACTAAGGGGAGGCTAACCGATTACGCTCAAGATCGCACCCTCGGGGTGCCTTCCGTGGTGCCGTCTGTCGTGCCGGCGGGGTTCGAGTCGTCACCCACGTACGTGCCGGGCCGGTCAGTCCATCGGTCCAGTACCGCCGCAGCTCGTCCTTGTTGCGCAGCAGCCGTGCGAACCGGGGACGACCCGGGCGGCGACCGGGCCGGACACCGCCGTTAGCCTGGATGGGTGCTGACAACCGCACCCGTCGAACTGTCCGACCACGCCACTTTGCTGGCCCACAGCGATGGTCACCCGGTTCCCCGCTGGCACCTCGCCCCGGAGGAGTTCGACCGTGCCTGGTCGCTCGGCGGTGCGGTCGGGTGGACGGCCGTCGCACCGCACGGCCGCGCGCTGTTCGTCGTCGGTCCCGACAGTGAGGCGGCGAGCCTGGCGGCGGCCGTCGTGGATACCGAGCCGGTGCCCAGGGTCGTCGTACCACGCGACGCGGTGCCGCACCTGGAGCCCCTGCTCGGGGACGGGTGGGAGTGGGTCTGGTTCTGGACCGATCGGCCGCCGTCGCCGCGGCCCGGTGAGGCCGCGGCGCGGCGCCTGGGCGAGGACGACCACGACGCGCTCGCCGAGCTGCTGCGGGTGTCGTCGCCGCTCACGTCGGTGACGCCCGGCGACGGTCGCACCCGGTCCTGGTGGGGTGTCGAGGTCGATGGCGTTCTGGTCGCGTGCGCGGCCGAGTTCCCGCAGGCACCGGGCGTCTGGCACCTGCGGGGCGTCGCCACGCACCCGCGATGGCGCGGCCGCGGCCTGGGCGCTGACGCGACAGCCGCGGTGACGCGCGCCGCGTTCGGGCACGGAGCCCATGCAGTCACGCTCGGCATGTACGCCGACAACGGCGTCGCCTGGCGCATGTACGAACGGCTCGGCTTCCAGGTCGGCCAGGAGTTCGCCACCCGCACCGTGGTCCGCTGAACTCTCCGGCCCCGGGGCGCGACGGGAAGGAGTGGGCGCTACGAGGGTCAGAGTGCGGAGATGGTCCAGGTGGCGCGGTGTGTCTCGCCCGGCGCCATCACCACGAGGTCGACGCCGGAGTTGAACGCGTCGGGCGGGCAGGTCATCGGCTCGACCGCGAGGCCGACGCGGTGCCCGGCCTCGCCCGGCCGGTCGGCGGTGTGGATCTGCACCCACGGGCAGTTCGCGGCGTCCCAGGTGCACGCCACGCCGCGCCCGTCGGCCGCAAGCACCCGCACCTGAGCCGTGCCGCGGTCGTCGGCCGACAGGGCGGTGAACGCGTGGTCGACGAAGGTGTCGCCGATGGTCCGGGCAGCCCGGAAGTCGAACGCGGAGCCGTCCACCGGCGCCCGGCCCACCGGCAGCAGGCGGTCCGGCGTCACCTCGAGATACTCCGTCGCCGGCAGCTCCAGCGACCACTCGTCGACCCGACCGTCGCCGGCCACGAGGTACGGGTGCGGCGCGGTGCCGTACGGCGCCGGCCCGTTGCCGGTGTTGGTGGCGGAGACGGTCCAGTGCAGGCCGGCCTCGTCGAGCTGGTAGTGGACGCGAAGGTCGAGCGGGTGCGGGTAGTACGGCTGGGGAACGAGCCGGTGCGCCAGCTCGACCGCGGCGGCGGACTCCGTCACCACGTCCCAGCGCACCCAGGTGACCAGACCGTGCAGTGCGTTGCGGCGGTCGGGCTCGGTCAGCGGGAGCTGGCGGGCCTGCCCGGCGAACTCGTAGCGGCCGTCGGCGATGCGGTTCGGCCATGGCGCCAGCACGGCCCCCCGGTGCGCGGGGCGGATCTCGTCGACGTCGAAGCCGACGACGAGCGGCCGCTGGCCGTGGTGCAGCGTGCGCAGGGTGGCGCCGGCCTCGGTCACGACGGCGGTGTAGTCGCCGTGCCGCAGCTCGACCTGGGTGCCACTGGGACTCACGTGGGGTTCTCCTCGATGCCTGCGCCCGCTGCCGGGCGAACGGTGAAGACGGACGGTGCGGTGAAGCCCCGTTCGTCGAAGGCGGCACGTACAGCGTCGGCCACCCGGTCCGAGTCTGCCGTACCGGTGAGGGCGACGACGGAGCCGCCGAAGCCGCCGCCGGTCATCCGGGCCCCAAGCGCGCCGGCCGCGAGCGCGCTCTCGACCGCGACGTCCACCTCGTCGACGGTGATCTCGTAGTCGTCGCGCATCGAGGCGTGCGATGCGGTCAGCAGCGGGCCGATCTCGCCGACGCGGCCGGAGCGCAGCAGCGCCACCGTGTCCAGGACGCGGGCGTTCTCGGTGAGCACGTGGCGGACGCGCCGGCGCATGACACCGTCGTCGCCGAGCTTGCCGAGCACGTCGTCGACGGCATCGTCCTGCACCTCCCGCAGCGTGGGCACGCCCAGCAGCGCGGCCGCCTGCTCGCAGCTGGCCCGGCGAGCGCCGTAGCCGCCACCGGTGTGCTCGTGGTGCACCCGGGTGTCGACGACGAGCAGGCTCAGGCCGGCGGCCTGGAGTTCGCACGGCACGGGCTCGGCGGTCATGGCCCGGGCGTCGAAGAGGATGACGTGCCCGTCCTTGCCGTGCAGCGACGCCATCTGGTCCATCGCGCCGGTGGGCGCGCCGACATAGACATTCTCGGCCCGCTGCACCAGCAGCGCCAGCGTCGTGCGATCGAGCCCGAGGCCGCACAGGTCGTTCAGGGTGACCGCGACCGAGCACTCCAGCGCGTGCGACGACGACAGCCCGGCACCGGATGGCACGGTGCTGTCGATGTGCACGTCCGCGCCGGGCACGTCGTGTCCTGCGTCGCGCAGTGCCCAGAAGACCCCGGCCACGTACGCCGCCCAGCCGCTGACGTCGCCGGGCCGGCTGTCGACGGGGAACGTCGTCGGCACGGTCGCCGGTGCGCTGGACGATGCGGCCACGACGCCGTCGGTGCGCGGCGTCACCCGTGCCGTCGTGCGGAAGGCTATGGCCAACGGCAGCGCGAAGCCGCCGTTGTAGTCGGTGTGCTCGCCGATGAGGTTGACCCGGCCCGGCGCGGAACCGGTGCGGGTGCTCATCGCTGCAGGAACGTCCACGCGTCCTCCACGATCGTGTCCAGGTCGTGCTCCGGCCGCCAGCCGAGGTCGGCGGTGATCCGTTCCGACGAGGCGACGAGGACCGGCGGGTCGCCGGGCCGCCGCTCGCGTTCGCGCGTGGGCACCGGATGTCCGGTGACTCGCCGCACCGCCTCGATCACCTCACGCACGGAGTAGCCGGTGCCGGAACCGAGGTTGTAGACGCGGTGCGTGCCGCCCGCCTCGGCGCTGCCGGTCCAGTCCAGCGCCAGCAGGTGCGCCCGGCCGAGGTCCTCGACGTGCAGGTAGTCGCGGACGGCGGTGCCGTCGGGCGTCGGGTAGTCGGTGCCGAAGACGTCGACCGTCTCACGCCGGCCGGCCGGGACCGCCAGCACATTCGGGATCAGGTGCGTCTCCGGGTCGTGCCGCTCGCCGTGCCGGCCCAGCGCGCCGCCGACGTTGAAGTAGCGCAGGCTCACCGCGGCCAGGCCGTGCGCGGTCGCCTCGCCGGCCAGGGCGTGGTCGACGGCGAGCTTGCTCTGGCCGTACGGGTTGATCGGCACCGCCGGGGTGTCCTCGGTGATGGGGACGACCGGCGGCTGGCCGTAGGTGGCCGCCGTCGACGAGGAAACCAGCCGCCGCACGCCCGCCTCGCGCATCGCGTCGAGCAGCCGGAGCGTGCCCACCACGTTGTTCCACCAGTAGAGCCCGGGCTGCGTCACCGACTCGCCGACCAGCGACCGGGCGGCGAAGTGCAGCACGGCGTCGAAGCTGGCGTCCAGCACCGAGCCGGCGTCCTCGACGCCCTTCTCCACCAGCTCGGCGCCCTCCGGCACGAAGTCGCGGTGTCCGGTCAGGAGGTTGTCGAGGACGACCACCTCGTGCCCGGCGGACACGAGCTGCGCGCCCACCACCGAGCCGATGTAGCCGGCACCCCCGGTCACCAGCAATTTCACAAGAACACCTTCCGCAGTCGTGCCGCGACGTCCTCGGGCAGCATGTCGGTTATGAACGCGCCCATTCCGGACTCCGACCCGGCCAGGTACTTGAGCTTGTCCGCCGCCCGTTTGACGGAGTACAGCTGCAGGTGCAGGTAGGCGAGGCCACGGTCGGTGCGGACCGGCGCCTGGTGCCAGGCCGCGATGTACGGTATCGGCGCGTCGTACAGCGCGTCGAACCGCTTCAACACGTCCAAGTAGAGGTCGACGAACTCGTCGCGCTCGGTGTCGTCGAGGTCGGTGATCGCGGCGACCTGCCGGTGCGGGTACAGGTGCACCTCGATGGGCCACCGGGCCGCGGCCGGCACGAACGCCGTCCAGTGCTCCGTACGTGCCACCACCCGCTCGCCGGCCCGCTCCTCGGCCAGGATGTCGGCGAAGAGGTTGCGGCCGGTGCGCTCGCGGTGCCGGCGCGCCGATTCCAGCATCCGCGTGGTGCGCGGGGTCACGAACGGGTAGGCGTAGATCTGCCCGTGCGGGTGCGACAGGGTCACCCCGATCTCCTCGCCGCGGTTCTCGAAGCAGAACACCTGCTCGACGCCGGGCAGCGCGGACAGCTCGGTACTGCGGTCGGCCCACGCTTCGACGACCAGCCGGGCCTGCTCCGGTGCGAGCGTGGCGAACGACGCTGTGTGGTCGCTGCTGAAGCACAGCACCTCGCACCGGCCGCTGCCTGGCCGCACCGGTACCAGGTCGGTGCCGGTGACATCGGTGGTCGCGCGGGTCGAGAGGCTGGGGAAGCGGTTCTCGAACGCGACGACGTCGTACTGCTCCGAGGGCACCTCGGTCGGCCGGCCCGGCGTGGACGGGCACAGCGGGCACAGGTCGGCGGGCGGCATGAACGTGCGGGTCTGGCGGTGCCCGGCCATCGTGACCCACTCGTCCAGGACGGGGTCGTGGCGCAGCTGCGACGTGGTGCTGACCGGCGGGAGGTCGCGGGGGTCGTCGAGCCGGTGGGCCGCGTCGTCGCGGCGGTCGAAGTAGATGATCTCGCGGCCGTCGGCCAGCCGCGCCGTGGTGCGTTTCATTCCGGTCCGTTCTCGTGCGGTGCTTCGGGTTCGGCTGTGGCCAGGACCAGGTCCCCGACCAGGTCGGTCAGCTGCTCGCGGGCGTCGTCGGGGAGTTTGTCGTCGGTGACCAGTACGTCGGCCTCGTCCAGCCGGACGATGGTGCTGATGCCCACCGTTCCCCACTTCGTGTGGTCGGCGACGACGGCCAGCCGCCGACCGGCCGCCACCAGGGCGCGGTCGGTGTCGGCCTCGAGCAGGTTGGGCGTGGTGAATCCGGCACGCGGGTCGATACCGTGGACGCCGAGGAACACCAGGTCGAGGTTGAGCCGCTCCAGAGACGCGACGGCGACCGGCCCGACCAGCGCGTCGGACGGCGTGCGCACGCCGCCGGTGAGGATGACGTCGACGTCGCCGCTGTCGTGCAGCACGTCGGCGATCTGCATGGAGTTGGTGACGACGGTGAGCCGCGGGATGCCACGCAACAGCCAGGCGAGCGTCCACGTCGTCGTGCCAGCGGACAGGCCGACGGCCGACCCCGGAGCGACCAGCGCCGCCGCGGCCCGGGCGATGGCCTCCTTCTCGGCCTGCTGGCGCTGCCGCTTGGCGGCGAAGCCGGGCTCCTCGGTGCTGGGCGCCCGCCGCGACGTGGCACCGCCGTGGACCTTGTCCAGAGTCCCCCTGGCGACCAGGGCGTCGAGGTCGCGGCGGATCGTCATGTCCGAGACGCCGAACCGTCCGGCCAGCTCCGTCACCCGTGCCGCGCCGCGACGACTCACCTCGTCGAGGATGAGCGCCTGACGCTCCGCGGCCAGCATCGGACTCCCGTCGTGTTCGGCTATGTTCGTTCCTGTGTGAAAGTGTAGCAGCCGCTGTGCGGTGCTGTGCGAACCCTCCAGCCCTCTCTGCTGCCTCGCGTTGATCAGGGTGATGGCGGGGAGCGCCGCCGGAGTGGTCGGGTCCGGGGTGGCCGGCAGGGTGGGTTGTTGGGTGCACGCCTACTGGCCTGTCATGACGTCCTGGCTCGGGTGCAACGCGTTTCGGCCCGTTCCGGTCGTCGGGCGTCGCTGGCCATTGCTACCGCGTGATCGTCAACGATCCGCGACATCACCAGGCATTCCCGCGCTCCGCCAGGCACACGACCAGGCGGAGCACACAGCATCCTCGTGATGTCCGCGATCGTCGCTGGTCATGGGGGCGTGCTGGTCAGAACTCCATCGACGACGGCGCGCGCCTGCGCCTGGATCGCGGCCAGGTGGTCGGGGCCGCGGAAGCTCTCGGCGTAGATCTTGTACACGTCCTCGGTGCCGGACGGACGCGCGGCGAACCAGCCGGACTCCGTCACCACCTTGAGCCCGCCGATCGGGGCGTCGTTGCCTGGCACCCGGGTCATGGCGGCCACGATCGGCTCGCCGGCCAGCTCCTTCGTCGTCACCTGGTCCGGCGACAGCGCACCGAGAGCCGCCTTCTGCTCCCGGGTCGCGGGCGCGTCGACCCGGGCGTAGGCAGGTTCGCCGTAACGCTGCGCCAGCACTCGGTAGTGCTGGCTGGGCGACGACCCCGTCACCGCGATGATCTCCGCCGCGAGCAGGCAGGCGATGATGCCGTCCTTGTCGGTGGTCCAGGCGCCGCCGTCGCGGCGCAGGAACGACGCGCCGGCGGACTCCTCGCCGCCGAATCCGACCGAGGCGTCGAGCAGGCCCGGCACGAACCACTTGAATCCGACCGGCACCTCCACCAGCGACCGGCCCAGCCCGGACGCGACCCGGTCGATCATCGACGAGCTGACCAGGGTCTTGCCGACCGCCGCCGCCGCGGGCCAGCCGGCGCGGTGGCGGAACAGGTAGTCGATGGCGACGGCGAGGTAGTGGTTGGGGTTCATCAGCCCGCCGTCCGGCGTCACGATGCCGTGCCGGTCGGCGTCGGCGTCGTTGCCGGTCGCGACGTCGAACCCGGCGCCGTCGTCGGACATGCGGTCGATCAGCGACGCCATCGCGTAGGGCGAGGAGCAGTCCATGCGGATCCTGCCGTCCCAGTCCAGCGTCATGAAACGCCAGGTGGGGTCGACGAGCGGGTTGACGACGGTGAGGTCCAGCCGGTGCCGCTCGGCGATGGCCGCCCAGTAGTCGACGGACGCCCCGCCCAGCGGGTCCGCGCCGATGCGCACCCCGGCGGAGCGGATCGCGTCGACGTCCACGACCGCGGCCAGGTCGTCGACGTAGGTGCCGAGGAAGTCGTACGTGCCGCTGGCCGGCGCGCCGCGACCGGAGGCCAGGTGCATCCGCTGCACCCCGCCCAGCCCGTTCTCGAGGTAGCGGTTGGCGGCGTCCTGGATGGCTCCGGTGATCTCCGAGCCCGCGGGGCCGCCGTCCGGCGGGTTGTACTTGAATCCGCCGTCCCACGGCGGGTTGTGCGACGGGGTGACGACGACGCCGTCCGCGCGCCGGCCGTCACGACCCGCTCCGGAGTTGTGCCGCAGGATCGCGTGCGACACCGCCGGCGTCGGGGTGTACCGGTCGGCGGAGTCGACCAGCAGGATCACGTCGTTGGCGGCGAACACCTCGACGGCCGTCGCCCACGCCGGCTCGGACAGCGCGTGGGTGTCCTTGCCCAGGAACAGCGGGCCGTCGACGCCCGCGGCGGCCCGGTGGTCGCAGATGGCCTGCGCCGTCGCGGCGATGTGGTCGTCGTTGAACGCCGCCGCGAGCGAGGACCCCCGGTGCCCCGACGTCCCGAACGACACCCGCTGGCCGGGCTGCGTCGGATCGGGATGCGTCGTGTAGTAGGCCCGGACCAGCTGGGCAACGTCGACCAGGTCCTCGGGGGCGGCGGGCTGCCCCGCGCGGGGGTGGTTGGTCACCGCGTCATCCTCTCGCGCCTTCGGTCGTGCCGGCTGACACCCCGCACTCTAGGATTTCTGGATGGGCGACTCCACCACGGGCCGACATACCAGCTGCAAGGGGACCTCGTCGTGAACCAGGGCACCCTGCTCAACTTCGGCCTCGTCATGCTGTTCATCCTGGTCGGCGGGGTCTTCGCGGCCACCGAGCTGGCGCTGGTGTCCTTGCGCGAGAGCCAGCTGGCACAGTTGGCCCAGCAGGGCCGGCGCGGCGAGCGGGTGGCGGCGCTCGCGCACAACCCCAACCGCTTTCTCTCGGCGGTGCAGATCGGCGTCACGGTCGCCGGCTTCTTCTCCGCCGCGTACGGTGCGTCCACGCTGGCGCCGGACCTGGCACCGGTCCTCGAGGACTGGGGGCTGCCGGCCGGTGCGTCGGACACCGTCGCGTTCATCGCACTGACGCTGTTCATCGCCTACCTCTCGCTGGTCTTCGGCGAGCTGGTACCCAAGCGCATCGCCCTCCAACGCTCCGCCGGGGTCTCTCTGCTGGTGGCGCCCCCGCTGGACCGGTTCGCCATCCTCATGCGCCCGGTCATCTGGTTCCTGTCCCGCTCCACCGACGTGGTCGTGCGGCTCGTCGGCGGCGACCCGTCCGCGCAGCGCGAGGAGATGAGCGAGGAGGAGCTGCGCGAGCTGGTCTCCGGCCACGAAGGACTCGGCGAGGAGGAGCGGCGCATCGTGGGTGACGTGTTCGCCGCCGGCGACCGCCAGGTGCGCGAGGTCATGCGCCCGCGCACCGATGTCGACTTCCTCGACGCCGACATGCCGGTGTTCAAGGCGGTCAAGCTGGCCGCCGCCATGCCGCACTCGCGCTACCCCGTGGTCGGCGCGTCCACTGACGACGTCGTCGGCTTCGTACACGTCCGCGACCTGTTCGACCCCGAAGTGTCCCGGCGCAGCATCCGGGTCGAGGAGCTGGTTCGCGACGTCCTCGTGCTCCCCGGCACCAAGCGGGTGCTGCCGGCGATGACGGAGATGCGCCGCGAAGGCTCGCACCTGGCCGTCGTCGTCGACGAGTACGGCGGCACCGCCGGCATCGTGACCCTGGAGGACCTCGTCGAGGAGCTCGTCGGCGAGATCCGCGACGAGTACGACACCGACGAGCTACCCGCGGCGGCGGCCTTCGGTGGCGTCGTCGACGTCGACGGCATGCTCAACATCGAGGACTTCGCCCAACGCATCGGGGTCTCGCTGCCCGACGGGCCCTACGAGACCGTCGCCGGCTTCGTGGTGGCCCGGCTGGGCCGGCTGCCCTACGTCGGCGACTCCGTCGAGTTCGACGGCATCCGGCTCGAGATCACCGCCGTCGACGGACGGCGGGCGTCGCGGCTGCGGGTCCACCCGCTGGCCGAGCCCGGCGGTGGTGAGGCCGCTGGTCAGCCGGCCGCACCGGACGACGGCGAGACAGCGGCCCCGCCCGCTGGATGACGCCGTGCCGAGAAGGACCGCTCCGGGGTGTCCTCCGCCACGACGGCTGACACAATGGCGGGCATGACGACCAGCCGCCGCCCACGTGTGCTCTCCGGGATGCAGCCGACCAATGCGTCGCTGCACCTGGGTAACTACCTGGGTGCGCTGCGGCAATGGGTGGCGCTGCAGGACGACCACGACGCCTTCTACTGCGTCGTCGACCTGCACGCCATCACCGCCGGGCACGACCCCGCCCAGCTGCGCGAGCGCACCCGCATCACCGCTGCCCAGTACCTCGCCGGCGGCGTCGACCCCGAGCGCAGCACCTTGTTCGTGCAGAGCCACGTGCCCGAGCACCCGCAGCTGTCGTGGGTGCTGAGCTGTATCACCGGGTTCGGCGAGGCCAGCCGGATGACTCAGTTCAAGGACAAGTCAGCTCGCGCCGGGGCCGAGAGCACCACCGTCGGCCTGTTCACCTACCCGATCCTGCAGGCCGCGGACATCCTCCTCTACCAGGCCGACCAGGTGCCCGTCGGCGAGGACCAACGCCAGCACATCGAGCTCACCCGCGACCTCGGCGGCCGGTTCAACTCCCGGTTCGGCGACACGTTCGTGCTGCCCGAGGCGTACATCCCCGCGGCGACGGCCAAGATCTACGACCTGCAGGACCCGACCGCCAAGATGAGCAAGAGCGTCGCCGGGTCCGGGCTGATCGAGCTGCTCGACGCACCCAAGACCATCGAGAAGCGCATCAAGAGCGCGGTCACCGACACCGGCCGCGAGGTCGTCGCCGATGCCGAGAACAAGCCCGGCGTCACCAACCTGGTCACTATCCTGTCCGCGTTCAGTGGGCGCTCGATCGCACAGATCGAGCAGGACTTCGCCGGCCGGGGATACGGCGACCTCAAGAAGGAGGTGGCGGCCGCGGTGCTCGACGTCGTCGTGCCGTTTCAGCAGCGGGTCCGCGAGCTGCTCGACGACCCGGCCGAGCTCGATGCCGTCCTGGCCAGGGGAGCCGCGAAGGCCCGCGAGGTCGCCGGGCCGACGCTCGCGAGGGTGTACGACCGCGTCGGATTCCTCCCAGCGCGGTGACCTGGTGACATCCGACTCCCGACCCGCCGGCCAGACCATCGGTCTGGCCGTGCCGATTCCGGAGCCGTACGGCAGTGAGCTGCAGGACTGGCGGCGCTCCTTCGGAGACCCGCTGGCCGACGCGATCCCCGCCCACATCACGCTGCTGCCGCCCACCAACGTCGCCGCCGGCGAACGCGACACCGTCTACGCCCACCTCAACGAGGTCGCCACCCGCTTCGCGCCGTTCCGCGTGCACCTGCGCGGCACGGCCACGTTCCTGCCGGTCTCGCCGGTGGTGTTCGTCGCGCTGGCGCAGGGCATCTCCGCGTGCGAGCGGCTGTCCGACGCCATCCGCACCGGCCCGCTCAAGGTCGAGCTGTCCTTCCCGTACCACCCGCATGTGACCGTCGCCCACCATGTGTCCGAGGAGGCGATGGACACCGCCTTCGACACGCTCGCCGGCTACGACGCGGGCTTCGACGTCGCCGCGTTCAGCCTCTACGAGCACGGCGACGACGGCTACTGGCGCCGCGAGCACGACTTCGCCCTGAGCGGAGAGGCAGCCCGGGTGTGATCGCCCGGCTGCGCGCGGTCTGGGCGCGGCTACAACGCACCCTGCCGTTGCGGGCCTGGCAGCGCTACGGCGACCTGCGCGGCAACCGGCTGGCCGGCGCGTGCAGCTTCTACGGCTTCGTGTCGCTGTTCCCGTTGCTGGTGCTTGCCGCGGCGCTCGTCAGCGCGATCGCCGGCGAGTCCGGCGTCGAGACCGTCCAGGAGATCGTCGACGACAACCTGCCGGGTCTCCAGCTGGACGTCAGCGACTTCCACGAGCGGGCCGGCACAATCGGCGTCATCGGCGCGGGAATCCTGCTGTTCACTGGACTGGGCTGGGTCGACGCGGTGCGCGCCGCCGTCCGCTCCATGTGGGGCGTCGACGACCAGCCGGGAAACGTCGTGGTGCGCAAGGCCCTCGACATCGTTTCGCTGGCCGGGCTGGGCGTGCTCATCCTGGTCTCCTGGGGCGCCAGCGTGGTGCTGGTGTCCTTCGCCGGCGACGTCCTCGACTGGCTCGGGTTCAGCAGCGGCGGCTGGGTGCTGCGGGTGGTCAGCGGCCTGGTGTCGGTCGGGGTGAGCGCAGCGCTGTTCGCGTATCTGCTGTCCGGGCTGCCGCGCATCGCGGTGCCCGTGCGCAACCTGGCCGTGGTGTCACTGCTCGGCGCCGTGGTGTTCGAGCTGCTCAAGCAGTTCCTGGTGCAGTACGTCGTCGGCACGGCGACGCAGAGCTCCTACGCCGCGTTCGCCGCGCCGCTGGCGATGCTGGCCTGGATCTACGTGGTGACGCGGCTGCTCATGGTGACGGCCGCCATCACCGCCGAGAGCGCGATCGACCGGCTCGAGGACGCGGAGCGGGCCGAGGTCGCGCTGCGGTCGTCCGACCGCGGCGCCGTCGTCGACCCGGCTGAGCAGTCCGCTGCTGCCCTGTCGCCGCTGACCCCGGCTCAGGTGAAGGCGGTCACTCTCACCTCCGGCGCGGTGCTCGGCGCCGCCACCCTCGCATTGGCCGTGGTCACCGTCCGCGCCGTTCGCACCGTGGCCTCGGCCGCACTCCGCCGCCCTTCCCTCCCGAAATGATCACGCCGGCCCATCACGAGGACTTATTGCGCGTCACCATGCGTGCAAGCATGGTGCGACACGAGATTTCGTGCTGAACGTGATCATTTCGGCGCAGGGAGGGGG